>NZ_OBEJ01000002.1:0-600000 GCF_900215575.1 Natronoarchaeum philippinense | reverse complement strand
CTCGATGAAGGGCGTGTACCGATGGTCGGCGTCGCCCTGAATTTCGGCCATGCGCTCAGCCACGTCGAGATACCCCTGCGCGCAGGGGTAGATTGCCGCCGCGATCTCGGCGAGGCTCCCCTCGTGGGCGGTTCGCACGAGGAAGTTCGTGTAGGCGACACACGTGGGGGCTTTCGCCGTGGCTTCGAGGTCTTCGGGCGCCAAGCCGTACTCGGCGGCGAACTCCCGGTGGAGATCCATCTCCTCGTTGAGGATGCGCTCGGCGACGCCGAGCAGGTGGGCCATCGTCGACTCCTCGCGGGCCTTCGTCCCCGCGATGGCGTGCGTTCTGGCGTAATCCAGCAGGTATCGGTAGTCCTGTCGCACCCACGTCTCGAACGCCGCGGGATCGAGCGTGCCCTCGGCGAGTTCCCGAACGAACGGGTGGTCGTACTGCGCTTGCCAGATCTGTTCACCGTCGGCCAGCAGTTCCTCACTGAATGGCATCATCCGAGAGACGATCGCTACGACTGATATAATTTGCTAATACTACCGAGTTATATTTGGGCTGTGTGGAGTCGAAGGCCGAAACGAACAGTAGCCAGCGGGCCCAGCGTGCGGTATGGAGTTTCGACGCCTCCGCGAGGACGAGATCGCGACGTTCGTCGACGACGTGTGGTTGCCCTTCGCCAGAGAGATGGCCGACCTCGACGAGTACAACGAACTCGCCGAGGACGTCCACCGCGACGCCGTCGCCTACCGACGGACGCAGCTACTGGACGACGACGCGGCGACGTTCGTCGCCGACGCCGAAGGAGAAATCGTCGGGTACGCCCACGTCGCGTACGCCGAAACGCCGGTGGTGTTCGCGCGCGGTCCGGAAGCGACGATCAACGAAGTGTACGTCGACCAGGACCGTCGAGGTGAGGGACTCGCCAGCGAGTTGCTGGACCGGGCCGAGACGTGGGCCGACGAGCGAGACTGTGAGTACGTGACGCTCTCGGTGAACGCGGACAACGAGACCGCAAGGAAGGTCTACGAGTCGCGGGGGTACGAGGTGCGGCGGCTCAAGATGGACACACAGCTATAGGTCCGACGCCCAATCGCGTTTTAGATCTACCGGCGAGAGGTCGTCTGCGTCGGGACGCCGCGACACCTCGTCGATATAGCCTTCAAGAACTTCGATTGCATCGCTACGGTCGATATCCCGTTCAGTCATGACTTGATCTTGTGGCGGATAGCTGAAAAGTGTTCGTCGTAACCAATCAGACCAACTGATCGAAAAAGGTGGAAATCAGTCTCGCTGAAACGGGCGGCCGTTTACTCAGCAGCGATAACGTCGTCGATCCGGGCGATCAGCGTCGCGGCCTCGGTGGCCGACTCGACGGCTTCGTGCTTGACGGCGGCGGGGTCGACGGTGCCGTGCTCGACGGGGTCACCGACCTCGCGGGTCTGGCCGTCGACGATCAGGCCGGCCCGGCCCTCGGCTTCGTGCTCGGAGCGCAGGTCGACCAGCGCGTCGATGGGGTCGAGCCCGGAGTTCTCGGCGAGCGTGCGCGGGATGGCGTCGAGCGCGTCGGCGAAGGCCTCGACGGCGAGCTGTTTGCGCCCGGAGACGCCGGCGGACTCGGCGCGGACGCGGTCTGCGATTGCGATTTCGGCGGCGCCGGCGCCGGGGACGACGCTGTCGGTGTCGGCCGCCGCGGTGACGACGTCGAGCGCGTCCTTGATGGCGCGTTCGAGTTCGTCGACGACGTGCTCGGTGCCGCCGCGGACGAACAGCGTGACCGACTCGGCTGCAGCGCCGCCCTCGATGAACACGAGTTCGTCGCCGCCGTAGGTCTCGGTGCGGACGCGGTCGGCGCTGCCGAACTCCTCGGCGTCGAGATCATCGAGCGCGCCGACGCGGCGGGCGCCCGTCGCGCTGGCGATGCCACGGATGTCGTCGTCGGAAAGGTTCTCGAAGACGAGCACGCCCTCGTCGGCGAGCGTGGAGGCGACGCGACCGTCGACGTCGTCGGTCGTGAAGACCACGTCGGCGCCCGAGTCGGCGACGGACTGAGCGGCCTCCTTGAGCTCTTCTTCTTCGGCGTCCATCGCGGCGGTGAGCTGGTCGACGCTGTCGACGCTGTACTCGGCGTCGACGTCGCCGGTGCGGACGCCGAGTTCGACGTCGAGCAGGGCGATGTCGGCGTCCTCGACGTCGCCGGGCATCTGCTCGTGGACCGGCTCCTCGTCGACGAGGATACCCTCGACGAGCTCGGTCGCGCTGGAGCTTGCGCCGACCTGCGTCTGGAGCGTGATGCTGTCCCGGTCGACGCCGGCGTCGCTACGGACGTGTTCGACGGCGTCGACGACCGAGCGGGCCAGCGACTCGGCGGTGACGCCGCCGGTGCCCTTGCCGGTCATGCTGGACTCGGCGACCGAGTGAAGCAGGTCCTCGTCGACTTCGCCCTCCAGTGCGAGCTCGTCGACGGCGTCGTGGGCGAGCTCGGCGGCCTCGTGATACCCCTCGACGATCGTCGTCGCGTGCACGTCGTCCTCGAAGAGGTCCTCGGCTTGGGCGAGCAGCTGGCCCGCGAGAATCGCCGCCGTCGTCGTTCCGTCGCCGACTTCGTCCTCCTGTGTCTCGGCGACCTCGACGATCATGTCGGCGGCGGGATGCTCGATGTCCATCTCTTGGAGGATCGTCGCGCCGTCGTTGGTGATCACGACGTCGCCCGAGTCGGAGACGAGCATCTTGTCCATCCCGCGGGGGCCGAGCGTCGTGCGTACGGCCTCGCTGATTGCCTTTCCGGCGGTGATGTTGGACTGCTGTGCGTCCTTGCCCGACGTTCGCTGGCTGTCCTCGCTCAGAATGAAGAGCGGCTGTCCACCCATGCGCCGCTGTGAAGCGTTGTCTGCCATGTGTTCGGTAAACTGTACTTAGCGGTTCAATATAAATGTTGCTGGTGACGCCGACGCGTCCCCGTCGCCCTCGCGGGCTTTCGGCGACGAGGCGCCGATCGGGGGTCGTCGACGACCGGGTTGTAGCGCCGCGGCACTGGCCGAACCGGTAACGAAAAATACCGCGACCAGAAACGGTAGGCCGATGCTGGAACTGGAGCACCGGTTCCGGGTGGTCGACGTGCACGCCCGGCTGGACGCCGAGGAAGGAGCGACGACCGGTCGGTCGATCACGCCCGACACCTTAGAGCGCGAGATGCACCAAGCCGGCGTGGTCCGATCGGTCGTGTTCCCCGGCCACCGCGCCGGGACGGACTACCTGCGGGCGAACAACGCCGTCGCCCGGATGAGCGTCGAACGACCGTTCATCGCGTTCGCGCGGATCAACGGTCCACGGGATCCGGGTGAGGGTGCGACCTCGCAACTGCGTAACCTCACGGCGTCACGCAAGGACCATCACACGGCGCCCGAAGACATCGAGAAGTACGCCTACGACGATCGGTTCCACGGGTTCAAGCTCGATCCGGCACGCGACGGGCTCCCGGACGAGGACGTGTTGGCGGAGCTCGAAGACGTCGGGCTTCCCGTGCTGGTCCACGGCGGCGAGGGATTCCCGCCGGCCGCGGTCGCCGATTCGCTACTTAGCTACTCGTTCCCGGTGATCCTCGCGCACTTCGGTGGTTACCCGCTGAACCGCGACCTGATGGCCGACGCGATCGACGTGCTCGCGGCCCACGACGACTGTTATCTCGACACGAGCTACGTCCGATTCCGCGATCTTCTAGAGCGCGCGCTGCTCGAACATCCCGACCGCGTGCTCTTTGGCAGCGGCGCCCCCGAGACCCACCCGAACGTCGCCGTCATGGAGATGCTGACGCTCGACGTGTCGGAGGATAAGCTTCGGCGCGTGTTCAGCAAGAATTCCGAGCGCGTCGTCGATGCCCTCGGCCCCGACGGCGGCTAGCGGGACGCATCAACCGTCGACTCAGCGCCAGTCGTATCGTCGGACGGCCCGATCGTGACGCGTCGAGACGCCGTTGGGGTTCCGGCGACACGTCTCGTCGTCTCGGCGAGCACGAAGTCCCGCGGCGACGCCGCTGGCGATGCTCGATACGACTTCCCGGCCCGTTCCCAACCACGCTGTCGGCGTCACGTCGCCGCGGGTCACTTCGCGGGCGGCCGACAGCGAGTCTCGGATCGCGGACGCAACCGTCGATCGAGCGACTGTCGGGCGGAGTCCGTAGTTCTTTGCAAGCTGATACGAAAGCGATCGGTACTTCGCGCCGAACTCCTGTTGAGGACGCCCGCCGTCGGTACCGTACTCGCCGCGAACGCCCATCTCGTCGTTCCAGCACACGTCGTAGTCCAGTGCGGCGAGTCGATGTGAGGCGTCGCGTGCTCCCTCGGTTTCGAGATACTCGTCGAAGCCGTCCAGCGCCTCGATCGCGGGGCGTGCGAAGGCGACGTTGCCACCGTTGAAAAACGCGACCTCGCGGCCGGCGACGGTGTTCGAAGTTTCGTTCTCGGTCGTCATGCCCGCGCGGAGCGTCCGATGGGTCGGCCCCGTAACGACGCTGGCGCCGCCGGCGAGCGACTCGGCAACGGCCTCGCGCCACGACGGCTCGACCGCAAGCTCGTCGTGGACGAACGCCACGGCGTCGCCGGTTGCGACCTCGATCCCGGCGTTGCGCGAGACGTTGACGTTCCGATCGGACAGTTCGACGAGCACGTCGACATCGCCGCGCTCTCGAACCATCCCGGTGGTCCCGTCCGACGAGGGCCCGTTGACGACGATCACCTCGTCGTCGGGGGCGTGTTCCGTCAGGGCGTCGAGACACCCGGCCAGCTGTTCCCGGGCGTTCAACGTGGGGACCACTACCGAGAGGTCCATACACCCCGATATTTCCGGCAAAGGTTAAAAGCGTCCCGACCGACCGCGCCGGTCACTCGACGCTCGCCGACCAGTACGAGACCGACGCGATGGCGTCGCCACCCGGTCCGACGCCGAGCGTCGTGTCGATCGATCGGAGGGTGCTGGCGATGCTGTCCGGGATCTTCCGGTAGAAGCCGTACGGCAGGACGAAATCGTGGGAATCCTCGACGAGTTCGAGGCCGGCGCCGTCGATCAGCGACTCGACCTCCGACCGGGAGTACAGCCGCGATCCCATCGGAAGCGCCCAGTTGTAGATGCTTCGCGTGCTATAGCGCTTGAACGTGTCGAACATCACCTGATCGCGGGACACTCGCTGGAGTTCATCCAGATAGGCTGCCGGCGTGTCCGCGAGGTGGAAAAATCGCATCGCGATGACGGCGTCGAACTCGTCATCCTCGAAGGGGAGTCGGCCGGCGTCGCCGCGCAGGAACTCGACGGCGTCACCGACGCCGCTGGCCTTGGCCTTCTGGCGGGCCTCAGCGAGCATCTCGGCGGAGATGTCGAGCCCGACAACGTCGGCGCCGCGCTCGGCGAGCATCGCGGTGAACCGACCGGTTCCACAGGCGATTTCGAGGACGTCTTTCCCGTCGACGGGACCGATCGCGTCCAGTACGGCCTCCTTTTCGCGCCGGTCGATCAGTCGACCGCCGCGGGAAAACCGCTTGTCGTCGTACTCTTGGGCGACATCGGTCGCCTGATACCACTCCTGGCCCTTCACGCTGAGATTTGCTACCTGCCCCGGGGATAAAACGATACTGGAAACGATTCGTCAAACGTTGAACCGATCGTGGCGTTCGCTTCGCCGGGAATCGTCCATCGCGGTGCGCCCATCTGCGTGTGGTTCTACTCCCGTCACCGGCCGGAGCAGGTCCCGGCAGCGAGTCCGGCATCGTGTGGCGTCCGAAACTGGACGTTCGTCTACTCTGTACCCGCCGCTGCGACGCCACACGCCACGCGACGAGTCCAAAATGTGCGGACACAGCATGGTCGCCGACCGGTTGGGGCTCGTCGATCGTGTGCTGACTCCCTGCGACGGCAAGCACCACCACAAAATAGGTATGCTATATATACACTATATATTCTCTCAATTGTTTCAATCCCCATATAGCCAAGTTTTACCATCGGTGACGGACCACCGCTCAGTATGAGCACGACCACCGGCGAGGAACGCGCTGACAGGGTAGAGGAACCGCTTTCGGACACCGAGTACCGCGATCGGCTGCGCGAACTCCCGCCCAGCGCGAAGCTGATCGCCAAGGTTCTCGAAACCGATGCGCCCCTCTCGCAGGGCCAGCTCGCCGAGGAATCGTTGCTGCCCGACCGCACAGTTCGATACGCCCTGAACCGGCTCGAAGAGGTCGGCCTCGTCGGCTCCCGATACAGCTTCCGTGACGCCCGCAAACAGGTGTACTTCCTACATAACTGACCGTTCTGCTGCTGGTCTTTTTATTCTCCCACCCGGTACTCACCGGCCATGGACCCGATCGCTCGCGTCGTTCTTCCCGTTTCGGACGCCGTACCGACCGGCACCACGAACGCGTACGTGATCGGCACGTCCGACGCAGTGCTCGTCGATCCCGCTGGACGATCGTCCGACCTCGATGCCCGCCTCGATCAGCGCTCGCCCAACGCGGTGCTGGTCACCCACGCCCACCCCGACCACGTCGGCGCTCTCGAACAGTACGCCGCAGAATACGACCTTGACGTGTACGCGCGAGCGGGCTACGAGGATCGGTTCGAGCGGGCGACCGGCGTGACGCCGGACGCGACCCTGCGCAACGGAGACACAATTTCGACTGGCGGCCTCGACATCTCGGTAACGGCGACGCCGGGCCACGCGCCGGATCACATCGCGCTGACCGTCCGGGACGCCGCGGACGCCGCGGCGTCGAGCGAGGACGATCAGATGTTGGTCGGTGACCTCGCCGTCGCTGAGGGGAGCGTGTTCGTCGGCTCGCCGGACGGCGACATGCGCGGGTATCTCACCGCGCTCCGGCGGCTGCACGCGCGGGCACCAGAAGCACTGCTGCCTGGGCACGGCCCGCCGATCACCGACCCGGCGGCCGTCCTCTCCCGACTCGTCGACCACCGACTCGACCGCGAGCGCCGCGTGCTGGCGGCCGTCCGCGACGGAGCGACGACGCCCGACGCCGTCGTGGAGGCGGCCTACGACAAAGATCTCTCCGGCGTCCGTGACCTTGCTCGGCGGGCCGTGATCGCGCATCTGGAGAAGCTGGCAGTCGAGGACGCGCTCGACTGGGACGGCGAGCGCGCCCGGCCGATCGAGGAGTGACCGGGGGCAACCCCCCGATCGCACCCGGGGTCACTCCTGCTGGCTCCGGGAGGCGGTCACATCCAGTCCCGGGCTGTAGTAGCACACCGGTTCTGTGTCCGGTTCAGCGAACCCGTGTGCCGACAGCAGCGTGTTCGTCTCGATTTCGGTGGCGGCCGGGTACAGCGTCCACGGCGGATGGCTGACATCGCTGTAGCGAATCGAGCCGTCTTGGGCCTCCGTGTAAAATCGGTAGCGTTCGACCAAGAACTCCGCGAGCGGGTCCTCGGGCGCCGAAAACGGTTCGCCGGTCGGCCAGTATCGCCCCTCGAAGTGAACAGGGCGTGCTCCGGGGTGTTTCCGACGGCTGCGAAACGCCACACGGCCGTCCGCACACTCCAGCGAGATCCGCGCATAGTAGTACGGTAGGTGTTGGAAGACCCGCGCGCCGAGCACGCTCGTGAGCCCCTGTGCATCGAGGCTGAAAAAGTAGACGCTGGGAACGCCGTCTCGCGTGACGTACGTCCTGAGGTTGAGTTCCGGGAGCCGGATGCCGAACGCCTCGGGGACTCCTTTGGGTCGGACGGCGACGTTGGTAAACGGGACGACCGAGAGCCACGCCGATCCATCGTACGTGTCCGGCGCCAGCGCATCCGGTAGGTGGGCGTCCATCACGTCGGGGTCGATCGGCCAGTTCTCGAACAGCAAGTGTCGCCAGCCCATCGCCAAGGGAACGACCATGCGTCCCCTCAGGAGGGTAGACAAAAGTTGGTTTCGCCGACGGAATCGGGACGACAGCGCGACGCTTTTGCCCGCGGGCCCGCTCCGTACTCGCATGGAATCGCTCGAAGCCGAACTCGACCGCGCCCGAGATCTCGACGTGGCCGATCTGGCCGACGCCATCGAGTCGATCGGCTTCGAGTGTACCCGCTGTGGGTCCTGCTGCAAGGCCGAGGACGACGACCCACACACGGCGACGGTGTTCCCCGACGAAGTCCGGGAGATTCAGTCGGAACACGACGAGGAGTACGACTGGCGCGACGTTGCGCGGCCGATGCCGTATGGCCTCGACGCCGACGAGGAGACCAGCGACCGAACCGGCCAGACGTTCGAGTGGGCGCTCCAGACTGACGGCTGTGGCGACTGCACGTTTTACGAGGAAGACGACGACGGCGTCGGCGCCTGCTCGATTCACGGCGACCGGCCGCTAATCTGTGCAACCTACCCCTTCAGCGTCGCGCTGGCGGGCACGAGCCAGCCGATGGGCGAGGCCGTCGACGAGTCGGGAATGGTCCGAGCCCACGAGTGCGAGGGACTGGGCCGAGATATTTCTCGCAGTGACGCCGAAGCACTCGCGGCGACGCTCAAAGAACGGGCGATCACGGAACTCGAAGAGGCGATCGACGTGCGCGACGAGTACCGGCCGGTCGACGCCGACGATCGGGTCGTCGTCCACGACTCCGAAGGGGCGAAAACCGACGACGGCACGCTCATCGAGTGACTGCTGTCGCGGGGTAACGGCGGGCGGTGATGCCGCCGGAGAACCGATTCAGAAGGTTTCTTCGATCACTTCGCCGACGGCGAAGTTCGATTTCACTTCGGTGACCTCGACTTTGACGCGCTCGCCGACCTCGGCGCCGGGGACGATGATCACGTAGCCCCGCTCGACGCGGGCGATGCCGTCGCCCTGCTTGCCGATGTCCTCGATCTCGACGTAGCGCGTCTCGCCGATCTCGACCGGGGGTTGTGGTTCAGACGGGGCGCTGGCGGTTGCCGGCTCCTCGTCGGCCTCTTCGACGTCACGAGAGATGAGCGCGACTCGGTAGGTGTCTCCGGGGTCGATGTCGCCCGTCTCGACCTCGCGTCGGGGAATCTCGACGACGTAGTTGTCGTCGTCGACTGATACCTCGGCGCTGAACAGACACAGCAGTTTATCAGATATCTCCAAGGTCAGATGCCTCCGTGTCGACCGTTGGAGCCATCCATAATAGAACTGTCGACAGTTCGCACGGCCGTTTTCGCCGTAGACGGCGGATAATTCGATGGATCACCACCATGGCGGGACGCCACTAGCAGGAAAAATCCGATTCAAACGAACACCGGTCGACGCTTCGATCAGTCCGCATCGCCCGGCCGCCCCGCCGTCGCAAACGCCGTCAGGTCGACATCGGCCTCGATCTCGTCGGGCGATTCGTAGGGGCGATTGACGACGATGTCGCCGGCGCGCTGTTTGCCGATGCCCGGGATCGCGGTGAGTTCGTCCATCGAGGCGTCGTTGAGATCCAGCGGGTGGGGAACGCCCGTGACCGACCGGTAGCCGTGGTCGACGACCGCGACATCGATCGTTCGGCCGAGTTCGAGTTCGCCGGGAATGCCGACGAGCAGCGGGTAGGTACCCAACTGGCGGCCGAACGTCTTGCCGTCCTGATGATACTCCAGATGCACGTCGGGCAGTCGGGTGCCCGGCGGCGCGAGGCGCTGGAGCATCGGGTTGTCGATCTCCTCGCGGACTTCGCGTTTGTACTGCTTGAACATCTTCTTGTGATCGCGGGCGATCTCGGCGCCGGTGTCGGACATGTCTGTCCCCGCGAAGGCCATCACCTGCCGGATGTTCACCCGGCGGAGCATCAACCCCTCGTCGTAGACGCGGTGGAGGAAGTTCTTGTTGTGCTCGAACGTCTCCTCGCGCTCGCCCTTGAGCCCGTGGACGAGGTTGATTCCGGGCAGCAGTTTCGGCAGGCGATTCGCGGCGTCCGCACCCGTCGAGGGGCCGCTTCCGGGCTCTTCGCCGGGACGCCACCCGCCTTCTTCGTTGACCACGCGCACGGCTTCGAGACACTCGTCGGCGGTGACGTTGAGATTGTTGTCGCTCATCACCTCGGGATCTGCCGATTCGAGTCCGAACGCCGCGGTGTCGCCGGGCGTGTTGTGCTCGGCGATGATCCGGATGCCCTCCCGCGCTTTCTCTGGCCACTCGACGATCGTGATCGGATTCATGTTGTCGAGGTGCAACGTCTCCAGATCGGGGGCCACCTCGCGGATGCCGCCGTAGAGTGTCCTGAGCGCGTCGGGATTGGGCGCTTCGCCGTCGCCGCCGTAGGCGAGAATGTCGGCCTGTCGGCCCAGTCGGTAGTGCTTGACGCCGTGGTCCGAGAGCCGGTCGACTTCGCCGACGACGGACTCGGGCGGCCGGAACGAGGGGTTGCCGTACAGCGGTTCCGTACAGAACGAACAGCGATACGGACAGCCCCGAGAAGTCTCCATCTCGGCGATCAGGTACTCGGGATGATTGGGGTGCTGTTCGACGACGAAGGCTCCTTTGGCGGCCCAGCGGTCGACCTCCTCGACATCGCGCATCCGGTCGCCAAAGCCCTCCAGTCCGCTCTCGACGAGGTCGTAGGCGGCGGCCTCGATGTCGCCTTTCGCCACGAAGTCGTAGTCGAGATCGTCGCGTTCGGTTTCGCTGGCGCCCTCGTTCTGGTCGCCGACGCCGAACTTGACGGGACCGCCCATCAGACAGGTCCCTTTCGCCGTCCAGGCGATCTCCCGGACCTCGTCGGGTTCCGCGGGTGTGCCGCCGACGTACTTGCCGGGGACGGTCATCCCGCCGATGTAGCAGGTCAGATCCGCCTCGGCCACGTCGCGCCACTTCGAGCGGTCGTCCCGGAGTTCGTCGATCGTGTGGTAGGTGATCTGGTCTTTCGGGACGCCGGCGTCGACGAGCGCGCCGGCGGTAAAGCGCGGGTACGTCGAGATGTACGGCGGGACCCCGAAGTGGGCCGGCTCGTCGACGTAGCCGTCGACCAGCGTCACGTCGAGATTCGCGGGGTCTGTCATGCCCGCAGGTAGCCTCTCGACGGGGAAAACTGATGCGGATCGGCGAGACGCCGACGGACAGCAGGTCGACCACCACACCCACTTGCCAACAGTTATGTGGATGGGCGAACCGATCCGCATATCGAAATGTCAGAGGAGATCGAGCGGCGGGATCTACTCGGAACCGTCGGTGCGCTCGCGTCGGCGGGAGCGACGGCCGGCCTCGCGGGATGTCTGGGCGGTAGCGACGGCAATGATGACGACGATGGCGACGACGGCCCTTCGGAGAAACCGTCGTTCTCGTTGGAGACGTGGATCGCCGCGCCCGGCGCGGTGACGGGACAGGACCACTACCCAGCGGAGTACTTCTCGTTCGAGGCGCTGCTGAGTGTCGAAAACTCGTTCATCGAGGGCGCGTACTCCGAGCTGGTCGACCGGACGAACGGCAAAGGTCGGGCGCCGTTTCCGCTGCCCTCAGCTGCCGGAAGCCCGGTCGACACGTTCGAAGAATACGTCACGACCGACAACAACAGCCAGCAGGTGCTGTACGGCGACCACCCCGCCGATGCGATCGGGGAGGGGTTGGTCGACAATCTCGGCTTCGAGACGGCGGGCGAACACCGGGAGTTCGATCTGTACCTCAACGAGGTCGACGGCCAGTCTTCGCAGGTCGCCATCGGCGTCAGCGAGTTCGTTCTCCTGTGGATCGAGAACGAGTCGCCCGTCGAAGGGCTTCGGGACTTGGCCGACACCCAGACCGAGGAGACGCCGCTGTACGCCGACGAAAACCCCGACATGGCCGAGGTACTCGACCACGTCGGCGACGGCGACCGCGTCCTCGCGGAAACCTCCGACGAGATTCCCGAGACCGATCTCACGATCCCGGTGTTCGAGGGACAGGTCGGATACGGGTACGCGCTGGGCCTCGATGGCGATCCCTTCGAGGAAACGTACGTGATCGTCTTCGCGGACGAGGCCAGTGTGGATGTCGAGGCGGTCCGGAGCTGGGTCGACCAGAACAGCTCCGAAGACGGACGATTTGCGCCACACACATCCGTCACGACTACCCAAGACGGGCGTTCGGTACTGGTCACGGGGACGCGCGAGCGCGTCGACCCGTTCGTCGAGTTGTTCGCGTAGCGCTCGTGCCCGACCGGCGCGACAGGTCTGAGGCCCGTCAACGCGGCCGAATATCTCTGGCGGTTCCGGTCTCCCCCGACTATCTGACACTTGAGGGGAAAGGTAATTAACCTCCATCCTGTAACAGTTGGGCAAGAATGGACTCGATCGTAGACGACGCCATCGACGAGGCCGAAAGCGGGGGCGACGACTCCGCGGGACAGGGCGAGACCGCCTCGACCGATGTCAACGCCTCCGGCAAGATGACCGACGACGAACTACAGGACGTTCTACAGGACCTTCAGACCAACATCACGGTCGTCGGTTGTGGCGGCGCTGGCGGCAACACCGTCAACCGGATGGCCGAGGAGGGGATCCACGGCGCGAAGCTCGTCGCGGCCAACACCGACGTGCAGCACCTCGTCGACGTCGAAGCCGACACGAAGATTCTGATGGGCGAACAGAAGACCCGCGGCCGCGGGGCCGGCTCGCTCCCGCAGGTCGGCGAGGAAGCCGCGATCGAGAGCCAAGAAGAGATCTACGACTCCGTCGACGGCTCCGATATGGTCTTTGTCACGGCCGGACTCGGCGGCGGCACCGGCACGGGCAGCGCGCCCGTCGTCGCCAAGGCGGCCCGCGAGAGCGGCGCGCTGACCATCGCCATCGTCACGACGCCGTTCACCGCCGAGGGCGAGGTCCGGCGCACCAACGCCGAGGCCGGCCTCGAACGGCTGCGCGACGTTGCCGACACCGTGATCGTCGTGCCCAACGACCGCCTGCTCGACTCGGTCGGCAAGCTTCCCGTCCGGCAGGCGTTCAAGGTCTCCGACGAGGTGCTGATGCGATCGGTCAAGGGCATCACCGAACTGATCACCAAGCCCGGTCTCGTGAATCTGGACTTCGCCGACGTTCGCACCGTCATGGAGCGGGGCGGCGTCGCCATGATCGGCCTCGGCGAGTCCGATTCGGACGCCAAAGCCCAAGACTCGGTCAAAACTGCCCTGCGCTCTCCGCTGCTCGACGTCGACATCTCGGGCGCCAACAGCGCGCTCGTCAACGTCACCGGCGGCTCGGACATGTCCATCGAGGAAGCCGAAGGCGTCGTCGAGGAGATCTACGACCGGATCGACCCGGACGCCCGGATCATCTGGGGGACCTCGATCGACGAACAGCTCGAAGGCACCATGCGCACGATGATCGTCGTCACGGGCGTCGAGTCGCCCCAGATCTACGGTAGCAACACCGACGCCCAAGCAGAACCCGAGTCGGCAGAGCAGGTCGAAGACATCGACTACGTCGAGTAACGCCCTGAACTGACGTGCCGCGTAGACTGCGGCGACGCCGGCCGACGCCCCTGACTGGCGGCGTGTAGACGCCGCGGCGACGCCGCACAGGAAGCCACCCTCATTGGCCGTCACTGTTGTTTTTATACTCCCAGCGGCCGTCCTGTCGAATATGACGAACGTAGCAGTCGTCGGCGGCGGTCCCGCCGGCCTGAGCACGGCGCTGTTCACCGCGAAAAACGGCCTCGACACCGTCGTCTTCGACGGCGACGAGACGTGGATGCACAAGGCCCACCTGTTCAACTACCCCGGAATCCGGAGCCTCAGCGGCGACGAGTACATGGCCATCGCACGCGGGCAGGCCGAGGACTACGAGGCCGACGTGCGCACCGACGAGGAGGTCACCGAGATCGAGCAGACCGACGACGGCTTCTCGCTGACGACCGAGGACGGCGAGTACGACGCCGACTACGTCGTGCTGGCGACCGGCGCCGATCGCTCGCTGGCCGAGGACCTCGGCTGTGACTTCAGCGACGACGACACCGTCGACGTGAACCTCTCGATGGAGACCAGCGTCGACGATCTCTACGCGACCGGCGCGATGGTCCGGGCCGAGGAGTGGCAGGCCGTCATCGCGGCCGGCGACGGCGGCGCCGCCGCGCTGTCGATCCTCAGCGACGAGAAGGGCGAGCACTACCACGACTTCGACGTGCCGGACGACGCGCCCTGACCGCGCCGTCGGCAGTTCACTGCAATTTTTCCAGAACCGCCCACTTTGAGTAGCCTCGGGTCCGACCGGCAATCCATGCGCGAGAACGCAGACGGGAACGCCGACCGAGAACTCCGGGTCGGCGTGGACGTTGGGGGCACGTTCACCGACGTGGTGCTGGTCGACGCCGCGGCCGAAGCGGCGTCTGAGAGCGGCTCTCGGGCGGCGTCCAGCGACGATGCCGACGCTGCGCCGAACAGCGGCCGGCTCGTCACCGCGAAGGTGCCGACGACGGCCGACCAGAGCGAGGGCGTCCTCGCGGGGATCAAGAAAGCCTGCCGGGCCGCCGGCGTCGAGCCGGACGGGATCGACCGGTTCCGCCACGCGACGACGGTGACGGTCAACGCCCTGCTCGAAGGGCGTGGCGCGAAGACGGCGCTGGTGACGACCGAGGGATTCCGCGACGTGCTGGAGATCCGCCGACAGGACCGGCCCGCGCTGTACGACTTCGACGCGACGCCGCCGGACCCGGTCGTCCCCCGACGCCGCCGGTTCGAGGTCGACGAACGGGCGACGCCGGAGGGAATCGAACAGTCGGTCGACGAGGGAGAGGTCCGCGACCTTGCGGCCGACCTCCGCGAGCGCGCCGTCGAGAGCGTCGCCGTCGCCTTTCTCCACGCCTACGCCCATCCCGAGAACGAGCGCCGAGCCGCGGCCGTCCTCCGGGAGGAACTGGACGTTCCGGTCTCGGCGAGTCACGAGGTGCTCGCGGAGTTCCGCGAGTACGAGCGCACCGCGACGACCGCGCTCGACGCCGCCGTCCGGCCGGTCGTCGACGAGTACCTCGAACGGCTCGTCGAACGCGCCGCCGACGCCGGCGTCCCGGCGCCCCGCGTGATGCAGTCCAACGGCGGCATCGCCGACGCCGAGACGGTCCGCGAGCGCGCCATCACGACCGCGCTCTCGGGGCCGGCCGCGGGCGTCGTCGGCGCCGGAGAGATCGCCGAGGGCGCGCTCGATGGTGGGCGCGGCGAGGGTGACAGCAACGGCGCCGCCGCACTGGCCGAGTACGACGGCGTCGTCACGGTCGACAT
The DNA here is from genome assembly GCF_900215575.1 of Natronoarchaeum philippinense. Lineage (NCBI taxonomy): Archaea > Methanobacteriati > Methanobacteriota > Halobacteria > Halobacteriales > Natronoarchaeaceae > Natronoarchaeum > Natronoarchaeum philippinense. The sequence goes on along the minus strand of NZ_OBEJ01000002.1, from coordinate 584,849 downwards.
GGGCGGCACCTCGACCGACGTGAGCCTCGTCCGGGACGGCGGCGCCGAGCGCACCACCGACGCAGAGATTGGGGGACGCCCGATCGGCCTGCCGGTGGTCGACGTGACGACCGTCGGCGCCGGCGGCGGGAGCCTCGCGGGCGTCGACGCCGGCGGCGCGCTCACCGTCGGTCCGGAATCCGCCGGCGCCGAGCCGGGCCCGGCGTGCTACGGCCGCGGCGGGACGGAGCCGACCGTCACCGACGCCGCCGTCGTGCTCGGCTACGTCGGCGCCGACGCCGAACTGGGCGGCGAGTTGTCGATCGACGCCGACGCCGCCCGGAGCGCGCTCGCCGACCTCGCCGATGCGGCCGACCTCGACGGCGCGCTCGCGGCAGCCCGCGGCGTCCACGAGGTCGCCCTCGCCCGGACGACACGTGCGATCCGGTCGGCCACGGTCGAGCGCGGGCTCGACCCCCGCGAGTTCGCGCTGGCGGCCTTCGGCGGCGCGGGGCCGATGCACGCCGCCGCGCTGGCCGACCGACTGGGGATCGACGCCGTGCTCGTGCCCCGCGCCTGCGGCGTTCTCTCGGCATACGGCCTGCTCGCGGCCGACGAGGCCCACGACGCCGCCCGCACCCACCGCACGCAACTCTCAGCAGACGCCGACCGCGCCGCGATCGAGGAGCGCTACGAGGGGCTTCGGGAGGAAGTGTTGGCGTCGGCGAGCGATCCGGCCGCCGCTCGCGTCGAGCGCTCGGCCGATCTCAGGTACGCCGGCCAGAGCTTCGAACTCGAAGTCGAGGCGGACGAACCGGTCGATCCGGCCGCGCTCGCCGAACGCTTCCACGAGGCCCACGAGCGCACTCGTGGCTACCGGATGGACGAGGCCGTCGAACTGGTGACGCTTCGGGCTCGCGCCGTCGTTCCGGGGCGAGAGCTTCCGATCGGATACCAGTCGAGCGCAGACGCGCGACGCGGCGAGCGCGAAGTCACGTTCGGCGCGGACGGGCCCGTCTCGACGCCGATCTACGACCGGGCGGGGCTCGACGCCGGACGCGAGATCGACGGCCCCGCGGTCGTCGAGCAGGCCGAGAGCACCACCGTCGTCCCGCCGGACTGGCGCGCCGCGGTGCAAGGAGACGGCACGCTGCTGTTGACGCGAGGTGAGGGCGATGCGTGACGACGCCGACGAGTCGGCCGCCGCGAGCGCCGATCTCGACGCCGTCGCGCTGGAGGTGCTGCGTAACCAGTTGGAAGGCATTGCAGAGGAGATGGGCGAAGTACTGATCCGGGGTGCGTACTCGCCGAATATCAAGGAGCGCCGGGACTGCTCGACGGCGCTGTTCGACGCCGACGGCAGGCTCGTCGCGCAGGCCGAGCACATCCCGGTCCACCTCGGTGCGATGCCAGCCGCCGTCGACGCGGTGCTCGACCGCGATCCGGCGCCGGGCGACGTGTTCGTGCTGAACGATCCCTACGCCGGCGGGACGCACCTGCCGGACGTGACGATGGTCTCGCCGATCGGAGGGGACGGTGAAGTGCTGGGCTACGCAGCCTCGCGGGCCCACCACGCCGATGTCGGCGGCATGGCGCCGGGGAGCATGCCGGCCGGCGCGACCGAGATCACCCAAGAGGGCGTTCGGATCCCGCCGATCAGACTGGTCGAGGGCGGCGAGCGCGTCGACGACGTGCTCGATCTGTTTCTCGCCAACGTGCGCGACCCCGAACAGCGCCGCGCGGACCTGCGGGCCCAGCGGGCCGCCAACGACCGAGGCGCCGAACGGCTCGACGAACTCGCGGCCGAGCACGGCGTCCAGCGGCTTCGAGCGGCGTTTGACGCCGTGATCGACTACTCGCGCGATCGGACGGCCGCCGAAATCGAGGCGTTACCGGACGGGGAGTACCGGGCGACCGACGCGCTGGAGGGCGACGGCGTCACCGAGGACCCGATCGAGATCGCGGTGACGGTGACCGTCGACGGCGGGGAGATCACCGTCGACTTCGCGGGCACCGACGAGCAGGTCGCGGGCAACGTCAACGCGCCGCTGGCGGTCGCCCGGAGCGCGGTCTACTTCGCGGTGCGCTGTGCGACCGACCCCGACGTGCCGCCCAACGAGGGCTGTTACGAACCGATCGCCGTCTCCGCTCCCGAGGGATCGGTGTTGAATCCGGACGCCCCAGCAGCCGTGGTCGGGGGCAACGTCGAGACGAGCCAGCGCGTCGTCGATGTCGTGTTCGCGGCGCTGGCCGACGCCGCGCCCGAGCGCGTCCCCGCCGCCGGGCAGGGGACGATGAACAACCTCACGATCGGTGCCGGCGGCCGCGAGGGCTTTACCTACTACGAGACGATCGGCGGCGGCGCCGGCGGCCGACTCGCCGGCGACGGCCTCGACGGCGTGCAGGTCGGGATGACCAACACGCTGAACACGCCCGTCGAGGCCATGGAGACGGCGTACCCCTTCCGCGTCGAGCGCTACGCGCTCCGCCCCGACAGCGGCGGCGCGGGCGAGCACCGCGGCGGCCTCGGCCTCGTCCGATCGGTGCGCGTCCTCGACGACGCGACCGTCTCGCTGCTGACCGAACGGCGTCGTACGGCGCCGTCGGGCGTCGCCGGCGGCGAGGACGGCCAACCGGGACGGAATCTGATCGACGGCGAGCCGGTGCCGGCCAAAGCCACCCGAGACGTTCCCGCCGGGACGACAGTCACCGTCGAGACGCCCGGAGGCGGCGGGTACGGCGATCCGGACGACCGAGATTCGGCGTCGATCGAGCGCGACGCCGCCGACGGGAAAGCGAGCGATCGGTAACTGGGCCGTGGACTGTCGCTGTCAGAGACAGCGCCAGCCAGAACCGTTCGAGTTCCTTGTAGAAAGATAGAAAAAGCCCCATCTGCAAGGATCGGGCAGAAACAATGGACGTTCCACTTGACCTCACGTCGTACGTGCGGGTGCTCAAGATGGCGAGCACGCCCGCGTGGGACGAGTTCTCACAGGTCGCCAAGATCGCCGGCGCCGGCATCTTGCTGATCGGGCTGATCGGCTTCGTCATCGCATCCATCATGTTCCACCTCGTGCCGCCGTTCGAGGCCGGCTCGGTGATCGGGCTGGCAGGCACCGTTCCGATGGGGGTCTAGCAGCCGTGCCGATCTACGCCGTCAAGACGACCGCCAGTCAGGAGCGGACGGTCGCCGACATGATCATGAACCGCGAGGCCGACGACATCCACGCCGCGCTGGCGCCGGACTCGCTGACCAGCTACGTCATGGTCGAGGCCGAGGACGACGCCATCCTCTCTCGCGTCCTCGAAGAGATCCCCCACGCCCGCGACATCGTTCCCGGCGAAAGCGACATCTCCGAAGTCGAGCACTTCCTCTCGCCGACGCCGGACGTCGAGGGCATCGCGGAGGGCGACATCGTCGAACTCATCGCCGGCCCGTTCAAGGGCGAGAAGGCGCAGGTCCAGCGCATCGACGAGGGCAAGGATCAGGTCACGGTGGAGCTGTACGAGGCGACCGTCCCGATTCCCGTGACTGTGCGTGGCGACCAGATTCGCGTGCTGGACTCCGAAGAACGATAGAGCATCCGGCGGCGAAGCCGACGGTTCACTGCGAGCGAACGGAGTGAGTGAGCAGAGTTTTTCGCCCACGTTTTTGCGCCGAGTGGTGCGCCTCCAGCGCATCCGGGCCGCACAAAGATGGTCTTACAGCTCAGCCTGATTGAGTCGCTCGACGACTTCCTGCAGGTCGGCTTCGGCTTCGATCTCGTCTTTGATCTCCTCGCGCTGGCGGACTTCCTCGGAGTCGGCGCCGTAGGCCCGAACGTACTCGGCGCGAGTGTGTTCGTTGAACGCGTGGCGGATCGCCAGATAGCCGTCCGGGACGACGACGCCACAGACCGCACACTCGCGGCGCGTGTGCTCGTTGGTCTGGTGGACGACCGCGTCTTCCACGTCCTCGAAGGTCTCCCCGCAGTCGTCGATACCGCAGGCCCAAGTCATCGTTGCCGATGGTTTCGCCGGGAATCCTAAAACTGTTCCGCCGCGACGCCGGAGCCGAATCGGCTGCCCCGTCCGGGAATCAGAACCCATAATGTGACTTATCGAGAATCCGACCGCGTGAGCGACAGCGAGGGGACGCGGGTGGACATGCACGTGAAAGTGCTCGACGAGCACGTCGCCCAGCGTGCGAAAGACCGGGGCATCGACGTGCTCGTGTACGCGCCCCACTTCGAGCGACTGCCGACGATCCGACGCCGCGCCGAGCGCTACACCGACGAGGACCTGCTGGTCGTCCCCGCCAGAGAGGTGTTCGCCGAAGCGTGGCAAAGTCGAAAGCACGTGCTGGCGATCGGCCTCGACGACCCGGTCCCGGATTTCGTGACCCTCGACGGCGCGATGGCCGAGTTTCGGCGGCAAGACGCCGCCGTCGTCGTTCCCCACCCGGAGTTCCTCTCGGTCGGCATGAACCAGTCTGACATCGAGCACTACGCCGATGTCGTCGACGCAGTCGAAGTGTACAACCCGAAACACTGGCCACACCACACGCGACGGGCCGACCGGATCGCCGACGCCGTCGACCGGCCGTCGTTTGCGTCGTCGTACGCACACCTGCGACAGACGGTGGGGGCGGCTTGGACCGAGTTCGACCGAGCGATCGAGAGTGCGACCGCCCTCGTCGAGGCGCTCCGTGAGGGCGTGCCGCGGGACGTGTACCGACGGAGCGGCGTCGAGTACGGCGTTCTCTCGGCCGCCGAGTTCGCCCATCTGGGCTGGGAAAACTCGTGGAAGAAAATCGACCGCATTCTGCTGTCCGGCCGCGAGGCGACCCATCCGCGACACGACGCCTACGACGGTCGGTTCGACGACGTTGCGGTGTACTGACCCAGCTACACTCCGAGCGACTGGCGTGCCATATCGACGGCGCTCAGGGGGACGCGATAGATGACTAGCGCGACCAGCGCGAGTTCTGCGACGGTCACGATCGTGGTCATCAGCGTGGCCCGCTCGCTGCTGACGGTGACGCCGATCGGAAGCCCGAACTCCTTCTTCCAGAGCGGGTAAAACAGCGCGATGCCGCGCGTGCTGCCCGCAACGTCAAGGACGTAATGGGTCAGGACCCCGAGCCAGACGTATTCGAGATTGCCGAAGAAGTACGGGAACGCGAGGAACCCGACGAGGATCGGCAGGTTGTGCAGCGTCTTGCGGTGCTTGCCGAATGCGGTGTCGACGTCCGGAAACAGCGCGCCCAGCACGACCGGCGTTCCGACTTCGATGATTCGGATGAACGTCGTCTCGTCGCCGGCGGGTTCGAGAAGATATCCGAGACCGATGCTCAACAACACAGCGTTCAGGACGTGGCCTTTTTTGTTCATGAAACCGGTACGTACTCCACTCTGAGCACTCCCGGAAGATGGTACTTTCCCTTCACAGGTACTCGACGGTCGCCGACAGGTAACGCTCTGAGTACGTCGGAGAACCCGTCCCGGAGTCAGGCAGCGTCGGCCGCGTCAATCTCGGCGAGCAAATCTGTGAGCGCCTGCTGCGCCGCCGCCTCGCGGACGGCCTCACGGTCGCCGTCGAACTCGTAGCGCTCGACGGTCGCGTACGAGGACTCGCTTCCCCACGGACCGGCGTAGGCGACACCGACGTACACCGTCCCGACGGGCGTCTCCTCGGTGCCGCCGCCGGGTCCGGCGACGCCGGTGACGCCGATGCCCCACGTGGTGTCGGCCGTGTCGCGGACGCCGCGAGCCATCTGTCGGGCGACGGGTTCGCTGACAGCGCCGTGTTCGTCGAGCGCTTCGCGGGAGACGCCGAGCAACTGGCGCTTGGCGTCGTAGGCGTAGGTGACAAGCGACCGATCGAAGTAGTCGCTGGAGCCCGGCACCGCGGTCAGGAGCGTTCCGATCAGCCCGCCGGTACACGACTCCGCGAGCGCGACCGTCGCGTCGGCGTCGCGCAACGCCTCGCCGACGCGTCGTTCGATCGGCTCGCCGCCGTCCGATCGAGCCGCGTCCCGTTGTGCCGCGTCCACTGCGGCGTCGTCGCCGTCGCCGCGATTCGCGTTCATACGTCGTGCTCTCGGCGTACGGGCTTGAAACCCCGGTCAGTCGGTGCCGGCGCTCGGCGTCTCTCGAAAGAATCACTGTCTCCCGCGCGCACCTGCCGGTATGGAATACGAGCGCCCGCTGTTCTTCCGCGTCATGCAGTACGCGGCCCGGGCCGACAGGGATGTCGTCGGCATGGTCAGTGGCAACCCCGACTGGGAGCCGCCAGCCGCGCTCCGCGAAGGGCTCGCTGAGTATGCCGAAGCAGACATCGAGGCGTTCCAGTACCCGCCCAGCGAGGGGCTGACGAAGCTCCGCGCCGAGATCGCACAGCGCCGGGGCGTCGACATCGAGCAGGTCGTCGTGACCAACGGCGCGGGCGAGGCGAACTATCTGGCCATGGCCGCTGCGCTGGATCGGAACTCGGGCGACGAACTCCTCCTGACCGATCCCGTCTACCCGTACTACCCAGGCAAGACCGAACTGCTCGGCGGGACCGAACGATACGTTCCCGTCGCCGAGGACGGCCAACTCGATCCGGCCACCGTCAGAGAGCACGCGAGCGAGGACACCGCTGCGATTCTGGTGAACACGCCGAACAATCCGACCGGCGCCGTCTACGACGAGGCGACGATGCGCGAACTCGTCGCCATCGCCGAGGACAACGACGCCCTCTTGCTCAGCGACGAGGTGTACGACCACTTCGACTACTCCGGCCGGTTCGCCAGCGCGCTCGGCGTCGACTCCGAGCACCGGATCGTCACCAACTCTTTCTCGAAGTCGATGGCGATCACCGGCTTCCGCGTTGGCTATGCCGTCTTCCCCGAGGCACTGGTCGACGACGCCAAGACTCGCCACATGCTCGTCAACGTTGCCGGGAGCCAGCCCGCCCAGCGCGCGGTCCTGACCGCGCTTCAGGAGACCGGTCCCGACTACTACGCCGACAACCGAGACCTGATGGCCGAGCGCGTCGAGACGTTCACCGCCGCGCTCGACGACGCCGGCGCGGAGTACACGACGCCAGACGGCGGCTTCTACGTGCTGGCGCGCTTCGATGACTTCCCGGGCACGCTCGACAACGTCGAGCGCCTGATCGACGAGGCCGGCGTCGCGGGGATGCCGGGCGACGCCTTCGGCTCGGCGCGCGAGGACTGGCTCCGATTCGCGCTGGTGACGCCGCGCGTCGAGGAAGCCGCGGATCGGTTGGCCGAGTATTTCCGGTAGGCCGGTCGACGGGGGTCCAACCAGCGATTACCAACCATCCCGGGGCACGTACAGCAACCGATCGGCGGCGTCCTCGACGGCGTTGGGAATCTCGTCGAACGCCGTCACGAACTCCTTGAGCAGCTTCGGATCGTCGACGCGAGGGTCGCCGAACAGTCGTTCGAGCAGTTCGTACTTGCGCTCGTCGCACTCGCGTTCGAGCGTGCGGACGCGCTGGCACTGCCCGCCGATGTCGTCAGGAGAGGTCTGCAGCCATCGCGTTTCGATGGCGCCGACGAGCATCTCGGTCGCCTCGACGGTCGCTCGAGCCATATCCAACAGCGTGCCGGCGACCGACACTGGAAGCGCCGGACGGATTGCGGCGAGTTCCTTGGCGAAGCGCTCGGTCCGGGAGACGATCCGGTCGATGTCGTCGAGCAACTGGAGCGTCCCGGCGTTCGTGGCGCCGTCGACGCCGCTGACGAGGGAGTGTCGCAGACTGCGCACCGTCGCATCACACTGCGATTCGATGGCGTCGATCTCTGCTACCGTCTCCTCGAACGCTTCGTCGTCGCCGCGATACTGGCTCAACAGCGTCGGTAGCTGACCCACACACTCCCGTACGGACTCGACGAACGCTCGCAGTCGCGTTGGGTCCGCGGCCGACGCCGCTTCGTGCGATTCCATGCACCGAATTCGTCTCTCTGCTGCGTAAACGGTTGCTATGATGGGTGTATGGCGCTCGGTAGCGGTACGTAGCGTCCGATCCGAGTTGGACCGACGAGTACACAAGTCCTTGGCCGATACCCACGGGCATGAGTTCACTGGACGTCGAACCCGTCGAGAGCGTGGACGAGGAGTCCTCGGCGGCCGACCGCTCCGAGCCGGACGACGACTCGCGCATCGACGTGGGGACGGCGGATGACCTCTCGCCGGACGCCCCCGAGTACGTCCTCTACGGCGGGAAAGGCGGCGTCGGAAAGACGACGATGGCCGCCGCGACCGCGCTGACCAGCGCCGAGTCCGGCGCGGCGACGCTCGTCGTCTCGACCGACCCGGCCCACTCGCTGTCGGACACGTTCGAGACCGAGATCGCGCCCCGTCCCGAGCGCATCCGCGACGACGTGCCGCTGTGGGCGGCCGAGATCGACCCCGACGACGCCATGGCCGAGACCGCCTCTGTCTTCGGGATGGGCGACCAGTCCGGCGGCGCTGGGGGTGCTGACGACCCCTTCGGAGACGGGCAAGCGGGCGGCGAAGCCGGCGGTCCTGCTGACGGTCCGACGGGAGGGCCGGCCGGCGGCGCCGGCGGCCCGCTCGGCGGGCTGGGCGACCTGCTCGGCGGGGACGGCCCGATGGACGCGCTGATGGGCGGCGCGATGCCGGGCGCCGACGAGGCCGCGGCGATGCAGTTGCTCGTCGAGTACATGGACGACCCGCGGTTCGATCGCGTCGTCGTCGACACGGCGCCGACGGGCCACACCCTACGCCTGCTCGAACTGCCCGAGATCATGGACACGATGGTCGGGCGGATGGTCACCATCCGCGAGCGCATCGGCGGGATGATCGACGGCGTCAAGGGAATGTTCGGCGGCGACGCGCCGGGCGACGAAGACGGGATCGACGACCTCCGGGAGCTACAGGACCGGATCGAGAAACTTCGCGGGACGCTCCGGGACCCATCGAAAACCGACTTCCGCGTCGTGATGGTACCCGAGGAGATGAGCGTCGTCGAGAGCCAGCGCCTCGTCGGCCAGTTAGACGAGTTCGAGATTCCGGTCGGGACCGTCATCGTCAACAAGGTGATGGAGAATCTCGCAGACGTTACCGACGACGTGGACGCCTCGCAGTTCGTCTCGCCGAACCTCGATTCCTGTGAGTTCTGCCAGCGCCGCTGGGACGTCCAACAGGACGCGCTCGCGTCGGCACAGGATCTGTTTCGAGGTCACGAGATCAAGCGCGTCCCGCTGTTTGCCGACGAGGTTCGAGGCGAGGAGATGCTTCGGATCGTCGCTCGCTGTCTAGACTAACTTTCGGACGACGCCGTAGAGCTTGTCCTGCATCGCGTCGGGGAGGAATCGAGCGAAGACGCCGTACTTGGCGACGGGCCCGACCGGGTAGCGCGCCGGTGGCGCCGTCCGCGTCGCGGCGTCGAGAATGGAGTCGGCCACCTCGCCGGCCGAGACGGCGCCGACGCCGCCGCCACCGAGCACCTGCGAATCTTCGACTAGATCGTAGAACCACTCGTAGGCGCCCGAGCGCTCGGCGCCCTCGTCTGCGCTTTCGACCGCACGGTTCTCGAACTGCGTGTCGACCGGGCCGGGCTCGACCAGCACCACGTCGATATCGAACGGATCGACCTCTGCCCGGAGCGCGTCGCTCATCGCTTCGAGGGCGAACTTCGAGCCGCAGTAGACGCCGTTTCCGGGGTAGGAGATCCGGCCGGCCACGCTGGAGACGTTGACGATCGTCCCGGTCCGGCGCTCGCGCATGTGGGGGAGGACCGCCCGAATCAGCCGGTGGGGGCCGTAGACGTTCACGTCGAACTGCTCGCTGACGACCTCGGTCGGCACTTCTTCGATCGGGCCGAGCTGGCCGTAGCCCGCGTTGTTGACCAGACAGTCGATCCGGCCGGTCTCGGAGATCGCTTGCTCGACGACCGCTCGGCACTGGTTCTCGTCGGTCACGTCGAGTTCGGCCGTCTCGCAGCCCGCGTCAGCGAGATCCGAGATGTCGTCGAGATCGCGGGCCGTGGCGTAGACCGTCCACTCCTCGTCGAGGAACTGGAGCGCGGTCTCGCGGCCGATCCCCGAGGAACAGCCGGTGATCAGGGCGGTCTTGCGGACGCTCTGGCCCGATCGCTCGTCGTCGCCGACCGATTCGTCGGATTCCGTGTCTGCCATGCCGGACCGTTCAGTGGCGAAGCAAAAAAGCGTGTGCGAATCGGTGATGTCCGAGGTACCCGGCTACGGCATCCGGTCGCGGCGGGGCGACGCCGCCGGTCAGCCGTCGAACAGCGACTTGGCCTCCTCGGCGTAGGCGTCGGCGCGGCGGGTCGGCTCGGGAAGTTTGTACCCATCCGTCAGCGCGGCGACGAGCGCCGCGGCGGTGTCGGCGTCGACGCGGTGGCCGGGGCTGACGATCAGCGGGTTGATCGACCGATTTCCCGAGTCGTACTGTCGCGTCTGGACGGCGTGGCCGATCACGGTCCCCGCCGCAGCGGTCACGTCGGCGTCGGCCTCGATCGGCACGCGGGCGCCCTCGGGGAGATTGTCGGTCGTGTCCGTCGGCGTCCCGCAGAGCAAGCTCTTTGCGACGCCGACGCTCGGCACGTCGAAGACGACGCCCATGTGGGTGGCGAGCCCGGCCTCGCGGAAGTGGATCCGCCCGCTGCCGTCGAACAGCACGAGATCGGGCTCGACGGTCAACTCGGCGACGGCGTCGACGATCGGCCCGCCCTCGCGGAACGAGAGCAGCCCGGGGATATAAGGAATCGACAGTTCGGAGACGGCGTAGACTCTCTCGACGATCTCGCCGCCGCGCGAGACCACGATCGCGCTGATCGCCCGGTCGTCGAGAAACGCCTGATCGACGCCGGCAACCAGCGGCGGCCCCTCGCCGGGCGTCGAAAGCGGGCCGTCGGTGACCGCCGCGGGGTCGAACGATAGATCGTTCTCGAAGGAGGCTTCGGCGGCGATCTCGCGCTGGAGCGCCTCCATCTCCTCGCGGGAGAGCGCGGGATCGGGGAGCAGATCAGGGCGTTGGACTGAGAGCATGTGGCAGAGAACGTAGCGGCGTCAGAATCGGCCGCGTCCGGGACCGCCGGGGCCGCCGGGACCGCCCGGCCCGCGCCCGCCGCCCATCTGTATCTGGTTCGGCGTCCGGATCTCGTTTTTGACGTGGTTGCCGTACAGCAGGCCGATTGCGAGGCCGATCAGGTGGGCGAGGTGGCCGACGCCGGGGGCGATCCCCGCGCCGATCCCCAGCACCGAGTATCCGGCGTAAAACACCGTGAGCAGCCAGATTGGGACCGGGAGAATCATCCAGATGTACACCTTCAGGTCCGGATTCAGAACGGTTAGGACACCCATCAACGCGAGGGCGGCCCCGCTGGCGCCGAGTCCGAGCGAAGGCTCACCCAGCGCAAGCGCGATGAGGGTCTGTCCAAGTCCCGCGAGGACGCCGCTGACGAGGAACAGCAGCGTGAAGTCCCGGGAGCCGATGTAGTCCTCGACCAAGCGGCCGAAGAAGTAGATGATGATGCTGTTGACCGCGATGTGGCCGAAGCCGCCGTGTGCGAACACGGAAATCACCCACGTCCAGACGTACTCGATGTGGAACGTGTTCACAGTGAACACAGCCGGCCAGTATCTGGAGACGTTCAACGTCGCCTCTGCAACCAACTGCGCCAGAAACGTCAGCCACATCAACACGAGGAACACGTAGGTCATGTTCCCGCGGAAGTAGCCGAGCGGCCCGCCGGGGCCGGTGTCGATGCCGAGTCGCCGCAGCAGGCTCTTTGAACCTCCGCCCTCGTTCTGAACGCTGTCGTCGAAGCCGCTGTCGAAGACGCCGTCCGGGTCGTTCCACTGGTTCAGGCCCGGACAGTCGTGGTTCTCCGGCAGCCGGTGTTCGGAGCAGAACGTGCCGCCACACTGGCTGCAGTTGTACGGCATGTTCTCCTCGCGCCCACACAGTTCACACGTCGCCATTTGCAGGAGTTTCGGGAGGCGGTCCAAAGGGGTTTGCGGTCCCGCGCACTACTTTCCGGTGTTCGAACGGGTGAATAGAGGATCGCGGGCGATGGGAGAACATCCTGTCCGAGCGCGCGAGTGAGTTTTTTGATCGTTCGGCCCCGACCTACGGCCGTGAAAGAGTACGAGCGCAAGCAACTCATCGAGCGCCTCGACCGGGAGGGCGCGACGGTGGGCGCTGAGATCCCCGAGCGCATCGAGGTTCAGGGCGAGCCGGTCGATCTGCGGCAGTTCGTTTTCGAGATCAAGCGCCGCGAGACGATCCCGTCGGGCGAACGCGAGCGCGTCGATCAGGCGAAAAAGAACCTGCGCCGGGAGCGTCTCCAGCGCCGCCAGCAGATCGAGGAGGGCGACATCTCCTTCGAGGAGGGCGAGCGCCTCGTGCGCTCGATCATCGGCATCGACCGGGCGCTCAACGGGTTGGAGAATCTCGGCCCGACCGATCTCGAACGCGAGCAGCAGGCGACCGAGGCCGCCGACCGCAAGCGCTGGATGTCCTTTCTCAAGCAGGCGCTCGGCCACGAAGACGCCAGTTCCGGACGGCTCGGCGGCGGCGCCGGACGGGGGCGAGGACGGTGACGAACGACGACGCCGTCGCGGGAGCCCTAGAGGAGATGGCCGACCTGCTGGAGGCCAACGACGTGGAGTACAAGCCCCGCGCGTACCGTCGGGCCGCAGAGAACATCCGCGATCATCCCGCCTCCGTCACCGATCTGGCGGCCGACGACCCCGCTCAGCTCGACGAGATCGACGGCGTCGGCGACGCCATCGCCGAGAAGATCGTCGAGTACGTCGAGACCGACACGATCGGCGAGCTAGAGGACCTGCGTCAAGAGCTTCCCGTCGAGATGGAAGCGCTCACCCGGGTCGAGGGCGTCGGCCCGAAGACCGTCGGGACGCTGTATCGGGCCCTCGGCGTCCGGACGCTCACCGACCTCGACCGGGCGGCCCGCGAGGAGAAGATCCGCGAGGTGTCGGGCTTCGGCGCCAAGACCGAGCAGAACATCGCCGAGAACATCGAGTTCGCAAAGTCGGCCCGCGAGCGCGAACTGCTGGGCGACGGCCGACCGCTCGCGGACGCCTTGCTCTCGCATCTGAGCGAGCACGAGACGGTCGAGCGCTGCGAGGTCGCCGGCTCGATCCGACGCTGGAAGGACACCGTCGGCGACGTGGACGTGCTCGCGGCGAGCGAGGACAGCGAGGCCGTCGTCGAGGCGTTCACCGACTGGGAGCGCGTCGAGGACGTGATCGAGGCCGGCACGCACAAGGCCAGCGTCCGGGCCGGCGGCGGCGTCCGCCTCGATCTGCGCGTCGTCGTTCCCGACGAGTTCGGCAGCGCGCTCCAGTACTTCACGGGGAGCAAAGACCACAACGTCGCGCTGCGCAACTACGCGCTCGACCGGGATGTCAAGCTCAACGAGTACGGGGCGTTCGACATCTCCGAGGTCGGGGATCCCGACGCCGACCAGCGCGTCGGCGAGCGCATCGGCGGCACGACCGAGGAGAGCATGTACGAAGCTCTCGGCCTCCCCCGGATGCCGCCCGAGATCCGGCAGGGAACCGGCGAGATCGAAGCCGCCGCCGAGAACGACCTACCCGACCTCCTCGGCGAAGACGACGTGCGCGGCGACCTCCACACCCACTCCGACTGGTCCGACGGCGGCTATCAGATCGAGGAGATGATCGCGGCCGCCGCCGACGTTGGCCACGAGTACCTCGCGGTGACCGACCACGCCAGCGGCCCCGGCATCTTCGGCAACACCGGACTGGACGACGAGGAGCTATTGGAGCAGATCGACGCGGTCCGCGAGGTCGCCGCCGACCACGACATCGAGGTGCTGACCGGCGTCGAGACGAACGTCGACGCCGACGGCGAACTCTCGACGGGCGACGACGTGCTCGACGAACTCGATCTCGTCGTGGCCTCGCCACACAGCGCGCTCGACGCCGACGGCGACGCGGGGACCGACCGGCTGATCGCGGCCGTCGAGCACCCCGCGGTCGACGTGCTCGGCCATCCCCACGGGCGCCTGCTCAACCAGCGCTCGGGGTTGGACCTCGACGTTCCGGACCTCGCAGCCGCGGCGGCCGACGCCGACACCGCTCTCGAAGTGAACAGCAACCCCGCGCGGCTCGATCTGTGGGGCCGCCCCGTCAGAGCCGCCATCGAAGCGGGTGCGCCGATCGCTATCGACACCGACGCCCACAGCCCCGGCGAGTTCGAGCACGTTCGCTACGGCGTCCACACGGCCCGGCGCGGGTGGGCCGAACCGGCGGACGTGCTCAACGCGTGGTCGATCGACGATCTGCGCGAGTTCCTGCACTGACCGATGAAACTCCTTTTGGACGCGATGTGTGGCGGCCTGCGCGCCTATCTCCGGATGGCCGGGCACGACGCCGCGTACGCGCTCGACCGCGACGCCGAGGCAGACAGCGCCGTGCTGGCGCTGGCCGACGCCGAGGATCGGACCGTCATCACGCGCGACGAACAACTGGCCGCCGCCGGCGGCGGCATCCTGCTGACCGAGCGCGAGTCGGTCGACCAACTGCGCGAACTCGCCGTGGCGGGCGTCGACCTGACGCCGGACGCCGAGCCGTCGCGCTGTGGGCGTTGTAACGGCCGGCTCGACGCCGTCGATCAGAATTCCGGTACCACCGAACTGCCCGAGTACGTCCCCGATGACCTGCCACGCGCCGGCGTCGACGCCGAGCCCGATCTCTGGCACTGTCGGGACTGCGGGCAGTACTTCTGGAAGGGAAGCCACTGGGCGCGCGTCGAGCGGACGCTCGCCGACGTGCGACGTGCAACCGAAGGCGAGTAAAACGAGACCGAGAACGAGCCCAACGCGTCTGAACTACCCGTTTGGCTCCCACTGGTCGCAGGCGTCCATGTCGTCCATGGCGGCGTCGTGGTAGCCACAGTAGGGTACCATCCCGTCGCTGGAGCGCTCGTACCGGAAGTGCTCGCAGTTGCCGCAGTATCGGTCTGCCAGATCGCGGTCGGCGTTCGACGCCGCGGCGTCGCCCGATTGCTCGTCCAGCGGGAACGAGATGTCGGCGGTGGTCGCGCCGCCGTCGCTCGCCGGACTCGACGCCGTTCCGAACGCGCCACCGTTTCCGGACGACCGACCGCGGTCGCCTCGCGTGCTCGTCCCCGATCCGTTCGATCTGCTGGACCGCGAGCGGGTCGCGGATCGCGTTTCGTTCGGTCGGTTGGTTTGGGTTTCGACGTTGCCGTCGGGCGTCCCCCCGAGCATGCCGACGCCGCCGAGGCCGTTGTCGCGGATCTCCGAGCGCTCGACCTCGACGACGCGCGTCTCGCCCTCCTCGGTGGTGAACTGCATCGAGACGGTTCCGCCGGGCGCGTTGCGCTCTTTGAAGTTGGCGATGCCGACGAACAGGCAGCCAAGCGTCGTGATCACGCCGATGAAGTAGACGCCGACGACGATCGCCGTCAGCTCCTGTCCGTAGTCGAGCCAGTGGTCGGGGTAGGCGTACCAGAACAGCGCGACGCCCAGCACCGCGATGCTCGCGCCGATGCCGGCGGCCGCCCGAAGGCGGACGCTCGCGGGCAGCACCGTCGAGACGCCGACGAAGATCGCGGGGACGCCGAGCCCGGCCAGCAGGCCGCCGTACCGGTACGGCGCGAACTCCCTCTCGATCCCCACCAGTCCGGCGAGGCCGGTCGTCGCAACGAGCATTCCCACGACGGTCACCAGCGCGCCTGCGAGAAACAGGCCCGTGCCGAGGTACAGCCGTCGGACGTTCCGGACCTCCCCGACGTGCCCTTCGTAAACGTCAGCGAGGCTGGTCATGCTTGCCACTTTGTTGCTCCGGGTACATAACACTACGTCAGACGCTCACTCGTCGTCGCCGCGTCACCTATTGGCGGCGTCTCCATGCGATGAAACAAAAACCCCTCGACGGCGTTCGACCGCTTCACGTTCGCGCACGGAGACCACACGCTAGCGATGTAGCGAAACGAAAAGCATAATCGACGGGCTGTCGAACGTCTGAGCATGTCAGACGACGCCGACGAAGAGGAGGACGCTCCCGCCGTCGAACTGGGCGAGCGCACGCCGGTCGAGGGCGCGCCGCTCGCGCGGGTCGCCTCGCGCCTCGAGTGGCCGATCCAGAAGAGCGAGATCGTCCGCAAGGAAGGCGAGGTCACGATCCGAACGCCCGAAGGCCCTCAAGAACTCGGGGACGTGCTCGACGATGTCGAGACGACGTACTTCTCGCGCCGGCAGGACTTCGTCGCCGATGTCGAGGATGTCGTCGGTACCGGCCCCGTCCAGACGAGCTGAGGCCGTCCGCCCGTGACAGATGTCGCTCGGACCGTTCGCCATCGGTTCGAATCGCTCACGTGGGTTCAGCGGGCGTTCATCGGCGCCGCAGTGCTTTTGTTAGCCTACGTCCGCTGGTCGACGCCGACGCTGAGCGCTCGCATCGTCCGTGACCTCGTGCTGCTGGTCGCCGGGCCGCTCGCGCTCGGACTGCTACACGGCCGGCGCGTCGGCTGGACCGTCAACCGAACGGCCCTGCGCGACACCGTGTTGCTGGCGCTGTTCGTGCTGCCCTTCTACGTCGTCGGCTCGTCGCTGCCCTCGATCAGGACGTTCTACCCGCTCTGGGAGACGACGCTGGCACCGGGCGAGTTCCTCCCCCACGCCATCAAGCTGTTCGCGCTTGCGCTGGCGACCGAGACGTACTTCAGAGGGCTGCTCTGTGTCGGCGTCCGCGACATCGGCCCCAAAGCGGTGTTCGTCAGCCCCGTCGTCTACGCGCTGTTGCACTCGGGGAAGCCGCCGATCGAACTCGCACTGTCGGGGCCGACTGACGTGCTCTTTGGCGCCGTCGACTACAACAGCGGGTCGATTCTCCCTTCCGTTGTCGCCCACGGCTGCGGGCTGGTGTTGCTCGACTGGCTGGTGCTCCGACCGCCCGTGTTTCCGCCCGAGGCCGTGTTGCGCTGGCTCTCGTGGGTTCCGATTCCGCTCTGATCGGACGATCACGCCGATCGGACGAACATGTTGGGGACTATCGCTACCCGGTGGCAGCGCTAACGCTCTTGCATGGCGGGCTTTCCCTCACCCTTCGGCGGCGACGACGACGCGCTGTTCGACGGCTACGACGAGTTCGTCCCCGAGCACCTGCCCGATCCGGGACCGTTCATCGAAGAGCAGGCGGTTCTGGCGGGCGAAGATCACCTCGACTTTCACGAGATCACCCGCGAACTGTTCGAGGAGCGCACGGTGTACGATATGACGTTCAACTACAACCTCGCCCGGTTGAACTTCGATACGCGCCACGAGGGGGCCGGCTACCGATACGCCGAGGAGACCGACGCGAGCGACCTCGACGGTCCCGATGCGGGCGATCGGTCGGTGCTCCGGGCGGAGTTCACGCCGACGACGCCGTTTTGTCCCCAGACCCACACGCTAACGATCGGCTCGTTCCGGGCCTGGAACGGCCTCGCCGAGCGTCACGAGTACGATCTCGTCCGGGTGCGCGCCGCACCGATGCACCACCAGAGCCGGGCGATCAACGAACAGTTAGCGAACCTCGAAGCCGAGCTCGTCGAAACTGGCGAGGTGCCGGACGGCGACGGCTCCGACGGGCTCGGAGCGATGCCCGCGGACGACTCGATCGACGACGACGCCGTTCCGGGGCCGAGCGCGCCGTTCTGACTGCACTGTCGCTGTCCCGCGAACAGGTCTCCTTCGGCGTCACGCCGCCGCGGCTACTCCGGCGTCGACGCGTCCTCGCCGTCGGTCCCGCCGCCGACCAGCAGTTCGCGGAGCGTGTGCTGGCCGTGGTTCCGGAGCACCAACGCGACGTTGACAACGAACAGCGCAGCGCCAAGTCCTGCGAGCGCGCCGCCGACGGGCACCAGCCACTCGGGCGCCGTCAGCGCCGCGGCGCCGAGGGCGTCGCCAGCGAGCCAGTCCGACGCCGTGATCGCGGCGAAGCCGGCGAGTAGCAGCGCGAAGTCAGCCGCAGCGAGCCGGTCGTCGTAGAGGTCGTCGATCATCGGCACGTCCTCGAACCCGAGCAGGTCGCTGTACCGGTGGACCCAGACGATGAAGGGGACGACGTGGTACACCGTGCCGAGCACGACGAAGCCGACGGCGCCGAACGCGAGCAAGTGACCGGTGCCGGGCGCGCCGAAACGGGTGGCCGGGTCGAGCGGCGTCCGGAGCCACGCCGGAAGGGTCAGGAGCGCCCACAGCGCCAGCGCCGGCGCGGCGACGGCGTACCGCGAGAGCATCGGCGTCCACTCCACGCGCGTCTCGTAGAGTCGTCTGGCGAGCACGACGCCGACGCCGAGCAGGCTCAGCGCGACGAGCGCTCCCCCGAGCCGGGCGATCGGCGCTGAAGCGGCGAGTCGGCCGCCCGCGAGTGCCAAGACGCCGACGGGATACGCGACTTCCTCGAATCGCCGGATCGACACGTCGACGCCGTGGAGTTCGGTCTGTGTGAACATCGTCGCAAGCTGGTAGAGCGCGCCGACGACGGTTGTGAGCACGGCGCCGAACACCCCCAGCGTGGCGTGGGCCGCGACGACATCGCCGCGGGCGATGCCGAACTCGAACAGGAACGGCCGGGCGAAATCGAGCGCGAGCAGGAGGCCGAGCGTGGTGAGGAGCACGAAAAACCCCAGCGCGGCGGCGAAGTGCCGTTCGGTCACGTCGAAGTGCTCGACGGCCGCGAGCGTCCGGCCGACGTTGTACGCGAACGTCCAGAAGCCGAGCACCATCGCGGCGCCGAACCACGGTAGGACGGCGGGACGCCACTGCTGGAGGCCGACGACGAAGCCCACGAGGCCGACGGTGACGAGCCAGAGCTGGACGACCGCGAGCCGCCGGGAGTGTAACTCGACGCCGGACCAGACCGGCACGAACTGCGTCATCGCGCCCATGATCGTCACACAGACCCAGCCCACGAGCAACAGGTGGACGTGGGCCAGTCCAGCCAGTCCCGAAACCCGACCGGCGGCGTCGCCGAGGCCCAGCACGATCCCCGCCAGCAGAAACGCCAGCGCGACGACGAAGTGGCGCAACGGAACGGTCATCGGCGGCTGTCGGTCGGTGTCGACGTTGCCGGGGACGGCGCTCATAGGCGGGGATAGCGCCCGAGCGTCCGTCCGGGTGGTCCCGAACATATTCGTCACCGAGGCGCTCCGGCGTCCTCGCGTGGGCAGATGGGCTAGCACCCGGCCCGATCACCTTGATCGGGGAAACGCTTAGGCGAGTGTGGGTACAACGTAATTACAACGGGTTGCCATCGACATGGGAACGAGACACGTCAATTTCCGACTACCGGACGAACTGCTGGAGAAAGCCGATGTCGCCGCCGAGGTGACACACAAGAACCGAACGGAGATCGTCACCGAGGCGCTCCGGGCGTACCTCGATACCGTCGAAGACGACGAGGCGTTCCGCGAGGCCGTCGTCGAACTGTATCTGGACGGCGAGATCGAGTTCTCGACGTTGAAAGAGTTCGTCGGGCGGCAGGACGCCGAAGCCGTGCGGGCCTCGAAGACGCTGCTCGATCAGGGCGACGAGCTGGCCGAGGATCTCGCTGATCTGTAGATGATCGTCGCAGACGCCAGCGCGCTGCTCTCGCTGGCCGCGGGCGATTCGCTCGGCGTCGTGCTCGCCGAGTTCGACGTTCACGCGACGACGGTCGTCACGTCCGAAATCGAGGCGACGACCGAGTACGACGACGAACACGCCGACGCTGCACGGACCGTGCTCGAAGCGCGCGACCGGTTGTCCGTTCACTGTATCGACGAACCGGGCGTGATGTCCTCACGGGTCGATGCCGGCGAAGCCAGTTGTGCGTCGCTCCTCTCCGACATCGGCGCCGAGTTCCTGATCACTGACGATCTCCGTGCGCTGCCCGAACTGCAGTCGCTGGTGGACGCGAAAGTTGCAATCTCACCGATCGTCCTCCGAGCGCTGGTCGAACGTGGTGTGCTCGAAGCCGACGACGCCCGAGAGCGAGTCGAGACCATCGCGGAGCGTCGGGACTGGCTCGGCGCGCCGATCTTCCGGCGGGCCGAGGCGCTGTTCGAGGATATCGAGTAGACGCCGGCGCCCTCAGAAGTCGGTCAACTGCGCCTGCAGCCCCGCCACCATGTCCGACTTCCGGCGGAGGTCTGCGATCGAGACGGGCAGCTGCGGGCCGAGCCCTTTGATCGCCCCGTGGAAGCTCTCGGCGGTGGCGTACTCGCCGGCCAGTTCTGGCGGCGTCTCCGGACCGGCCGGTGACTTGCGGCCGGCGTCGGCGTCGAACGCGTTCCGGACGCTCTCGCGGATCTGCCAGACGCCGACGGGCGCCCAGTAGTCGTCGGTGACTTCCCGAAGCACGATGCACTTTGCCTGCCGATCCTCGTCGGCGAGGTGTTCGAGCACGCCCAGTCGGGAGGCGTAGTACGCGCCGGCGGTCTCGTCGACGTAGCCGGTGCGACCCTCGTACCCCTCGGAGGCGCTCGACATCCAGTAGCCCGTGTCGGTGTTGGGATTCCAGACGCTGCCGGGCGCTTTCATTTCGACCAGTTCGAACTCCCACTGCCCCGGCGAGAGGACGATCCAGAAGCGGTTGCCCATGAACTCGTTGTACCAGACCTGCGTCTCGTCGATCGACGGCGAGTTGCGGATCTGGCCCCGGAGATACTGACCGATCGTATCGTCGACCGCGGTGATCGACCAGCGCGTCGGGACGAGTTTGCGATTCTCGCCCTGCCCGAGCGCGCCGGCCGAGAGGATCTTGTTGATGTCGTACACGT
Source organism: Natronoarchaeum philippinense (assembly GCF_900215575.1). Lineage (NCBI taxonomy): Archaea > Methanobacteriati > Methanobacteriota > Halobacteria > Halobacteriales > Natronoarchaeaceae > Natronoarchaeum > Natronoarchaeum philippinense. The sequence continues at coordinate 564,072 of NZ_OBEJ01000002.1, read as the reverse complement.
CGAACCCGCGGCGATAGAGGTACGTCATCGCGCCTTGGGCCTGCCAATCGTCGTCTTCGAGGGTCTTTTTGACCGGTTTCGGGACGTAGGGGTTCTCGGTGAGATCGACCGACTTCGCGTCGACGTTCGGGCCGGTTGGCGCGGCGATCTCGTCGACGTCCATGTCCAGTTCGGGCCTACCGTCGAGTCCGATCTCCACGTCGACCGGCCGGTCGGCGATAGCGACCTCGCGCTGGGCACCGACGAAGCCGTCCCAAACGTCTTCCACGTCGACTTTCGAGCGCCGACGGGAGTTCATCAGCCCGGTCCGGCGCTGGAACACGTCGTCGATCGAGTAGCCCTGCTGGTACCAGTTCCCGTCGGTGACGTAGTCCGCGGCGTCGTCCTCGTCGCCGACCGGCGAGAGCACGCCCGTCGACACGTCGGGATACCCCGTTCGCCCGACGAAGATCGAGGGCGAGGTCGAGCCGACCAGCGAGTCGCCCGTGACGACGTCCTCGAACCGGTCCTCGACGCGGTCGATGTAGTCTGTGATCTCGTAGGACTTCTCCTCGGCGAGACGCCGTCGCTCGGCGGCCTCGTCGCGCTCCAGTCCCTCGACGAACTCGTCGAGCCGCATTCGCCAGTAGTTGGCGCGTCGCGCCTATGAATGTTCGTCTCCCGGCGTCGGTGCGTCGATGGCCGAGTGTCAATCGAACGGATAGATCTATTGGGTATCAAATACAAGCGTGTGGATATGAAGCGGTTGTCCCTCCTCATTGTCGTACTCGCAGCAGTCGCCACGGGCGCCGCCTTGGCCGGTGCTGGGCCGTTCCAGAGCGACGCCGAGCCGACAGGTCCCCCCGAAATCGAGTCGTTCGAGATCACCGATCGAGGCTGTCAAGACGATGTCCGCAAATTCTCGTCGTCGAGCAGCGGGACCGACGGTACCGAGTTCGGAACGATCGACACGGCGACGCCCGAGACCGAACTCTCGGCTCAGATCCGCAGAACGTCGCCCGAGGGCGCAGCGATCACTACGTACCGAATCGACCTCCGAACGCACGAAACGACCACCGCAAACGAGACGTGTCCCGGTCGGATCGCGTACCGGATCGAGTACGACACCCACGCCAGCGACGACACCGTCGGCCACCGCGTCGCAACGACCGTCGACGGACAGACAGTGAGCTGTGGTGGGGCCACGTCTGGGCCCGACCTCGGCTGTAATCGATTGATGACTGAGTCGACGACGCACTGGTCGAACGAATCCGACGCCGCGGCGTGAGTCGATCGAGGTCGGGCTTCGGCGCGATGACGCCGGATCGGCGTCGACAGAGTCCAAAACCAGCAGGTGCTCCGAATGCGGGAAAGCGGTGAAGAAGGCGGGAGATTAACTGTGGATGCCCATCGCCTCGATCTGCTCTTGATAGCGGTTCCGGATCGTGACTTCCGTCACCTGAGCAACGTCAGCGACTTCGCGTTGGGTCTTTTTCTCGTTGCACAGCAGCGAGGCGGCGTAGATGGCGGCGGCTGCGTAGCCGGTCGGGGACTTGCCCGAGAGTAGTCCTTCCTCGGCCGTCGTCTCGATGATTTCGTTGGCCTTCGTCTGGACCTCTTCGGAGAGTTCGAGTTCAGAGCAAAAGCGCGGGACGTACTTTTTGGGGTCGACGGGTTTCATCTCGAGGCCGAGTTCTTGGGAGATGTAGCGATACGTTCGGCCGATCTCCTTTCGCTCGACCCGGGAGACCTCCGAAATCTCTTCGAGACTGCGCGGGATGCCTTCTTTCCGACAGGCGGCGTACAGCGCCGACGTGGCGACGCCCTCGATCGAGCGCCCGCGGATGAGGTCTTCTTTGAGCGCGCGCCGATAGATCACCGAGGCGACCTCGCGTACCGAGCGGGGGACCCCCAGCGCGGAGGCCATCCGGTCGATCTCGCTGAGCGCGAACTGTAGATTACGCTCGCCGGCGTCTTTGGTCCGAATTCGCTCCTGCCACTTGCGCAGCCGGTGCATCTGACTCCGCTTCTTCGAGGAGATAGAGCGACCGTAGGCGTCCTTGTCTTTCCAGTCGATCGTCGTTGTCAATCCTTTGTCGTGCATCGTCTGCGTGGTCGGGGCGCCCACGCGCGACTTCTCTTGGCGCTCCTGATGGTTGAATGCGCGCCACTCTGGACCGGGGTCGATCTTCTCCTCTTCGACCACGAGGCCACAGTCGTTACAGACGAGTTCGCCCCTGTCGGAGCTCTTAACGAGGTTATCGGAGTTGCACTCGGGACACTCCCGGACCCCCTCTTCCTCCTCCTCTCCTTGCTCCGTCTCGTGTTCGCGCTCCCGCTGGCGGGTGGACCGTGTCATCGCACTTTTATAGTAGTATCATCGAGGCACTTAAACCCTCGGTGGGAATTCTATTCTATCCCAGAGGACAGAATAGGGGCCGAAATCATCGAATCGGAAGACTGCGGCCGATTACCGGTAGTAACGGGCGATCGAGAACGGAAACACATATATCCCGAATCGCTTGACCTTCCGTCAATGCCGACGATCGAATGTGACGCCGAGCGCGCTCGGGAGCGGCTTCTCGACGCGGGCGTCGAGGTGGCCGAGGGCAACACCGACCACGAGCGATGGCGCGCCTCGCGGGGAGACGCCACGGCCGTCGCCTACGACGGCAAGGTCGTGATTCAGGGAGCAAATCCACAGGACATCGAGGCGATCCTGCGCGAGGAAGGCGGCCGGGCCCACGTCTATTTCGACGGGGCGAGCCGTGGCAACCCCGGCCCGGCGGCGGTCGGCTGGGCGATCGTCACCAGCGACGGCATCGTCGCGGAGGGCGGCGAGCGTATCGGTGAGACGACGAACAACCGCGCGGAGTACGAGGCGCTCGTGCGCGCGCTGGAGATGGCGGCCGACTACGGCTTCGACGAGGTCGACGTTCGGGGTGACTCGGAACTGATCGTCAAGCAGGTCACGGGCCAGTGGGACACGAACGATCCGGGACTCCGTGAGCGACGAGTCAAAGCGCGGGAACTGCTCGACCGATTCGAGACGTGGTCGCTCGAACACGTACCGCGGGAGATAAACGAGCGCGCCGACGACTTGGCAAACGAGGCGCTGGACGGCGAGTGACCGATCCGGCGACCACATCACGATGTCAGAGCTACCGACAGATGTCAGTGAGGAAGCAGAGCGCCTGACCAGACTCGCCCGGGAAGCCGTCGACGAGGACGAGGCGGCGGCCTACCGCCGCAGACGAGCGAGTCTGCTCGACAACCACGAGTTCACCGCCCGAATCCGCGAGGACGAGACGGGCGACGTGCTCGTGTTACATCCCGAGGAGTGGATCGAGGACGGCCGGATCCATCCCGATCGGATCGAGGACACCGATCGTGCGACCGAGATCTCACTCGAAGGCCCCGGCGACCCCGACGAGTGGGACGACGTGCGGGACCACAACGAGGCGATCGCCGAGCAGGTACGGGACGCACACGGCGACGTACACGGCGACAACGCCGCTGCGTTCGCCGATTTCATGCAGAACCATCTGGCCAAGCCGGTCGAATCGGCCACGGGTGAGGAAATCCAGACGTTTCTCAGCGAGTATTTCCCACGTAACGCGTGGCCGTCCGAAACGCAACAGGCCGAAATCGATCGGTCGATCGAACTCGTCTTCGAGACTGCAGACGCCCGACTCCCCGAGTTTTAGAGCTGGTCGTCGACGAGCGTTCGGAGGTCCTCTGCTCGATTCTCGTCGGTGACGACCTTCGAGAGGGCCCATTCGAACTGGTCGAACACCGCAGCTTCACCGTCGTCGGTGAGTTCGTACTGGTTCGTTCGCTTGTCGAGTTCGCTCTTCTCGACGAAACCCAGTTCGACGAGCTCGTCGAGATTGGGGTACAGGCGCCCGTGGTTCACTTCGTCGCCGTAGTACGATTCAAGCTCTCGCTTGATTGCGAGACCGTACATCGGTTCTTCGGCGAGAATGGTTAGAATATTTCGCTGAAACGCTGTCAGGTCGCGTGCGACTCCCTGTTCGGTGATTGTCCGTGCCTCTGACATGGCTGAGTGTGTGAATGTAACCAGGATATTTAACACTTCGTAACTATTCTTCGATATCAATTCGTAATATGCGGGTCAGTAGCCACTGGAACGGGACGGCCGTTCGCAACTCGCGTCCGGCCGACACCGTCGTTTCGTGGCCGTTTTTGTCCGTATTGATGCTCGGGGCAATGCCGAAAATGCTTTTTGGCCGCCTCGACGATCCGTACCTGCAATGACGAACCTCTGGGAAGATCTGGAGACGGGACCGAACCCGCCCGAAGAGATCTACGCAGTCGTCGAGTGTCTCAAAGGCGAGCGCAACAAGTACGAGTACGACAAGGACGTGCCCGGCGTCGTGCTCGACCGCGTGCTCCACTCGAACGTTCACTACCCTTCGGACTACGGGTTCATCCCGCGGTCGTACTACGACGACGAGGACCCCTTCGACGTGCTCGTGCTCGTCGAGGACCAGACGTTCCCCGGCTGCGTGATCGAGGCCCGTCCGGTCGCACTGATGAAGATGGACGACGACGGCGAGCAAGACGACAAGGTCATCGCCGTCCCCACTGAGGACCCCCGCTACGACCACGTCGAGGGCCTCGAAGACCTCTCGGACCAGCAGCTCGACGAGATCGAGGAGTTCTTCGAGACCTACAAGAACCTCGAAGCGGGCAAGGAAGTCGAGACGCTCGGCTGGGAGGACAAAGACGCCGCGAAGGACGCCATCGAACACGCGATGGACCTCTACGACGAGAACTTCGACAGCCCGCGCAACTGAGCCGTCGTTCGAACTTCGTTTTTTCAGCGCCGTCGTGACGCCGCTGGCCGGTCGCCAGATCGCCCCGACAGCCAACACTGGCGTCTCCACGGCGGCGTCGCGCGGTTTCGGCGTCGCCCACATGCACCGGAGGAATACTGCGCCGATCCGGTCATGTGTTATGAGCATGGGTAATCTTTTGGGCGTCCCACTCCTACGTCCAGCCGTGATGGCTACGAGAACACCGCCCTCGGACGATCGCCGCGAAGACGGGCCCAGCGTCGGCATCGCTCATCCGACCGTCGTTCCGGTCAACTTCGATTCGGAGACGACGCCGGACGCCGAGGACCGCGACGAGGAGTGACCCGTCCGGAGAGCGTGCGCGGCGGCGTCTCGACGCCGCGACGGCTCGACTCCTGCAAGCATTGACGCGATCGGCGACGAGCGGCCGTTCTCGCACCCGAAAAGAACCTTCTTGTATCAGTCCACTCAAGGGGGCAACATGGGTCTCTTCGATCGGTTGCGCGGCGACGACGCCCCGCGTGTCGCCTTTTTCGGCATCGACGGCGTACCGTATAGCCTGCTCGCGGACCACTTCGACGAGTTCGAGAATCTGGCGGCGCTGGCCGAGGACGGCGCCGCCGGTCCGATAGACAGCATCGTCCCGCCCGAATCCTCCGCCTGCTGGCCGGGCCTGACGACCGGGAAGAATCCCGGCGAGACGGGCGTCTACGGCTTTCAGGACCGCGAAGTCGGCTCCTACGACACCTACGTTCCGATGGGTCGGGACGTGCAGGCCGACCGCGTCTGGGACATCGCCCAAGAGGAGGGCCGCGACGCCACCGTGATGAACGTCCCCGTCACGTTCCCGCCACAGCGAAACGTCCAGCGGATGGTCTCTGGGTTCCTCTCGCCGGGTATCGACAAGGCCGCCTACCCCGACGAGCTGGCCGAGTATCTGGACGGCATCGATTACAAGATCGACGCCAACGCCAAGCTCGGCCACGACGACGACAAGTCCGCGTTCATCGAGAACGCCCACAAGACGCTCGACGCCCGGTACGAGGCGTTCTCGAACTACGTCGAGCAGGACGACTGGGATCTGTTTTTCGGCGTCTTCATGACGACCGATCGTGTCAACCACTTCCTGTTCGAGCACTACGAGAAAGACGGCGAGTACAAAGAGGAGTTCCTCGAGTTCTACCGCAAACTCGACGACTATCTCGGCCAACTGCGCGAGCAACTTCCCGAAGACGTGACGATGGTCGTCGCCTCCGACCACGGCTTCACGACGCTCGAACACGAGGTCCACTGCAACGCGTGGCTCGAAGAGAACGGCTGGCTCGACTTCGAGGACGACGATCACGAGGAACTGGGCGACATCTCCGACGACACGACGGCGTACTCGCTGATTCCCGGTCGCTTCTACATCAATCTGGAGGGCCGCGAGCCCCGCGGGAGCGTCCCCGAGGAAGACTACGAAGAGGTCCGACAGGAACTCAAGGAGGAACTCGAAGCGCTCGAAGGCCCCCACGGACCGGTGGCCGACCGCGTCGTCGAGAAAGAAGACGCCTTCCGCGGCGACCACGACGACATCGCGCCCGATCTGGTCGTGATCCCGAACCACGGCTACGACCTCAAGGCCGGCTTCAAGGGCCACGAGGACGTGTTCGGCAAGGGCCCGCGCAACGGAATGCACAGCTTCGACAACGCCTGCCTGTTCATCGACGATCCCGAGGCGACGGTCAAAGGTGCCGACCTGTTCGACATCACGCCGACGCTGCTCGACCTGCTCGACATCGAGTACGGTCGCGCTGACTTCGACGGCGCGACGCTGCTGTAGGCGACGCTGTCTTTTTCATCCCGCAAGCGGTCGACCAGCGGCGTCGCTCGGCGCCGAAGCCACCGCGTCGAGGGGCACAAACGAAATCGGGGGACTGACCGCTAAAACAGGCCGTCGAGTTCGTCGTTCTGGAACTGTTCGGTCGGGTCGCGCTCGGGTTCGTTTTCAGCCTTCTGGGCCTCCCGCGCGCGCTGCATGAACTCGTCGATCCGGTCGGAGCGCTCGACGCCGCCGAGCAGCACCAGCGCGGCCAGTTGGTCGGACTGCAGCGGGAAGTCCCCGCCTCGGACCTGCAGACTGCCGGTTTCGTCCTCGACCATCCGGCGAGCGCGCTCGACGCCCTTGCGCGGGATGGCCTCGGGCTTGCCGGCGACGACCAGCAAGGCTGCGTCGGCCGTCGTCGCGTCGGGCAGGCTGGTGCCGGTAAAGAGCGCCTTCCGAGCGGTGCTCGTGACCGTGTTGATGTTGTCGGCGCTGTCGTCGCTGGCGGCGGCGCTGGCGTAGCCCAGCGCGGCGACGCCGCCGTCGCGCAGCGTGTTGATCACTTCGCTGGAGTCGACGACGCTCTCGCCGACGCCTTCGACGGCCTCGCCGGAGGCCAGCAACAGCCCGACCCGACGGGCGATTTCCTGATTGATCGCATCGAACGCGCCCTCGACGCTCTCGCCGGCGTCGTGCCACGCGTCGTTGTCGATCAGTAGGGTCGCGTCGGCTTCCCGCGTCAGCGTCTTCAGCGAGCGCCCGGCGTTGGCCTGATACAGCGAGCCCTCGTCGCGGCCCGGCAGGATGCCGAGCGCGTAGACGGGGACGCTGTAGACCTTCGAGAGTTCGCGGGCGAGCACGGGCGCGCCGCCGCTGCCGGTGCCGCCGCCGAGCCCCGCAACGACGACGATCGCTTCGGCCTCGGCGGTGATTCGGCCGTCGAGCGAACTCATCACCTGATTCGCGTCTGCCTGCATCACTTCGGCGCCGAGTTCGTTGTCGCCTCCGACGCCGTGTCCGTTCACCCGGTCCTGCCCGACGAGCACGGTATCCAGCGAAAGCGATCGGAGGTCCGCCTGTGCGCTGTTGACCGCGAGGGCGCCACGCACCGCGCCGAAGTCCATCTGGTCGTCGAACGCGGCGATGGCTTCGGTCACCTTGCCACCAGCCTGTCCGACGCCGACGAGGGCGACTTTCATACAGTTGCCAATTCGGGCGGCGGCCATGAACCTTGTGCTACCACACCCTTATGTCGGATCGGGCGGCGACCCCGGACCGTGACCGACATCGACGCGGTAGACGAGCGACTCAGAGCTGTCGAGCGTGCTGTCGCCGACGGTGACGCCGACGCTGATCTCGTCGATCCGACGGGCGAACTGACCGAGCGCGTCGACGACCTCGAATCGACGACGGCAGAGATCGAAGCCGGACTGCAAGCGGTTCGGGGCTACGTCGGCGAAGTGCGCTCGACTGACGACGATCTCGCGGCACGAGCCGACGCTGCGCTGGCGGCCGTCGACGATGCCGAAGACGGGCTCGACGACATCAGGGAGCGCCTCGACGCCGTCGAGAAGAGACTGCAAGACGGCGGCGTCGAGATGCCGAAGCCGTCGCAAGACGCCGAGAGCGATGGTTCCCGCCCAGACGCTGATCGCGGTGGTGATACCTCGGACATCGGCCGCGACGACGCCACTCCGAGCCCCGATCCCTCCCCACGCGGCACCGACCGGCCCGGTGATCGCCGGCGACCGCCCACGAGAGGCGACGGGGCTGCAACAGAGCACGCGACCGACCACCGAACACGAAACGCTCCGAGGCAGCCTCGACAGCAACGTCAGCCCGCCGGGTCGCAGACTGCTACCCCCCGATCCGCCGATACCCGTCGCCACTGTCCTCACTGCGGCGTCACCCGAGGCGACGACCACACCACTCGGCCCGACCAACCAGAGAACCACCACAGCGACGAGCGTGACGCTGACCCGATCGAGGACGTCGACGAGCAGGGGATCGTCGCCCGGCTCAGGAACGCGCTGTGATCCGTCGCACGCTGCTGGCCACCCTGCTGTCGGCCGCGCTGGCAGCCGCCGCGACGCCGGGAATCGACCGGGCTCGCGTGCGCCGCGCCAACGGGGGGATCGAGACTGCTGTCGACCGTCTCGAAGCCGCCGCGCGCTCGGTCGCGGCCGACGAGGCAGTTCCGGAGGGGCGGCCCGGCGCCCGTCGCGTCGTCGAGATCGAACTTCCGGGCGGCGGCTGGGACGAAGCCGAGATCGACGCTGCCCGGCTCGACGCGCGGTCCGAACGCACACTGCTGTTCAGCTACCGAATCGGCGGCGGCAAGCGGCGCGTCCGTCGCATCAGCACCCCCGTTGCGATCACTACCGACGGCGACACGCCGGTCGAACTCGACGGAGCGGGCCCGCACGAAATCGCCCTCTCGCTGCACGAAGACGAGCGCCGTCGAATCGTCGTCGAGCGCATCGCGTCCGAGAGATAATCCGGACCGACCGGGCGCAGATTTATACCGGAACTCGCGGCGAGGACCGGCCATGCGGAAGCTACTCGATCGTATCAGAGGTGGCGGCGACGACGGGTACTGTGGCTGTCGCCCGGCGTTCGACGGTGAGACGCTCAGGGTGGATGCCGGCGACTGCGCGGGCGCCGGTAAACTCGCCGAGAGCGAGAAGTGTCGGGCAACCGTCGTCGACGCGCTGACCGAGCGCGACGCCGAGCGCGTGGTGACGCGCACCGACGGCGTCGAACGCGCCTACGAGGACCGCGCTGCCGCCCTGCTGGTCGCCGCGGGCCGGTTCGCCGAGCGGATCGCGTTTCGCGACGAACGACTCGCCGAGCGTGCACGCCGCGATCCGCTGCGAGCCAGCCGCGACGCCGACGCCAGAGGATCGCAAATCAGCGGCGTCGCCGCCGAAACCGGGCTGGCCGCCGTCGCCGAGTCGGCGGCGAGCTACGAGACAGCGCTCCGGCCCTACGTCGGGCCGACGGTCGCCGGCGCCCGGGTTGCGGCTAGACCGCCAGCCGACGGTCGACTACTCGACACGCGGTCGCTCGATACCGGCAGCGACGCCCGGATCTACGAGCGGCCGGGCGCCGGTCGAACCTACCACCTGTTGCCCGCGTCGTGGCGTCTCGATGCCGACGCGCGAGCGACGCTCGCCGCGGCCTATCGACTGCTCGCAGCGGGCGGCGTCGACGGCGAGGATCGGGCGCCCGGCCGTGCCGTCCGGCGCGTCGCCGACGAGGGGACTCCTGTCACCGAACTGACCGAGATCCTCGAAAAGCACACGCGCGGGTTCGGCGCCGTCTCCGATCTCCTCTCTGACCCCGCCGTCTCGGACGTGTTCGCCACCGCGCCGGTCGATGACAACCCGGTGCGCGTGCTGTTCGACGGCGACCGGCTCCCGACGAACGTTCGGCTCACCGAGCAGGACGCCGCGGCGCTTGCCTCCCGGTTCCGCCGCGCGAGCGGCCGGGCGTTCTCGCGTGCCAGCCCGACGCTGGCCGCCTCTGCCGAGATCGGAGACGACCGGACGGTCCGCGTCGCGGGCGTCACCGATCCCGTCAGCGACGGCGACGCCTTCGTCTTCCGCGATCAGGGCGACGAGCCGCTGACGATCCCCGCGCTCGTGGCCAACGGAACGCTCCCGCCCGACGCCGCCGCGTTGCTCTCGGTCGCCGTCGAACGATCCTGCGCCGGGCTGATCGCCGGCACCCGCGGCGCCGGCAAGACGACGCTGCTCGGCGCCCTGCTGTGGGAACTGTCGCCCGCGACGCGGACGGTCGTCATCGAAGACACGCCCGAGCTGCCCGTCGGCGCCCTCCTGGACACAGATCGAGACGTACAGCAGCTAACGACCGCGGTCGACGCCGACGACGGGCCGGGCATCACGCCGACCGCGGCGCTCAGGACGGCGCTCCGCCTCGGCGAGGGCGCGCTCGTACTGGGCGAAGTCCGCGGCGAGGAGGCCCAAGTGCTCTACGAGGCGATGCGCGTCGGCGCCAGCGGCAGTGCCGTCCTCGGAACGATCCACGGCGACGGCGGCGCGTCGGTCCGCGAGCGCGTCGTCGCCGACCTCGACGTGCCCGAGTCCTCCTTCGCGGTGACGGACCTCGTCGTTACGGTCGCGGCCTACGAGGGCCCCGAGGGGCGCGCACGCCGTGTCGAGCGCGTCGAGGAAGTGCTCGACCGGGAGGACGGCGTCGCGTTCGCGTCGCTGTTCGAACTGCACGACGGCATCCTCGAACCGACCGGGCGCATCGGGCGCGGCGAGAGCCGGCTGCTCGACCGGCTCCGGCGCTCAGGGGAGTCCTACGCCGATATCCGCAAACTGCTGTCGGACCGCGAAGCCGAACTGGAGCGTCTGGTGACGGAGAGTAGAACTCGACCGGCCGACGTGGCGACCGCTTACGGTGTGCGCCGGCGGGATGAACGCGACGCCCTCAGAGAGAACGAGCACAGCGACCGGGCCGAGGTCGACGGCGAGGCCGGCAAGTGATGCTGGCGCGACTGCTGTACGCGCTCGCCCGTGTCTCGCCGGTCGACGTAGATGGGGAAAACAGGACACGTCCCACACCCGGCAGATCCGGTGGGGTGCGGCGTCGGACCGATGCCGGCGACGCCGCGGCGTCCGCGTCTGCCAACGCAGCAGGCGAGCCCGGCAGCGAAACCGCGAGCGTCGAACTCCGGCGGGCGCTCGCCTTTCTCGACCTGCCGGTCGGCCCCGCAACCGTCGTCGAAGCGGGGTACGGCGCCGCCGTGGTCGCAGCCGTCGCACTGACGCCGACAGTCTTGCTGGCGCCGCCGGCGTTCCGCCCCGCAGCCGTCCTGTTCGTGCTCGTCGCCGCGCTCGGGGCAATCCACGCCGTCCATCGCCTTCCGCCCGTGCTCGCCGCGGCCCGGCGCGCGCTGGCGCTGGGGGCCGCACCCAGCATCGTCGGCCGGGCGGTCCTCAGAATGCGGGTGACGCCGACCGCCGAGTCTGCCGCCGCGTTCGCCGCCGAGACGGGCGACGGACCGCTCGCCGAGAGCCTCGCCAGCCACGCCAGCCGGGCCGAGGGAACCGCACGCGCGGGCTTCGACGGCTTCGCCGCGGAGTGGGAGCGCTGGTTCCCGGAACTCGGGCGGGCGGTGACGCTGCTCGACGCCGCGGCGACGGCGGGCGCCACGGAGCGCTCCCGATCGCTCGATCGGGCGCTCCGGGCCGTGCTCGACGGGACGCGCGATCGGATGGCCGGCTTCGCCGGCTCGATCCGGGAGCCGGCGACCGCGCTGTACGCCTTCGGCGTCTTGCTCCCGCTGGCGTTGATCGCGGTCGCGCCCGCAGCACGCTTGGCCGGCGTACCGATCTCCGCGCCTGTGCTGGTGGTCGTCTACTGCGGCGTGCTCCCCGGCGTCGTGCTCGTAGGCGCGTGCTGGCTCTTGCTTCGGCGTCCCGTCGCGTTCCCGCCACCGCCGGTCGATCGCTCGCATCCAGACGTGACTGGGGCGTGGTGGCGACCCCTCGCCGTCGGCCTCGTAGGGGCTGTCAGCGGCGGCGCCGTCGCGGGAAGCGCCATCGGCGGCTGGGCAGGTGCGCTCGCCGGCGTCGGCTGTGGCGTCGGCGCGGGGCTGGCGTGGTGGTATCGACCCATTGCGTCAGTTCGAGACCACGTGCGTGCGGTCGAGGACGGACTGCCAGACGCCCTCTATCTCGTCGGACGCGAGGTACGAAACGGCGCCGCCGTCGAGACGGCGATCGAACGGGCTGGCGAGCGACTCGACGGCGCGACCGGCACGATGCTCGCCGACGCCGCCGGCCGCCAGCGCCAGCTTCGCATCGGCGTCCGGGCGTCGTTCCTCGGCGATCAGGGCGCGCTCGCGGACGTTCCCAGCCCGCGCGCCCGGAGCACGGCGACGCTGTTGGCGCTGGCCGCCCGCGAGGGGAAGCCGGCCGGGACCGCGATCGTCTCGATGGCCGGCCACCTCGAAGAGCTCCGGTCGGTCGAGGACGAGGCACGACGGGAGCTTGCGACGATCACCGGCACGCTCCGGAGCACGGCGACGATCTTCGGCCCGCTGGTCGCCGGCGTCACCGTGGCGCTGTCCGACCGGATGGCGGCGCTGGGCGACGGCGCCGAGGCCGTGCCGACCGCGGTGCTCGGCCCGGTCGTCGGCGCGTACGCGCTCGCGCTGGCGGCGATCCTGACCGCGCTGGCGATCGGCCTCGAACGGGGACTCGACCGCGCACTGGTCGGCTACCGCGTCGGCGGCGCCGTGCTGTCGGCGACCGCGATCTATCTGACGGCGTTCGTCGCCGCCGGGCTGGTGGTCTGACCGACGCCACACCGAGCCGGCATTTATACCGGATCGGGCGGCGAGAGCGGGCCATGTTCGACTCGCCAGCCGACGCGTGGTACGTCTGGATCGGGCTCTCCCTACTCGGGGCGTCGCTCGTCGGAATCGTCGCACAACTGCCCGACGGACCGCCGCCGGACGCCGCGGGCCCGGCCAACGCCGTCGACGCCGTCGCGGGAAGCCGCCACACCGGAACCGGAACCTATCCGCTCTCGGCCGATGCGGTCCGGATCGAATCCGACCGTATCGGCGTCCGATCCGGTGACGAAGCGGCTTTCGAGACGCTGGCCTACGGCCCCGTCACGCCGGTTCGTGAGGGAACTATGCTCTGGGAACTGCTCCGTGGCGCCCGGCCGGATCACGTCTTCGAGTCGCCCGAAGCGTTCGACGAGGCGCTGGATCGGGCCCGAGCACGCGATCCGTCGTGGCGCGTCTCGCCCGATCGCCTTTCGGTGCGGACGGTGAGCTGGGACGACATCGACGCGACGCTGGTGGGTGCCTGAGATGCCGGATACGCGCGGTGCCGTCATGCCGATCCCCGCGTTGCTCGCCGCCGCCGTAGTCTGTCTGGCGGTGTCGCTGTACGCGACGACGCTGCTGGACCGCTCTCCCGGCCCGGAGCGCAGCATCGTCGAGCCGGCGACGAGCGACGCCCTCGAACGAGCCAGCGACGGCGGCGTCGTCGTTCCGGACCGACTCGACGCGAGCGTCGCCACCGTCCCGGGCGGCTACGAGGCGAACGTCTCGCTCCGCGTCGGTGGGCGCCGCTGGAGCGCCGGGCCGACGCCGCCCGTCGAGACGGATCCGGCTGCCCGCGACGCGAGGACGGCGTCGCGGCTGGTCTCGGTGCGCGTCGGATCGGGGCGGATCCGGACCGGCACGTTCGAGACGGTGATCTGGTCGTGAGCCCCGACCGCGGCGTCAGCACGGTGCTTGACGTGGTGGCCTGCCTGTTGCTCGTGACCGCCGCCGTCGGCGTCCACGTCGCGGCGCCATCGAGCGGCCAGCAGATCCGCGGTGAGCGGACGGCGGCGTCGGTCGCGGACGTGCTGACGACCAGCACCGCGGCCGTCGACTACTCGGTACAACCCTCGGTGACGAGCGAGGCCGCACCGACCTACCCGGAGGCGTCCGAGACGGCCTACCGCCGTTCGGCTCACGGGACGCTCGGCGAGTTGCTCGCCGCGGCGGCGGTCGCTGAGACGCGCGTCGACGGACACCGCGTCGTGCCACACGACGAGTTTCCCGAGCGGGTCGTGGCGGCGACGAGCGAGCAGCTGGCTGTCGTCGACGCCGGCGTTCGCGTCGTTGCGCGCTGGGAACCGTTCCCCGAGTCGTCGGTCAACGGGACCGTAGCCGTGGGACCGCGACCGCCGCCGGACGCCGATGTCACCGCGGCGACGACGGCCGTGTCGGTGACGACGGGGTGTACGAACGAGGCGGCCGATCTCGCTGCCCGCAAGAACGGGTTCGACAGGCTGCCGGGACTGTTCGCGGACTGTGTCGTTCAGACGCTGTTCCCGCCGGCCGACACGCGCGTCGCGCTTCGCGGCCAGCCGCCCGCATCGACGCTCGCGGTCCACCGGTATCGGCTGGCCGCCGACGCGTTCAACGCGTCGATCACGTCGACGCCGTCGCCCGAGGAGGTCAGTGCGGTCAACACCCGCCTACAGAACCGACTCTCGACCGCGCTCGAAGCCGACGTTCGGAAGCACTACGACGATCCAATCGCGGCGGCCGGCGCGGCGTCGCCCGGCCGCGTGACGATCACCGTACGGACGTGGGACCGATGAAGTGGCGCGAGACGGACGCCGGCCCCCGGGTTCGGCTGGCCGAGGACGATCGCGCTCGCGTGCCCTTCGCGCTGCTCGGCGTGCTCTTGCTCGTCGGCAGCGTCACGTGGACGGTCGCGCTCTCGGCCCGCGGCCCGCCGCAGGTCGACGCCGACGCCGGGCCCGCAATCGACCGAGCCGAGAGCGTCGTCCGCACCGAGCTCCGGCAGGCCGTCGAGCGTGCCGGAGCGAACGCCGCCAGCGCCCCCGTCGTCGAGCGCGCGAACAATACGTTTGGACAAGTGCTCGACGCCGAGACCCCGTACCGCGACGCGTTCCGGATCAGAATCTACCAGCAGGCGGTCGCCGCGCTCGCCGACACCGAGGCGTCGGTCGGCGGCGTCCGGGTCGACGCCGACCTGCAGCCGATCACGAACGCCTCGACGATGCGTGACGCCCTCGACCGGGTCCGCCTCGTCGACCGCGGCGTCGGCGTCGTCGGCGTCGAAGTCGAGAACGTCTCGCTCGAAGCGACCGTGCGCGGCCGGACGATCGAGCGCACCGAGCGATCGGTAACCGTCTCGGTGGCGACGCCGGCGCTGGCGCTCCACGAGCGCGCCACCCGATTCGAGACGCAACTCGATCGGGGCGCGCTCGCCGGCCCCGGCTTCGGCCGGCGCCTCGCCGCGCGGCTGTACGCGATCACGTGGGCGCGCGGCTACGCCCAGTACGGCGGCGCACCGATCGAGAACGTCCTTGCGAACCGCCACGTCGAACTCAGCGCGAACTCCGCGCTGCTCCAGACCCAGCGGGCCGCGATCGGGACCAGCGACCCCGCCGGCCGTGCTGCGATGGGTCGGGCGGCAGCGCGAGTGGGAACGACCGACTTGCTGGCCGGGGCGGGCTACGACGGCGAGCGGTGGCTCGACGCCGTCCTCGGGGACCAGACCGTACCGGTCGACGGCGGCGGCCAGATTGCCGAGCCAGCCGCTGAGGCCGGCCAGCCCGCAGCCGGGCGATCCGAAACGACCGTCGGCGTCAACCGCTCTGCGGTCGTCGCACTGGACGCTCTCTCGACCGGGCGCGATGGCGATTCGCTGGACGAAATCGTCGACGACCTGTACGAGGCCAACGTCGAGCGCGTCGTCGATGTCGAACGCACCGACAGCAACGAATCGGTCGCTCCGGCCCGGCCGGGCCCGGACTGGTGGGAGACCGACGAATCGGTCACGAAGACGATTACTGAGGTCTCAGCGAACGACAGGCCGACGCCGAGCGGCCCCTACGGCTGGGACGAGTACGCCGCCCACGCCCGAACCGTCACACGCGAGCACGTCGCAACGACGCGCTGGATCGCCCGAAACGGATCGACGCGAACGACGAGCGCGAACTGGACGACGACACACCACGTCGGCATCGCGGTGGTCGGCAACCCCGCCCGGAGCGCTCGCGTGCCCGAGCACCGCATCGAGCGACTCTACGAACCCGGCGGCCCGGCGGAAAGCCGAAACCTCGACGGCGTCCCTGAGGAGGCCGTCGATCGGCTGCTCGACGCTGCCGGCGGGCCTGACGCCGCAGCGCGGGCAGCCGTTCGTGGCGATCTTGACGACCGCAAGATCACCGTCGGTCGACCGCCAGCACCGACAGTTCGGGACTGGATCTATCGCGACCTCGTCGAACTCAGGGAGACGGCCCGTGACATCAGCGTGACCGTCGACCGGGGCCGTCTCGCAACGGGCGTGAATCCGGCCGCCGAACTGGAAGCGAAACTGCGGGCGCGTCGTAACGCCGAAACCGATCGGTATCAGTCCTACGAGAGCGTCGCCGACAAGGCCCGCGCTGCGGCGCGGGTGGCGTACCTCAACCGACTCGTCGACGACCTCGATGCGGCCGCCGAAGATGTCGAAGCGACTCAAAACGGCGTCGAGAGTTCGCTGGACGGCGCGGGCGCCGCGCCGATCGGGAACCTCGACTCGCTGCTCTCGCTCCGAAACGACGTGCAAGCGGCCGAGCCACGGTCGACGGCCGCGGCGCCACCCGCCGACTCGATCAGACTGAGCGTCGACGGAACGCCGGCGTACCTGACGCTCGCGTCGATCACCAACTCCGATCTCTCGACGCTGCCCGCAAACGCCACGTACCACCCGTTGGTCGCCGAGACAGCGAACCTGTTTGCGGACCCGGCGAACCCGGTGCCGGCCGCGGTCACCGACAGCGCGCTCGGCGACGTCGAGACGGTCGGGCTCCGGCGCAGCGCTCGGGCGCTTGCCGCGGCCGACGGCGTCGCGTCGCTGTCGGGAAGCGACGGCGCCGGGGCGAGCCGGCGACAGTTGCGCGAGGAGCTCGTTAGCTCGAACCGGGTTCTCCGCGGCAAAGCGCTGGGCGTACTCGGGGAGCAGACTTCGCTTCCCTACCACTATCGAACCGCAATTATCGATGGTGCGCTGAACGAGTGGGACTCACCGAGCGCCCGCGCGATCGCGCTGGTCGACGGCTCGGCGGCCGCGGCAGTAGCCCGGGTTGCCGCCAAGCGCGACGATACGCCCTCGACGCCGGCGTTCCGAGATCGACTGCGATCGCGACTGCTCGTCACGCTCTCGGACGCGGCGTCCGGCGAGACGGTGCGACTTCCCGACAGCGCCGTCGGAACAGTCGTCGAAGAGACGCGTCGACAAGCGAAAGTGATGGCACAGGACGCCGTCAAGCGACAGCAACAGCGCCTCCGAACGAAGCTTGCGACGAACGCCTCGAAGATGCCGGCCGGCTTCCCGGTGACGCCGGTGCCGGGCTACTGGTACGCGACGGCGAACGTCTGGACGGTCGAACTGGCCGGTAAGTACGCGACCTTCCGGATCGACGCCCGGCAGGGCACGCCGGTAGCGGGCGGTGCCGTCGGCGGAACGACATCGTACGTCCGGGACGGCGATTCGGTAAAGCTCGACCTGACGGGCGACGGCATCCCCGAGACGATCGGTCGGTCGACGCGAGTCGCGTTCCGGGCGGACACGACCGTGTTGGTCGTCGTTCCGGCCGGAAAAAGCGGCGTCGGCGACGTCGGCGGCAGCCCGACCGAGCGCTCGGGCGGCTGGCCGGATCCCGGCTTCGTCGACGGTGCGCCCGACGACGCTGCCATGCCGGCGCCCGAGACGCCGAGTGGTAACGCCTAATTGTCGGCGAGCGCTCTCACCGATATGCTCCACGAACAGCGATTCGACACCGACGGGCTGTCGCCCGCGGACCTGCGAAGCGAGTACGACGACGCTCTCCGCGCGGCCGTCGAGGACGGCGGCGGCGTCGACACAGTCATCGCGGAGACCGGCGTCGACCGTGATGCGGTCACGGCGCTGACGGCCGGTGAGTCGCCCGACATCTCGGTGGGCGACGCCGCGGCGCTGCAGGCGCTGGACGCCGACGCGCCCGACGCCGAGACGATCGTCGAGATGGCGTGGGAACACCTCCTACTGGGAATGTCCTCGGCCGTCCTCGACGTCGAGACGCTGGCCAACGAGATCGACGACGACCTCTCCGCCAAGGAGGTCCAGCAGAAACTCGAACGCCGCGCGCCGGCGACGCTCGACGAGTTCGTCGCCATCGAGCACGCCATCGTCGACCGGCAGCGCTAGCGTCGACCGAAAAAGGCAGTTGCGCGGGGCACCGAGTGGGCCCATGCGCGTCGCAATTCTCGGCTGTGGCTACGTCGGCCTCGAACTCGGACGGCAGCTGACGGCCGCCGGTCACGAGGTGGTCGGCGTCAGGCGATCGGACGACGGCGTCGCGGCGATCGAAGACGCCGGTTTCGAGGCGGTACAGGCGAATGTCACGGACGCCGACGCCCTGTCGGCCGTGCCGGACGCCGACGCGGTCGTCTTCGCGGCGAGTTCCGGCGGCCGCGGCGCCGACGCCGCCCGCGAAGTGTACGTCGACGGTCTCCGAACTGCGATCGATCACTTCGGCGCCCGCGAGGACGCCCCGGATCGGCTCGTCTACACGTCGAGCACGGGCGTCTACGGCGACCACGACGGGGCGTTCGTCGACGAGTCGACACGGATCGAGCCGACCACCGAGAAGACTGAAGTGCTCGCCGAGGCCGAGCGGATCGCCCGCGAGCACGCCGCCGAGCACGGGATCGACGGCACAGTCGCTCGGTTCTCCGGGCTGTACGGACCGGAACGGTATCGGCTTCAGCGCTATCTCGACGGACCGGTGACCGAGGGGTATCTGAACATGGTTCACCGCGACGACGCCGCCGGCGCCGTGGCGTACCTGCTGGGTGAGGATCTCGCCCGGGACGGCGTCGTACTCGTCACCGACGACGAACCGGCGCCGAAGTGGGACTTCGCGGACTGGCTGGCCGAGCGGTGTGGCGAGTCCGCACCGCCGAAGCGAACGAAAGCCGAACGGCTCGACGATCCGGACCTCTCGGCGGCGGCGCGACGCCGTATCGAGACGAGCAAGCGCTGCTCGAACGACCGGCTTCGGTCGCTGGGGTACGACCTCGTGTATCCGACGTACCGCGAGGGATACCGGGACGCAATCGACGCGTACCGTGCCGGCAAATCCGACTGAGGGCGCGAGGGGCGATCGCTGAAACGGTGCCGTGTGGTGGGTTGAACTGGACGTTTTGGAGGCGGCGCTGCTGTTTGATGCCGGTTCGGGCGAACATTCTTAGCCGATGGGTGTCTCACAACGCATATGCGGTCTCCAGTCGCCCAGCGAGGCGTCGTCGACGACGCGCTCCGGGCGGTGGGCCCCGATCTGACGCTGTTGCTCGGCGGCATCGCTGCCGTCGTGTTGCTGGCGGTGCTGTGGTTCGGGGTCCAGTGGATCAGGCGACCTCCAGGCGTTCGGTTCCAGCGGCTGCTGGGCGAACACGACCGTATTGCAGTGTTGATGCATCCGAACCCCGATCCCGACGCGATGTCCTCAGCGTTGGCGGTCGCCCAGCTGGCCGAGGCCGTCGATACGGAGGCCAGACTTTGCTACCCCGGACAGATCCGTCATCAGGAAAACCGGGCGTTCCGGACCGTCCTCGACCTCGAAGCCGAGCAGATCGAGACAGCAGACGAACTGGAAGCCGACCCGGTCGTCCTCGTCGATCACAACGCAGCCCGGGGCTTTCCCGGCGCCGATCGCGTCGACCCGTTCGCCGTCGTCGACCACCATCCCGGCGGCGGCGAGGGCGAAGAACTCACCGACGTTCGCACGAACTACGGCGCCTGTGCGAGCATCCTCGCCGAGTACCTCCAGTCGGTCGGCGCCCGCCCGGCCGACGACGACGAAGACGACGCGGCACAGCCGCTCTCGTGGGAGGTGGCGACCGGACTCCTGTACGGCATCCAATCCGACACCAACCACCTTACGAAGGGCTGTACCGAAGCCGAGTTTTCCGCCGCGGCGTACCTGTTTCCCGGAATCGACGAGGGCGCACTCGACAGGATCGCTAACCCGCAGGTCAGCGCTGAAACCTTAGAGATCAAGGCCCGTGCGATCCGCGAGCGCGAGATCCGTGGCTCCTTTGCGATCGCCGCGGTCGGATCGGTCTCGAACGTCGACGCCATCCCGCAGGCGGCCGACGAACTGCTCGCGCTCGAAGGGATCACGGCCGTCGTCGTCTACGGCGAGCACGACGGTAGTCTCCATCTCTCGGGGCGCTCGCGCGACGACCGCGTCCACATGGGTGATATCCTCTCCTCGGCGGTCGAGGACATTCCGATGGCGTCGGCCGGCGGCCACGCCCGGATGGGCGGCGGGAAGGTTTCGATCGCGCACATGCAGGGAATCGGCCCCTCCGAGGGGCTCACCGAACACGAGTTCACCGAGCGACTGTTCGAGGCGCTGGCTGGTGACATCTAGACGAGTTGCCGGGAGTTTTGTGTCCGGGCGCCCGAGTTGAGCGTATGGACTACACCGTACAGTACTACGATCTCGTGCTGGGTGGGGTCGCGATCAGCCTCCTCGCCGGTCTCGGCGTCGGCGTCGCCACGTCGGCCGCGGTCCCGCTGACGATGGCCATCGGCGGACTCGTGGCGATGGCAGCGATCTATCACGGACTGTTCGTCAACGGCCCCGTCGACGGCGTCGACGACCTTTCCCAAGAAGCCGAACTGTTCGAGTAATCGTCCGACCCGATCCCGGCACCCCTAAGTCCGCACGGCGTCGTCTTCGAGACATGACAGAGGTGTTCGTCGCTTGGTCGAGGTACTGCTGATCGCCGGGCTGCTCGTGGCGGCCTTCGTCGGATTCAACATCGGCGGCTCCTCGACGGGCGTCGCGTTCGGGCCGGCCGTCGGCGCCGGACTACTCAGGAAGGTGACGGCCGGGGCGCTGATGAGCGTGTTCGTCCTGCTGGGCGGGTGGACCGTCGGCCGGAACGTCGTCGAGACGATGGGCGGCAAGATCGTCCCGGCCGACTACTTCACGCTCTCTGCGAGCGTCGCCATCCTGCTGTTTATCGGCCTAGGCATGCTCGTCGCCAACGTCTACGGCGTTCCCGTCTCGACGTCGATGACCGCTGTCGGCGCCATCGCAGGACTGGGGCTGGCCGTCGGCGACCTCAGCTACGAGGAGATGGGTCGGATCGTGCTGTGGTGGATCGTCGCCCCCGTCCTCGCGTTCTGGATCGGCGGCGTGATCGGTCGGTATCTCTACCCCCACCTCGAAGCGCGCTTTGCGGTCGAAACCTCGCCCGGATCGCTGTTCGCGCTGGATCGCAGCGGCGCCGTGCCGCGCCCGGCGCTGGGACCGAACACGACGCCCCGGGAGGTCGTCGGGAGCGCGCTCGTGGTCGCTATCGCCTGTTACATGGCGTTTAGCGCCGGTGCCAGCAACGTCGCCAACGCCGTCGCACCGCTGGTCGGCAGCGAGGCCATCTCGATGGACCGGGGGATCTTGCTGGGGGCGGTCGCCATCGGACTGGGCGGGTTTACGATCGCCCGCCGGACGATGGACACTGTGGGAACCGATCTCACTGACCTACCGATTCTGGCCGCACTTATCGTCGCCGTCGTCTCCTCGACGATCACGACGTTTCTCTCGTATCTCGGCATCCCCGTCAGCCTCGCGCTGAGTTCGATCATGTGCATCGTCGGCCTCGGTTGGGGCCGGGCGACCCGCGTGGCGACGATCTCGGACACGATCACGCGCAAGAAGGAAGTCGACGTGTCGGTGCACGCGCTGACCGCCGACGAGGGCCGGGCGCCTGAGGATGTCGAGCGCATCGGCGAGGAAGAGTCCGAAGATCTGCGCGTCGGCGACCTGTACGACGCCGCCGCGACCGCCCGCGTCATCTCGCTGTGGATCTTCTCGCCGTCGGCCGCCGCGACGATTTCGTTCCTGTTCTTCCGGTTCGTCGGCGTCTGACTCTGGCGCCGGTCGCACCGGCATCCGAGTGACCGACTCCCAGCGGTCGCCGCGGCGTGTCGACGCCGCTGTGTGGCGTTCGACCCCGAAGTAGCCCAACTTTTCCACGGCCGGCCCGTAGCCGAGGGCATGGCAACGAGTTCGGGTACGTGGTCGTACCGCGACCGGTTCCACGAGTCGTTCGGCCGGACCTACTTCCGGCGGTTCGGCGACGGGCTGGTATCGAGCATCGGGATCGGCACCTACCTCGGCGACCCGACCGACGCGGTCGACGAGCAGTACCACGAAGCGCTCGTCACGGGGTTGGAAAACGGTATCGACGCCGTCGACACCGCGATCAACTATCGGTGCCAGCGCAGCGAGCGCGTCGTCGGGCGAGCGCTGGCCGACGCCGATATCGAGCGCGAGGAAGTCGTCGTCGCAACCAAGGGCGGCTTCGTTCCCTTCGACGGCGAGCGTCCCGACGACCCCGGCCAGTACGTCCTCGACGAGTTCGTCGAACCCGGAATCCTGCCCCGCGACGCGCTGGTCCGAGGGACCCACTGTATCCATCCCGACTTCGTCGACGACCAACTCGACCGGTCGCTGGAGAACCTCGGACTGGACACGATCGACCTCTACTACGTCCATAACCCCGAAACACAGCTCGCGGAACGCTCCCGAGAAGCCGTCTACGATCAGCTCGAAGCCGCGTTCGAGCGGCTGGAGGAACGAGCGGCGGCGGGCGACATCAACCACTACGGCGTCGCGACGTGGGACTGCTTCCGCGTCCCTCGGGGAGCGGACAGCTACCTCTCCTTGCCCGAAGTCGTCACCAGAGCGCGCGAGGCCGCCGACAGCGCCGGCAACACTGCCACGCACTTCCGGGCGATTCAGTTACCCTTCAACGTCGTGATGGCCGACGCCTTCACCGTCGAGGCCCACGAGACGCCCGAGGGCGACAAGAGCGCGCTCGCCTTTGCCAACGACGCCGGCCTCGACGTGTTCACCAGCGCGAGCATCGCGCAGGGCGAACTCGCCGAGCGCCTCCCCGACGAGGTGGCCGCCCGCCTGCAGGGCGACACGACGGCCCAGCGCGCGATCAACTTCGCCCGCAGCGCGCCCGGCGTCACCTGCTCGCTCGTCGGCGCCAAGTCCGCCGATCACGTGGCCGAAAACGTCGCGGCCGGAACGTTCGACCCGCTGGGCGCGGACGCGTTCGACGCCGTCTTCGAGTGATCAGCGCAGTTCTTTCCACTCGCCGCCACACTCCGGGCAGACCCGGACGGTGCCGACCTCCGCGGGGTCGTTCTCGGTCTTGAGCGTCTTCTCGCAGTCGTCGCAGTTGACGCGCTCGTAGGTGTCCTTGAACAGGTCGCCGTCGCGCAGCGCCTTTCGGACGGATTTCATGATCGTGATAGATGTAACCAACTGGCAAAAATCCCGGGGTCAGCTTCGAAACGGGCGAATCGGCGCGGGACTGCCCAATCCCTGCCAGACCGGCTCCGAACCGGGATATTGAAACGCGGCGGCGAAAAACGCTGACCGTGAGCCGATCGAGCAGGGGCCGAGTGCTCGGATCGCTGTGTGCGCTCGTCTTTCTCGTCAACTTCGCGCGGGTGGTGTTCGCGCCGCTGGTCGAACCGCTACGTTCGGCGTTCGGCCTGTCGGCCGGCGTCGCGGGGCTGGTCGTCACGCTGACGTGGGTCGGAAGCGCCCTCCTGCGACTGCCGACGGGCTACCTGCTGACGCGAGTGTCGCGCCAGCGGGTCGTGCTCGGCACCGGCGTCGTCCTCACGGGGGCGGCGGCGTTCGCGGCGACGGCCCAGTCGGTCGTCGCGCTCGGCGTGGGGGCGCTCCTGTTGGGGCTGGCCAGCGGCGCCTACTTCGTCGCGGCCAATCCGCTGGTCAGCGAGCTGTTTCCCTCGCGCGTCGGCCGGGCGATGGGCATCCACGGCACGGCCAGCCAACTCGCCGCCGCCGCAGCCCCGCTGACGGTCGGCGGCGTCATCGCCGTCTGGTCGTGGCGCGCCGTGTTCGTCGGGCTGGCGATCGCGGCCGCGCTGGCGACTGCGGTGTTCTACTGGGTCGCGCGGGGCGCGACGCTGCCCACGGCCGGCACGGCCGACCGCGACCTGCTCGGGGCGCTCCGGCGCCAGTGGCCGATCGTCCTCGCGGCGGTCGTCATCGTCGGCGCGACGGGGTTCGTCTGGAACGGGTTTTTCAACTTCTACGTTACCTACCTCACCGAGACGAAAGGATTCAGTGAGCCGCTGGCCCGCCGGATGCTGACGGTCGTGTTCGCCGCCGGCGTCCCGGCGTTCTGGCTGACCGGACGCCTCGCGGATCGGGTCCCGTACGTGCCGCTGTTGCTCGCCATTCTAGCCGGGTTCGTCGTCTCGCTGCTCGCGCTGACCGTCGTCCAGACGACCGTGCTCGTGGTCGCGGTCAGCGTCGTCCTCGGCTACGTCATCCACGGGCTGTTTCCGGCGGTTGATACCTACCTGCTCGCCTCGCTCCCCGACCAGCACCGCGCCAGCGCCTACGCGTTCTACAGCGCGAGCATGATGCTCGTCCAAGCCAGCGGGAGCGTCGCCGTCGGCTCGCTCCGAGACGCCGGCCTCGGATTTACGCCGCTCTTTCGTTCGCTCGCGGCGGTGCTCGGCGTCGTGTTCCTCGCGCTCGTCGTGTTGTACGCCCTCGACGTGCTCCCCTCGGACGCCCGTACGGTCTGAGTACTGACCGGAAGCGCCGACGTTTTGAGCGTCCGGACCAAGCAATCTACGATGGAGTACGTCCAGGAACGGATCGCCACGCTGCACGACCTGACGGAGGCGCGGCCGGACGCGCCGACGGGCCGCAGCGCAGTGGTGGTTCCGATGACCGACCGGGAGTACGCCGGCCGCGCGGCCGAGCGTGTCCTCTCGACGCTGGCCGATGTCGACCCCGGCCGAGTTATCGTGGCGCTGCGCGCGCCGCCCGAGCGCGTCGGGCCGTTCCGGGAGTGGCTGGGCGAGTTCGGGTTCGACGCCGACCTGCTGTGGTGCAACGGCCCCGCCGTCGAGACGCTGCTGGCCGACCGCGGTCTGGACGGCGAGCACGGGAAGGGCCGGGATGTGTGGCTCGCCCTCGGCGTCGCCGCCGCCGACAGCGAGTACGTCGTCGTCCACGACGCCGACGCCGAGAGCTACGCGCCGACGCACGTCCCGCGGCTGCTGGCGCCCCTCGACGAGGGCTACTCGTTCTCGAAGGGGTACTACGCCCGCGTGGAGAACGACCGGCTGTACGGCCGACTCTACCGGCTGTTCGTCGCCCCGCTGGTGCGCGCGCTCGGCGACGCCTACGACGATCCGGTGCTCGACTATCTCGGCGCGTTCCGGTACGCGCTGGCCGGCGAGTTCGCCGCCACAGCCGAACTGGCCCGGTCGCTGCGCGCCCAGCCCGGCTGGGGGCTGGAAGTCGGCACGCTCGGGGAGACGTTCGAGTACGCCGGCTTCGACGGCACCGCACAGGTCGATCTCGGCACTCACGAGCACGACCACCGCGCGGTCTCGGGCGCGGCCGGCCTCTCGGGGATGGCCGAGTACGTCGGCGCCGCGCTCTTTCGTATCCTCGACGACCGCGGCATCGAGGTCGACTACGACGCCGTCCGCGAGGCCTACCGCGAGGCCGGCGCCGCGATGGTCGACCAGTACGCCGCCGACGCCGCGTTCAACGACCTCGCCTTCGACCGGACCGCCGAGCGAGAGCAGGTCCAAACGTACGCCGAAGCCATCGGTGAGCCCGGTCCCGATCGGCGTCTGCCCGCGTGGACGGACGCCCCGCTTTCTCCCGCCGAAGTCGTCGACGCTGCAGAGCGTTCGCTGGCGTCTATTCCGGACTCGGCCGGCGGCGTCGCGCTCGACGACTGAGCGGCCGCCGGCGGTCCTTCGACGAGAAAACGCTTTGAACCTCCGCCGTGACCCACCGCCATGAGCGCGACGCTGGACGAACTCGCTGGCGTGGTCGACCTCTTTGGCGGACTGACTCGCACGGAACTCTCCCAAGCGATGATCGAACTCGGCGCCCGCCGGGGGGACGACCCCGACGAGGACGCCGTCGCCGCGTCGATCGAAACCGCCGTCGAGCGGTACTTTCTGGTGCGCTACGAGCGCCCGGACGACGCCGACCTGCTGGTCTCGGGGCCGGCGGCGTTTCCCGCCGAGCCAGAGCACGCCGAGGATCTGCCCCACATCATGGACGTTCCCGACCGGTCGCCCGACCGGGCCCGGCTTGGCGAGCAGGTCGCCGACCGCATTCGATCGGACGCCGACGCGGCGACCGACGGGGGCGACGCCGACCGGATCGAGCGACTCATCGACGTTACCTACGACGCCGAGGCGTGGGCGCCGGTCGATCTCGGCGACGTGCGCGGCCGTCTCGACGCCGCGCTCGCGGACGCCTGAACGCCCGCGGCGTCACGGCGGATTCTGAAACGCTTTCACTCCGGAGCACGTAGCACAGCCGAGTCGATGCGAATGGACCTTGATCGGGCGGCCGAGCACGAGCCCCGCGAGATCCCCGACGAGCCCTACGACGCGGCAGTGCTCGCGCCCGTGATCGAGCGCGGCGACGAGCACTACCTCCTCTTCACCAAGCGGGCCGACCACCTCGGCGAGCATCCCGGTCAGATGAGTTTCCCCGGCGGCGGCCGCGAGTCGGTCGACGAGTCGATCCGCGCGACCGCCCTCCGGGAGGCCAACGAGGAGATCGGGCTAGTCCCCGACGAGGCCGACGTGATCGGCCAACTCGATGACATCCGGACGATCACCGAGTACGCCGTCACGCCCTTCGTCGCCCGCGTCCCCGACCGCACCTACGTCGCCGACGAGCGCGAAGTTGCCGAGATCGCGGTGTTGCCTCTCTCTGGCTTACTCGACCCCGAGAACTACGAGTACGAGCGGCGCGAGCACCCACACTACGGCGACATCGTGATCCACTACTTCCACGTCGACGGCTACACCGTCTGGGGCGCCACGGGCCGGATCGTCGTCGACCTGCTGGAACTCACGACCGACTGGCGCGCGCCCGAACGGGTCGACCGCGACATCGCTTGAGCGCGGCGTCGAACCGCTTCTACAGAACCAGCACCCGATCAGGGCTGTTTCAGCATCCCGCTCTCCTCGACGAGTTCGCCCCGATAGATCGCGTAGTCGATCACGCGCGCGCACTCGTCGGCCGGGATGTCGTACGCCGAGGACGCCAACTCCGAGAACTCCGAGCGATTCACGGGGAACTCGCGGTTCTGGAGCAGTCGAACGACGCGGTTGTACGTGTCCGTGTCGGGACGCTCGATGTCGGCGTCGGGCTGGCGCTCGTTCGACGCCGATGCGGCCGCGCCGGCCGATTCTGGCGTTTCGGCCGCCCCGGACGCCGCGGCGTCGTCGCCATGTGCATCGCCGTCCTCGCCTGCAGCCACTTCCTCGCTGTCGTCGCTGCCGGACGCCGACGCGTCGGCTTCGGCGTCGAACACGATCCCTTCGGTTGTCGAGTCATCGGTCGACCCGGCGAGTGGGTCTGGCGTATCCTCGGATTCAGCTGATGGATCGGATGTCTCGCCGTCGTCGCCGGCCACAGGAGGCGATGCCGAGGCGTCACCACTCTGCTCGGCCGCTGCGAGACCGGCTCCGCTCTCGGTCTCGAGGGCAGACGCCGACGCGTCCGCGTCGCCGTCGACCGAGTCGAGTGTCACGTCGAGCGGCTGGTCGGAGGGGCGCGCGCCCCGCACGGCCGACGAGAGGACTGTTTCGAGCTTTTTCCGGCACCCGGAGCACAGCATCGCCGTCGACCGGAGCGAGTCGTCCGGCACGACATCGTACTCCCGGACCGGGGCGTCAGCGGCGGCGCCACAGAAGTAACACGCAGACAGGTCTGGCATATCCGGCAGGTGAGCGGCAATCGGTAAAAGCTCTCGGGCGACGCCGTACCTCGGCGTCGACGGCGGCCGGACGATGCGGCGTCCGCGTATAAGTTCTCGTCCGTCGTTACCGAGACACATGATCGAGAGCATTCTGGTACCGGTCGACGAGTCGCCCCAGTCGGCGGCCGCGTTCGAGTACGCGCTCGACGAGTTTCCCGACGCCGCGATCACGGCGCTGCACGTCATTCACCTCCCGGAGGGGTACTGGGCGGCGTTTTCCGACTCCGACACGGGACTCCCGGGGTACGACAACGCGACGACGCAGGCCCGCGAACTGCTCGACGGCATCACCGAGACCGCCGACGAGCGCGACCGAGAGGTCGATACGACAGTTGAGACGGGCGACGCCGGTCGGGAGATCGTCGACTACGCCATCGAAAACGACATCGACCAGATCGTTATGGGCAGCCACGGCCGAGATCGGGCGGGCCGACTGTTGTTCGGGAGTGTCGCCGAGAAAGTGGTTCGTAACGCCCCGATGACCGTGGTCGTGGTACACGAAACTGAGTGACCGGCGGGGCGGGTTGTCGCGTCGGCGTGGCGCGCCGGCTTCGGACACTCAATCGTATCTAAAATACTGCTAGCTCACAGCGTTCGCCCAGCGAACTTTAGACACTCAATCGCTAGCGCTCAATCGTGTCTAAAGCACCGTCAGAGCTTGCTCTGACGGGCTTCCGCCACTCCCGTTAGTCGTGCCGGAAACACCGAAAGACTCCCTTCGGTCGTCTTTCGAGCTTCCGGCATTCCTTCGCTTATCGCTCAGTTATGCCTGAAACGCCGCAGGACTCGCTACGCTCGCCCTGCGAATTTCAGACACTCCTGTTAGTCGTGCCGGAAGCACCGCTGACCGGTCATGACCATCGCAACGTCGTGCTCGTCGGCGGCCTCGATCACGTCCTCGTCGTTCACGGAGCCGCCGGGCTGGATGACGGCCTCGATACCGGCCTCGGCGGCGAGTTCGAGGGCGTCCGGGAACGGGAAGAAGGCGTCCGATGCCATCACGGCGCCGTCGGCGTCCTTACCTTCGGCGTCCGAGTCGGCTTTCATCTTGGCGATTTCGACCGCGTCGACGCGGGAGACCTGCCCGGCGCCGACGCCGACCGTCTCGGTGCCGTCGGCAAAGAGAATCGCGTTGGACTTGACGTGCTTGATCGTCTGCCACGCGAAGAGCAGCGACTCGAACTGCTCGTCGGTCGGCTCGCGCTCGGTGACGACTTCGAGGTCCTCGCGCGAGAGCGACTGGCGGTCGCGCTCTTGCACGAGGCGGCCGCCGGCGAGGCGCTTTTCGGTGTGGTGCTCGACGGGCGTGTCGAGAGCGGACCGGTCGGACTCGCCCGTCCGACCGTCCCCGTGCCCCACATCGAGCACGCGCAGGTTGTCCTTCTCGAACAGTTCGTCGAGGGCGTCGTCGGTGTAGCCCGGCGCGACGACGACCTCCTTGAACGAGTCGGTGATCTCCGCGGCGGTTTCGGCGTCGCACTCGCGGTTCAGCGCGACGATGCCGCCGAAGGCGCTCTTGGCGTCGGTCGAGAGCGCGTCGCGGTAGGCGTCGGCAAGCGTGTCGGCGACCGCAGCGCCGGCGGGGTTGGTGTGTTTGATCACCGCGGCGGCGGGGTCGTCGTACTCCTTGACGAGGTTCAGCGCGGCGTCGGCGTCGTTGTAGTTGTTATAGGAGAGGCTCTTGGCGCCCTCGTTGAGCTGGTCCGCGTTCAGGACCGAGGCCTCCTCGCAGGAGTAGTCGGCGTACGCCGCGGCGTCCTGATGGGGGTTCTCGCCGTACCGGAGAT
The DNA here is from genome assembly GCF_900215575.1 of Natronoarchaeum philippinense. NCBI lineage: Archaea > Methanobacteriati > Methanobacteriota > Halobacteria > Halobacteriales > Natronoarchaeaceae > Natronoarchaeum > Natronoarchaeum philippinense. Next base: position 534,261 of record NZ_OBEJ01000002.1, on the reverse strand, counting down.
CGGCGACCTGATCGCCGGTGGCGAGAAAGCGCGCCGGGAGGTCCTCGTCGTCTTCGGGCGTGTGGACGACGCCGTTCTCGTAGTCGACCTCGACGCGGTCTTCCGCGAACCACTGCACTGCGCGGGGGTAGGCCTTGAACTCGCCCTCGTAGAGCACCCGGTCGGCCAGCCCGTCGGCGTCGTCGCCCTCGTAGATCGGGATCGGCTCTTGGGTGACGATCGGGCCGCCGTCGACCTCCGATTCGACGACCTCGCCATCCTCGTCGGTGGCGTCCGTGACGACGTGGACGGTACAGCCGGTCACGTCGACGCCGGCCTCTATCGCGTCGCCCCACGCGTCCATGCCGGGGAACGAGGGCAGCAAGGAGGGGTGGACGTTCAGCGTCTCGGGCTGGGCGTCGAGGAACGTGTCCGTGAGGATGCGCATGTACCCGTCGAGACAGACCAGATCGAAATCGTGCTCGGCCAGCGCCTCGTTGATGCGCTCCTCGTGGGCCTGCCGGGACTCGCCGTCGTCGCGCTCGACGACTTCGGTGGGAATCCCGCGCTCGGCGGCCGCGTCGAGGACCGGCGCGTCGGCGTCGTTGGTCAGCACGACCGCGAGCTCGGCCCCGCCGGGCGCGAGATCGTCGATGTGCAGCAGGTTTCGTCCGCGATTACTCGCCAGGCCAGCGATCCGTGTCATATTCGAAGCGGCGAACGCGGAGACAAAAGTAGTTGCGATACGATCGGCCGAAATATGCACATTTGTGGATATATTTACCCTTCGTAGCCGATACTGTCCGTAGAAATATCCACGTCTGTGGTTCTCACGTTCCGACACGCTTTTTGTCCCCGACGGGACAGCCTAACTCATGACAGAGTCGCTGTACGCCGTCTCGCCGCTCGACGGACGCTACGCCGGCCGGACCGCACCGCTCTCGCCCTACGCCAGCGAGGCGGGGCTGATGCGCGCCCGGATCCGCGTCGAGGTCGAGTACCTGATCGCGTTGGCGGACTTAGAGGAGACCGACCTCGCGCTCGACACGCAGGACCGCGCGACGCTGCGGGCGCTGTACAAGAACTTCACCGAGGAAGACGCCAAGGTCGTCAAGCAACTGGAGACGGAGGGGTACGCCGACTTCTCGGCGACGAACCACGACGTCAAGGCCGTCGAGTATTTCATCCGGCATCACCTCCCCGACGATCTCGACCGCGTCTCGCCGTGGATTCACTTCGGGCTCACCAGCGAGGACGTGAACAACCTCGCACACCGACTGCTCGTCCGGGACGCCATGGAAGAGGTGATCGTCCCCGAACTCACGAGCGTCCAGAACGCGCTGACGAAACTCGCCCGCGAGTACCGGGACGTGCCGATGCTCGCCCGGACCCACGGCCAGCCCGCCACGCCGACCACGTTCGGCAAGGAGATGGCCGTCTACGCCGCCCGCGTCGGCCGTGCAGTCGGGCAGGTCAAGCAGGCCAAAGACGGTCTCTCGGGCAAACTCGGCGGCGCCAGCGGCACGTTCGCCGCCCACGTCGCGGCGTACCCCGAGGTCGACTGGCAGGAGTTCGCCGGCGACTTCGTCGACCGACTCGGGCTGGAGTACACCGCGCTCACGACGCAGGTCAACCCCTGCGACGATCTGGCGGCGCTGTTCGACGCGCTCGGCCGCGTCAACACCGTCATGCTCGATCTTGACCTCGACATCTGGCTGTACGTCAGCCAGCGCTATCTCGGCCAAGAGGCCGTCGAGGGAGAGACCGGCTCCTCGACGATGCCACACAAGGTCAACCCGATCGACTTCGAGAACAGCGAGGGGAACCTCTCGAAGGCCAACTCCGATCTGGACTTTCTGGCGGATTATGTCACCACCTCGCGGCTCCAGCGGGACCTCTCGGACTCGACGGTCAAGCGCAACATCGGCGGCGCGTTAGCCCACTGCCTGATCGGCTACACGAAACTCCAGAACGGCCTCGACAAGGTCGTCCCCAACGAGCAGGTCATGCGCGAGGATCTGCAGGGCACGCCCGAGATCATCGGCGAGGCCGTCCAGACGATCCTCCGCCGCGAGGGCCACGAGGACGCCTACGAGCAGGTCAAGGAACTCACGCGCGGCGAGCGCGTCACGATCGAGGACTTCCGGGAGCTGTTCGACGAGCTCGACGTCGACGAGGAGACCCGCACCGAACTGCACGCGCTCTCACCCGAGACGTACGTCGGACTGGCCGACGACCTCGTCGGCGAGCTGTAAGGTTCCACAGACTCTTTTTGCCCGCGAGGAAACAGCGAATCGTGCCATCGGAGAAAACGAAGATGCTCGCGGGCGAGTCGTACGACCCGACCGATCCGACGCTGGTCGAGGAACGCCAGCGCGCACGGGAACGAACCCGCGGGTTCAACGACACCGCGCCGGCGGACGCCGACGCTCGGCGTGCGATACTCGACGACCTACTGGGCGCGACCGGCGAGAACGTCACCGTCGAGCCGCCGTTTCGCTGCGATTACGGCTACAACATCAGCGTCGGCGACGACTTCTTCGCCAACTACGACTGCGTCTTTCTGGACGTCTGTGCCATCGAGTTCGGCGACGAGTGCATGCTCGGCCCCGGCGTCCACGTCTACACTGCGAGCCACCCGCTCGATCCGGTCGAGCGCACGTCCGGCACCGAGTTCGGCGAACCGGTCACGGTCGGCGACCGCGTCTGGATCGGCGGGCGGTCGGTGCTGAACCCGGGCGTCTCGGTCGGCGACGACGCCGTCGTCGCGTCGGGCGCCGTCGTGACCGAAGACGTGCCCGACGGCGTCGTGGTCGGCGGGAATCCCGCCGAAGTCATCCGCGAGGTGTGACGCCCCGGCAGCGCCAGCCCGGCTTCGGCGTCGCACCGACTGAGCAAACACGACGACCGCGGCGCTATGTGACTCTGGTTTTTGCAAACATACGAATTTTTATTTGCGTTATAACTACACAAACTCTGCCGAATTTGGGTTCGAATGTGGCTATTTTGGTAATTCAATCCGGCATTAGGTTTTAGGATATCACGTGGACCTTCGAACCGTCGCTATGCAAGCACAAACACGCAGAACGGTTCTGAAGACGACGGGGGGAGCGGTTGTTCTGGGGACGCTGGCGGGCTGTACCGGGGGCGGCGGCGACGACGAGGGAGACAACAACGAGTCGGCCGGTAACGAGTCCGACGACTCGATGGACGAGGGAGCGGAGACGATGGCGAACCTGCGGGTCGCCCACCTCGCGCCGGACGCGCCGAACGTCGACGTGTACGTCGACGGCGACGCCGTGCTCGAAGACGTGCCCTACCGCGCCGTCAGCGACTACCTCGAACTGGCGCCCGGGACCTACGACGTGATGATCACCGCCGCCGGCGACGCCGACACGGTCGTCTTCGATGACCAGTTAGAGATCCCGGCGGGCGATTTCACCGTCGCCGCGCTCGGGGAACTGGCCGAGGAGAACCAGCCCTTCGCTCCGGTGGTGCTCGAAGACGATCTGAGCGACCCGGGCGAGATGGCCCGCGTCAGGCTCGTCCACGCCTCGCCGGACGCGCCCGCGGTCGATGTCACTGTCCACGAGAGCGGCGACGCGCTGTTCGAGGGTGTCGAGTTCGGCGGCACCGCGACGGCCGAGGTACCGGCGGGAAGCTACACGCTGGAGGTCCGGCCGGCGACCGAGAACAACGACGGCGAGGTCGTCGCCACGTTCGACGTGGAACTGATGGCCGGCGCGGTCTACTCGGCGTTCGCGGTCGGCTACCTCTCGCCGGGCGACGCTCCGGCCGACGCGCCGTTCGACCTCGAAGTGGTCGTCGACGCCGAAGCCGGATCGGAGATGAGCCAGCTCCGTGCCGCCCACATGTCGCCGGACGCGCCGAACGTGGACGTGTACGTCGACGGCGACGCCGTACTCGAAGACGTGCCCTACCGCGCCGTCAGCGACTACCTCGAACTCGCCACGGGGAGCCACGACGTGATGATCACCGCCGCCGGCGACGCCGAGACGGTCGTGTTCGACGAGACGATCGAGCTGTCCAGCGGTGCCTACTCCGCCGTCGCGCTGGGCGAACTCGCCGAGCAGAATCAGCCGTTCTCGGTCGAGTTGTACGAGAACGACCTGAGCGATCCGGGCGAGATGGCTCGCGTCAGTCTCGTTCACACTTCACCGGACGCGCCCGCAGTCGACGTTACCGTCGCTGGAAGCGGCGACGCGCTGTACGAGGATGTCGGGTTTGCCGAGGCGGCGACGGCTGAGGTCCCCGCTGGCAGCTACACGCTGGAAGTCCGGCCGGCGACCGAGAACAACGACGGCGAGGTCGCCGCGACGTTCGACGTCGAGGTGATGGCCGGCACCGTCTACTCGGCCTTTGCGGTCGGCTACCTCATGCCCGACGACGCCCCGGCCGACGTGCCGTTCGATCTGGAAGTCGTCGTCGACGCCGAAGCCGGAGGGTACTGAGCGCCCCACGGTCTCGGCGGTCGATCACCTCACTCCACGTCCTTCCGGCGGAACCACTCCCTGCTCGCCAGCACCAGCAGCGCCGTCCCGGCCAGCAGAATCGCCGCGCCGGCGAAGTCGTACGTGCCGTCGACGAGGATGTCGCTGGGCGCGTAGTACCGCGTCGGCGAGAGGCCGCCGAGCGGTTCGAGGGCGGTCCCAGTCACCACCGACTCGAACAGGAACAGCGCGAAGACGGCGCCGGCGGCGCCTCGCTGGGCCAGCGACGCACGATCGGCGGCGACCGACGCGACCAGCCCGATCGCGCCGCAGGCGATCAGATACGGCATCGAGAGGACGTGGGCCATCACGATCCGCGCCATGTTCACGTCCTCGCCGATCGCCAGCACGCCGAGGAACACGACCGCGGGCATCACGGCGTTCGTGACGACGAGCGGGACCGCGAGCGACGCGAACTTCTCCAGCAGCAGCCGGCTCCGGGTGATCGGCAAGGACAGCAACACGTCCATCCGGTCGCGCTCGACATCGTCGGCGATCAGTCCGGCGCCGGCGTACGCGAAGTACAGGCCGAGCAGGATCACCCACGCGAACGCGTACAGCTCGGTCGCCAGAAACCCCTCGATGGTGTTGAGCGTCCGGATGCCGAAGGCCTCGACGAGCGACGGCGGGTACGCCTGAATGAACTCATCCAGATCCGCCGCGCCGGTGATCGAGGGAAAGAGCAGGACGTACATCGTCGTCAGCGCGGCGATGCCGCCAGTCATCGCGGCGGCTCCCTTGAGACGTTTTCGACCGGCGTACCGGGCGATTTCGAGCATCAAGCTGTCCCCTCCTCGTCGCCGTAAAACCGCATAAACACGTCTTCGAGCGGGGCCTCCTCGACGCCGAACTCCAGCAGGTCGAACCCGGCGATGATGTCGGCCAACTCGTTCACGTCGCCAGTGTAGGTGAACGAAACTTCCGTCACGCGTCCGTCGTCGTCCGGCACGTCGACGCGCTCGACGACGAGATCGTGCGCGCCGGGCAGGTCGACGGCGTCTCGCTCGACGTGGCCGGCAACCCGGAGCGTGACGGACTTGCCCGAGCGACCGAGCAGGTCCGCGACGGACTCGACGGTGACGATCCGGCCCCCGCGGATGATGCCGACGCGGTCGCAGATCTGGCGCACCTCGCTGAGCACGTGCGAGGAGAGAAACACCGTCGTTCCCCGGTCGCGCTCGCTCCGGACGAACTCGTTGAACCGCCGCTGGAGCAGCGGATCGAGTCCCGAGGTGGGCTCGTCCATTACCACCAGATCGGGATCGTGCATGAACGCCTGCACGAGCCCGAGCTTTTGGACGTTGCCGGTCGAGTAGTCCCGTATCGGCCGCTCTAGCGGCGGATCGAACAGTTCTAGCAGCTCCTCGCGGCGCTGGTCGCCCTTGAGCGACGCGTGGAGGTCGAGCACCTCCTCGCCGGTCGCAGTCTCGTCGAACGCCGGATTCGCGGGCAGATAGCCGATTCGTTGCTTGGCCGCGACCAGTTCCGACTCGCTGCGGATGTCCGCACCCAGCACGGTGGCGGTGCCGTCGGTCGGCGACTGGAGCCCCATCAGCGTGCGAATCGTCGTCGTCTTACCGGCGCCGTTCGGTCCCAGATAGCCGAAGATCTCGCCCGATTCGACGTCGAACGTCACGTCGTCGTTGGCGAGCACGTCGCCGTAGTCCTTGGTGAGGCCGGCGACCTCGATAGCGCTCATCGGATCGACATCACACGGCGGCGTCAAAATCGTTGCGCCCGGAGCGGCCCTCGCGCCGGCGGCGTCACGTCGCGGCTCAGTCGGCGTCGCTCGGCGGGTGCTGAAGATCCGCCCAGTAGTCGGTCTCCTCGTACCGGACGAGGAACTCCCCGCCCCAGTCGGACGGATCGACGGCGTCGTGATCGCGGAACCGATCGGCGAGCGAGGAAAACGCGTCGCTGACCGATCCCTCGTAGTAGCCGCCGCCGATCGCCGACTCGACGATCTCTCGTTCGGCGTCGCTCAGTCCGGACAACTCGAACAGGTGGGCCTCGCGGAGCCGATCCGCGAACGCCGCGGCGTCGGCGGCGACCTGCGTCGCCTCGTAGCGGTACTCGTAGGCGTCGACCTCGTCCCGGCCGACGACTTCGAACGGAAACCGTTCGCCGTCGCGCTCGACCGCGCCGTACTCGGCCCCGGGAACCAGCGCCGACGCCTCGCGGTCGGCGCCGTCGTAGATCGCCGAGGCGCCGACGGCGTCTTCGCGTCCCTCCGGCGGCGGGACGATCCGGCCGAGCAACTCGCGGTCGGGATCGGGAAGCTCTCCGAACGCGACCGTCGCCGCGTCGGGCGCACGCTCGCCGGGATCGACCTTGACCGTGACTCGCAGCTCGTCGCCGATCCGCGTCGACGAGCGGGAGAGTTCGTAGTACGCGCCGTCGAACGCGATCGGGGAGTCGACGCCGAGCGGAGGCCGCGTGCCGGACGCCGTCGCCGAGCCGTTCTCGACGGCCGTTCGGATGATCCGTCTCGACACCCGGCCCGGGGGTGACGCCGACGCGCGAGCGGCGATCTCCTCGTCGGAAATCGCCGTCATCGTCAGCACCGCTTTCGGGTCGGCACAGCCGGCCAGCGTCACGGAGAGGGCACCAGCCGCGCCGGCGAGGACCTGTCTGCGCTTCATGTAGAGACGATTCGACACCCTCCGTGTATGCTTTGTGTACGCCCGCCGGGCGAGAAACACCGCATCGGCGTCGAAAAATCGAGCGTCGGCCTACCCGCGGCGTCCGAGGAGTCCGTCGAGCGTCGCCGCGACGGCGTCGGTCGCGCGTTCGACCTCCTCGATCGGGACGTACTCGCGTTCCGAGTGCGCGACAGCGCCCTCGTCGTCGGCCAGATAGCCGGGGCCGAACACGACCGTCGGCGCGTGGGCGGCGAAGTACGACGCTTCCGTCGCTGCGGTGAAGGGCCGCACAGCCCCGCCGGCGGCCTCGGCGAGCGTTTCGACGAGCGGGTCGTCGGTGTCGGTCGCAAACGCCTCCAGAAACGGGCTCTCGCGGTCGGTCAACGCGAACTCGACGGCCACGTCCTCGGGGACGCGCTCGCGGACGTGGGCTTCGAGCGCGCTCCGGAACCCCTCGCTGGTCTCCGGCGGCACCGATCGGCGGTCGACGACGACCGAACAGTCGGCGGGCACCTGATTCGTCGCGGTGCCGCCCTCGATGGTCGTCGGCGTCAGCGTCGGCGCGCCCAGCGAGCTGTGCGGGTCGGGCGTGTCCTCGCGCTCGTCGAACGTCTCGACGGCGTCGATCAGTTCCCGGACCGCGGCGACGGCGTTGACGCCGTCGTCGGGCTCTGCGGCGTGGGCGTTTTCGCCGCCCAACGAGACCGTTCCCTGAAAGCGTCCTTTGGCGGCGTTACAGACATCTAATCCTGTAGGCTCGCCGACGATCACGGCGTCGGGCGGCGCGGCGCCCGGCACCAGTTCCTCGATGTCGAGCGCGGCGGCGCCCGTCGAGAGAGTCTCCTCATCGGGCGAGACGGCGAGTGTGAGCCGTCCGTCACCGGGGTCGACGGTCAGAAAGCCGGCGAGCAAGACGGCCAGCGGTCCTTTGGCGTCGCACGAGCCCCGGCCGTAGATGCGCTCGTCGTCCCGGTCGTAGGGGACGTGGGGAGGGACGGTGTCGATGTGGGTGTTGAGAACGACGTGGATGCCTGCAGTTTCGCCCGCAGAAGCGGCGGTCCGCGATGCGACCACGTTCCCGGCGTCGTCGACCGCTGCGTCGACGCCGTGCTCGGCGAGCGTGTCGACGAGGAACGTTCGCATCTCCTCGACGGACTCGTGTGATTCGATCGGCACGGCTTCGTCGAGGAAGGCGACGGGGTCGAACTCGTCGCTCCGGTCGTCGCCGCGCTCGCTGCCGGCGGCCATCAGAACCCGCCTCCGAGCGCGTCGCCCAGCGGGTCGACCCGGTCGGCGTACTCGAACGCGACCGGCCCGCGCAGGATGGCCGGCCCCTCGTCGGGAACGCGGATATCGAGGTCGCCGCCGGGCGGGCTGACGCGGATCGCGTCCTCGTCGGTGTGCCCGAGGCGCCGAGCGACCGCGGCGATGGCGACTGCGCCGGTGCCACAGGCCTTCGTCTCGCCCTCGACGCCGCGCTCGAAGGTGCGCTGGCGGAACCCGTCTCCGTCCACTGCGGCGAGGTTGACGTTCGCTCCCTCGGGGAAGGCGTCGGCGTGGCGGGTGGCCGGCGCGACGGCGTCCAGCTCCACGGCGTCGACATCCTCGACGAACGCGACGGCGTGGGGAACGCCGGTGTTGACCGCAGTGACGGTCAGCTCGCCGATGTCCTCCTCGATGATCGGCTCGTCGTACGACTCGGCGAGCGGGACATCGCCCGGCGAAAACGCCGGCTCGCCCATCTCGACACTGACGACGAACTCGCCCGATTCAGCTTTCTCGACGGTCGCGGCGCGGTCGCCCGCACCCGTCTCGATGACGAAGTCGGTCTCGCCGGTGCGTTCGTGGGCCCACGCGGCGACGACCCGGGCGCCGTTGCCACACATCGCGGCGGTGCCGCCGTCGGGCTGGTACAGCGTCATCTCGACGCGGACCGGTTCGGCGTCGGCGTCGACATCGAGCACGAGAACGCCGTCGGCGCCGGTCGTCGCGCCCTCGCGGTCGGCGCCGAGGCCGTCCGAACGGTCGCAGTGCTCGACGGCGAACTCCGAGAGGTTCGGAATCGTCGTCGCGTCGGCCGCTTCGATCACGACGAAGTCGTTGTCGGTGCCGTTGTACTTCTCGAAGGGGATCATATCCTCACCTCAGTCATAGCCACTCGACCTCCTGTTCCAGCCGCGTCACGTCGTCGATCGTCTCGCGGCGCCGAGCGACGGCCTCCTGCCCGCGGTCGAGCACGACCGTCGCCGGTCGGGGACGGGAGTTGTACTGGCTCGCCATCTCGTAGCCGTACGCGCCGGCGTTGCCGATCGCCAGCATGTCGCCACGGCGGCATTCAGCGATCGACCGGTCGGTGCAGAACACGTCGGCGCTCTCGCAGATCGGCCCCGTCACTGTCTGTGCGACAGCAGGCCGATCGGCGGCGTTCGCGGCGACGTTCCGGATCGGGTGGTAGGCGTCGTACATCGCCGGGCGCAACAGCGTCGTCATGCCGGAGTCGACGCCGACGACGCGCGTGTCGGGAGCCGGCTTGACCGTGTTGACGGTCGTCAGCAGGACACCGGCGTCCGCGACGAGATAGCGTCCCGGCTCGATCACCAGCGTGGCATCAATTTCGCCGAGCGCCGCCCGCGTCGCGTCGGCGACGGCGTCGAGATCGAGGGGGTCCTCGTCCTCGCGGTAGGGGACGCCGAAGCCGCCGCCGATGTCGACGAACTCCAGATCGACGGGCGAATCGCGGGCCAGATCGCCCATCCGCGAGACGAGTTCGCGGTGGGAGTCGAGGTCCTCGCCGGAGATGCCGCTGCCGGCGTGGGCGTGGATGCCGACCACGTCGAACCCGCGGTCGGCGGCCTCCGCGAGCGCCTCGCCGGCGCGCTCGTAGGGAACGCCGAACTTCGCGTCGGCGCCCGTCGCCACCTTCTCGTGGTGGCCGGCGCCGACGCCGGGGTTGACGCGGACGCAGAGGCGTCCGTCGTAGCCCCGCGATTCCAGTCGGTCGAGCGTGTCCAGCGCGCCGACGGTGATGGTGAGGTCGTCTGCGCCGTCTTCCCAGCGCCCGACGACCAGATCGAGGTCCTCGGCGGGCGGGTTGACCGCCGTGTACTGGACTCGCTCGGAGGGGACGCCGGCGTCGAGCGCGCGGACGGCCTCGCCCGCCGAGGCACACTCGATTCCGGCGCCCTCGGAGTGGAGCGTCCGCAGGACCGGCCGCGCGGTGTTTGCCTTCGCCGCAAAGTGAACGTCGGCGTCCGGAAACGCCGCGAACAGCCGACGGTAGTTCTCGCGCACCCGCTGGAGATCGAGGACGTACAGCGGGCTGGCGTACTCGTCGGCGAGTCGGCGCAGTCGCTGGCCGTCCCACTCGTCGAGACGCCGTATCTCGGGGTTCTCGGGCATCGCGCAGTCGAACTCGGGTCGGTCCTCGCTCATGTCGACCGGATCACTCCCGGAGCGCGTCCTCGCGCTCGGTGGCCTCCAGCGTCTCGTCCTCGATGTGGGTGGCGACCACGGCGGGCTTGAACGCGCCGCCGTCGATCATCTCGTGATCGCTGACCGAGGACTCGACGAAGCGCTGGAACGCCCGACGCTCGGGCGGCAGTTCGCCGTAGATGACCTCCTCCTCGACGAGGTCGTAGACGGGGATCCGCGGCGTCAGGAGCGTGTTCTCGCCGACGACGCTGTTCTCGCCGACGACGAAGCCGCTCGTCACTCTACAGCCAGCGCCCAGCGAGACGCCGTCCTCGACGATCACGGGGGCGTCCTCGACGGGTTCGAGCACGCCGCCGATCAGCGTGTTGGCGCCGAGCTTGACGTTCTCGCCGATCTGAGCGCACGACCCGACGGTGTCACACGAGTCGATCAGCGTCCCGTCGCCGACGTGAGCGCCGATGTTGACGAACGAGGGCGACATCATGATGCAGTCCTCGCCCAGATAGGCGCCCCGGCGGATCGCGGTCCCGTCGGGCGTGTTGCGCGTGCCGCGCTCGTTCAGGTCGGCCGTCTCCCGGAGCGGGAGCACGTCGTGGTAGTCGACGCCGCCGTACTCGCGGGCGACGGTCTCGCGCAGGCCGAAGTTGAGCAGGATGCCCTGCTTGACCCACTCGTTTGCCTCCCACTCGTCACCGTGCTTCTCGGCGGCGCGCACGTCGCCGGCTTCGAGCGCGGCGAGGAATTCGTCGAGCACGTCGAGGTGCTCGTCGGTCGCGTCGGCGGCCGTCAGTCCGTTCTGCTTTCGCTGCCACAGGTCGTCGATGTCGGATTCGAGGCTCATGTGTCGTCGATTACTTCGCCGAAGGTATACCAGTCAGGATTTCGTCCCGCGACCCACGCCGCGGCGTCGAGCGCGCCGGCGGCGAACACGCCGCGGTCTTCCGCTCGGTGGGAAAGGCTCAGGACCTCGTCGTTGCCCGCCAGAATTAGCTCGTGCTCGCCGCGGATGTCGCCCGCGCGCCGGGCGAACACGCCGATCTCGTCCTCGTCGCGGGGGGCGTGGCCCTCGCGGCCGTAGACGGGTTCGACATCGCGTTCTTCCTGTACGGTCTCCAGAATGGAGTTGGCGGTGCCGGACGGCGCGTCGACCTTGCCGTTGTGGTGGGATTCCATCAGTTCGAGGTCGTAGCCATCGAGCGCGGCGACGGCCTCGCCGACGACGCGCTGGAGGACGTTGACGCCACGCGAGAAATTGGTCGCCTTGAGGACGGGAATGTCCTCGCCGGCGGCGCGCAGCGACGCCTCGCCGTCCTCGTCGAATCCGGTGGTGCCGACGACGAGCGCGATGCCGGACTCGACGCAGGTGTCGACGACGGTATGCGTTACCTCTGGCGTCGAGAAGTCGACGACGGCGTCGATATCACGGTCGGCGAGCGCGGCCTCGATGTCGGCGACCGGTCGAACGGGGACGCCGGATCGCTCGCCGGCCTCGCTGGCGAAGCCGACGACGACATCGACATCGTCGCGCTCGACGCCGGCGTCGACGACCTCGCCGCCGGTGCGGCCGGTGGCGCCCACGACCGCGATGCGGCTCATCCCTCGACCTCCGCCGGGCTGGCCGCGCGCTGCTCGTCGAGGTCGTCGAGCAGGTTGGCGAGCTCGACGCGATACTCCTCGGACAGCCGGGTCAGCGGCGAGCGCAGCGTCGGCTGGCAGTGCCCGCGGATGTGCATCGCTTCCTTGACCGGGATCGGGTTGGTCTCGGTGAACAGCGCGCGCATCAGCGGGCCGAGTTCGTGGTGGAGTTCGCGGGCGCGTCCGAAGTCGCCCGACAGCGCCGCTCCGACCATCGCGCAGGTGCGCTCGGGTTCGACGTTGGCGACGACGCTGATCCCGCCGGTCGCGCCGACCGACAGCATCGGCAGCGTCAGGCCGTCGTCGCCCGACAGCACCGCGAAGTCCTCCTCGCGCGTGCGCTCGACGATCTCGGAGACCTGATTCAGATCCCCGCTGGCGGCCTTGAACCCCGCGATGTTCTCGTGGCGAGCCAGCTCGACGGCCGTGTCAGGTTCGATGTTCCGGCCCGTGCGCGAGGGGACGTTGTAGACGATCTGGGGCAGGTCGATCGCGTCGGCGATCGTTCGGAAGTGCTCGACCAGCCCGCGCTGTTCGGGCTTGTTGTAGTACGGCGAAATGAGAAGCAAGGCGTCGGCGCCGGCGTCGGCTGCACGCTCTGAGAGTTCCAGCGCCTCGCGGGTGTTGTTCGAGCCGGTGCCCGCGATCACGGGCACGTCCTCGACGGCGTCGACGACCGTCTCGACGACTTCGACGTGCTCGTCGTGGGTCAGCGTCGCGCTTTCGCCAGTCGAACCGACGGGCACGAGCCCGTCGACGCCGGCGGCTTCGAGACGCTGGGCGTCGGCTCGCAGCTGTTCGTGATCGATGCTCTCGTCGTCCGCGAAGGGCGTGACCATCGCCGGGAACACGCCGCTGAACAGTTCCTGTGTCATGTGTTGGTGGGTTCGCAAACCGCGATCGTTCTCTGGGTAGTGTGTGTCGCTGGTGGGGTATCAATCGATTGATCGGCCGGAACGCGCCCGCGACGAGGTCGCCAGCCCCGCAGCGAGCGCTCTACCGATCGCGTTTTTTGAAAAGGACGGCGCTTCCGCTCACGACGCGGCGTCGACCGACGCGACGGCGAGCGGTCAGTAGCACGGTTGTGCCGTCGTGGCGCTGCAACTTATCGTTTCTGGTACCGGGATGGCCGTACGGCTGGTGTCTCGACAGACGCCGCGGAATTTATCAAGTACGAGCGGGAACACCCTCGCGTATGAGACACCTCGGCCTGAAGATACGGATGGCGATCGTCAGCACCATCCTGTTCGCCTTTTTCGCACTCGCAGCGGGGGTTGCGATGGTTCTGTTCAACCTCTCGCTACCGATTGTGCTGGCGCTCGCCGTCGGGTTCGCCGGCTTCCAGTACCTCCTCGGGACGAAGATGGCGCTGTGGAGCGTCGGCGCCGACGATATGCCCGAAGATCAGTACCGCGAAATCCACCGCGCAGTCGAGCGGATGTCCGACGATCTGGGCATCGACAAGCCGCGACTGATGGTCGCCCAGATGGGCGTCCCCAACGCCTTCGCAACGGGCCGGAAGGGCAACGGCACCGTCGTCGTCTCGACGGAACTGATCCACACGCTCCAGCAGGACGAACTCGAAGGCGTGCTCGCGCACGAACTCGCACACATCGCGAACCGCGACGTGGTGACGATGACGCTCGGCCAGTCGGTCGCCGCCATCGTCGGCATCGTCGTCCAGTGGCTCGTGATCGCAACCGGCGACAACGAGATCGCCGACCTCATACTGGGCTGGATCGCCGGGATGCTGACCCAGATGTTCGTGATGATCTTCGTGCTGGCCATCTCCCGATACCGGGAGTACGTCGCCGACAGCGACGCCGCCGACGTGATCGGCAGCGGCGAGCCGCTCGCCCGCGCCTTAGAGAAGATCCAGCGCGGCGCCCAAGGCCGCGAGAGCAACATCGACGACTCCGTCAGCGCGCTGTGTATCTTCGGCGACGGCGGCGGCGTCAAGAAACTGTTCTCGACCCACCCCGACACCGAAGAGCGCATTCGACGGCTTCGCAGCTACTGACTGACACGCCCGGGCGCGGCGTCGCTTCGGCGCGAGGGCGAACGAAGGTATTTATCTCCGCCCGCGTGAACGGGAACCATGACCGATATCCACTCCGGGCAACGCGTCGCCGTGCTGGTCGACGCGCAAAATCTGTACCATAGCGCCCATAGCCTCTACTCGAACAACATCGACTACTCGGCGCTGCTCGAAAAGAGCGTGCAGGGGCGCGAACTCACCCGCGCGATCGCGTACGTGATCCGAGCGGACTCGCCCGACGAGGAGAGCTTCTTCGAGGCGCTGACCGACATCGGCTTCGAGACGAAGATCAAGGACATCAAGACGTTCAGCGACGGGTCGAAGAAGGCAGACTGGGACGTGGGAATGAGCTTAGACGCCGTCACGCTGGCCAACCACGTCGACACCGTCGTGTTGTGTACCGGCGACGGCGACTTCTCGCGGCTGTGCTCGCACCTGCGTCACGAGGGCGTCCGCGTCGAGGTGATGAGCTTCGAATCCTCGACCGCAGAAGAGCTCAAGGCGGCCGCCGACTCCTTCGTCGACCTGAGCGAGCGGACCGAGACGTTCCTGTTGTAGGGCGGCGTCGATCTGAGAGAACGCACAGCTAACGCTGGCCAATCAGGTCGAACGCGAGAACTGAGCTGCGATCAGACCGTAGGACCGTCGTTCGTCGTGCCGATAAGCAAGGAGCCGGCAGCCATCCCGAGTGCGGCGACGCCGCCGAGCAGGACGGGAATGCCCGTACCGTTTGCGCCGATGGCCAGCAGGAGCACGGTAGAAACCACCAGCAGCAGCGCCCCGAGGCCGATCTTAGTCGTATCCATGATTGTACGAGAAATTAGCTTCCCACTGTTTATAGCTTTCTCTACGAACCGACAGCAGGAGCCATGATATCGTATGACAATGAACGAGAGCGTGCTCGCGCTCGACCCGGCGCGGGTCGAAGCCCTTTCGCCCCTCGGGTTCCGACTGGTCGCTATGAACGAGGACACCGACGCCGGCGGGCTGGGGCAAGACGGGCGCGACCTCCGGCGCGTCGCGGAGTATCAGTTCGGCGCCGGCGCCGGGGCGGCGCTGTTCCCCGAGGACGAGGACTACGAGGTAAAGCGCAGTAGCTCGGGCCGTCCGAGCCAAGTGATCGCCGACGAGCCTCGCTCGTCGAGCCCTGACTCGACTCCGTCTGGTCAGGACGCCGACGGCGGCCGGCTCATCACGCTTGGCGTCGACGGCCGCTTCACCCTCGGCATCGAGGGCGGACGACGGCTTGCCGAACTCGAGCACCCGTCGAACCGCGTGGTCGTCGGCGACGAGAGCGAGCCGTTCGTCCGCGATGGGAGCAACACGTTTGCGAAGTTCGTCACCGAGGCCGACCCCGACATCCGTTCCGGTGACGAGGTGCTCGTCGTCCACCACGACGGCTCCCTACTGGCGGTCGGGCGGGCGGAGCTGTCGGCCGACGCCATGCTCGATTTCGACGCCGGGATGGCCGTCAAGGTCCGCGACGGCGCCGGCGAGCCGGACGGCGAGTAGCCCCCGCAAGCCCCGAATCGTTTTATTCGATCGGACGCCTTGTGCGAGCGTGAGCCCGCCGCCCGCCTCGGAGTTCGAGTTCGAACTGCTGGTCTGCCGATGGGCCGAGCACGAATGGCCACCGGCCGGCGAGCGCGCCGAGGACCGCGCCGTGCTCGTCGCCCGCCAACTCGGTACCAAGCGGCGGCGCTGGGACACGATCGTGATCGAGGCCGACCGCGAGGCGCTCCGCCGGCGGGCTAACTTCGGCGCCGAGCGACTCGACGGCGACCTGCTCCACGTCGTCCGCTCGGCGCCCGAGGAGTGGGCGTGGTACCGGGACGCGCTGCCCGAGCCGGGCTACTCGTGGCGGTACGTCCGCGAGGCGATCCACGAGGCCGACGACCGCGGGATTCTCGACGTGCGACGGGACGGCAACCGGATCGAGATCCGCCGGAAGTGGCCCTACCCCGACTGGATCGACCGAATCGTCGCCATCGAGAACAAGCCCGATCTCGACGCCAGCGCGGCCCGCACGCTGCGCCCCCAGCTAGAGCGCGACGTTGCGCTCGGGTTGGCCGACGAGGCGTGGGTCGCAACGACCGCGACCGGCGAGCGCATCGAGCCGGCGCTGCTCGAAGATATCCCGGTCGAGGCGGGCGTGCTCGCGGTCGATCCCGAGTCGAAATCGGCGGCTGTCGCGTGGCATCCCCGCACGCTCGACGCCGACGCGCCGGGCACCCGGATCGGCGAGCGGGCTGAAAGTGACTCGGAGTTCGTCCAGTCGGCGGCGACGTTCGAGTACGCCGAGCCCGAGCAAAAACGAGAGACGCGCCTGCGGATCGCAGAGCGCGCCTACGAACGGGGCTGGCGGTCGTTCGTCGACACGATGCGTCCGGACTGCCGGCACTTCCAGTTGCGCGACGCCGACGGCCAGTTGCTCCCCCGCTGTGGCGCCAAGGAGTGTACCCCGACGAGCGCGGAGTGTTCGGGCTCGTGTGGGGAGTACGAGCCCGAGCCCCCGGCGTGGCGCCAGCGCGGCTGGCCGATCGAGGGCGGTCCGGGCAACCGACTTCGGAAACTGCTGGCGGCGCGGCGGCGTCGCCGCCGGCCCGGGCAGTGAAAGCCGGGTCAGTCCGACACTTCGACGTCAATCGAGTCGCGCGCGGCGGTCAGCCGGAAGGTCGGAACGCTTCGGTACTCGACCTCGACGACGCCCTTGCGTCGCAGGCTCTGGAGTCCCGACCGGACGGCGTCGGCGTCGGCGTCGATGTCGAAGGCCTCGCGCACGGCGTGGAGCACCGACACCACGCTCTCGGAGCGCTCGTCGGGTCCCGCGAGCACATCGAGAATACGGGCCTGTAGCTCGGGGACGCGGACGACGCTTGGCACCGCATCGGGCTCGCCCTCGACGCCCGGTTCGACGTCGACCATGTCGTTGGCCTCCGACGTGGCCCGGATCAGACTGTTGTCGTCGCGGTAGTAGTAGTCGCTCAGTTCCGATTCGAGAAACTGGTGGACCTCGCTGCCGCTGTCGAGTTCCCACCGGTCCTGTAACTCGCCGTTTTTCGTCGGCTGAAGCTCGACAACGTCGGCGAGCCGGTCACGAGCCACGTCCGAGAGCGTCATCGGGTGATGGTATCGACGCGCCCGTACTTGCCAGTTCTGGATCGGCCGCCCGCGTCGGAGCCACCACGTAGAAGGCAAGTGACGACGTAGCGAATATCATGGGACGAACTACCAGACTAAGCCGCGTCGACGACGTGCTCGACGACCTCGACTACCCGGTGATGCGCGACGACGCCGCCGACGAACTGACCGACGTGACGCTCGAACTGGCCGATGGAGAGGCCAATCTCGGCGAACTGATCTCGGACACGTCGAGTGACTCGTTCGACTCCGCGGATGACCTGCAGGACGAACTCAACAACGCGTTGCCCCGCGAGGCCGTCGGCGAGCCCTACCAATCGGAAGGCGAGGGATAGTCCCACCGGGCGGCAGGCGGCGACCGCGGGTGTTAAAACCCCGCCGCGGATAGTGGAGGCAACGATGGAGTTTTGCGACGAGTGCGGTTCGATGATGAAAGCCGAGGACGAGCTCTGGGTCTGTAGCAGCTGTAGCAACAAACAGCCCAAGAACCCGGACGCGAACTACGTGATCACCGACGATCAGGAGGCCAGCGAGATTATCGAGACCGGCAAGGGCGACAGCGGCCTGCCGACGACCGACGCCCGCTGTCCCGAATGCGAGAACGACCGGGCGTACTGGTACATGCAACAGATCCGCGCGGCCGACGAGTCCGAAACTCGATTCTTCGTCTGTACCGAGTGCGAGCACAAGTGGCGCGAAGACGACCACTAGAGGACTGTTTTCGGAGCTGGGCGGCCTCGCCACGCGCGGCGTAGCATTACCCGATCGCTTCGCTCGCTGGAATCGTCGGATCACGACGCCGACATGACACGTGATACCACGCCACAGCGGTAATTAGGCTGGCCGTCTTAACGAGTACTGATGGCTGCGACGCCACCGCAGGTGGCCGCCGACCGACTCGACGACTGGGAGTGCGTCGAAGTCTCCGTCGACACTCTGTTTAGCCTGCCGGTCGTCGCCGTCGAGGGGTACACGCTGGTCTACGAGGACGCCCCGCTCCGCGAGCGCTTCAGGACGGCGACGGGCGAGCCGATCACGCGATTTTTCTTCGCAACCCGGCTCGCCTTCGTTCCGGCGCTGTCGTCCCGGGTCGAGGCGCTGCTCCAGCCGACGGTGGCCTCAGCCGCGCAGGGGGCGTTTGCCGACCAACTCGACGACCGCGGGCTGTCTACCGTCACTCGCGAGGGACGCCAGCGATTGACGGTCGACTCCGGCAAGCGCGCGAGTGCAACGGTCTACACCGCCAGCTACGAGTGGGACGGGATGGCGGTCCCGATCGAGGGACTGCTCGCCGTCTGGCGCGGCGACGGGTTCACCATCGCCGGCGGAGCCTACCCGTCGGGTGACGACGATCTCGGTGTCGAGGTGGACGCTGAACGTTACGAGTCCGCGTTGATCGAACTGATCGGCGGCGTCGCGTAGGCCGCGGTGCGACGCCGCTGTGGTGCCCATCGAGCACTCATTCCGACTGGTGAACGTCGGTCCCGCATTCGGGACAGGCACTGGGCGGACTGGGATAGCCGAACAACCAGCCTTGCTTGCTGAAGAAGTTCCCGCAATTGGTACAGACCCGAACGCGGCTCTTGAGGACGTACTCGACCGTCCACTGTATCAGAAGTAGGGCGACGATGACGGCGACGATCCACAGCATGAAAAAGTCAATCAACTAACCAATCATAAATCCTTGTGTCGCGGTGTGGAACCAACTGCTGGGAAGGAACGACCGCGAGCGGCCGTCAGACGTTGCGCGCGAAGATCAGATAGCCGGTGTGGCCGACGCCGCGGGTCGAGGGCCGGGAGCCGCGGTCGTCGAAGTCCATCTCGCGCTGGATCGTCTCTTGGGTCTCGACGTTCGAGAGGCCGGCCTCGCGGGCGGCGATCGCCGCCTCGCGGGCGTTCTCGACGAACGGCGAGTAGACGGCGAGAAAGCCGCCGTCGGCCAGCAGCTCCGGCGCGCGCTCGACGATCGCAGGGGCGTCCTGCGTGTCCAGCGTGAGCAGGTCGAACCGACCCAGATCGTCGAGTTCCTCGGTCAGATCACCGGTGTTGACGTCGACGCGATCCGCGACGCCCGCGAGGTCCATGTTCTCACGGGCGACCTCGGCGAACTCCGCCTTTTGCTCGAACGTCGTCACGTCGGCGCCCATCCGGCCGAGATACGCCGAGAGCACGCCGGTCCCGGTGCCGGCGTCGAGCACGCGATCGTCCGTCCGGACGCCGACGTGGCCGACGATCAGTCCGATGTCTCGCGGCATCATCGGCGCGCCCGTCCGCTCCATGTGATCGAACAGATCCGGAGAGCGCAGCCGTCGGACCTCGAATGGCTCGTCGAGGTGGGTCGTGATCGTGTCGCCGGGCTCGACGTCTTCGGGCACGTCGAGCACGCCCAGATCGGTGCCGAACTCCTCGCCGGGCTCGACGAGGAACTCGCGGTCGCCCCGAACTACCAGAACCGTCACTCTAGCTGGTCGACCGCGGCCGCGAGATCGCCGTCGTTCTCTTCGAGCGCCTCGCGGGCGGCGTCCTCGCTGGCGCCGGTCCGCATCGAGACGATCTCGATGTCGTCGTCGGGGATGCCGTCGCTTTCCTCGGCGTCAGCGTCGGCGTCGGCCGCGCCGCTTGCGCTGCCGGCCTCGCGCTCCTCGGGCGAGCCGACGACCTGATAGGTCTCTTGGCCGCGGGCGTCGATCTTGTTGACGTCGACGTCCTCGAAGACGAGGTCAGCGTCGTCGGTCTCGATGACCACTCGGTTGGCGTCGAGCTCCTCCATGTCGACGCCCATCTGTTCCATCATCTGCTTCATCTTGCGCGGATCCATTCCGCCGCCACCGCCTCCTCCAAACATACCCGTTGGGTGGCCCCCTGTCGGGAAATAATTGACGCAAGCCGCCGGCGCTCCGAGCCCCGCTCAACTATGGTGGGCCGCCTCGTCGCCGGCGTCGTCGACCAGTCCGGGGATCACGACGGCGACCGTCGTGCCCTCCTCGCCCGTGCTGAACGAGAGGTCCCCGCCGAGCGCCGTCACGCCGGTCTGGACGACCCACAGCCCCAACCCGCTCCCGTGTTCGAGCGCAGTCTCGGAGCCGTCTTCGAGCACTGCGACCTCGTTCGAGGGGATTCCCGGGCCGTTGTCGGCGATCTCCAGCCGGATCGCCTGTCCGTCTCTGGCCGGGCCGTCCGTTCGGACAGTAACCACCGGATCGTCGGCGTCGTTGTGCTCGACGGCATTTTGGAGCAGGTTTCCGACGACGAGACCGAGGAGCGTCGGATCGGTCCGGACCGTCAGCGACGGGGCAACGTTGACCGCGATGTCGGCCGACGCCGCGGCGTCTATCTCGCCGACCTGTTGGTCGATCACCGAGCGAAGTTCGACGGCCGACGGCTCAGTCTGCTCGCGGACACTACGGTCGAGTTCCCGCGCGCGGTCCGCGAGTTCGAGCAGTTGCTGGCTCTCGTCGACGACGATCGAGACTGACTCGGAAAGCTCCGGGTCGTCGAGTTGCGATTCGACCCGCGAGGCGTGGCCCGTCACGACCGTCAGATCGTTCCGGAGGTTGTGGCGCAACACGCGGTTGAGAACCTCGAAGTGGCGCTCGCGCTGGACGATGTCAGTGATATCCTGAAAGGCGACGGTGTACCCGAGACGGGTTTCGTCGGCGTCGTAAAACGGCGACGCGGTGGTGCGGTAGTGACGCCGCCGCCCGCCTTCGAGGAGTTCGATGTCCTGTTCGCTCCGCGCCGGATCGACGGTCGCCGAGAGGTGCTCGTCCAGCGGGTCGCCGACGATCGACCGGTCGTCGGCGTCCAGCAGCGGGCCCGCGGCCGCGTTGAACGTGATGATCCGTGCGTCGTTGTCGACGGTGACGACCGGCGTATCCACGTCGTCGATCGCCGTCCGCTCGCCGATGCGTCTGGTCGCGGGATCGAATTTGAACATATCGCCGCCGTACAGCGCGTAGGTGTCGAGCAGCATGTGGGGAACGAGCGTCAGCGGCAACAGGTTCACGCGCGGCATCGACCCGATCTCGAAGACGTACGTCAGCAGCGCCACGGTCGGAAGCACCGGCGTGAGCGCGAGCGCGACCGTCTGGAGTCGGAACAGGCGCCCGTAGCTGACGACCGTCTCTAAGAGAACCACCAGCGACGAGGCGATGAGAACGGCGATCAGCGCGAACCCGGCAGTGAGCGCGATTCCGCGGTCGTACCGCACGGTCGCGGCGCCGTACGCGGGCACGACTCGGAACTCGGTCCACGCGAGTTGGTGGTACTGGTTCGTCGACAGCAGCACCGTCAGAACGACGACGATAGCGGCGATACCGACGATCGGTCCCGACCGGAGCAAGCGTCCCCGGCCGGTGTACGCGAGCGAGAACGCGAACCACGAGAACGCCGCCCAGCCGCCGGTCAGCCAGAACAGCACCTCCAGTCCGTACCGGAGCGCGACCGGTTCGAACACGGTCAGGCCGACGCCGTAGCTGAAACAGACCGCAGCCATCGCCCCGACGAGCGCGACGAACCACGTCCCGCCGGGCCGGTCGCGGTACTGACGGACGACCCACAACAGCGCCAGATTCGCACCGCCGGCACACAGGGTGAGCACGGCCAGCCACGAGACGCCGAGCGAGAGCGACGACACGCTCACGACCTGTGCGCGAACGGGTAAATAGGTTCAGTACCGCGGCCGCGAGTTAGTAGAACTCCCGAACCAGATCCATCGCGTCTTCCGGAGCGCCATCCGGGATGTCGGACATGTCCGAGTCCAGCCCGTGGCGCTCGCTGTAGGGCACCGAGTCCTCGTTCTCGTAGAGCACGCCCATGTACTCCTTGTCGGCGTCGAGGATCGCGTCTTTGGCCTGCTCGCGGTCGCTCGGGTCGTAATCGTCTTCCTCTGCCAGATCGACCAGCGAGTCGCGGAAGTAGTCGTACGTGTCGACGTCGTTGAACGTCACGCACGGCGAGAAGACGTTGACGAAGCCGAAGCCGTCGTGCTCGATCGCCTTCTGGACGATCTCGGTGTGACGCATCGCGTCCGAGCTAAAGGACTGGGCGATAAACGAGGCTCCGGAGGCCAGCGCGAGCGCGAGGGGGTTGACCGGCGGCTGCTTGGACCCCTCCGGCGTCGTCGAGGTCTCGAAGTCCTCGCGGGAAGTCGGCGAGGCTTGGCCCTTCGTGAGCCCGTAGATGCGGTTGTCCATGACGACGTAGGTCATGTCGACGTTCCGGCGCACCGCGTGGACGAAGTGGCCCGCACCGATGGAGTAGCCGTCGCCGTCGCCGCCCGCGACCATCACTTCGAGGTCGGGGTTGGCGAGCTTGACGCCCGTGCCGACCGGCAGCGCGCGCCCGTGGACGCCGTGGAGCGCGTAGCTGTGCATGTACGTCCCGATCTTGCCGGAACAGCCGATCCCGGCGACCACGAACGTGTCGTCGGGGGAGTTGCCGGTGTTGGCAAGGGCTTTCATCATGCCGTTCATCGTCCCGAAGTCGCCGCATCCGGGACACCAAGTCGGCTGCTTGTCGGACTTGAAGTCTGTGAATCGAACGTCTGAACTCATGCTTTCACCTCCGCGTCTCCCGCGAGCGCGGACTTGATATCGTCGGCCAGTTCGTCGGCCTTGAACCGCACGCCGTTGTACTTGTTCACCCGTTTCACGCGTGCCAGCGCGTCGTGTTCGAGCAGGTCCGCGAGCTGGCCCTGCTTGTTCTCCTCGACGACGATGACGTCCTCGGCCGCCTCGATCTCGTCGCTGAGATCGGGGCGGGGGAAGATGTAGGGTACCGAGAGGAAGCGCACGTCGAACCCGTCCTCCTCGAGGAAGTCGAGCGCCTCGACCATCGCGCCTTCGAGCGACCCCCACGTGATAACGAGCGTATCGGCGTCCTCGTTACCGAACTCACGGGGCGACCAGTCTTCGCGCTCCTGTGCAGTTTCGACCTTGCGGTCGCGTTTGTCGACCTGCCGGATGCGCATGTCGGTGTCCTCGGTCCGACGGCCGAGTTCGTCGTGCTCGAGCCCGGTCGACATATGTGCGCCGTCGACCGTGCCGGGAAGCGCGCGCGGACTGATGCCGTCGTCGGTGTCGGCGTGGGCGCGGAACCGGCCCTGCCCGTCGAGCCACTCGTCGACCTCGTCCTCGTCGACGACTTTGCCGCGGTCTACCTCGACCTCGTCCATGTCGAACTCCTCGGGCGCGAACGTCTGCTCGGTGACCGCCATCGCCAAGTCGGCCACCAGGAAGACGGGCGTCTGGTACTTCTCGGCGAGGTTGAACGCCTCGACGGTCTTGTGGAAACACTCGGCGACGTTCGTCGGCGCGACGACGAAGCGCGGAATTTCGCCGTGGCCGCCGTACAGCGCCATGTTGAGGTCGCCCTGCTCTTGCTTGGTCGGCATCCCCGTCGAGGGGCCCGAGCGCATCACGTCACAGATGACAAGCGGCGTCTCCGAGGTCGCAACCAGCCCGAAGGTTTCGGTCATCAGGTCGATTCCCGGCCCGGACGTGGCAGTCATCGCGCGCGCACCGGCGCGAGCGGCGCCGAGCGCCATGTTGATCGCCGACAGCTCGTCTTCGGCCTGCACGACGGTGCCGCCGTACTGGTCGATCCGGCCGGTCAGATACTCCATCACGTCGGTCGCGGGCGTGATCGGGTAGCCCGAGTAGAACCGGCAGCCGGCGGCGATAGCGCCCATCCCGATCGCCTCGTCGCCGTTCAGCAGGACGTAGTCCTCGTCGGTCGTCTCCAGCTCGTAGTCGAACTCGCCGTAGTTTTCTTGGACGTGATCCCGTCCGAGGCGTGCGGCTTCCTTGTTGTTCTCGACGATCTTCTCGCCTTTGCCCCCGAAGCGTTTCTCGAGGGACTCGTCGAGGTTCTCGATCGGGAACGAAGCGATCTCACAAGCGGCCCCCAGTGCAACCGTGTTGGCCATGATCGCGCCGCCCGCGTCCTCGGCCAGCGACTTCAGCGGGACGTCGACGGCGTGCATCTCGTCGGGAATCTCGGCGTCCCACGAGCGCTCGCCGTCGTAGATGATGACGCTGCCCTCGTGGAGCTCGTCCAGATTCTCGTCGATCGTGCGCTGTGTCAGCGCGACCAGCAGATCGAGTCGATCGACGACGCTTTGCACTCGTTCGGTCGACGACCGGACCTTGTACGCGGTGTATCCGCCGCGGATCCGAGACGCGAAGTCCTTGGATGTGAACACGTGCCGTCCAGCGCGCGCAAGCGCCTGGGCGAATATTTTCCCGGTGGAGTTGATCCCGTCACCGGCTTCCCCTCCAATTGCCCAGTTTAAATCCTCGGCCATGGTAGTGGTGCGGCCGTAGCCCGCGCCAAATGAAAAACCTTCTGGAACACCACTAGATGAACCGCTTGAAACGCTCCCGTCGTTCGCTTCCCTTTCCGCACAATTGCGTGAAGAGCAAGTTTTATACATAAGTTTCGGCCGGTGCCCGGAGTAACGGTGCCCATACGATCATTTTGGACTCCTAAATCGACCCATGACGTGGACAGTCGTCGATATTTGTCCGAATACATAGAACAGTTCGTCACCGGGGTTCGGTCACGCTCGCCGCCGAACGCAAGTCCTTAGGCCGCAAGCGGCGCTAGGCCGGGCATGGACGAGACAGACGTAACGGTTCGTGCAGTCGACACCGTCGGTCCCGACACAATCGCGCTGGAACTGGAGACGCCCGATGGGTTCGAGGCCGAGCCCGGTCAGTTCGTGCTCGTCAGAGCAACTGTCGACGGCGAGGAGCTCTCGCGGTACTACACCCTCTCCTCGCCCGATGTCGAGGACACGTTCGAGATCACGGTCGGCGTCGACCCGGACGGCGACCTCTCGCCGTGGCTCGCCAACCGGCAGGTCGGTGACGAGATCACGATCGAAGGTCCCTTCGGTGAAGTCTACTACGAAGGCGAGGAAAGCGTCGTCGTGTTCGCCGGCGGTCCCGGCGTCGGTCCCGCAGTCGGGCTGGGCGAGGCAGCGGCGAGCGCGGGCGGCGACGTGTCGATCGTCTACCGCGACGACGAACCGGCCCACGAGGAGCGCCTCTCGACGCTCTCGAACGGCGGCGCACACGTCGCTATCGTCGGCGACGGCGCGCTCGACGACGCCGTCGCGGAGGTCGCCGACGACGGGCAGGTCTACGTGTTCGGCTTTCAGGCGTTCGTCGAGGACGTGCGCGACGCGATCGAGGCGGCCGGCGGCGACTTCGAGGCCGCAAAAGTCGAGAGCTTCGGGTAGCGTCGGCGTCCCACACCCAAGGAGTCAGGCGTAGACGATCGGCAGCATGGCGACCGCACCGGCGAGGAGGCCCGCGATCAACTCCCGGCGCCCGCTGTTCGGCAGCTCCGCTCCGGCGTCGAGCGCCTCCGGAACGAACTCCGTGAGAACCAGATACACCATCGCCCCGGCGGCGAAGCCGTAGCCGGCCGGCAGGAACGCCTCGGCCCACGAGACGAACGTGAAGGCGATGACCGCGCCGATGGGCTGGGGAAGACTCGAAAATACCGCCGCACCGACCATCCGCCAGTTCGAAAGCCCCAGCGCGCGCATCGGAATGGCGATTGCAGTCCCCTCCGGGATGTTGTGGATAGCGATGGCGACAGTGATGAAGATGGCCAGCAGCGGCACCGAGAGCCCGAGTATCGGGATTCCTCCCTCCAGCCCCAACTCGGCAAAGGAGACGCCGACAGCGACGCCTTCGGGGAAACTGTGGACCGTGAGGACGCCGAGGATGAGGATCAGTTTCTTCAGGTCGCCCTCCGCGAACGCCTTGGCTTCCGGCGCGAGGTCCTCGTGGGATGCGCCGTCGGTCTGCACGTCGTCGATCTGATCGGCGAGCTCGCCGTTCAACCCGTTACTGATGTCGGTGTGATCCAGAATGCGGCCGGACACCTCGACGAGCACGACGCCCGAGAGAAGCCCGCCGACCAGCAGCGTCGGGAACCCACTGGACGCGTAGGCCAGCCCCTCGTCGGCGAGCCCGAACACCGACACCGTCAGCATGATCCCCGACGCAATCCCCCACAGAGCGACGTTCCACCGGTCGCTGAACTCCTCGACGAAGAAAAACGGGATCGCCCCGAGGCCGGTCGCCAGCGCAGTGATCAACCCGGCGACAAATACGACGACGAGACTCTCCAGCAGAACCATACCGGAACTTGGGGCTCCGGAAGTAAATATCTTATCAGAATTTGTATGTTTTAGGCGTTCCTAAATGCGAGGCGCGACCTCAAAGCAACGGCGATACGAGCCGCCACCGCCGGACTCACCACTCGAAGTCGCGGTGGATCTGGCGTCCCTCGTCGTTCAAGACGGGGCCGACGACCTCGGTGACGCCGTCGAGAACCGCCGCCGACCGTGCCGGCGAGTTCTCCCCGACGAACTCCCCGATTTCGTCGCCGCCGACGCTGTAGACGACCCGTCCGAACCCGGCGTCGATCATCCCGCCCGAACACATCGGGCACGGCTCGGTGCTGGTGTACATGACCGTCTCGGCGCGCTCGTCCGGACTGAGTTCCTGACACGCCCGATGCGCGAGGTGCAACTCGGGATGTCGGCGGATGTCGTCCTCGGTGACGACCCGGTTCGAGTCGGTCATGACGATCGTATCGTCGCGGACGAGCACGCTCCCGAACGGCCGATCACCGCGGGCGGCGGCCTCACGAGCGAGTTCGAAGGCGCGACGCATGTGCGACTCGTGGTCGAAATCGTCGAACGTCGTCTCGGACACGACTGTCTCCTGAATCGGCAGCTACGTAACTGTGCTGTCTGTGCCGGGCAGTCCGACGCCGCCGTGGCCTCACTGAAAAATGCGCTTCGTTCGTAGCCGCTGTGTCAGTCCTCGTCCCTTCAGTTCTCCTCCTCGTCGTCCAACTGAAAAAGCTCGCTCCGCTCGCTTTTTCAGACACCGATAGACTCGCTCCGCTCGTCTATCGAGCCGACGAGAGCGACTCGTCGCGTTACTCCTCGTCGCTCTCGTCGACGTCCTCGAAGTCGGCGTCGACGAACTCGTCGCCGTCGCCGGCCTCAGGGCCGCCGTCGGTGCCCGTCGTCGGGTCCGGGCCGCCCGGACCGGCGGCGCCGCCCATGCCGCCCGCACCGCCCGCGGCGCCGGCCTGTGCGCCCTGCTGATCGTACATCTGCTTGCCGATCTCTTGGAGCGCCTCGGTGAGTCCTTCGGTGGCCTCTTCGTAGTCTTCCTTGGTCGCGTCGTCGTCGTCGAGGACGGCCTCGACGTTGTCGATCTCGGCCTCGATATCCTCTCGGAGCGCGTCGTCGACGGCTTCCTCGTTCTCCTCGAGCAGCGTGTTAGCGCGCTGGATCGCTTCTTCCGCGGCGTTGCGAGCCTCGATGCGCTCGCGGCGCTGCTGGTCCTCTTCGGCGTGTTCCGCGGCTTCCTGCTG
Organism: Natronoarchaeum philippinense; assembly: GCF_900215575.1. Lineage (NCBI taxonomy): Archaea > Methanobacteriati > Methanobacteriota > Halobacteria > Halobacteriales > Natronoarchaeaceae > Natronoarchaeum > Natronoarchaeum philippinense. The sequence continues at coordinate 506,473 of NZ_OBEJ01000002.1, read as the reverse complement.
CATCTGCTCGATCTCCTCGTCGGAGAGGCCGGCGCCGCCCTCGATGGTGATCTCCTCGGCGTTGCCCGAGCCCTTGTCCTCCGCCTGCACGTTGACGATGCCGTTCTCGTCGATGCTGAAGGACACCTCGATCTGGGGCGTTCCGGCGGGGGCTGGCGGGATGCCCGTCAGGTGGAACTCGCCGAGCATCTCGTTCTCTTGGGCGATCTCGCGCTCGCCTTGGAACACGCGCACCTGCACCGATGTCTGGTTGTCCGCGGCGGTGGTGAAGATCTTCGACTCCTCGGTCGGGATCGTCGTGTTCTTCTCGATGAGGCGCTCGAAGATGCCACCCTTGACCTCGATACCGAGCGAAAGCGGCGTCACGTCGAGCAGCACGAGGTCGTCGACCTCGCCGCCGAGCACGCCGCCCTGAATCGCCGCGCCCAGCGCGACGGCCTCGTCGGGGTTGACGTTCTTCTTGGGCTCTTTGCCCGTCATCTCCTCGACCTGCTCTTGGACCTGGGGCATCCGCGTCGAGCCGCCGACCATCAGCACCTCGTCGAGGTCGTCCTTGGAGTAGCCGGCGTCTTCGAGTGCCTGCTCGGTCGGCTCGACGGTGCGCTCGATCAGATCGCTGGTGAGCGACTCGAACTTCGCGCGTGTGAGACTCTCTTCGAGGTGGATCGGGCCGTCGTCGGTCGCCGTGATGAACGGGAGGTTGATCTCGGTCTCCTTGCGCGAGGAGAGCTCGATCTTGGCTTCCTCGGCGGCGTCCTTGAGTCGCTGGAGCGCCTGCCGGTCCTCGCGGAGGTCGATGCCGTGCTCGTTCTCGAACTCCTCGGCGAGCCAGTCGATGATGGCTTCGTCCCAGTCGTCGCCGCCCAGATCGTTGTCGCCGTTCGTTGCGACGACCTCGTAGACGCCGCCGCCGAGGTCGAGAATCGAAACGTCGAACGTCCCCCCGCCGAGGTCGTACACGAGGACGGTCTGGTCTTGGTCGTCTTCGAGCCCGTAGGCCATCGACGCCGCGGTCGGCTCGTTGACGATGCGCTCGACCTCGAAGCCGGCGATCTCGCCGGCGTTCTTCGTGGCCTGTCGCTGTCGGTCCGAGAAGTACGCGGGGACCGTGATGACGGCTTTCTCGACTTCGTCGCCGAGATACTCCTCGGCGTCGTGCTTGATCTTCTGGAGCGTCATCGCCGAGATCTGCTCGGGCGTGTACTCCTCGCCGTCGATCTCGACGGTGTAGTCCTCGTCGCCCATGTGGCGCTTGATCGACTGGATCGTGCGCTCGGGGTTCTGGACTGCCTGATTCTTCGCCGGCTTCCCGACCAGTCGCTCGCCCTCGTCGGTAAAGGAGACGATCGAGGGTGTCGTCCGCTCGCCCTCGCTGTTGACGATGATCTCCGGGTCACCGCCTTCCATTACGGCGAACGCGCTGTTCGTGGTACCGAGGTCGATACCGAGAATCTTGTTACTGGCCATCTTGCAAGAGGTTTGTGGGCTGTTCCGTATAAACCTTTCTACACAGTCGCACAATGACGAATTAAAACCCGAAAAACACGGCTGTAAACGCGTCTCACCCCGATGGCAGATACGGGGTTATATACCTTCTCCCGTGGCGCTCACTCGTCGTTCGCGGCCGAGGCCTCGACGGCGTCGTCGGCGTCCCCTCCGTCGCCATCCTCGTGGTCGGCGCCGTCCTCGGCGTCGGCATCATCCTCGGCTCCATCCCGGTCGTCGGCATCGTCGCCGGTTTCCTCACCGTCCGAGTTTTCCTCGTCCGCTTCGGAGTCAGCACGCTCCTCGGGCTCTGGATCGTCGTCCTCCGACTCCGCTGCGTCGTCCGCCTCGTCATCGCTCTCCTCGTCGTCCGTTTGCTCGTCTACTTCCACTTCCTCGTCGGACTCGTCGCCGTCGGCATCCGCCTCGTCGGCGACCGAACCGTCGCCGTCCGGGGTGTCGTCGTCTGCCTCGTCTTCTTCGGGCGCCTCGTCCTCCGCAGCGTCGTCGGCGTCGTCTTCCTCGTCGGCTACTCCGTTGCCGTTCGAGACCGTCACCTGCGCGGACTGGAGCACCTTGTCGGCCATCTCGTAGCCCGGCCGGTACACGTCGACGATGTCGCCCTCGGGCTCGTCGGCGTCGACCCGCATCATCACTTCGTGGCGCTGGGGGTCCACGTCGTCGCCCTCTTCGGGTTCGACCATCGTGACGTTCTCGTCGTCGAGCACGCGATCGAACTGCTTGAGCGTCATCTCGACGCCCTCGCGGATGCTCTCGACGTTGTCGTGGTCCTGCTCGGCCGCCCGGGTGAGGTTGTCCCGAACGTCGACCAGCCGTTCGACGAGGTCCTCGGTGGCGCGCTCTTTGATGCGCTCTTTCTCGCGTTGCTGGCGCTGCTTGTAGTTCTTGAAATCGGCCTGCTTGCGCTGGAGGCGCTCTTCGTAGTCCTCGGCTTCCGCGCGGGCCTCTTCGAGTTCCGATTCCAGTTCGTCGCGCTCGGACTCCAACTCGTCGCGCTCTGACCGGACGTCTTCGAGCTCCGATTCCAGATCGCTGACCGCGTGGTTCAGCTCGATGGCGATCTCGGCCAGCGCCTTGACCTCCTTGCCGAGCTCCGAGTCGTGGGACGCGACCTTGGCGACCAGATTCTCGCTGATCTCGATGTCGGCGTCCGCGTCGACCTCCGGCTCGGGGGGCGCTTGCTCCGTGCCCTCGTCCTCGCTCATGGCCGGTACAAACCCCCGGGCACGCATAAGGGTTCAGGAAACCGGCGGCCCCGGTAGGACGCCGATCCCCACCGAGCGCGGGGCGACCGCCGGAGGCGGTAGCGGGTGACGTGGCTTTTTGTCCTCAGGTGCGTACGCGCTACCGTGCTCTCGCTCTCGTTCGAGGACGGAACGCTCCGGATCGACGGCGCCGACGCCGAGGGGATCGAGGACGCCGAGTTCGACCCCCGATCGGAGACCTACCGGGCGCCCGCCCACCGGTACGGCGCGATCCGCGAGCGACTCGACACACGCGATATCGAGTACGAGGATCGCGCGCTCGATCTCGATGCCGTTCCGGAACTGGCGTCGAGCTACCAGCTTCGAGAGTACCAGACCGCCGCGCTCGACGCGTGGCGCGAGGACGCCACGGCGTCGGACGGCGACGCCGCGTCGGCGCCACGCCGGGGCGTGCTGGAACTGCCGACCGGGAGCGGCAAGACGGTGATCGGGCTGGCCGCGATCGCCGACCTGTCGACGCCGACGCTGGTCGTCGTGCCGACGATCGACCTGCTCGAACAGTGGCGCGAGGAACTCGAAACCGAGTTCGGTTCGGGCGGCAATCGGCGACGGGCCAGCGACGCTGAGGCGGGGAGCGAGGGCGTCGAGACAGGGACCGGCGGCGTCACGACGGGCACTGCCGCCGGCGTCGAAATCGGCCAACTCGGCGGCGGCGTCCAGCGCGTCGGCCCGATCACGGTGGCGACCTACGACTCGGCGTACCTCCGGGCCGACGAACTGGGCGATCGGTTCGGGCTGGTGATCTTCGACGAGGTCCACCATCTCGGCGGCGAAGGCTACCGTGAGATCGCTCGCCTGCTCGCTGCGCCCGCCCGACTCGGCCTGACGGCGACGTTCGAGCGCCCGGACGACGCCCACGAAGTCGTCGCGGAGTTGGTCGGGCCGGTCGTCCACTCGCTCGATCCGGACGAACTCGCGGGCGAGCACCTCTCGCCGTACGACGTGCGCCGGCTCTCGGTCGAACTGACCGAAGAGGAACGCGCCGCCTACGAGGAGAATCAGGGGACGTTCACCGACTACCTCGCGCAGTCGAACCTCCAACTCCGAAGCGGCAGCGACTATCAGGAACTCGTCAAGCGCTCTGGGAGCGATCCGGCCGCCCGCGAGGCGCTGCTGGCCAAGCAGCGCGCCCGCGAGATCATGATGAGTTGTGACGCCAAAGTCGAGGCGCTCGCGGAGATTTTCGATCGCCACCGGGGCCAGCGCACCATCGTCTTCACCGCGCACAACGACTTCGCGTACCGCATCGCAGAGCGATTTCTCGCGCCCGCGATCACCCACCGGACGCCGACGGCCGAACGCCGGGACATCCTGGAGAAGTTCCGCGACGGGGAGTACACGCGCGTCGTCACCTCGAACGTCCTCGACGAGGGGATCGACGTGCCCGACGCCAGCGTCGCCGCCGTGCTCTCAGGCAGCGGGAGCGAGCGCGAGTTCACCCAGCGGCTCGGGCGCATTCTCCGCCCCAGCGAGGAGACCGAGCGCGCGCTGCTGTACGAGGTCGTCGCCGACGACACCGCCGAGGAGGGCGTAGCGAGCAGGAGGAGATAAGGCGAACGGAGTGAGCCGATCCTCCTCGGGCCGCAGGGACGCCACCGGTCGTCCAGCGAGGGAAGGCCTGCCGCCGGGCGAGAGAATATATTCGTTCGTTCGCTAGGGGCCCCTGTGGCGTCCCCATACGAGATTCTGGGTGTCGAGCCGGACGCGGACGAGGACGAACTCGTGGAGGCCTACCGCCGGCGAGTCAAAGCAGCCCATCCCGATCAGGGCGGCTCTACCGAGGAGTTTCAGGCCGTCAAGACCGCCTACGAACGGATCAAGTCGGGCGACGTTCGGGCGGACATCGACGCCGGAGAGTCCTCACCGTCCGTCGACGACGCCGACGACACCGAGCGAATCGAACACCGCGTCGAGTATCTCGACTACGAGGTGCTCGACGATCACGGCTGGTCGCTGGACGACGACGACCTGTTCGAGCGCGCCGCCGACGCCGACCTGAGCGAGAGCGACCACGGGGAGTTCGTCGTCGAACCGGGCGAATCGCTGCTCGAAGCCGCCGAGAACAGCGGCCTCGCGTGGCCCTTCGCCTGCCGCGGCGGTGCCTGCTCGAACTGCGCGGTCGCGGTGATCGACGGCGAGGTCCCGCCGCCGACGAGCCACGTGCTGTCCTCGGAGATGATCGACCGCGGCATCCGCCTGTCCTGTATCACCACACCCGTCACGGCCGACACGAAGATCGTCTACAACGTCAAGCACCTCCCGGAAGTCGAAGAACTGTTGCTGTCTGCGAGCCGGTTCGAGCGCGCCCACTCAGACTGACACCGCGTCGTCAGCTGCCGATCCACGGCAGCGATTGCAGACTCACGACGCCGTCTGCCGCCCCACGACGCACTCTACCGCTGCAAGGTATTTCCCGGCGCGTGATGACGACCTACACGATGGCGACGGAGCACCCTCCACACTTCGAGCCCGTCAACGAGTGGCTCACGGTCGACGGGCTGGAGTTACACTACCTCTCGTCGGGGAGCGGCCGAACGCCGGTGTGCTTGCTCCACGGCGGCGCCGTCGACGCCGCGACGCTGTCGTGGGGCGCGACGATCGGCCCGCTGGCGGCCGATCGCCGCGTCGTCGCGCTCGACATGGCTGGCTACGGCCGCAGCGCCCGACCCGACGCCAGCTACAGCACGACGTTTCACGTCGACGTGCTCAGTGCCGTGGTGGACGCACTCGGGTTCGACACTGTCAGCATCGTCGGCGTCTCGCTGGGCGGCGGCGTCGGGCTGGGCTATTCTCTCCGCGAACCAGAGCGCGTCGAGAAGCTCGCGCTCGTCGGCAGCTACGGGCTGGGACAGGAACTGCCGAACGGGCTGGCGACGTACGCGCTCTCCCGGGCGCCGATACTCAACGAACTCTCGCTGTCGGTACACAGGCGTCACCGACTGCTGGCCAAGCAGAGTCTTCGAGGGATCGTCCACGACGTCGATGCGCTGTCCGACGCCGTGATCGACGAGTACTACCGTGAACTCCAGCACCCCCAAGCCGGCAAGGCCTACCGTCGGTGGCGTCGACACGAAGTCCGGCGGTCGGGGTTTCGCACCAACTACTCGCCGCGACTCGAGGAGGTGCCGGTGCCAACTCTCCTGATCCACGGTGCCGACGACCCGGTGTTTCCAGCGGACTGGTCCCGAAATGCCGCGACGCGAATTCCCGACGCCAGCCTCGAAGTGCTTTCCGAGTGTGGCCACTGGGCGCCCAGAGAGCGGACCGACGCCGTGAACCGGTTGCTCGTGGACTTCCTCTCGGAGTAGTGTCCGCCAGAGCTATAGTGTCCGGCACGTAATGTGTCAGACGTTACCATGCGCTCCCTCGGAGCTGTTCGTACTGTCCCCCGACCGACCCTGAGCGCACCGTTGCCGAAACGATCAGCAGCGTGGCTGCTATGACCGAGGCGCCGGCCGGCACGTCCGAGGACGGACCGCAAGTCGACGTACTAATCGTCGAGGACGAATCGCAGGTCGCCCAACTGTACGCCACGTGGCTCGAGGACGACTACCGCGTTCACGTGGCCGACGGCGGCGAGGCGGCGCTGACGGCGTGGGACGACGAGATCGACGTGCTGTTGCTCGACCGGCGAATGCCCAACGTCTCGGGCGACGACGTGCTCGCCGCGCTGCGGGACCGCGGCGCGGAGTGTCCCGTCGCCGTCGTCACGGCCATCGATCCCGACCTCGATGTCGTCGAGATGGGGTTCGACGAGTACCTCGTCAAGCCGATCGACCGAGATACGCTCGTCGGCACCGTCGAACGTCTGCTCGCGCGGACGAAGTACCAAGATGGACTTCAGGAATACTTCGCCAACGTCTCGAAACGGTCGGTGCTCGAAAAGCACGTCACGGACGCCGAACTCCAGCGGAGCGACGCCTACGTCCGACTCGAGCGCCGGATCGAGGAGATCGAAGGCGATCTAGAGGCGACGCTGTACCGCTTCGAGGACAGGGACTTTCGATCGGTGTTCCGCGAGTTCGAGCAGCCGAACTCGGAGTGACCGACAGGAGTAGCCCGACACTCCGTCGACGGCATCGCGGCGATGCCGAAGGCCGTCGGCGTCCCAGCGCTCCGACGCCGAAGGCCGTCGGCGTCCCGCAGTGCGTCGACCGCCGTCGCATCGTTTTTGCCCCGTCGGCGCCCACGTCGAGGCGATGCTCACCAAGGACCTGCTGCGCGTCTCGCGGGCTGGCGGGGGCTACCAACCCCAGTTTGCCGAGCGGCGTCACCGCCCGCTGGCCGCGAAGGTCCTCGGGACCTATCAGGGTCACGTCGACCACCGGAAAGAAGAGTTGACAGCGGCGCTCACCGACCTCGAACACGAGGCCGAGGACTTCAAACTGGTCCGGGGCTTTGCGAAACTGCTCGACCGCGAGGCGGCGTTCGAGACGCGGGCGCCGCTCGACCCCGAGCGCGCCCGGACGGCGGCGTTCGCGGCCGCCGAAGCCGAGGGCGTCGTGACGACGGCCGACCGGGAGCGCGCGCTCGACCGAGCCGCCGACCGTCTCGGCGCGGACGCCGACGCCGTCGAGCAGTCGCTGCACGCCGACCTCGAACCGCGCCAGACGCTGGCGTCGGTCGACGCGCGCTGGGCGCCCGACGAGTTACTGGCCCAGTACAACCTCTCGCTGGCACAGACCGCGCTGTTCGACGCCACCGAGATCCGCGTTCGGTCCTCCGATCCCAAGGCGCTGGTGTCGGCCGTCAAGCGACTCCGGCTGATGTACGAGGTGAAGAAGATCGACAACGAGGACGGGACCGGCGGCGCTCGGGAGGTCGTCGTCACCGGCCCTGACCGGCTGTTTCGCGCGACTCGGCGGTACGGCACCCGCTTCGCCCGACTGCTTCGGACCGTCGTGAAAGCCGACGAGTGGACGCTCACAGCAACCATCGACGACCGGGGCACCGAGCGCGAGCTTCGGCTCTCCGACGACGACCCGGTGCGCGTCCCCGACGCCGAGCCCGTCACCGAGGTCAGCTACGACAGCGGCGTCGAGGCCGACTTCGCCGCCCGATTCGAGTCGCTCGATCTCGACTGGGACCTCGTCCGCGAACCGGAGCCGCTGGCGGCCGGCGCGAGCGTACTGATTCCTGACTTCTCCTTCGAGTATCGCCACGCTGATTTCACCATCTACTTCGAGATTATGGGCTTTTGGACGCCCGAGTACGTCGACTCGAAGCTCGAAAAGTTAGACGCCGTCGACGACGAGGAACTGCTGGTCGCCGTCGACGAGAGCCTCGGCGCCGGCGAGGCGATCGAGGCACGGGACCACCGTGCGATTCCCTACTCCGGGACCGTCCGGATCAAGGACGTACGGGACGCCCTCAGGACGTACGAGAACGAGCTGGTCGCGGCGAGCGCGGCCGACCTCCCCGCGGAACTCGTCCCCGACGAAGACGTGATCGGCTTCGACGCGCTGGCGTCCCGCCACGGCGTCAGCGAGGCCGCGATCGAAGACAAATCGTTCCCCGAGCACGACCGGATCGGGCGCACGCTGGTCCGCCCCGCTGTGCTGGACGCGCTGGCCGACGAGATCGAGACGGGGATGACCTTGTCGGAGGCCGAATCCGCGCTCGGCGACGCCGACATCGGGGACGCCAGCGCGGCGCTGTCGGCGCTTGGCTACCGCGTCGAGTGGGAGGGCCTGTCCGGCGGGACCGTCCGCGAGCGCGAGGAGTGAACGGCGACCGCCGCCAAACAGTTAACATCCGTCCCGATGACGATCGAACTATGACACTTCTGGTGCCGTTCGACGGCTCGGCGCTCTCGACGGCCGCGCTCGACCGCGCGACCGAGTTCGGCGAACTTACCGGCGAGGAGGTCGTCGCGCTGGCGGTGATCCCGCCGGACGCCGAGTTCGCCCGCGACCGCGGCTGGATCGACCCCGGCGAGCAGTTCGACACCGACCGAATCTGCACGCGGCTTCGCCAGCAGGTCGAGGATGTCGCGCCGGCGGCGCGGCTTCGCTGCGAGGAGACCGCAGAGACCGACTACCGGGCGACGCTGACGACCGACGTGACGCGCGCGATCCGACAGGTCGCGGCCGATCTGGAGGCGTCGATCATCTTCGTCGGCAGCGAGAACGCCGGCCGCGTCTCGACGCCGCTGACCAGCGTCGGCAACCCGATCTCGGAGGACCCGCGCTACGACGTGCACATTGTTCGGCACGCCGATTGAGCCGCGGCGACCGCGGCGTCCTGCTCGACTCCGACGCGCGTGCCGGAACCCCCAACGGTTAGGGCGGCTCTCGCATAGTGGCGTCCGTATGAGTACACCGACAGTGACGCTGCCCGGCGGCGACGAGATGCCGATGATCGGCTACGGAACGTGGGACATCGGCGGCGAGACCGTCCAGAAGGGGGTTCGCGCCGCGCTCGATGCGGGCTACACGCACGTCGACACGGCCGAGGGCTACATGAACGAGGCCGAGATCGGCGAGGTGCTCGCCGACTACGACCGCGACGACCTGTTTCTCACCTCGAAGGTGCTCCCGAAGAATCTGGAGTACGAGTCGGTCCGCAGGTCGTGCGAGGAGTCCCTCGAAAAGCTCGGCACCGACTACCTCGATCTATACCTGATCCACTGGCCCAACCCGGCGGTGTCGCTCCGGGAGACGCTGAACGCGATGGAACAGCTCCACGCGGAGGGGAAAGTCCGGAACATCGGCGTCTCGAACTTCAGCCCCTACCAGCTCGGAGCGGCGAATCACATCTCGGACGTGCCGATCGCCGTCAACCAGATCGAGCACCACCCGTGGCTCCAACGGCCCGACTGGGTCGAAGCGATCCGGGAGTCCGACACCGTGATCGAGGCCGCGGCGCCGCTGGCCCGGACCGAGGTGCTCGACGACGACACCGTGCAGGAACTGGCCGAGGCCTACGAGAAGACGCCCGCCCAGATCGTGCTCCGGTGGGCCATCGAGAACGACGTGGTCGCCATCCCCAAGTCGGGGTCGCCCGAGCACATCCGCGACAACTTCGAGTTGTTCGACTGGTCGCTCGACGACGCCGACCGCGAGCGGCTCGACGCTCTCGACCGGGACCACGCAGTCTACGACACCCGGGAGAAAGACTGGAGTCGAGACGTGTACGGTATCTCGCAGTAAGCGGGGCGTCCGGACGCCGGCCCGACCTCACTCGACCCGCACGAGCCGACCGCTCCAGCACTCGGTACAGGAGTCGTTGTTCGAGCCGTACGTACAGCCACAGCCGGTACACCGAAAGATCGGCGTGTCTCCCTCTCTGACGAGGAATCGCTCGACGTATCGTTGCAGATTGAGCATGGTTCCGATGGCGATACGCGAGAATCATCTACGGAGCCGGTATAAGCTTCGTGGCCACTGGTTTTCGAGGGGACACGTCAGTCTCAAAACCGCTTTCGCAGTCTCTACACGTCGCGCTGGCGTCCCTTCGGCACCATCGAGCGCAGCGTGCCGTGGGTGAACAGGCCGACGCCGATCGGCTCGATGCCGCCGGCGATCTCGTGGGCGCCGATCAGGTAGCCCCAGTCGCCGTCCCAGTCCGGCTCTAAGTCCTCGCCGGCGGCGAAGGCCCGCGCGTCGGCGGCGTCGAGTTCGATCACATTCTTCGACGCCTCGGGGCCGAAGCGCTGGACGGCGTCGGTCGTCGGCTTCCAGTGTTCCTGACGCGTTCGCAGCACTTTCATCCCGATCGCCTCGACCTCGATCGGCGAGACGACATCGCCCGCCAGCGCCCAGATCTTGCCGGCGCCTTTCTCCCAGAACGTGTAGTCATCGAACGTCTCCGGCGGGACGCCGAAGCGAGTCTCCCACCAGTCGAGCACTTCTTCGCGGGAGACTCGCCCCTCGACATCGCGCTCGTCGGCGGTCGCCGGAAGGCGCGCGAAGCGTTGGCCGACGTTTTCCCGCAGCGTCTCGCCGTCGTCGCTCATGTGCCCACCTCCAGCGTCGCACAGAAGAACCCGCCCGTGTCGTTGTGATGGGGGTAGATCCGTGCGGCCTTCTCGACGCTCGGGTCGTAGGTCTCGCCTTCGAACTCGGTGACGCCGGAGACGTGGTCCATCGGCACGTCCTGCTCGACGATCCGGCAGTCCTCGACGTCGAGGACGTGATCGAGCACGGCCTCGTTCTCCTCGGGCGCGAACGTACACGTCGAGTAGACGACGCGGCCGCCCGGCTTCGTGGCCTGAATCGCGCGCGTCAGGATGCCCTTCTGGATGCCCGCGACGCTCGTGACGTGGTCGAGCGACCACTCGTCGAGCACGTCGGGGTTCTTCCGGATCGTGCCCTCGCAGGTGCAGGGAACGTCGACCAGCGCGCGATCGAACGCTTCGACGCGCTCGGCCTCGTCGCTCTCCGAGCCGAAGGGTTTCAGCGAGAAGTTCCGGGCGTCTTGGTTGGTGACGGCGACGTTCGTGACGCCCAGCCGTTCGGCGTTAAATCGGAGCGCCGAGAGCCGCCCGAGGTTGTTGTCGTTGGCGACGAGCAGTCCGCGGTCGTCCATCAGCGCGGCGAGTTGGGTCGTCTTGCTGCCCGGCGCCGCCGCGGCGTCCCAGACGCGCTCGCCCGGTTGCGGATCGAGCACGACCGGCGGGAGCGACGAGACTTCCTCTTGGCCGTGAATCCAGCCGTGCATCGACGGCCACGTCGTGCCCGGGCTGTCGGTGTCGAGCGTGAACACGCGCTCGTTCCAGTCGGCCTGCTCGTAGCCGATGCCGGCATCCTCGAACGCCGTCCGAACGCGGTCGATATCGGCTTTGATCGTGTTGACTCGCACCGCCGAGGACAGCGGCCGCTCGCAGGCCGCTCGAAACGCCTCGAAGTCGTCGATCAGCGGTCGATACCGCTCCAGTGGTTCCATTGCCGGCGGCTTTGCGGGGCGGGCGCTTGGGGGTTTCGGAGCGCGATGGGACTCCGTCCGCGCACGGCGCCGGGGTACTTAATACGTGAGGGATGCAACCACATGACATGGCACGTATCGAGCGCCGGGCCGAGGTCGAGCTGGACGCGCCGACGCTGATCGAGGGGCTGCCGGGACTGGGATTGGTCGGCAAGCTTGCGACCGACCACCTCGTCGATCAGTTCGAGATGACCTACTACGCGAGCGTCCACTGCGAGGGCCTGCCCGGCGTCGGCGTCTACCGGGAGGGCGACCGGATCGTCCGGCCGGCGGTGCGGCTGTACGCCGACGCCGAACGGAACCTCCTCGCGCTCCAGAGCGACGTTCCGGTCTCGGCGTCGGCCGCACCGGGGTTTGCCGAGTGTATCACCGGCTGGATCGACGCCCAAGACGCCCTGCCGGTGTACTGCAGCGGCTACCCCGGACAGAGCGAGGCAGAGCCCAGACCGGTGTTCGGCGTCGCAACGACCGACGACGCCGCCGATCGGCTGGCGGAGCTCGACGTGGCGGCGCCCAGCGAGAACGGCGCCGTCGCCGGGCCAACCGGCGCGTTGCTCGAACGCGCTGCCGAAACGGGCGTCGACGGCATCGGGCTAATCGTCGAGAGCGACCCGCAGTTTCCCGACCCGGAGGCGGCCGCGGCGCTGATCGAACAGGGGATCGGTCCGCTCGCCGGCGTCGACGCCGACGTGTCGGAACTGCGCGACCGAGCCGAGGAGATCCGCGCGCAGAAAGAACAGCTCGCCCGCCGGATGCAACAGGCCGCCACCGACGAGAGTTCCCAAGCCCAGCCGCTCCGGATGTTCCAGTAGCGCGACGCCAAAAACTGGTCGGCGCCAACCACCAAAACTATCCGCACCCGACGCGCTCGTAGGGGTATGACGGAGTTCGCAGCGCGCGTCGAGAGCGTGTCGATCAGCGGCATCCGAGAGGTGTTCGAGGCCGCGGGCGAGGACGCGATCAATCTGGGGCTGGGACAGCCGGACTTCCCGACGCCGTCCCACGCCCGCGAGGCCGCTCGCGAGGCGATCAGCGAGGGGCTCGCGGACGGCTACACATCCAACAAGGGTATCGAGAGCCTGCGCGAGGCCGTCGCCGCGAAGTACGAGCGCGATCAGGGCGTCGCGGTCGATCCGGGCGACGTGATCGCCACCACCGGCGGCAGCGAGGCGCTGCATCTGGCCATCGAGGCCCACGTCGACCCCGGCGAGGAAGTGATCTTCCCCGACCCCGGCTTCGTCTCCTACGATGCGCTGACGAAGCTCGCCGACGGCGTCCCGAAGCCGGTCGGCCTACGCGAAGACCTGACGCTCGATCCCGCCGCCGTCGAGGAGGCAATCACCGACGACACCGCGGCCTTCGTCGTCAACAGCCCGTCGAACCCGACCGGCGCGGTCGCAAGCGAGGACGACATCCGCGAGTTCGCCCGCATCGCCGACGAGCACGACGTGGTCTGTATCTCCGACGAGGTCTACGAGCGCATCGTCTTCGACGGCGCACACCACTCGCCGATGGAGTACGCCGAGACGGACTCGGTCGTCACGATCGGCGCCTGCTCGAAGACCTACTCGATGACCGGCTGGCGACTCGGCTGGGTGCAGGCGTCGACGCGCCGGATCGAGCGCATGCTCCGGGTCCACCAGTACATGCAGGCCTGCGCGAGCGCGCCGGCCCAGTTCGCCGCCGAGGCCGCCCTGACCGGTCCCCAAGACCGCGTCGACGAGATGGTCGACGCCTTCCAAGAGCGCCGCGACGTGTTGCTCGATGGACTCGACGACGCCGGATTGGACGTGCCGACGCCGACGGGCGCGTTCTACGCGATGCCGGAGGTCCCCGAGGGCTGGGTCGACGAAGTGATCGACAGCGGCGTCGTCGTGGTGCCCGGCGACGCCTTCGGCGCCCACGGCGAGGGGTACGCCCGCATCTCCTACGCGACCGGGATGGAGGAGCTCAAAGAGGCGATCGAGATCATGCAGGACGCGACCCGGCGCGTGGCCTGACCGACGAAAGCAGCTGCCTCGTCGCCTGACTGGCGGCGTCGACTTTTTGACCCCCATAATTATGCGCCGACAGTCCGACGAATCAGTATGGCAATCGCCCGGCACGGTACCGGACCGCAGGCCGAGCTCGCGGCGCTTGGCTCGCAAGTCCATCCCGTGTTCATGTTACCGCCGGTCGCCGCGTCGCTGTTCGGCGCCGTCGTCGCCGGCCAGTTCGACCCGGTCGTCGGCAGCCTCCACGCCGTCGCCATTTTCGCGGCCGTCTACACCGCCCACGTCAAGGATGGCTACGTCGACTTCTACGGCCGCGGTGAGGACGAGGACCACCCCCTGACCGAATCGGGCTGTCGGTACGCGCTGGCGGGCGCTTCGGTCGTCTGTTTCGCGTGTATCGCCGCACTCGGAGTCCTCGTCGGCCCCGGCGCCGCCCTGCTGACCCTGCCGTGCTGGCTGATCGCCTACCACCACGCCCCCCAACTCGACACCAATCCGATCACGACGACGACTGGCTACCCTGCCGGCGTCGCCCTGTCGATCCTCGGCGGCTACTACGTCCAGACGGGCGCGCTCGCCGTCGAACCGGTCGCCTTCGCCGTCGTGTTCCTCGGCTTGCTCTCGGGCGTGAAGGTGATCGACGACGCACAGGACTACGACTACGACCGCTCGATCCGCAAGCGTACCGTGGCCGTCGCGGTGGGGCCAGAGCGCGCTTGGACCGTCGCCTACGGGCTGATGCTGTCCGCGCTGGCGCTTGTCGTCGTACTAGCGGTTACGGGACCGTTCCCGCTCGGCGGCGCCGTCGCCGCAGCGGCCTTCGGCGTCGTCGCGGCCATCGCCCGGCGGGCGGACACGGAGATCGCGACGATGCTGCTGATCCGCGGGAGCTACGTCTTCCTCGCGGTGCTGGTCGCCGCGGTGTGGTGGCGACCGCTGGGGTGATCCACATGCTGAACACACACATCCGACACGACAATTCCCACCGGACGAGTCCGATGATATTATACGTCAGCCAGTGAACACCAGAAGACGTGAACGGCGGGTACGCCCGGTCCCGCCCCACACGCACGCGTCGTTGCTGGTCCGCGGCGCGACCTCCGTCCGGGCACGACAAATCACGATTCGAGGACACTACAGATGGCACTGCTTGACGCCCTGATCGTCACCGTGCTGGCCGTTGCGGCCGGGCTTGCGGTGACAGCCACGCTCTGTATCGAAGTTGAACAACTCCGCCGGACTGCCAACGACATCCGCAACCGACTGTTCGATGTCGCGCCGTATCTGGCCGTGACGGCCGTGTTCTTCCTTGGCAAACGTGCCACACACGGCAAAACCCTGCAAATCTCGAAGTCACTGGACTGGAATATCACCGACGAAATCTACGCGATCGAAGGGCTGTTCGTCGCGCACCTGCAGGATTTCACCCCGAACGCGACCTACGACTTCTTCTCGACCATGTACATGTTCGGGTTCCCGTTCCTGCTGGTCTTCCCGTTGCTGGCCTACTTCCTGCTTCCCTCCGGCCGGTACCTCAAGGAGTTGCTGATGGCGTACCTGCTCAACTACTTCATAGGCACGCTGTGTTACACGCTGTTTATCGCCTACGGCCCCCGCGTCTGGGTCTCCGACGCCGTCGCCGAGCCGATGTACGAGATTTATCCCTCGACGCAGGATCTGACCGCCGCCGTGTCGGCGAACACCAACGTGTTTCCGTCACTGCACACCTCGCTGGCGGTCGCGGCGGCGCTGCTGGCTTGGCGATCCCGCGAAGAGTATCCGCGCTGGTTCAAGATTGCGACGTTCGTGGCGACCTGCGTCGTGCTTTCGACGATGATATTGGGCATCCACTGGCTGATCGACGTGATCGCCGGCCTCGTGCTTGCGGTCGTCAGCGTCTGGGGCGCGGTCAGAATCGTCGACTGGGGTGAGCGCCGACGCTCCAGTTCCCGCGGCGGGGTCGACGGCGCCGCAGCCGGGACCGACGACTGACGCCCTCTGTCTCCGTCGAGAGACCGTCTAGGGTTCGATGGTCAGTTGCTCCGATTGGGTGTGCAGTTTTGTAGGCCGGTGATCTCCGGCATCCAAACGACACGAATTGCGACTAGTCACCGGTGTATATCTTCGACCATCTCTTCTCCTTTCTGCGTTACCTGCCAGAGTCGCCCTTTGTTGCGATCGGGTGTGATGCATTCTGCAAGCCCGTGGTCATTGAGATCAGAGAGGACATTACTTACGTGGCTGAGATAGTACTCGTTCATCTCAGCCAGTTCCTTTGGCGTCCGGGGCTTTTCGCCGATAGCGACCAGAATATTCTCCCGATAGTTACTGGCCTTGATCCAAGCATATTCGTCAACGTCCATTCGGTGGAGGCGATTAACAGTAGCGGTGTATGTATCTTGGTTACAATATATGTACAATATCGCTACATGGGCAGAACAGACAATTTAAACGATGACCACTACATTGGTGTGAACAGATGACCGAGGAACACCTCACTGCGATTGACCTCTTCTGTGGTGCTGGAGGTCTGTCTCAGGGCCTCTCTGATGCTGGGTTTGAAACTCTTTGGGGAATTGACCACGAAGAGAACACCAAGCCCACCTATGAAGCGAATCATGGCTGTGAGATGACGGTGGGAGACATCCGGGAGGAAGACCCTCCGGATCTCGGACTCGATGAGGGCGAACTTGATCTTGTTGCTGGTGGGCCTCCCTGTCCAACCTTCTCCCTTGTCGGGCGAAGCAAGATCAATTCGATCGATGGGCGAGATAACCAGAGTGACGATCGTCATCTTCTCTATGAGGACTTCCTCCGCTTTGTCGATCATTATCAGCCGAAAGCGTTCCTGATGGAGAACGTGGAGGGAATGCTTTCAGCCGAAAACGAAGAAGGCCGGCCAGTAGTGGAGACGATCAAGGAGCAGATGCGGGGCGAGAGAGAGGTTGCCGATTTGGATCTTGACCTCGACTACAACGTACGTGTGCAGCTTCTGGACTCAGCCGACTTCGGTGTTCCTCAGCATCGCAAGCGGCTCTTCTTCATCGGGAACCGGATCGGTGCTGAGAATCCTGATATGGAAGAGTGGAAGACCCATCGCTCTCCCAGCAACGAGGACGAAAAGGACATCAAATACAAAACGGATCCGTCGAAGCGTTCTGAAGAGAGTCAGCACACGCTCGATGGGTTTGTTGATGACCGAGAAGAAGAGGAGTTCCCGACATTCAGAAAGAATAGACGGAGCCGGAAGCCGTGGAACACCGTTGCTGACGCTATTCTCGATCTCCCGCCAGTTTCACCGAGCGGAGATACGCCGCCCACCAAGGCAGAAGAGTACGAGCTGGGGCCAGTGTCAGAGTATCAGTACTGGGCACGAGACAATAGCGAACAAGAGGACTGGGACGAGCAGCCGCTGTTGAACCACGAGTGTCGGGGGCATAATATGCGAGATCTCACCCTATACAAGCTCCTCGGGGAAGGCACCTCCTACATAATCGGAGATATTCCGGAGGAACATCAGCCGTATCGAACGGATATCTTCCCGGACAAGCTCAAAAAGCAGAACCCGCGAGAGCCAGCAACAACCGTCGTCGCGCATCTCTACAAAGACGGCCACATGTTCATCCATCCAAACGAGGCTCGTTCGATCACCGTTCGGGAGGCTGCTCGTTTCCAGTCTTTCAAAGACACCTTCGAGTTCCCGGTGGCCCGAACTCATGCATTCAAACAGGTCGGTAATGCTGTTCCTCCGTTGCTGGCCCAAGCACTTGGGACTGCTATCCGAACGGAAATCTTCGATCGCCCGATCTCACAGCAGGAACCCCAAAAGGCGGACTGATCACCGAGAGCATGCCGTTCTTTTCTGTGTGGTCTTTCCATCTTATGCGGACGTTCTGACCCCTGAATCGCCGATTTATAGATCAGCCGTTACCGCTGTGAACTCGACAATATCCTCGAGGAACTGATCCGCTGGCCGGAGCGTGTAGGAGAGATCGTCAATGTCGCTGTATCGGTTCCAAACAAACGAATCGCGCGGAACATAGATTCGTCCACCGTCGTTGCTGATATCCTCCACCTTCTCTCGGGACACGTCTGCCATCAGAAGCGAAACAAACCAGATTTCATCGACCCCGATTTCGGCTTCACGGGACAGACTCTGCCGAAACCGCTCTCGGAGCGTTCGCTTGCACGAGAACCCGATCGCACCCTCTGGCCCCGCTACTTTGTTGTCAACCTCGAGATCACCAAAGTGTGCTTGGTCGTTGGTGGCAGGGATATCGAACTGGTTGAATATGTGCTGTAGCCCTGTTTCGAGTACGTTCCCGGCGGTCGAGGCTCTGCTCTGTCCGGCACGTCGCTCGTACTCTTGGACGATCCCGGATAGAATCCGAGCTACTTCCTGCGCACCAATATGAGATTCTCGTTCAAGCTCATTCATTCGCTCGTGAACGTACTCAATGAGTGGCTCACGCTGCGCCCCTAACTGATAGGCTTCCCCCTCGAAGTCGACATTGAACAGGGCATCATAGGCTTTTGAGGGGTCCAAAGATCCGTTCTCTGTCTGTAGTGTCTGGTCGACTATTTCGACAATTTCGCTCTCTCCAAAGCTCGGGGTCGTATCCAAAATTTCACTGGTACGAACTACTGCGTCGATCGCAATCCGGAATTCCCTGATATCGTCTTGCTCTGCAACCCGCCGAAGGATTCTCTCGACAAGATCTTCGGTCTGCCGGTAGCGCTTTGAGATATCATCTCGGTATATCCTGTTGACAGAGCCTGTGATTGACTCTCTGATGAGCTGCTTTTGCTCTTCAAGAGATCGATCGTTACCCGTATGATCGTCCGATACTGAACGTTCGAGCTGAGAAGAAAGCTGTTTCAGCGTTTCTGTTTCCTTGGTGGCATAACTGCCATAGCTGGATGCTACAAGATCGCGAGCGAACCAGTACACTTTGAATTCAGAGGGATCGCCAGAGTACTCCGACATTCATCTGACGCCCACTCAATATGCCCATATCATACTATATTACATATTAGATACAGTATACATACATCAGAGACGCCACCAATATGAATGATAAAGTATGTTTTCTGCAGTCAGAAGTGGTCAATCACTAACGCACCGCTTGGAAGGCAACACAACGAACAGTTGATTCGTGTTCATACGAGCAGCTTATCGGGCCGCTACCGTCCCCGAGCAGAAAGCATTTATCTCGAACGCGTGCAGAGACGTACGACCGTGGGAGTCGGACTGGTGGCGCGAAATGAGTGAACGAGCTGACCGACTGCAGAGCATGATTGCTCCGGATAGCGGCGTCGCCGCGGAGAGGGTGCGATGAACCGTCGCAAGATGCTGAAGCTCCTCGGCGGCGGCGTCGCCGTCGGCGGCAGCGGGAAGGCGCTGTACAACACTCAGATCGGCTACGGCGTCATCACGGGCACGAACGTCCGGGAGCAGGACCTCAAACCGCTGCTCACCGAGTGGATGCGCGTCGGCGACTACCGCGCCGAGTTAGACGAGTACGCCATCGAACTGTCGGGCGATACCGTCAGAGTGGTCGACGGCGACGACGCCGTTGCCGAACGCTCGGTGACCGGCGCCACGCCCGAGGAGGGCGCAGCGATCGACGCCGAATACGGGCTCGCTGGCGGTCCGGTCGAGGAGCTGATTCGTGACGTTCCGGCGCTCCGGAGCGGCGAGTTCGTCGTCGAAGGCGCGACGTTCGACGAGTTCTTCGAGCGCATCAACGACGCCGACACCAGCCAGTTTGCCGTCGGAGCCACCCGCGACGGGTACGACTACGCCGACCCGGATACCGTCGCCGGATTCACCGGCGCCGACCCCGCCGATCCAGAGCGCGTCGTCACGGCGCTGCGGACCGCGTTCCGCGAGCACAGCAGCTACGACAAGCCTCGGTACGTCGCCGGATCGATCGAGGACAACGTGCTCTTTGGCGCCGTCGACCTGCGGAAGCACTTCGAGTCGCCGGTGGACTTCGAGGCCTTACAGAGCGGCGAGGCGACGGGGCTGTTCTGCACGGAACTGACGCGCCGGGCGGCCGAGTCGCTCCACGCCGTCCCGGCCCACGAAGCGACCGTCCCGGTCGTCACGATGTTCGTCAGCGACACGCGCCACAAGCACGCCTACACCGGCGTTGCGAGTCTGCTCCGCGAGGACGGCGACCTCGTAATGGCGATCACGTTCCTCGATTACATGCACTCGACGCTGTACGACGACCTCTATCTGACCGGTGTTCTCGGCGACGGGCTCGACGCCTACAACTCCCGACACCGGGCGACCGACATCTACTGGCATCGGTAGCGGCGTGGCGTCGGGGACGCCCCGTCATTCCGGATCCCAGCGAGGCCCGACAGTCGGGAAGTCAGTCGACAACTGCGCGAAATCCGAGCGTTCGCGGCACATTCGCCTTCAGTTCTGGTGACGTGCTTTTGGCCCCCTCGTCGTCGTAATCGCCCGGATCGTCGCTTTGTGGCCACTCCCAAAGTTGCTTGACCGTGAAACCGGCGTCGACGAGCGCCGTATGGAGTTCGCCGATCGTTCGGTCGAAGACGACGATATCCTCGTGGAGTACCTCGTCGTTCTTGTCGCGGCGGGGACCAGTAGAATGATAGCTCCGCTCGAACTCCAGCGTGTCCGGATCGAACAGTTCGTGGAACGGGTGCGGAACCTCAAACGAGAGCACGCCGTTCTCCCGAAGCACGCGCTGTGCTTCCCCGAGTGCGGCGTCGAGATCTTCGACCATGAAGTACACGAAGCCGGAGTACGCAAGATCGAAGGCGTCATCGGCTAGGGGGAGATCCGAGACATCGCCAGCGACGAACTCGGCGTCGACACCGTACAGATCCCGCAACCGAGTCGCGTGGCGGAGTTGCTGGGTCGAGAAGTCGACGCCAACGGCGGTGCCGACCCCTTCGTCGGCGGCGCCGACCGTTCCCTGACCGCCCCCACAGCCCAGTTCGACGAAATCAAGCTCCTCGAACGCAGGAAGTCGCTCGGCCTGCCAGTCGTCCAGCGACTCGGAGTCGGGCAACGGAGAGTACACCGGCGGGAGGCCGCCATCGTTCGTCTCCGCATTCCACATCGCTTGGTGCTCGTCGGACCAAGCGTCCCACAGCTCTCGGTTCTCACCGTCTATGCCTGCCATACAATTCGCACCAAACCGGACGATAATAAGATCTGGGTAGGACGGTTCGCGTCGATCCCTACGGGGGAAGACGAAACGGTCGATCCGTACCTCCCGGGTCAGTTCGTACTCACGATCTTGATCACGTCGCCTTCCTCCAATTCATAGTCCTCGCCGATCTCTCGATTAGACGTGGCGTCGACCGCGTGGAGGTAGCCGTCGCCGATGTCGGAGTGGACGGCGTAGGCTAGATCGACCGGCGTCGAGCCGTTCGGGAGCAAGAACGCGTCGGGGAGGACGTTGCCCTTCGCGTCGGTCCACTTGCTCTGGTCTTGCACGGGGTAGGCGGTGAGCCGGTCGAGCAGGTCGTACACCGCGTAGTTCAGCGCGGCCTGCACGCCGGTGCCGTCCCAGTTGGCGGTCGCTTCGCGCAAGTCGGTCAGGGCGTCGCGCTGGGAGTCGTTGACCTCGCCGACGATCTCGAAGTCGGCGTCGCCAGGGTCGTACTCGACGAGTCCGGCGTCGGCGGCGTTGCGCAGCGCGAGTTCGCCCTCCGCGGTCGTGGGGATCACCGGCTTGTCCAGATCGAGCAGGCGCTCGACGTTCTCGGCGGGCGCCACGTCGATCTTGTTGGCGGCGACGATGATCGGCTTCGTCCGCGCGCGGATGTCGCGGGCCAGTTCCTCGCGGTGCTCGTCGGTCCACTGGATCGGGTCGTCTGGGTAATCGAGACTGCGCAGGCTCGCGGCCACGTCGGCCTCCGTGGCGCCGAAGCCGGTCAGCATGTCCGCGAGCGCCTCGTCGATGTCGAACTCGGGCGAACGGGACTTGCGCTCGACGGACTCCCAGTTGCTGTCGACGATCCCCGTCAGCCACATGTCCATCTCCTCCTCGATGAAATCGATGTCCTCGATCGGGTCGTGCTCGCCGATCTCGACGGGCTCGCCCTCCTCGTTGGTCCCTCCCGAGGCGTCGATCACGTTGACGATGGCGTCTGCGTTGGTCAACTCGTCGAGGAACTGGTTGCCAAGCCCCTTGCCCTCGTGGGCGCCGGGAACCAGCCCGGCCACGTCGAGCAGTTCGACCGGGACGTAGCGCTTCCCCTCTCGGCAGTTGTCGTCGCCACAGCGCTCCTCGCGGTCGAGGCAGGGGCAGTCGGTCCGGACGTGGGTCACGCCGCGGTTGGCGTCGATCGTCGTGAACGGGTAGTTCGCAACGTCGACGTCGGCCCGCGTCGCCGCGGTGTAGAACGTGGACTTGCCGGCGTTTGGCTTCCCGGCAAGCGCGATGGAGATCATTGGCGAGGCCTACTCGCGTCGCCGAAAATTGCCTTTCGGTTCGACGCCCGCTCGCGCCGCGCCGGCGTCGCCACGCTAGAGTTCGACCGCCAGCATCACCTCGTCGACGTACTCGCCGTCGATTCGGTAGTGATCTTCGCGGATCGCTTCCGTCTCCCAGCCTCGCGCGTCGAGGAAGTCGATGGCGGTCTCGTTGGTCGCCGGGACGCTCTGGTACACTTTCTCGTGACCGGCGTCGGCGGCCCACGACACGCCGCGATCGAGCAGGCGACTGCCGACGCCGTGCCCGCGGTATTCGGGCAGGACGCCGACGGTCAGCTCGGCGGTGTGGCGCAGTTTGGCGAGTTCGGACGCCCGGACGTGGACCCAGCCGACGATCTCCTCGTTGACCGTCGCCACGAAGAACCGGCGCGACTCGATGGCGCTGTGGCCCACCAGCGCGTCCTCGCGTTCGAGTTCCCGGGCGACAGCCTCGGCGACGACGTGATCGCTCCGTTCGGCGATCCGCCGAATCGCGCCGACGAGCCCCGTCAAGTCCTCCTGTCGGGCGGGGCGCACCGCGAACGCCAGCCCGTTCTCGGTGAACACCTCGCGGCCGGCGTCTTTACGGGCAACCGATAGGTCGCCGCCGTCGGTGAGCGTGAGATAGCCGTCACGGCGGAGCATCGAGACGTGATGACGAAAGCCACGGCCGTCGGCAGGTAACAGCTCCGAACGGGCGACTTCGGGATCGACGGTTCCGCGCCGTTCGACGTACTCGTAGATGCGTTGGCGGTCTCTGTGATCGAACTGTGGCGACTTGGCGGTCCCCATACGTTGATCGTTGTCGTGGGCTGTCACCTTTATCGTTTGCCCGAAATCGCAAGACTGCGACGGGATAGTTTGACTCAAAGCCGAGTAAAGTCGTGACGCTCACCTGACGACCGTCGTCCCCGCTAACCGGTCCCCGAGTCGAGCCCGCCGGTCTGACACTGCGAGCGCGACGATGCCGACGACGTAGAACGCCGGGAGCCAGTCGACAAGTCTGAGAACGTTTCGGACGGCAGCAGTGCGCAACGAGGGCGGCGTGCCGTCGTCGTCGACGACGCGAATGTCGACGAGATACTTCCCGAGCGTCTTGCCGGACTGGGATTCAAAGAACGCGTGGTAGCCGATTGCCAGCCCGAGCCACAGCACTAGCCCGACCGCCGCGGGCGTCCCTTCGAGCGACGTGTCGACCCCGGCCGCGGTGATTTCGGTCTGCCCCGTCACGACGCCGACGACCGAGACGGCCACGACGAACAGGAAGAGCCAGACGAACGAGTCGATGGTCATTGCGACGCCGCGAATGCCCACGCCGCACCGAGTCGCGGTTTCGGGGTCGTCCATGCGTGACTGTTCGGTAGGACGTCCCGGGTAATAATGTCAACGAATTTTTTCAAACTCGCGGACAGGCGGTGGACGGTCCCGAAGCGGACCGCGCTACAACTCGACCGCCATCATCACTTCGTCGACGTACTCGTCGTCGATCTTGTAGTGGTCCTCGCGGACGGCTTCGGTCTCCCAGCCGTGGGTTTCGAGAAAGTCGATGGCGGCGTCGTTGGTCGCCGGGACGCTCTGGTAGAGCTTCTCGTACCCGTTCTTGCCGGCCCACTCAAGCCCGCGTGAGAGGAGGTGGCTCCCCAGTCCGCGACCGCGGTACTCGTCGACGACGCCGACGGTCAACTCGGCGGTGTGGTGGAGCTTTTCGAGCTCCGGCGCGTGCAGGTGGACCCATCCGACGACCTCGTCGTTGACCGTGGCGACGAAGAACATTCGCGATTCGAGCTCGTTGTGGCGCAACAGCGCCTCCTGATGGTCGAGTTCCTGCGCGACCGTCTCGGCGACGATGTAGGTTCCTTGCTCGGCGACCTGCCGGATCGCACCCACGATCCCTGTCAGGTCTTTCTGGCGGGCGGGGCGGATCGTGAACGTGAACTCCTCACCGGTGAACTCCTCCTCGCCGGCGTCCTCGATGGCGACCTGCAGGTCGCCGTCGGCCGTCGTCTCCAGATAGCCGTTGCGCTTGAGGATGGCTACGTGATGCCGGAATCCTCCCCGATCGTTGGGCAACACCGCGCGCTGGGTTTCGTCGTGGCCGGCCCTCCCGTTGCGCTCGACGTACTCGTAGATCTGCTGGCGGTCCTCGTGGTCGAACTCGATCGGCTGCGAGAGCTTCATGGTTAATGATAACGTTTATCTAGATAATAAGGGCACAGGGCGGACGGGACCGTGTCCCCTGCGGCTTCAACCCCTCGCCGTCGGCGTCAGCGCGAGGACGCCGACGTTGCTCCAGTCACTGTCACCGCCACGCTTCGGCGTCGATTCGCGCCCGCCGTCGTCACTGCCGTTCCGGCGTCGGTTCGTGTCCCTCGTCGCCCGCCGCGACGCCGGTCAACAGCTCGGCGGTCGCCCGGAGGTCGTAGGTGTCGAGAAACGTCTCTGCGGCGATCCGGACCGGTACGTCTGGGTCGACCCGCTCGCCGTAGCACCGGGCGTACAGCGAAAGCCACGCGTGTAGCGACGTCTCCAGCCGATCCCACTCGGCGCGCTCGAAGCGCCTGAACTCGCCCGTTCTCCCCTCGACGTACGTCTCGATGGTCGGCCACAGTCCCTCGCGGAGATAGGTCAGGGCGCGTTCGTCGGGGTCGTCCGGCGGCTCGAACGACCGGCGCTCCTCGCGGGCGCGAGCGAGCAGGCGATCGATCCGGTCGGCAGGTTCGGCGTCGCGGTCTACCGGCCCGGCTTCGGCGTCCTCATCGACCGTCGATCCATCGCGCCCCGCCTCGGCCACGCCGATCACCCCTCGCGGAACTCGACGCCCTTGCCGCCGCGCGGGTGCTCCCAGTCGGTGTCGGCGACGATCGCACAGGTCCCACACTCCACGCAGGGCTGGGTGTCGAGGCTGACGACGCGCTCGGTCGACCCGTTGGTCTTGACCTCCTCGGTGCGGTAACAGCCGCCGCCGAAGTCCTCGGCGCTGACCGGACAGGCCGTGACGGCCGTCCCGCTTGCCGCATACGAGTTGTCCAGCAGTTCGATGTGGGGGTTGCCCACGTCGGTGTCGTAGGTTAGATCGCCGATCCGCGTAGCTAGGTCCGGCGGCTCGATGCCGTTGCGCGTCCTGACGGGGTCGCCCAACTCCTCGGCGATGACCGTCGGCAGGGTGACGTAGGGCGTCTTCGTGTCGGGCACCAGCATCGAGAGGGTCGGCGAACTGTAGAGCCGTTCCAACTGGCCGCCGAGCGCACGGACGCCGGCGCGGCCGATCGGCGACTCCAGAATGCGGTCGGTGAGGTCGGCGACGGCGTCGTGCTCGCCGATCGCGCTGACTGCTTGGTAGCCCGGCGGCCGGAGCTTCTTCATGACGCCCTCGTCGCGCAGGCGCTGCTCGTAGCGCTCGCCGGCGCTGTGGGGGTCGCCCCGCGAGCGGGCTTCGACGAACGCCTCGGCGGCCAGCGCGCCCGCGGTGACGGCGTGGTTCATCCCCTTGATGATCGGCCCTTGGGCCTGCATCTGACCGCCAGCGTCGCCCACCAACACGAGCCGGTCGCGGTGGGGCGAGGTGCTGGCGACCTTCTTCGAGTCGGGCACGAGCTTCGCGGCGTACTCGCGCTCGTGGTACTCGTCGCCGAGCCACTGACCGAGCAGCGGGTGGGTCAGCAGGGCGTCCAGCAGTTCGTGGGGTTCGGCCTCCTCGGCGGCGAGGCTGTCGAGGTGGAACACCGTCCCGATCGACAGCGAATCCTCGTTGGTGTAGAGGAATCCGCCGCCCCGAACGCCCTCGAACAGGTCGCCCGAGAACAGGTGGGCCGCGCCCGTCTCCGGGCCGACATCGAAGCGCTCGTCGATGGCGTCGGGCTCCATGTCGACGACGGCCTTGACGCCCTGGAACCACTCGTCGGGCTCGTCCCAGTCCATCAGGCCGGCCTCCCGCGCGAGTTCGGAGTTGACGCCGTCGGCGGCGACGATCAGGTCCGCGGTGATCGGACCGAGTTCGTCGCAGGTGACGCCGACGACGCGGCCGTGTTCCCACAGCAGGCCGTTGACGCGCACGTCCGTCAGGACGCCGCCGCCAGTCTGGCGAGTCATCTCGTGGACCCGGGCTTCGAGCCACGAGTCCATCCGGCGCCGGAGCACGGCGTCGCACCACTCGGTGTCGTGCTCGTGGAGGTCGGTGATGTCGAACGTCTCGACCGTATCGCCGGCGACGTTGTGGATGTAATACTCCGTGACCGGCCGCTCGGCCGCCTGCTCGCGGAAGTCGGGGAACAGCTCGTCGATGGTGTAGGGGGCCGATTCCTCCGCGTAGAGCAGCCCGCCGGAGACGTTCTTCGAGCCCGCCTCGGTGCCGCGTTCTAACACGAGCGTCTCGACGCCGTTGCGAGCAAGCGTCGCCGCCGCCGCGGCGCCGCCCGGCCCGGCGCCGACGACGACCGCCTCGTAATGTTCGCCGCCTGTTCCGTACTGCTCCCGATCGGCCGTGCTGTCGTTCTCAGTCATCGTCGTCACCTCCGGCTGGCGAGGCGGCTTCGTCCGCCTCCGCGGTCGATTCGCCGCCAGCGAGCGCGGCGGCGTCCAGTTCGCCCGATTCGACGGCCTCGATCAGGGTCGGGAGCACGTCGAACAGATCGCCCTCGATGTAGTAGTCCGAGAAGTCCCGGATGTCGGCGTCGGGCTCGGTGTTGATGGCGACGATCGTGTCGGACTCGTCCATCCCCACCTTGTGCTGGATCGCCCCGGAGATGCCCGCCGCGACGTACAGCTCCGGCTCGACGACCTGCCCGGTCTCGCCGATCTGGCGTTCCTCGCCGGCGTACTGCTCGACGTGGCCCTCGAACTGATAGGAAGAGGTGACGATCCCTCGGGTGATCCCCAAGTCGGCGTCCTCGAACGCGTCGGCCAGTTCCAGTCCGAGTTCCATCCCGCGGGTCGGATCGTCGCCGATGCCCCGACCGAGCGCGACGATCACCTCGTTGCCCGTGAGGTCGACGCCGCCCTCCAACTGGTCGTGGTCGGTCACGTCGACGCCGAGCCACGCGTCGTCGAGATCGCTCTCGTGGTGAACGACCAGCCCCTCGCGGTCGGGGTCGGGGTCGGGCACCTCGAAACTCCCCGGAATGACCGACGCGCCCTGCGGGTGGAACTCCCGACTGGGGTTGTCCAGACACAGAATCGTCGAGTACTCGAACCCCGAGAAGTCCGGGCGCTTCATGTGCAACACGCGCTGGAACTCCTTTTTGTCGCCACCGCGTCCGACTTTCGCCGGATTCGAGATCACGGTGTCGTCGATGTACAGCCCCGAGCAGTCGCTGGCGAGCCCGGAGTCGAGTTCGGCCTGCACGAGCGCCGAGAGGTCCCGACCGTTGTTCGTCGCCGGGAAGAGGACGTACCGCGGCTCGTCGTAGCCCTTCCAGTCGTACTCGGCGCGGGCCAGCTCGCAGAACAGCTCGGTGTAGGGCTGGTGGCGGAACCGTTCGAGCCGGTCGTCCTCGACGTAGACGGCCACGTCGGCGCCGTACTCGATCGCTCGCTCGGCCTGTGCTTCCATCTCGGCACCGATGATGACGGCGACGACCTTCTCCTCGTCGCCGTCCGTCGGGTACTCGTCGTTGTACCCGTCGATCAGCTCCCGGGCCTTCCCGAGCAGCTCCTTCGATACGTCGATGAGTTCGCCCTGCTGGGTCTCGCAGTACACCCACATGTCCTCGTAGACGCCGTCGTCGAGCGCCCGAACGTGTTTTTTGTCGGCGGTGGGATGGTCGAGTTCGGGGTACTTCTCCTCGGGCGCCATCGCCTCCTCGGCGGCTTCCTCCTCGTCGCTGCCCCGGACGGCGTCGATCCGATCCTCGATCAGGCTCTTGGCGCTCGATCGGTCGTCGCCCGCGGTCTCGGCTTCGAGCACGGCTTCGAGCTCCTCGGCGTCCTCGACGTTCCGGATCGCGTTGCCGAGTTCAGCGACGGTCAGTTCGGTCGGGTCGAGATCGCCCGCCTCCTCGTCGGCGTCGCCGCGCAGTTTCTCGATCCGGCTCTCGATCAGCGTGTGGACGTTCGAGCGGTCCTCGCCCTCGCGCTCGGCGTCGCGGATCGCCTCTAACTGGTCGATCTCCTCGATCTCCTTGAGCTTCGGTCCGAGTTCGCCGATGTCGTACTCGCCCGGGTCGATTTCGGGCACGATTAGTCACCCCCTGCGTAGGGCCGCATCGTTTCGAGCACCTCCCCGAGCTGGTCGGGCTCGCTCGGGTCGATCGGCGTCGCCTCGCGCTCGGCCGGCGCCTTCGGGATCGGATCGACCGACTCGACGATCGTCGGCGAGCCGTCCAGCCCGATGTAATCGGGATCGAGGTTGAGGGCCTCGTGATCCCAGACCGTGAGGTGGTCCTCGTAGTTCTCGGCGCGCGCTTGGGTCTCGGCGCGCAGGTCCTTCAGGCGAAGCCGATGCTCGGCCCGGCGGTAGCTGGGCTCGAACTCCGGATCGGCGACGATCACCGCCGGCAGCGGCGCCTCGACGGTCTCGATCTCCTCGATGTCGCCCTCGACGAGGCGCTTTGCCCGGACCGTCTCCTCCGCGTCGTCGATCTCCATCGAGATCACGTGCGTGATCATCGGCCACTCCAGCCCCCAAGCGGTCTGGAGGCCGGTGTGGCCGGTCTCGCCGTCGGCGGTCTTGAACCCAGCAAACACCAGATCCGGGCGCCCGCGGTCGGTCTCGGCGAGCTTCTCGACGCCGGTCGCCAGCGTGATCGCCGTCGCCCACGTGTCGGCGGCCGCCATCGCTCGGTCCGACAGCAAGAACAGCTCGTCGGCGTACACCGTCTCCATCGCCTCGCGGAGCACGTCCTCGTAGCCCGGCGGGCCCATGCTCATCACCCCCATGGTGCCGCCCGCCCGAACTTTCGTCTGGAGCGCCGCCTCCAGTGCGAACTCGTCGTTGGGGTTCATCACCGTCGGCGTCTTCCCCCGTTCTAAGTGTCCGTCGTCGTCGAACGATACCTGTCCCTCCCGGAAGTCCGGGACCCCCTTGGTCAGAACCAGTGAGTACATACGTGCGTCCTCTCTCCCTTGTTGTAGTCGCGTCCGCGTGCGTTCGTTGTCCGTTCCCCCGGCGACCCCCATCGCCTCCGACAACGTGTCGTCGTGCTGTCTCAGGTCCGCCCGGCGCGCCCGGCGTCGACGTCGATCGCGTCGACCGGGCAGACGTCGACACAGAGCATACAGTCGATGCACTGGGCCTCGTTTGCGGGATCGGCCTTGATCTCGCTCTCGGGGTGGCCCGGCGAGTCGACCCACTCGAACACGTCGACCGGGCAGTCCTCCAGACACGCCCCGTCGGCGAGACAGATGTCGAAGTCAACCGCGACGTGGGTGCCGTGGATGCCCAACTGCTCGGGCTCCTCGACGGGGCCCCACACGTCGTGGCCCTCGTGTTCGTCTACGATCTCTCGGTTCTGCTCGAAGTTCGCGTCGATGGCCATTGCTATCTAGTACCAACTCGGGAGCCTACTTAAATGTTGGAATAGCCGGGGCGTAACTGCTACCCGACGGCAACCATCCCGAAACCTGACGTGAGCCCGACGGCAACCGCCGCCGGGGGTTTGTTGGCCGTCGGCGTCGTAGCACAACTATGTCCGAGAGTGCTCGGTGTGCAGAAGACGGCTGTGACGCCGCCGTCGCGGTCCGGATCTACGTGCCGTGGGCCGAAGACCGCGAGGTGTGTGTTGCCCACGCGCGGGTGCTCGCCCGGCGCGACGGCGTCGTCACGGAACCGATCGAGGACGCCGACGCCGAGTGGCCGTAGCTGCGTGTTGACGACCCGACGTGTATCGTCTCATTCGGAGGAGTCAGGCTCCAATGGTGTCCGGTCGAGGCCGATCGTATCGTAGTCCTGCTCGGTCGAAAGGACGCCCTCTTCGCCGGTCGTGACGAGCCCGGCGTGCAGTGCATCGAACGGGGTGAGATCGTACTCGTCGAGGAACGCCGCAGCGGCCAGCACTGCGTCCTCGTGTGCTTCCGGTCGGATCGGAACCAGTTCGAGCAGGTTGGCAATCGCCCGCGGCGCGTCGATCTCGTACTCGGCGTCCTCGCGGTCGTAGAACAACACCATCACCTCGGCGTACGCGAGTATCGAGGTGTGGAGGTCATCGCGTTCTTCGAGAGCCTCGATTGCGGCGTCTTGCAGCCAGTCGTCGTCTTTCACCAGCGCGGTGAGGAAGTCGGTTTCGACGTACACGCTCACTCCTCGTCGTCCTGCGACCGGTCGTCCGCTTCCGCTCGAACCTCTCGGGAAACCGCCTCGCGGGCGGTTCCTTTCAAGTCCTCGGCCTCCGTCTCGGCGAAGGCATCGCCAACAGCCGCCCGGAGGCCCTCCAGCGGGTCCTCATCGACAGGGAAGAGTGCGACGTGGCTCGGGAGTTCGACGATGCGATACTGGTCCCCGAACCGCTCGCGGACATCCTTCGGGAGGTAGATTCGTCCCCGTTCGTCTGTCGACTTGGACATGGTGTGGGTACTTGTTGTGTGGGAAAAATAAAGGTGTTCCCGTTGTTCGGCTGTTTTTCCCGTCTCTCTGAGTTATGTACTCGGTGACCGCTCTACCTGCCTCTCCGACACCCCATCTACGTGCGAACGTTCCCCCGACACGACGGCGTCGTCGCGGAACCCATCGAGGACGCCGACGCCGAGTGGCCGTGACCGAGTTCACGCCGATAGATGGCACCCGACGTGTGAGGTATCAGCAGCCGTGGTATCGGCGAGGAGTAGCGGCAGGCAGACGTGATAGAGTGTCGGTTAACTGGATCGGCGCTGTTCGAATCGAACGATGTCAGACACCGATTCGACCACCGATACGCCGCCGTCACGACTCGGACGGCTTCTCTTTGCGAGCGGTCTCGCGGCGCTCGCGCTTCGCAATCTGACGAACCTCGACGGGCGCATCGCCTACGCGGACGCCAAGGGCGTCCCGCTCCCCGACAAACTGGTTCCCGCGTCGAGCGGCCTCCTCCTTGGCGGGAGCATCGGCATCGGGCTCTGGAAACTCCCCAAGCTCGCCGCAGGCAGCATCGCCGCGTTCTTCGTCGGCGTCACGCCGCTCATGCACGACTTCTGGGCCGTCGACGAGGACTCGCGCAGCGAGGAGCTCACCTCGTTCCTCCAGAACCTGACGCTGCTCGGCGCCGCGATCGCGTTCTTCCGGCGGGCGAGTGAGAACTGACGGTTGCGGTCGGCGGCTGACTTAGGAATATTATAGCCAACTCGGATTTGTTCGAGGCTTCTGGGACTGGAATACCCGTTCAGTAGATGTGCGGATGTACCACTGGTCTACCGGATAGGACAGATACCTCACACCGTGCGGGAGACAGAGCGTGAAACGGAGAGAATCATTAACTATCTCCATCGGAATTCAAAACCAGAGCAATGGTCGTCTATCGGTGTTGGGAATGTGATGCAGCCGTGACTCGGCCGGTAACCAAACTTACTGACGAGACGTTACTCCAGGAGGGGGAAAGCGTGATGCAGCTAGCAGAAATGGGTGCTGGTGAGCCGGATTACGTACCCGAGGGATACTATCTGGAGAGTCCTGACGATAGTCCTATTCCGAGGGCAGACGGCTGGCCCCTGCTAAATCCGGAGGACATGGTCGAAACCACATTAGATATGGAAGTCTACTGTGGCTGTTGTGGCCCTGACGGGGGACAGGGGCCAAATACGGACTGTCGCAACGGTCACAAGATCGGCATCGAGCGGGGTGACTGCTGGACGGTTCACAGCGTCGCCCTTGACCCCAAAGCAATCTATCAGGAATGAATTTAGCGTAGCTACAGAGCTCGATAGACGCCCCGATATCTTCTCCGCCTGTATCTACCGATCAGACACACAGCCCAATATTGTTGAGAATCACATAGCGACAGCGAGGCTGTCGTCCTTCTGAACGCCTCGCCCAGCGGCGTCACTCCGGATCCCGCGGCTGCCGGTCGCGTTGCATCTTCACCTCACCGCTGGCGCGCATCGTCCCGTCGACGGTCGCGCCGTCTTCGAGTTCCAGGTTCTCGCAGGACACGTCGCCGAGCACGCGCGCGCCGTCGGCGATCGCGACCGTCCCGCTCCGGGTCGTCACGTCGCCGTGGATGCGCGTTCCCGAGCCGATCGAGACATCCTCGCGCGCCCGGAGGCTGCCGAAGATGTTGTTGTCTTCTCCGACAGAGATCTCCTCGGCGCGGACGTTGCCGTGGAGTCGGCAGTCGTCGCCGATGCGGGCCGGCGTCGAGACGCGCCACGCGTCGTCACTGACGGTTCCGTTGCGAGGTACGACCAGCGGATCGCGCTCGGGGTCGTCCTCGTCGACGAACTCGTCGAGAATACGCTCGGCGGCGTCTTCCTCGCCGATGCGGAGCAGTTGGGTGAGATAGACGTACAGGAAGACGATCGTCGGCATCGGGTTGCGGATGACGATCCAGCCGTTTGCCTCGAAGCCCTCCTCGATGTCCACGTCGTCGCCGATGTCCAGATCGCCGCTGACCATCAGCTGGCCGCCGACGTGGACGCGCTCGCCGAGGTAGGCGTCCCGGCCGACCAGCACGTTCCCCTCGACGTCACACCACATGTCGAGCCGGCAGTCGGCTTCGGCCTCGATGTCCCCGCCGAAGCGCACGCCCTCGCCGGCGAGCACGTTCCGCCCGCGGACGCCGAACTCGACGGTGGCGCGGCCGCCAAGCAACACGTCGCCGTCGGTCACGAGGTCGTGCTCCTCGACGGTGGTGCCGTCGGGGATCGACAGTTCGTCGAGAGGGTTCGATCGCAGCGACACACCCTCCATTCCCAGCGCCCGATAATAAACCCGTTGCGGCGTCCGACGGGCGTCAGACACAGCGGGCGCTAGGGCGTCGGGACGCCGCCGTCCTGCAAGACTTTTAGCGCCGGGGCGCCGAGCAACTCGCATGACGACGCTCGCGTTCGACGAGCAGGGGGTCGATGTCGTGTACGAAGGCACCGAGTTCCGACTGGAGCGGGCGCTCATCGAGGACGCCATCCAGAAGGACTACTTCGACGTGACCGACCACGAGGTGCTCCAGATCGTCGCTGAGAACCCCGAACTCGGCGGTGAGCCTCGGCGAATCGGCGACATCGTCGAGCGGTAGCGTAGCACGCCACGACGCCGCCGCCGGCTTTGTCGAACAGACCTACAGACTTTGGCACCCGGCTTTTATCTGCAGGTCCCGTCCACCGTAGCAATGGCTGACTCACTGGGGCGGAGTCCGAACGCGAGGCCGTCCCGTTCGGGGCGTCCGTCACCGTTCGGCGGGTCGCTATGCGAACGGCCCGATAGGTCTCCCGTCAGGACCGCTCGATCCGTGATCCCGACGTGACTGGCGACGGCACCGGGCGCGTCACCGCGGAGCCCGACCAACACTCTGTCATCTTTATCGGCGACGACGCTGCTGTCGTCGACGCCTTGACGACGGAACTTCCGTCGGCGTCGGTGCGCCGGGTCGAGGAGCCGGACCACGCTCTCAACGGTCCGCTTGACGGCGCCGATTGTCTGATCTGTGCCGACCAGCTTGACGATGTCGCAGGTGTCAACGTCGTCAGAGCGATCCGCGAGCGGCGCCCCGACGTTCCGGTCGTGCTGTACGGCACTCCAGATAGCTCGGCCGAGATCACCGCAGCGTTCGACGCCGGTGCGACGGACTATCTCCAGCGTGCCGGCGAGCACTCGCCCCCGGCGCTCGCCCGAAAGGTCGCCGCGCTCGTCACGGACGGCGCTGGATCCACACTGAGCCGATCCGCGGCGTCCAGCCGCGAGCGCGAACTGGAGGAGTCTCGCCGGCGCTACCGAACGCTGATCGAGAACTTCCCGAACGGCGCCGTCGCGCTCGTCGATCCCCAACTCCGGTACGTCACGTTCGGCGGGACGCCGGAGGGCCAAACTGAGCTGACCCGGACGGATCTCGAAGGCGAACCGCTCCGGGAGGCGCTTCCCGAGGAGATCGCCGAGGTCGTCGTCCCGCGCTACGAGGCCGCGCTCGGCGGCGAGCGCTCCAGCGTCGAGGCGACAATCGACGGCGAGAGCTACCAATTTCACTTCGTCCCGGTGCGCGACGACGACGGCGAGGTGTTCGCGGCGATGGGGCTGTCACAGAACGTCACCGACCGCAAGATCCGGGAGTCGGCGCTCGAAGCGCACGTCCAACAACAGCGTGCGCTCGCCGACCTCCGGCGGCTGGCACTCGCGGAGACTGCCCTCGACGACCTGTTCGCGGAAGCGACTGAACTGGTCGCCGACGTGCTCGACCACGAGTACGCGAAGGTGCTCGAATTCGACGAAGGCGGCGACGAACTCCTGTTGCGCGCCGGCGTCGGCTGGCGCGACGGCGCCGTCGGCTCGGCGACCGTCGACGCTCGCGACAACTCACAGGCCGGCCACACCGTCCTGATGGGCGAGCCGGTCGTCGTCGAGGACCTCGACACCGAGGCGCGCTTTGCCGGTCCCGAACTGCTGACCGACCACGACGTTTCGAGCGGGATCAGCGTCGTCGTCGGACCACGCGACAACCCGTGGGGCGTGTTCGGCACCCACACTACCGACCGCCGGACGTACGACGATCACGAGGTCGAGTTCGTCCGTCACGTCACCGACCTGCTGGCGACGGCGATCGAGCGCGAGCGCCGCGAAGAGCAGATCGGGGCGCTCAGCGATGTCACCCGGCTGCTCATGGAGCTCGAATCGATCGAGGCAGTCTGTGATGTCGTCGCCGAATCCGCCCCCGGCGACCTCGGACTGCCGATCGCTGTCGTCGCCCGCTACGACGAGCAGGCCGGCAAGCTACGACCCGCCGCTGCGACGCCACTTGGCGAGCAGCTTCTCGAACGGACCGATCTGTTCGATGTCGAATCGGGACCGGCGTGGGAGGCGTTCGTCAACGACGAGCAGCGTTCGGACGCCCCTGACCGGCGGATCGAACTGCCCGCAGAACCGGTCGTCCTTCGGGAGCGGCTCGCGCTGCCGCTTGGCAGACACGGCGTCTTGCTCGTCGGCGTCGCCGGCGAAGGGACGATGCCGGATCCGCAGCTGGGCTTCGTCCAGACGGTCGCCGCGACGATCCGGGCCGCGCTCGACCGCGCCGAGCGCGAGGAGACGCTCCGGGACCGAGAGGCGGCGCTGCAGCGCAAAAACGAGGATCTCGAACGGCTCGCGCGGGTCAACGAAGTCGTCCGAGGGATCGAGCAAGTGCTCGTCGGGGCGTCCAGCCGCTCCGAAATCGAGACCGCCGTCTGCGACCAACTCGCCACGGTCAGCCCCTACGAACTCGCGTGGATCGGCCGTCACGACGGCGACGGCGGCCTCTCGCGAGTCGCTGCAACCGGCGAGGTGAGCTATCTCGCCGACATCGATCTGTCCGCGCGTGACACCGAGGACCGCGAGCCGAGTCTCGCGGCCGCCGAGTCCGGAGACGTGCAGGTGATCGACGGCGTCCACGCCGAACCGCCGCTGTCCCGATGGCGCCAGTCCGCCCTGCGCAACGGGATCAGCTCCGCGGTCAGCGTGCCGATCGAGTACGGGCGCTATCGGTACGGCGTCCTCACGGTGTACGGCGACCGGGCGGACCTGTTCGACGGTCGAGAACGCGAAACGCTAGCGGACTTGTGTGACACGATCGCGTACGCGATCAACGCCGTCGAGAGCAAGCGCGCGCTCGTCGGCGACGAGGTGGTCGAGTTGGAACTGGAGCTGTACGATCCCGATTCGTTCGTGTTCCAGTTTCTGGCCGACAGCGGCGGTCAGTTCGACTTCGAAAACGTATTTCTGCAAGAGGGCGGCGGGTTGCGCACGCTGTTCTCGGTGAGCGATGCTACTCCGGACGCCGTTCGAGAGTACGCGGCACGGTCACCGTTTGTCGAAGACCTCCGACAGATCACCGACGACGAGCCGCCGTTGTACGAGTGTACGCTCACCGAGGGCGGGCTGATCCCGAGACTGCTCGACCACGGCGCCCGACCACAGGAGATCACGGCGACCGGCGAGCGCGCGCGCCTCGTCGTCGAACTACCGGCGACAGTCGATGTCCGGGGGTTCGTCGAGATGCTCCGTGCGATGTTCGACGTCGTCGAGTTGCGCGCGCGCCGCGAGCGCACGCTCCAAACCCGCTCGCGCCGCGAGTTTCAGGCCGAACTCGACGCCGAACTGACCGACCGCCAACGCGAGGTGCTCCGGACGGCGTACTTTGGCGGGTTCTTCGAGACGCCCCGCCGCCGCACCGGCGAGGAGATCGGCGCCTCGTTGGACATCTCGCAGCCGACGTTCAACACGCATCTCCGGGCCGCACAGCGCAAGCTGTTCGAGTTGCTCTACGGATCGGCTGACCGGGAAACCGAGTGACTCCGACGGGGCGTCTAGGTAGATAGCCCGGTCTCAGTCGCCCCGGATGGTATCATAGGTAGAACTCGTATGCCCCCCAGTCGTGTACTGAGAGTTGGAACCCATGACTGACACTACAGACGCACTCACGCAGACGATCGTTCTGGAACTCTCCGCCGTCACCGGCACCGACCCGCTCGATCTTCCGCCATTGTACGACGCCGTCGACCTCGACGCCCTGAAGACGCTGGTCGAGGGCTGTGACGGCGCCGAGGTGCAGTTTTCGGCAGTCGACTGCGACGTGACGGTTCGCGGACCGAACGATGTGACCGTCACGCCCGCTGGCGATCGAGCCACAGCCACCGCCGGAGCGGATTCCGACGGTGAGAGTGCTGTCCAGCCGACGTTTCAAGATTGAGGTAGACCCGTGACCGTGGCAAATGCGAACGACAAGGGCCGATCGCCCGCTCAGGTTGACTGTGACCGCTGTGGCGCCACGATCGAACGCCGCGAGTGGCATCCGATTCGTACCGATACCATCGGCGGCGACCTCCGGATATACGCCTTCTGCAGCGAGGCGTGCCGGCGAGCGTGGAATCGACCGGAGCAGTGAGTACGACACCGACCCAACGTGTGTAGGCATACGGCTTCGCGCGACGTTTGCATACTAGGTAACACGACTTTGCTGGTAGGTTCGGTATGTACGAATCATGACCGCCCGCACCACGGACACCGGCGCTGCCGAGTGGTCGCAGGAGGACGGCAGCGCGAGCGACGCCGTGATCCGTGCCATCGCGGAGGCACGGGGAATCGACCCACTGGAGCTAGAGCCGATTCACGACCACATCGACCTCGACGCAGTCGATCGCCTGTTCGCGTCGGCCAGTTCGGACGGCAGACTGCTCGTCGATGTCGCCGGTTGCCGCGTTCGGCTGCAGGCCGACGGGCAGGTGAGCGCAACCGTCCTCGACGAGCGCGAACAGAAGGACACAGAATGATCCGGAGCAACCGACCGTGACCGACGTGGACGAACGAGCGACAGACGACGCACGCACGGGGGAACTCTGTGCGTACTGCGCGGAGAGCATCGACACGAGCGAGTGGCACCCAGTCGTCGCCCGGACGGAGAACGGCGAGTTCGAACTCTACCCGTTCTGCGACGAGGACTGCCGAGACGACTGGGAAGAATCTGAACCCTAACCGCACGAAAACGCGACCGAGGAAGCTTTAGGCACGGATCATGGACAAACACCTGACGACGTTCTCACCGATATGAGCCCACCAGATGGGGGATGCGACGAGGGGTACAGCTACGTCGAACACAGCGGCGAGTCCGGCGACAGCGCCGCGCTCGTCTACGACGACGACAACGAGGACGCTTGGATCGAGTCAGACACGATGGTCTCGCTGGGCGCCGAAACCGACGGGCCGGCCGGCACCCGCTACGACGCCGAGACGGGGACCTATCACGTCGAGTACGACTGGCGCGACGCGATGCCGCTGTCGATGATCGTCGTGATGATCGTCGCCGACCTCGAAGGCGTCGCGGCGACCGACCTCGATCCGCTGTACGACTATCTCGATCCGGAACTGCTCGACCGCCTGTTTAGTCCCCAAGAGGACGGTCGACTCGCCACCGGCGAAATGACCTTCACCTACCACGACTACGAGATCACGGTGTTTCGCCACGGCCACATCGGCGTCACGCCGCCCGCCCGCTGAGCGGCGGCGTCTCGCCCGGTGCTGTCGGAGAGCCGCAACACGGCACCCTCACTCGTCGCCGTAGCGGTCGGCCGCCGACTCGAACCCGAACTCGTCCTGTTCTTTGCTCCGGCGCTGCTCGGCCTCGGCGAGCGCTTCGGCGTCCGGACTGACATCGTCGGTGATCCGTGCCCACGACTCGTGGACCTTGGCGTGACACCACCGACAGAGGTAGACCGTGATCTCGTGGGAGAGCGTCTCGCCGGCCGACGCGTAGGACAGGTGGTGTTCTTCTAGCAACGGCCGCTCGTCGTCGTGGGCGAGTCGGCGTTCCGCCAGCCCGCAGCGGACGCATTCGCGGTCGGGGTTGCGCGACCGGAAGTGCGGGCAGTCGGCCCAGTTCCAGTCCTCGTCGTCGGCCGCCACCGGACACGCGAAGTCGTCGGCCCGGCGCTCGCGGGCGAACTCCGGATCGTGTTCGGGGAACTCGAAGGCGTACCGACACCGGCCGTCGTCGGTGACGTGGTCGCAGACTCCCGCGTGCTCGTAGGGGTCGTCGACGCCGACCGACGTGCCCTCCGGCGTCTTCTCCATGCACGATCGGTGGGCGCGCCGGCCATTGAATCCTCCGGCTGGTGGCGCGAGAGATCGGAAAATAGCGCGGGTACGGTGTCAGCGCGCGCCTACTGCTCGCTTTCGAGCAGCGCGAAGCTCTCGACCGTGACGGTCGTCTCGCCGTTCTCTTGGTCGGTCGGGACGGCGTCGCCGGTCACCAGATCGGTGTCGTCGACGTGCTCGCCGAGGGTCACGTCGACCGGCTCGTCGCCGAAGTTGAGCGCGACGACGACGCGCTCGCCCTCGTGTTCGCGGGCGAACGCGACGGCGCGGTCACCGGGCGCCGACCACTCGACATCGACGAGGTCGCCGCGTCGGAGCAGTTCGCTGTCGTCGCGCGTTGCGATCAGGTCGCGGTGCAGCGCCGTCAGCTCCTCGTCGCCGCCCCAATCCATGTCCTCGCGGAAGTGGGTCATGCCCGTCTCTTGGCCGTAGTAGACCATCGGCATGCCCGGCAGCGCGAACGTCGCGGCGACGGCGGCCTCGTGGGCAGCCCGGCCGCACTCGTCGACGTAGCGGTCCTCGTCGTGATTCTCGACGTAGCGCATCTGGACGGCGTGGGGCGGGAACCCCTGTCGGGCGTCCTCGCGCATGGCGTCGAGCAGGTGACTCGCTGGCTCGTCACCGTTGCCGATGTCGCGGAAGGCGTGGTACAGCGGCGTGTCGTAGTGCACGTCGAACTCCAGTTCGTGTGCATCGGGGTCGCGGGGGATCGACTCGTCGAGCAGGAAGAAGTCCTCGTCACCGGCTTTCGTCCGGCTCCGGACCTCCTTCCAGAACCCGTGGGGAACGCCCCAGGCCACGTCACAGCGGAAGCCGTCGACCTTCTCGGCCCAGAAGTCGACCACGTCGAGCAGGTGCTCTCGGACCGCCAGCGAGTCGTAGTTGAGATTCGGGATCGACCGCCAGTTGAAGTAGTGGGCCGGTTCGCCGTCCTCGAAGCCGTACCACTCGCGGTACTCCGCCATGCCGGCGTCGGCGAACTGGCTCGCGGGGTGGTGTCGGGAGGTGTGGTTGATCACCAGATCGAAGATCACCTTCACGCCGTGGTCGTGGCAGGTCTCGACCAGCGACTCGAACTCTTCGACCGTTCCGAGGTCCGAGGCCGTGTCGAAGTAATCGAGCGTGTCGTAGCCGTGGGGGCCGCCCCACTCCCAGCCGTCGGTGTAGACCGTCGGACTGTACGCCTCGACGATCGGCGTCATCCAGAGCGCGTCGACGCCGAGCCACTCCAGATAGGGGACGCGCTGCTCGATCGCCTCGAAGGAGGCGTCGACCTCGCCGGTGAACGAGCGCGTGAAGATCGAGTACAGCGTCGCATCCCGGATCCACTCGGGGGCGTCGTTGGGCAGGTCGACCGCGCCGTCGGCGTCGACCGCGGCGGTATCGGCCACCGAGTGGCGTTTTCCGACCGCGACGGCGTGGACGCGCAACTGGTCGCCGACGGCGTCGAGGTCGCAGGTTGCGACGGTGCCGTCGACAGCGAGGTCGCCCTCGAAGGACGCCCGATCGCGGTCGTCGACGTAGAACTCCACGTCGAGATCGGCGGCCGTCTCGTCGTTCGTCGGGCCGGGCAACGGCGTCGCCTCGAAGCGAACCTCGCCGTCCTCGACCGCGGCGTCGAGCGAGATCCGGGGGCGGTCGGAGCCGTCGACGCGGCGGCGCTCGAAGGCGGCGTCCTCGTAGTTGTCGTCGGGGACGAAGATCGCCTTGTACTCCCCCGGCGGCAGTTCAGTCTCGTAGACGAACGCGTCCCCGTCGCGGCTCGCACGAATGGTCCCGAGGACGTGCTCGTTGAACGACGAAGAGACCCACACGTCGTCGGCATCTTCGTGAGCGACCTCGTCGGCGTCGACCTCGAACCGGACGGGGTGGCGCTCGCCGGCGAACGCCCGCACCGTGAGCCGGTGCTGGCCGTCGGGCGCGTCCAGTTCGACGCCGTAGACGCCCGGCTCGTCCGGAACGAGGTGTTCGACGGCGGCGTCGCCGAGCGCGGCCTCGCTGCCCTCTGGCGCCTCGACGACCGACCACGAGTAGTCCTCGGAAGCGTCGGTATCGGGCGATCGGGGTGCAAGCTCTACGTCGTCGCCGACGGCGGCGAACCGCGGCGGTCCGGGATGGTGCATACTCGCTGAAGACGCTCCGGGAAGATAAGTCCAATCTGTAGAAAATTAACGTTCTCCGGTCGATCGGGGCTTGCGGTCCCAACTGTTGAAGCACCGGTTTGAGCGCCCACGAATAGCGAATACGTCACCCGGCGGCTGGTCGCGTGACGCGGTCCCGGGCTGTCGGTACGCGCCGACGCCGCCGCTGGGTCAAGAAATCTTCAGTCCCTCGCGGCGGTTGGCGGCCTTCGGGTCGTGGCGCCGCAACGTCGCGGATCGATGGATTCTCTACGGTCGCGCTCACGGATCCAGTACGGTGATTGACAGCTCGGACGAGCGCAGCCGCCTCGCACTGGCGAGCGTGCTCGGGATCAACGCCGTGCCGGTCGCCGGATTGGTCTGGCTGGGCTGGCACGCCTCGACGCTGCTCGTTCTCTACTGGTTCGAGGCCGGCGTCGTGCTTTTCCGGGGCGCGTTCGAGGGGCTGTTCGCTGCGCTGCCCTCGGGTCCGGCGGGCCGGGGACACGTCTTCCCCTTCGACGAGCTACAGTCCAAGCGCGGCTCACGTCGGCTCGTCGGCTGGCTGCCGCCGGTGTATCCCAGAAACGTGCCAGTGGTGCTCAACACGCTCATCGTGCTGGCACTGGTCTGGCCGCTCGCCGGGATCGGAGTGTACGCGGTCGTCGTCGACGGGCCACTCTCCCCGGGCAGTCCTTGGAGCGTCGCGCTGGCAGCCGGTGGGATCGTTCTCGGGCACGGTGCCACCGCGGTCGAGTCGCTCCGTGCGGGCCGATACGAACGCGAGTCCGCCCACTCGGTGCTCTCCCAGCGTCACGTCGTCGGCCTGCTGGCGTCGCTGCTGCCCGGTGCGCTGTGGGTCGACGCCGCGGACGGCTCCGGGCGCCTCGGGGTGTGGATCGGGCTGACTGTAATCGTCTGTGTGAAGCTCGCGTTCGATCTCTACGAGTGGTCGGCCAGCGGTTCCGACGGCCACCGCTCGCGGATCGCACAATTGGTGTCCCGCGTGCGCGCCGACAGTATCGGGGAGACGCGATCGGTCGAGACGCCAGACGGCGAACCGGTCGAACGGCTCCGGACGGACGCTCGCGCGGTGCGGCTCCGGGGTGCCGCGCTCGGCGCGGTCTACGGCGTCATGCCGCTGAGCGGCATCGCACTCGCGGTGGCGACGGCCGCCACGTGGCTGTGGTTGGGTCCCAACGCGGCACTCCTCGCTGCGGCCGTCTGCCTGCTCCCGTCGGTACTCGCCCACGCACTGGCCCAAGACGTGCAGTTCGGCCATCTGGAATATCGCGTCTACGAGACGGACCTCGTAGCGTACGATCGACTGCTTGAGACGCCCCAGTGGCGGGTATCGCTCGACAACATCTCGAACCTCCGTACTGCGTCGGGGCTTATCGACCGAAAGACCTCACTCGACACGGGAGCGGTTCACGTCCAGCGGCGTGACGGCGATTCCGAGCGACTGGCGTTCCTGCCGGACGCCGAACGCGTGGCTGACCGTCTCGACGCGCCACCCCGTTCGACCGACGACGACCGTGCGGTCCATCGCCGGCAGTCCTGACGGTCATCGGAAGAAACGCCTTCGGTGCTGGGGCGCGACGGGACGAGCATGGCTGATCTGGCATCGAACCCGAACGCCGACATCGACGCCGAGCAGGCCGCCGCGGCCTTCGGCTCGCTTGCCGACGAGAACCGGATCGCAATTCTGCTGGCGCTGTGGGCCGACGACGAGCTGGCCTTCGCCGATCTCCAGTCGGCCGCCGGGTTCGAGGACTCCAGTCGCTTCAACTACCACCTCCGCAAACTCCTCGGCCGATTCATCGAGAAGGAGGGCGATCGCTACCGACTCCGGGCCGCCGGCGCGAAGGCGATCGACGTTGTCGTCGACGAGCGCTTTGCCAGCACATCAGACCCGGTCGACGTGGCGATCGACGCCGACTGCCCGAACTGCACGGCGACGCTGCACGCCCGCTACGAGAACGACGATATCACCGTCGAATGCCCCGACTGCGACTGTATCGTCCACTTGGGCTATTTCCCGCCCCGGGGACGCGCCGACCGCGACCCCGCGGCGTTTCTCGACGCCTACGCAAAGCGACTCTGGCGGGACTTCACGCTGGCCTACGAGGGCGTCTGTCCGCGCTGTAGCGGCCGAACGACGACCCGCGTCGAGACCGACCCGGACTGGTATCTCGATCTACCGGCCGTCAGCGAGTGTGCCGACTGCGGTGTCTCGATCGGGACGACGATCGGTCTTCGTTTGCTGGCCGACCCTGCCGTCGTCGCCTTCCTGTGGGACCACGGCGACGCCGTCGACGGGCGACCGTTCTGGGAGTTCGAGTTTTGCATCGACGACGCCGACGCCGAGGTGGTTTCGGAGGAGCCGTTCCGCGTGGTCGTGCCGATCGAGCGGGGCAGCGAGGTGTTGCGGGTGACGGTCGGCGAGACGGCGCGGGTCGTCGAGACGGCGCGTGTGGCGAATC
The DNA here is from genome assembly GCF_900215575.1 of Natronoarchaeum philippinense. Classification (NCBI taxonomy): domain Archaea; kingdom Methanobacteriati; phylum Methanobacteriota; class Halobacteria; order Halobacteriales; family Natronoarchaeaceae; genus Natronoarchaeum; species Natronoarchaeum philippinense. Next base: position 463,044 of record NZ_OBEJ01000002.1, on the reverse strand, counting down.
GGGACGCCCTGCGGGAATGAATTCTAAATCTGGAAGTGTTCTCTGAAACGACCGACGTGTTCTTTCCGCCGCTATCTGAAGGAATTGGCTGCGAAGTTGATCTGCGTATCTAACGTTCAGAGTGTTTTGCCGATGTTGTGAGTGAGACAGCCAACAGTGAGTTCACGGAACTGCTTCCATCAGTGATGTGAGCGGACGAGTGTGCCGTATTTGTGTTTGAGGCTGGGGGTTTACTGTCTCGTTCTGACTGTAGAGATCAGCATCCCGCCGAGCGTTCCACGCCTTGTGGAGCGACGAGAACTCGGGGTGCTTGATAAGTGGACGAATACTACCTTTTCGGGCGAGAGCACGAACCTACTGGTCGTCATGTTCCTTGTCGCCAGGGAGAAACGCCACTTCTCCAGCATTTCGCTTGATGAGCGACGGCGCAATCTGTGAGTCGTGTTTTCGTGTCGTTGTTACGTGTTCGTCGATAATCGCGTTCAATCTCGTGTCTACGAGAAGCGTGTCTTTCAACTGCTGAATAGTCAACTTCGTTCGATTCATATGGTGTTTCGAGGCGTGACTACGGTCGAACACGGAGGCGTCGATCACGACGACACCGTTGGTCGGGAGGACTATGACTGAGAGGTTGAGCAGGACGCGCCAAACCGCCATATTGAGCCGATTGAATGCCTTACACCGCGTCGAAGGCGATGGAAGTTCCTCAATCTCGATTGTTCTCCAAATTCGAGGCATCTCGATTAGTTCGTCGGGCAACGGCCGGTACGTCGTATTCTTTCGCACTGAGACAGAGCAAGACGATATTCGGGTGAAGTGTGTATCGCTGTTTCGAGAATTTTGAAGCGTAACGAGCGACAGCTCGCCGAGCCAAGTGCATCGCTTGCTTGGCGAACTGGAGTAACCGCGACTTCGGGTGGGCTTCCATTAAGTCAGACTACCGGGCGAATGTATAACCATCTGAGTATTTTAACAAAGCAATCACAGCCACATCTCCCTCGTTACGGAGTACGGCTTCCCAACAGGGGAGGGGAATTCTTGTCTGGAAGGCGGTGCTTTTTTTGATATGGCCGAGGTGGAGTGTCCTATATGTCACGTCTTTCAAAAGACGAAAACGAACTTTCGAGGCGGAGGATTCTCTCTGGATCTGCTGTTACAGCTCTTGCACTACTCGCGGGATGTACAAGTAGTGAAGACTCCCCAACATCTGGAACTCCTACGCCAACCTCGGAGGAACCAACGGAGACGCCAGACGCTGGTGGTGATGAAACAACGGACCCCACTGCTCGAACTATTGAGGGGCCGATCAATGATGTCCCACTCTTCGGATACACACAGGCCCGAACAGGAGCGCGGCCAGATCAATCTGGGCCAACAAGCGGGGTTGAAATCTACTGGAGCGCGGACCTTAATGGGAATGCAGCCAGCGCGCCAACCGTAAAGGAGGGGACAGTGTTTGTTGGAACAAACCAAGGAACTGGTTCCGATTCAGGCCATCGCTATGCGTTCGATGCACGAAACGGATCCAACGAGTGGACAGTCAAAGGCGGACCCGTCTGGACACCGCCAACCGTTGGCGAGGATGTCGTTTACTTCCAAGATCCTATTCTCACGGCAGTAAACATAGCAGATGGAAGTAAACTATGGGAGTTCAACACTCACACAGCCAGTACGACACCACTGTTGCTTGATAATGCCGTACTGACCGGCGGGATATATTCTGTCGATGCCCAGAGCGGCGACGAGAATTGGTATGAGTCCCTCGGCCGATCAGAGGGAATCGCATCCTACGCAGCGGTCAATGACCAAATTTACGCGTCGTCTCAGGAAGGTATTCAAGCCCTCAACCCGTCAGATGGATCCGTAAACTGGACGTACGAACTTGAGGATACCCAGAGCGTCACCGGTGTCGCAGTCAACAATGGGAGTATCTACGTCGGCACCGGCAGCACCTACACTGGTAGCGACCCAAAACTGTACAGCATCTCAACGAGTGATGGAACCGAAGAGTGGGTCGTAGAACCACCCGGGTACATTACGAACCAGATTACCGTTGCTGATGATCAGCTCTTCTATTACTGCAGACAACAGGCAATGATCGCAGCGACTAATGCCGGAGATGGGAGTCTCCAGTGGACCAAAGAACACGGAAGAGGACGCAGTCCGAACACAGTGCCCGTCGTTGTCGGTGACATCGTTTACGCTGCAATGGACGACACCCTGTACGCCTTCAGTACCGATGGGGTGGAACGGTTCTCAGTTGAAATCGGTGGAATCCTGAATACACCGACTGTCGCGGGTGATGGTATCTACGTCACCGATAGAAATGGGAAATTATACGCGCTGGCATAAGTGGGGTTTCTCTGCCGGCAAGCTATCTTCTCCATGTGGGCCAGTAGTTGCGAACGGCAGAAATTGTGCACGGGATCGGTGACTGGGTCTCGGTCGAAATGGTCCAGTACATCCTTCTCTATCGGGAACTCGAACTCACGACCAACTGGGACGCATACTACTCTCGGAGAATTCATACCGACAAAATCTGCGCATGAGACTACGCACCTGTCTCTAGTGAAACCCTCTGGATTAGAGACTACTAGTAGTGAAACATCCGTTAGGTAGCTCACCTGTATCCACCACTCCACTTGATCTGCGCTGCGTTCAAGCAAGTTACGGCGCTCCTGAATCCATACTATGCGTCGAAAAAATCGCTCGTCGTGCGTCTCGGTGCTCGATCGGTTACGGTCCGGCCGACTTCACATGTAGCCGAGGTCGCGCAGGCGCTCCATCAGGTCCTCTTTGTCCTGGGCGCGGCCGGCGCGTTCGGTCGTGTCGTCGAGATCCTGCAGCCACGCAGGTTCGGCGGTCGTCTTCTCGGTGCTGACCTCGCTCCCCAGCGAGCGGAAGCCGGCGAAGTACTTCGGCGAGACGGGGATGTCGTCCTGACCGAGGCCGTTTGGCAGGTCGTCGTCGGCTTCGGGGACGTAGCCGTCGTCGGGGTACTCGTCGACCGTGTCCGGCACGGCGAAGTGCCAGAAGGCGTCCCAGACCGCGGCCTCGTCGAACTGCAGGATGGGCTGGATGCGGTCGTGGGGCGGGTAGATGTCGGGGTCGTGGCGCGGGCTGAAGAACGTCTCGTCGGCGCGGGCCTCCTGCTCGTCCCAGCGGACGCCGGAGATGACGCCGTCGATGTCGTACTCTTCGAGGGCGTCGTTGAGCGCCACCGTCTTGAGCAGGTGGTTGCCGACGTAGGTGTCGAGCAGGAACGGGAAGTCCTCTTCCTCGTACTCGAGAATCTCTCGGATGTGGTGCTGGTTGTGCTCCGAGAGGGCGTCGACGGGGATGTCGTCGCCGGGTTCGAGGTCGTTCGCCTCGACGTACTCGCCAACGTCCTCGTTGCGGGCGTAGACGACATCGAGGTCCCACTCGTCGGCCCAGCGGTCGACGAAGTCGTGGATCTCGTCGAAGTGCTGGTAGTGGTCGATGAAGACCGCGGGCGGCACTTCGAGGTCGTACTTCTCGGCGACCTCCTTGATGAAGTACAGCGTCAGCGTCGAGTCCTTCCCGCCGGTCCACATGACCGCGGGGTTCTCGTAGGCTTCGAGCCCCTCGCGGGTGACCTCGATCGCCTTCTCGATCTTGTCCTGCACGGAGGGGTAATCCTCGGGATCCTCGCCCTCTCCGGCGCTGTAGTCGACGTCGACGTACTCGGGGAAGCTGTCTGTCTGCGCCATCTGTAATTAGATGTCATTAGCCGGGTTGAAGTTCTTTTTGGGTGCGAACGGTATCGAATGTTGGTATCACGTGACACAGTTTGTTCCATCGCGTCGCCCGAACGCTTTTTTCGCCCGGCGGGCATCCTCCGGCATGACACGACGAACCATTGCGCCGGACGGACTCGCCGACTCGGAGCCACACCACTTCAGCCCGGGCGTCGTCGCAGACGGGACGCTGTACGTCTCGGGGCAGGTCGGGACCGACGAGAACGGCCGCTACGTCGGCGACGACATCGAATCACAGGCGCGACAGGCGTTTGCCAACGTCGAGACGCTGCTCGCAGCCGTCGACAGGGATCTCGACGACATCGTCAAGGTGACGAGTTACGTCGTCGACATCCGCGAGCGGTACGACGACTACCACGCGGTCTACCGGGAGACGTTCCCCGAGCGACCGTTTCCCTGTCACACGGCGCTCGGCGTCGAGAGTCTGGCGAGCGAGGATCCGATCGTCGAGATCGAAGTCGAGGTGCCGGTGGACGAAGCAGCGCTCTAGATCGGAGTGTGTGCGTCGCTGTCCACGTTTTCAGGAAGTCGCTCGGAGAACGGCCGGCCTGCGCGAGGCACCGCCGCTAGCTGATGAACTTGTTGTCGCGCCAGTTGACGCCGCCGCCCTGCGAGTCGGAGTCGCCGGCGCCCTCGACGACCTCGATCGAACTGGGGCGCTCCTCGCCGTCGACGATGCGGGTCGCCTCCAGATCGCCGTCGTTCTCGGTGATCGCAGTGAGCGTGCCCTTCTCTGCCTCGCGGGCGATGTCACAGAGTACGAGGAACATCTCGTACTGCAGCGTCGTGTTCTGGAGCACCGTCTCGCGGTCGCCCTTGAACGCGGCGAACTCGACGAGTTCGGATTCGGGCTCCTCTTCTTCTTCGTCGCCCCACTGGGGGCCGCTGGCACGGCGGCGTACCTCCTCGGGCTCTTCGTAGACGCGGTTCTCGGTGACGCTCGCTTTGAGCTGTGCCGTCGGCGTGTACTTGCTGATGGATTTGTCTTTGGCGACTGCTTTGAGAATGAGCGTGTTGTTACGGCGGGTGATGTCGACGTCTTCGACGCCGTCCGGAAGTGCTGCATCTTCGAAGAACTCGTGAACGTCTTCGAGCGGCAGTTCCAGTGTGGAGTGAAGTCGATACACGTGGCTGGAATTATCTGTTGACATGGTGGGGTGTCGAGGGATGTGCGACGGCCAAGCGGTCACTCGACACTAGGTGCCCGACGGTTAAATGACCTTTCGTTTGATCCTACAATCTATGGTAGAAAGTAACACACAGGAAGACGGGGCACGCTCGGGCCGCCCTGAACCGTAACGCGGCGGAAAGAAAAGCAGTTATCCCGGCGGCCGCCGACGTGACGCTCATGAGCACGCACGAGGACCTGCAACAGCTCGTGGACAGCGGTGTGATCGCGGTACTGCGCGGCGTCGAGCGCGACGACGTCGTCGACGTGGCCGACGCCCTGATCGAGGGCGGCGTCACCACGCTGGAAGTCACCGCCGACACGCCGGGAGCGATGGACTCGATCAGCGATCTGGCCGACCGCTACGCCGACCGCGACGACGTGCTGGTCGGCGCCGGAACGGTGCTCGACGCCGAGACCGCGCGGGCCGCACTGCTCGCCGGTGCGGAGTTCGTCGTCAGCCCGAGCACCCACGAGGACGTCATCGAGATGTGCAACCGCTACGGCGCCGTCGTCGCGCCGGGCGTCGCAACGCCGACCGAAGCCGTCGAGGCGTATCAGGCCGGCGCGGACGTGCTGAAGCTGTTCCCCGCCTCCGATCTGGGCCCGAGCTTCCTCTCCAGCGTGAAGGGCCCGCTCGGTCAGGTGCCGATCGTCCCGACCGGCGGCGTCGGGCCGGACAACGCCGGCGAGTTCATCGAGGCCGGCGCCGTCGCGGTCGGCGCTGGCGGCTCGCTGATCGACGACGAAGCCATCGCAGCCGGCGACTTCGGCGTCCTGACCGAGAACGCCGAGGAACTGGTCGCGGCCGTCGAAGACGCCAAGTAGACTCGTCAGTGCTGGTGGCAAGTAGCGGTTGACGAAAAACGACTCCGGTTTTTGAACCCGACGCGCTCGGAGCGCCGATCAGTCCTCGGCGACGCTGATGACGTTCAAAAGCGAGTAGACCGGCACGCCCTCGATGTCGTCGATCCCCTGCTTGTCGGCCAGCACGATACACGCGACGGGCTCGCCACCGTTGTCTCGGATCGCTTCGACGGTCTCGCGCATCGTCGTCCCGCTGGTGATCGTGTCGTCGACGACGTAGCACTCCCGGTCGCGGATCTGCGCGAAGTTCCGCGAGAAGGTGCCGCCGAGATCTTCCATGTCGCCTTCCTCCCACTGGTGCTTGCGCGGGGCGTAGGTCCCGAGGTCGGTGTCGAGTTCGCGGGCAACCACCGTCGCCAGCGGCGCGCCGGCTTTTTCGATCCCGATGGTGAGGTCGACATCCTCGCCGTGCTTGGCGAGCATGTCGGCCATCGCCGTCCCGACGTGGGAGAGTCGCTTGCTGTCCCGACCGACGGCGCTCCAGTCGACGTGGATGTCGTCCGGTCCGCTGGTCGTTGGGCTCGGCGACGAGACCGTCTTGGCGGCGGCACCCGCGCCGCTGCGTTCCACGAGCCAGCTCGCCGTCTCGCGAGAGACGTTGAGCTCGTCCGCGATCTCCCCCTTCGAGAGCCCGCGATCCGCGAGCTCCGCAGCGCTGTCGATGAGATCGTCGACGTTCTTCATGTGGGATGGTTCGGCGGCGTCTTTTATAAACCCAGCGAGGAGATAACGCAGGAGCTACCGACGGCCGTCGTACGGCGTCTCGACGCCGCAGCGGCGACGGGCGAGGCGGGTGTTCGACGGTAGAGCGCGTTGGGGCGCCTACAGCGAGTCGAACTCGACGGCGGTCTTGATCACGTCATCGCCGTCGTCGAAGGCGGGCGCGAGGTTGTCCACGTCGTAGACGCCGGTGATCAGGTCCTCGAACAGCCAGTCGGGCAGTTCCTGAATGGTGTCGACGGCCGCCTCGAAGTGGCCGACGTGGGAGTTGACGCTGCCGATCAGCGCCTTGTTGTGCAGGACGAACTCCTCGTGGAGCTTGCCGCCGTCGACCTCGAACTCCCACGAGTCGGGGACGCCAAGCAGCGCGCCGACGCCGTTGGGCGCCAGCGCCTCGATGGTCTGGAACGCGTGAGGTGGGAAGCCCGTCGCTTCGTAGACGTAATCCATCCCTTCGTGGGCTGCGGGCACCTCGTCGACGGGCGTTTCGCGGGAGTCGACGTAGGTCGCGCCGAGTTTCTCGATGATGTCGATCGTCGGGTCGGGTCGGTCTCGACGGCCGAGACAGTAGATGCGCTCGAAGTCCTCGGTGTGCTCGAACATCGCCAGCGTCAGCAGACCGAGACTGCCGTTGCCGAGCACCAGCGCGGACTCCGGCGTCCACTCGAACGCAGAGCGAGAGGCGTACGCGTGCTCGTTTGCCTTCTCGGTAATGCTGATCGGCTCGACGAGGAAGCCGAGTTCGGCGAGGTCGCGGGGAATCTCGATCAGGAACTCCTCGGGACTGGTGAAAAAGTCCGACATGTACCCGTGGGCGCCGACGATACCGCGCTCGTAGTACTGCCCATCGGGCGCCATGTCGGGCTCGCTGCGCTCGAAGTACTCGTTGGTGCCATCGGGTGCGCGTCGGACCGTCGGGACGACAACGTCGCCTTCCTCGAAGGCGGTGCCGTTGGGGTCCTCGACGACGCCGACGGCCTCGTGGCCGAGCACGAGGTGGTCCTCGCCGTCGGGGAAGCCGCCGTGGGCGCCGCTCATGACCTCGTGGTCGGTGCCGTCGACGCCGACGCGAAGCGTTCGGACCAGCGCCTCGCCGTCCTCGGGCTCGGGTCTTGGTTTCTCGATGACGGTCGGCTGTTCCTCGCCGCGGCGCACTGCGATGGCTTTCATACTACGTTCCTCTGTGCGAGAGAGCAAAAGATTTATTCTTCGTCGAGTAAAGATCGAACTGTCGGTGGGTGCCAACCCCCCTCTGGTCGCGGCGGTCGCCTCGTGCGGCCGCACTCGCACGCCGGCCGATTCCCCCCTCCGGCCGGCGTGCCCGTCCAGCCACCATCCCCCTCTCCCGTCTCCCGGCACCCATCGTACCCGTGCCATTTCCCCTTTCGATCCCCTCGCACGCCAGTGGCCGCCACCACCGCCGGCACACTCTTAAGCGGACGCCTGCGACCTCCAGTATGGAACGGCACGACCTGCTGTATCGCCTCTACGACGAGTTCGACACCGAGCAGCTCCGGGAGTACCAGCAGTTCGTCGACGTGTTTCCGCCGGTTGACTCGCGGGTCGCGCTCGAACACTGGCAGAACGCCACCGAGGAACTCGACGAGCGCAAAGACGAGATTCGCACCGCCTTCGCGACCGGCGAGACGTTCGCCGAAATCGCGGCACGGGCGACCCGCGGTGAGGCCTTTACCGCGCTCGACTTGCACACCAAGTACGACCGCGCGGTCAACGTCCTCGTGTTAGACGTTGACGAGACGCTGCGCTCGGCCGGCGAGACCGACAACGAGATTCCACGGGACACGCTGCACCTGCTGACGGAGTTCCACGAGGCCGGCGTCCCGATCGTCATCTGTACCGGCCAGACCCTAGAGAACGTCAAGGGGTTCATGATTCAGGGGCTGGGCAGTGAGATCGTTCACTCGGGGGATCTCTCGATCGTCTACGAGGCCGGCACCGGCGTGTTTACGCCGGGTCACGGCGCCGACACCAAGCAACTGCTCTACGAGGATCTCGACGATCGGATGCGCTCGGTCTTCGACGGCGTTCGCTCGCGCGTGTTGCCAGAGGCGCCCGGCGAACTCCGACGGGGCTGTCACCTGCAGGGCAACGAATTCAACGTGACGCTCAAGCCCAACTTCGAAACCGGATCGACTCGCGCACGCGAGATGATCGACGACGCACTCGTCTACCTGATCGACCTGCTCGGCGATGTCGTCGCCAGTGAACTCGGCGTCGGCGCCGCGGACGACGCAGCGTCGTCCGAGGACGTTGCGGACGGTGCCGGATCGGCGTCCGAACAGGACTCCCTCACACCCGCGAGTGCGTGGGCGCGGTCGTTCTATGGACACGCCGATCCCGAGATTCGCGGCGTGTTAGAACGCGCCGGCGAGTTCCCCGATGCCGCCTCCGACGAACTGCCTGACGCCGTCGCCGAGACGTTCGACCGAATCGACGTGGCGTATTACGAAGCCGACGCCGCCGAGATCGGCAGCCTCGAACTCAACAAAGTCGTCGGCGTCGAGGCCGCCCTCGACGTGCTCGGCGTCGAGGATCCGTTCGCGCTCGTGATGGGCGACAGCAAGAGCGACCGACGCGTCATGGAGTGGGTCGACGAGCACGACGCCGGCATCGCCGCGGCGCCCGATCACGCCTCTCAGGAGACGCTCGAACACGTCCTCGAACGTGACGAACTCGTGTTCGATCGCGGCCGGAGCGTCGAAATGCTCCGGACGGCCCACGCGCTGAACCAACTCGACAGCGTACGCTGAAGGCGTCAGTATCCGGAGTCCTGACGGTCGTCGCCGTCGTCGTCGTCGGCGTGGCCCCACCGATCCTCGCGGTCGTCCCACCCGGATGTGCTGTCTCGGGTGGTCGGCTCGTCGTCGCTATCGGCGCTTCCGGATCGATCCTCGCTAAACTCACTGGTGACCTCGTCGTGGCCCCCGCGACGATCGACGCTGCGTCCGACCTCTGTCTCTTCGAGCACGTACACACCGATGTACCCACCGAGCGCACCCAACCCGATCGTGTAGGCGACGACGAGCGTCCCGACGACGAACAACAGGAACGTGAACGCCACCGCACCCTCGGCGGGGCCGACACCCGTCAGAAACACTAGCACAATGAAGCCGAAAAACAGCATCGGCAGCAGCGATAGCGCGCCCGACAGCCCGCCGACTTTTGCTCCCTCGCGCCTGTCTCCGGCTTGGAGGTAGCCCGCGACTGCGCCGCCGAGGATCGGCGAGAACGGCAGGAACGACGTGACGATCGTCACGAGAGCGCCGATTCCGGCGTTCAACAGCGTGTCTGATTCTCCCATACCTGAGGGTAGGGAGCGGGGAACGTAAAATGTCACCGACCACACAGCCGCAGCTCGAACGGCGTCGGCGAGCACACGTCTGACACGCTGTCAGCACCCGCTTCTTATATCCGACCGGCTGCAACTGCGGTTCGATGCCGAACGCGCAAGAGCCCGACTGGGACCCGATGACCTACGAGGACGATCACGCCTTCGTCTACGAATACGGCGCCGACGTGCTCGACCTGCTCGATCCCGCCCCCGACGAGCGTGTGCTCGATATCGGCTGTGGGACGGGCGCTCTGACAGCCGAAATCGCCGATACCGGTGCGGATGTCGTCGGGATCGACAGCTCTCAAGACATGATCGAGCGCGCTCGCGAAGCCCACCCGGCAATCGAGTTCCGACACGCCGACGCGCGGACAGCAACGTTCGACGACTCGTTCGACGCCGTCTTCTCGAACGCCGCGCTCCACTGGATCGACGAGCAAGACGCCGCGCTCTCGACGGTTGCCGACGCGCTTCGACCGGGCGGGCGCTTCGTCGCCGAGTTGGGCGGTGACGGCAACGTCGCCGCCATCGTCGACGCCGCGCTGGCGGAACTGGCCGAACGTGGCTATGACGCCGACAATCCATGGTACTTTCCCACCGTCGGCGAGTACGCGTCCCGACTGGAACGCCACGGCTTCGAGGTGCGCTACGCGACGCTGTTCGATCGCCCCACGGAACTCGACGGCGAGGACGGCCTCCGAAACTGGCTGGACGTGTTCGGCGACGGGCTGTTTGCGCCGCTTTCTAACGATGAGCGCGAGGCTGTCGTCCGTGCTGTCGAGGATCGGCTTCGCGCCGACTATTACGAGGACGGTGTCTGGACGGCTGACTACCGCCGGTTGCGGTTTCGGGCCGTCCGGGAGTGATAGTCGGCCGGGATAGACTTCCACCGGTTGCTTCCTTCGACTATGAAGATCGACAGACGGCGAGGGGCCGCGACTGGGGACCAGTTCACATCCAGATTTTCGGGCGATTTTCCCAAACCCGAAACTGGAGAGTTAGCGTCTGAAACCCACGAAAGCGTAGCTTTCGGGTTCAACTGCACTTCGACGAGGAACCAAGTCCGCCCTCCCCGATTTTGAACACTGTGAGACGTGCTCGCTTCGCTGTGCGCGACTCACAAGCTCAAATTGAGTCGGTAGGATATTTGATTCTGAAGCGATTCGCTGAGCTCATCGATCAGAATCAGAAGTATCCGCCCTCCCCGATTTGAACGGGGGACAAGTCGATCTACAGTCGACTGCTCTACCAGTCTGAGCTAAGGGCGGGCACTCGACTCCAACTAAAACCGCTACCGGACTTAAGGGTTATCATCCAGTGGCACCGTGTGACGGAACCTCAGTCGACCGGAAGACGAGCGTCAGACACCGTGCGAACATTGAAATAGCAGGCTGACGCACAATTCCACGAATAGGATATGAGTAAAATCACGTTCCGCGCGGACGACGACCTCGTCGAGGAACTCGAAACGTTCGAGACCTCGAAAAGCGAGGTGATGCGCCAAGCCCTCCGAGAGTATCTGGCGGGCTCGGAGGCAGGCGAGGCTGGTGCGGACCCAAGCGAGTCGTCCAGCGACGCCGAAGATGGACTCGACGGGCTCGTCGCAGCGCGGATCGACGAGCTGGTCGAGCAACGCGTCGACGCCGCGCTCGAATCGCGGCTCGGAGCGAACGACCGGGATGCCGGCGCTCGGCCGGCCGGACGACAGGATGTCAACGTCAACGTCACCGTCGAGGACGCACGGGCGACAGCCGGCGACGGCTCGTCCGACGAGCAGTGTAAGACGCCCGCGGCCGAGGAAAGAATGCCTGACGGCGAAGGGCAACTCGACGATGCGGTCGAAGAGGAGACGCGGCGTCGGACGTGCGGACAGTGCGGTGAATCGGTCGACGGCGAGCACGTGTACTGTCCGAACTGCGGCGAGAAGGCAGCTCGGCGGGTGTTCTGCGAGTGCGGCGACGAGCTTCGCTCGGACTGGGCGTTTTGCCCCGGTTGCGGCCGACGGACGGCTGCTGCCGACGTGCTCGATTCGCCGTAAACGTCCGTAAGAGGAATTGAGTCGGGCGTTTACGACTACGTTTTACGTCCGGCGTTACCTTTATTACGTATGCCCCAGACGATATACTCGCGTAAGACGGTCGTCTTACATGCGAGGAGATCACACCGTATGCCCTGTACGACGGGGCATTCGGGGAGAACAAGGCTGTGCGTGCGGCCTCCTCACACTGTGGCCGTCTTACTCAAGGGGAATACGAAACATGGAGCGTGTGACACTGCGAATTCCGAAACAGCAGATCGATGCCGTCGAGGAGATGGTCGACACCGGACAGTACCCGAATCGTAGCGAAGCGATTCGGGCGGCAGTCCGCGAAATGATCGACGAACAAGAGCCCAGTCGCGAGAGCTCCGGCAAGCGCGGCCTGGCGAAGGTGTAACCAATGCAAGATATCGTTCAGGAGGCGCTCGAAAACGCCGAAGAGGAGCAACGTGACATGGAAGCGATCGCGGACGACGACGACGAGTTCGGTGACCCCCGAATCGTGATCGTCGGCTGTGGTGGTGCCGGTAACAACACGGTAAACCGCCTGTACAACATCGGCGTCGACGGCGCCGAGACGATCGCCATCAACACCGACAAGCAGCACCTCAAGATGATCGAAGCCGACACGAAGATCCTCGTCGGCAAGTCCCTGACCAGCGGGCTGGGCGCGGGCGGCGACCCCTCGATGGGCGAGCGCGCGACCGAGATGGCACAGGGGACGATCAAGGACGTGCTCGGGAACGCCGATCTGGTGTTCGTCACCGCCGGGATGGGCGGCGGGACGGGCACCGGCGCGGCGCCGGTCGTTTCGAGCATCGCCAAAGAGCAGGGTGCAATCGTCGTCGGGATGGTCTCGACGCCGTTCAACGTCGAGCGCGCACGCACGGTCAAGGCCGAGGAAGGACTGGAGAAACTGCGCGACGAGGCTGACTCGATCATCGTCCTCGACAACAACCGACTGCTGGAGTACGTCCCGAACCTGCCGATCGGCAAGGCGTTCTCGGTGATGGACCAGATCATCGCCGAGACTGTCAAGGGGATCTCCGAGACGATCACCCAGCCGAGCCTGATCAACCTCGACTACGCCGACATGACCACCATCATGAATCAGGGCGGAGTCGCGGTGATGCTGGTCGGCGAGACACAGGACAAGAACAAGACCGAGGAAGTGGTCAAGGACGCGATGAACCACCCGCTGCTGGACGTCGACTACCGCGGCGCTTCCGGCGGGCTGGTCCACATCACTGGCGGCCCCGACCTCACGCTCAAGGAGGCAGAGGGCATTGCCGACAACATCACCGAGCGACTGGAAGCCAGCGCCAACGTCATCTGGGGCGCACGCATCCAAGAGGAGTACAAGGGTAAGGTGCGGGTCATGGCGATCATGACCGGCGTCCAGAGCGCCCAAGTGCTCGGCCCGACGACCCAGAAGCAGGCCGAAAAGTCTCGAAAGAGCATGCAGGGCGTCGACGAAGCGTCGTTCGATGCCAGCGACAACGTCGAGAACTTCTCGGGCAATCAGGGCGGCTCGTCCAAGAACGCCTTCGGCGCCCAGAGCGACGGCGGCAAGCGCGAGGTCGAGCAGAAAAACGGCCTCGACGTGATCCGGTAAGACGCCGCTTCGTTTTCTGCGGTTCGTGTGGTTCCCAGCGGTGGGCTCGCGTATCGAGACGCGGTTGACGACGCCGTATTCGAGGTGCTTTTGTCCGACGACGCCGTATTTCGGATCGACACGTGCATCGAACGCTCGCTACAGCAACTCGTCGCTGTCGTCGGCTCCTCGTGAGCGGCGTCGTCGGGGTGCTCACCTACTCGGCGCCGGCGCTCGCCCACGCCAGTCACACCGCCGAATCCGCGGACACTGGCGGTCAGGCGTCGCAGCTCCCGATTGTGGCGATCGTCATCGGTGCGATCCTCATCGGGACGAGCATCTACATGGACTCGGTGAGCGATCTCTCGCGGCGGACCGCCGACGCAGGCGTCTTCATCGGTATCGCCATCGCGGCCGTCGGTGCGACCGCGTTCTTCTGGGGCCACGGCATCTAGGACGCCGCGGCGTCGCCACGCGTCAGACAGCGGCCAGCGAGTCGAGTAGCGCGCACTTCCGGCACTTCTCGCGGGTCGTCGTCGCGCCGCATTCCTCGCACTCGTTGAGATCGGCTTCCTCGTCACTCCCCTGGTACTCGTCGGCGACGATGCCGGCCAGTTCCTCGTAGCCCGCCATGATCGAGTGGCGGGTTCCGGGGTGATTCTCTTCGAGTTTCAACAGTAGCTCCTGAATCTCGCCGCGATAGGCCTCGCTGGAGTGGGGACACTCCGTAATGTGGGCCGGCAGGTCGGCGAGGTGGGCGTACAGCGCGACCTCCTTCTCGGGAACGTCCCGTAGCGGCTTGGCGCGGGGGACGAACTCCTCCTGTTCGGACCGCTCGTCGAACGCGCCCAGCGAGGCGTCGAAGTGCTTGGCGATCTGTGACACGTCGCCCTCTAAGACGTTCATTAGCGCGGTCTGGGCCTCGTCGTCTAAGTTGTGGCCGGTCAGCAGTTTGTCCGCACCGAGTTCTTCGGCGTACTTCGAGAGCAGGTCCCGGCGGAACACGCCGCAGTACGCACAGGCGGCCATGTTCTCGGGATCGTCCTCGACAACGTCGTCCATCCGGACGCCGAACTCCTCCTCGTAGCTGACGAGTTCGTGTTGCATCTCCAGCTCGGTGGCGAGTTCCTCGCAGGCCGACACGCTCTCGTCGCGGTACCCCTCTATGCCCTCGTGAATCGTCAGCGCGATCATCTCGATGCGCGGGTCCTCGGCGAACGTCTCGTCGAGGATGTGGGTGAGCACGACGCTGTCTTTGCCGCCCGAGAGCCCGATCACCCACGTCTCGGGGTCCTCGGGCGTCGCCGACCGCGGGACGAGGTCGTCCTCGCGGACGCGACGGCGGACGCGGCGCTCGACCGACTCGCGGAGGTGTTCCTCACAGAGATGCGAGCCGGAGTAGGCCGCGTGCATGACGGCGTCGCGGCCGCACTTGGTACACTCCATCGGCGGGACGTAGCCTCGGCACGTCCATCACGGTTTCGTCTCGGTGGCGTTCCGTGGCGACGCCGTCGGCCCAGCCTCACTGCCGGTGCCACCCCCGCCGCGGCGTCTCGACGCCGCAGCGGCCGCGTCGGCGTCAGTCCGGGGCGAGTCCTGCAGGCCCTTCGCGGACCGCGGCAAGTACCTCGTCGATCCGGTCCTCGCGTGCCGAGGAAGCGAACAGCTCGTGACCGCCGTCGTACAAACGAATCCGATCGGTCGGGACGCGTTCGCCGATTTCGCGCGTGCTCACGACCCGGTCGCGCAGCGAGCAGAACACGACGGCGTCGTCGTCGATCGGCGGCAGTTGCTCGTGGGCACGGTTGGTCTCGCGGAGGAACGTCGGGGAGGCGTCGGGCAACTCGGCCACTTGGCGGTCGGTGGCGAGGTCCCCGAGCATCGCTGGGTCGTCGAGACCAGAGGGCAAGATTGGGCGGCCGATCGGGAGCGATTCGAGGAGGTCGAACAGCAGTCCGCGACGTTCCGGCGGGTTCGCCCACCACGGGCTCAGGTACGTCTGCGTGACCGGTTCGGTCGACGCCGCGGCGACGTAGGGGCCGATCAGCCCGCCGGTGCTGTGTCCGAGCAGCCGATACTCCTCGAGGTCGTCGACGTAGCGTTCGACCGGGCGGACGTACTCGCGCTCGAAGTCGGTGATCGCGTCGGGAATGGCGAACGCGTGAACGCGGTACTGCTCGGCGAGGTGATCGAGCAGCCAGCCGACGTTCTCGTGATCCAGTCGATTCCCCCAGCCGAGCACGGCGACGAGGTCCGGCCCGCTGCCGAGCGTCTGACGGCGCATGAAGCCGGCTTCGGGCGGCGTCGAGAAAAGGTGTCGGGTCAGTTACCGGAGTGTTCGATCGACTGCATCAGCTCGTAGGTGTTCGAGCGCTCCTGTGCGAACGCCGCGGGGTGGGCGCCGACGGCGACGATCAGGTCGCCCTCGTGGACGAGCGTGGTGACGTGGACGTACAACTCGACCGTCTCGCCCTGCAGCGTGGCGTTGGTCTGGAACGTCGACACCTCGACCTCCTTGTCGAGGATCACTTCGTCACGACTCTCGACGTACTCGAGCTGGTCGAGGCCCTCGTACTCGCCGCTGAGTTGTCCCTTGAAGCGATTGAGCAGTTCTTGGTGCGACATCTCGTTGACCGGGTTGAACGTCTGCCCGAGCACGTTGATCGCCGGCGTCGAGACGACCGCGAATCGGGCGGCCTCCTGCTGTTGGCCTTGGATCTGTAATGACTTGTTGTACGTCGAGATCCAGTTCGAGGCGACCACCGTCCGGCTGACGCCGCCGACCTCGAAGCTCTCCTCGATCGTCTGTTCTTGGGTGTCTGCGTGCTGGTAGCCCGTCGCCTCGAGGCCGGCGTCGCTCACCGACGCCTCGTTGGCGGTGTACTCCGCGCGCTCGTTGAGGACCAGTTTGGTGCAACCGGCCGTCAAGAGCAGGACGGCGACCACCAGCGCCGCCAGAATCTGCCGTCGCTGAGTCATGTCGGTAACAAATCAGCCAGCGAATAAAGACTTTCTGGCACCCATCCTCAAAGAACTGGGTAGCACAACCAACCGCGGCTTCGGCGCGCCGACCGTGCTAACGGCTCACATCGGGAACTGCTGGCCAGTTCCCAAACCCCTATTCCCCCGAGCGTCCCACTAGCGCGTATGTCACAGCAACTGCCCGATAGCGACCAGTGTCCGCGCGCCGACGGGATGCCGATGCTCGGCCTCGGGACGTGGGAGAATACCGACCCCGACGCCTGCATCGAGAGCGTACAAACCGCCTTGGAGATGGGCTATCGACACGTCGACACGGCCCAAGCCTACGGCAACGAGGCCGAAGTCGGCGAGGGAATCGCCCGCGCCGACGTGGATCGAGACGACGTGTTTCTGGCGACCAAGGTGTGGCTCGACAACCTCGCGCCCGAGGACGTGATCGAGACGACCGAGGCCAGCCTCGAACGGCTCGGCACCGACTATCTCGACTTGCTGTACGTCCACTGGCCCTCCCGAACCTACGAGGGCGAGGCGACGCTCGACGCCTTCGACGAACTCCACGACCGAGGTCTGATCGACCGCGTCGCCGTCAGCAACTTCCAGCCCGAGCAGATGGAGACCGCCGCCGAGACGCTCGACGCGCCGCTGTTTGCCAATCAAGTCGAGTGCCACCCGATGCTCCCTCAAGAGGAGATTCGCGCGACCGCCGACGAACTCGGCGTCGAAGTCGTGGGCTACTCCCCGCTTGCTCGCGGCGACGTGTTCGACAACGACACGCTCGTCGACATCGCCGAGGACCACGGCGTCAGCGCGGCACAGGTCAGCCTCGCGTGGCTCCGCGAGAAGGGCGTCACCGCGATCCCGAAGGCCACCGGCCGCGAGCACGTCGCGGACAACTGGCGCTCGCTCGACCTGACGCTCGACGACGCCGAAATCGAGCGCATCGACGCCATCGACCAAGAAAAGCGCATGGTCGATCCCGGTTTCGGACCTTGGAACTGAGCCGGCACCCGCTCGCTGGCAGCCTATTCTTTCCCAGCTGAACGGGAAAAATATATTCGGGTTGCTGACAGAACTGGTGTATGGTACACGCCCTCCCCGCGTTCGCCCTCCCCGCGTTCGCCGTCCCCGGCGGTCCGGAGCTCTCGATCCTGTTGTTCCTTCTCCTCGGCCCCGGCGGACTGGCCTACTGGGTGTACGCCGACGCGAAACGGCGCGGTAACGAGTACGCGGCCAACTGGGGACTGACAGTATTCCTGACATCACTGTTTTACCTCCTTCCGGGGCTCATCGTGGTCGGACTGTATCGAGAAGTACGCGAGTGAGTCGGCCATCGAGCGCTCGTCGGCACACCAGCGGCCGGCCTCATCGCGGCGTCACGACGCCGACGCGTCCGCCGCGCGATTGTTCGGGATAGTGGCCACTCCGTAGCCGGAAGCTTGAACAGCCACCGCCGGTTTTAGTGTTCGTATGACTGTCGGGTCGAGCAATCGAGGGGGCGTCACGGGGGCGATCGGGGTCGACCTGCGCCGACTCCACGAGAGCTGGATGGAGCTCGTCTTTCCGCGCCAGCGCGGCACCGGCCACTCGGTGCTCGGCAAGTGGACGCCAAACACCACGAGCGGGTGGATCGCCTACCGGCTGTGGTCGGTGCTGGGCGTGCCGATCGTGGCCGTGCTCTACCCGCTGGCGCTGTTTGGCTTCATGGCCCGGTTTTACTCCCGGCGGATCGACCGCGTCGCGGCGGGGCTGGGCGTCGCCGGCGTCGTCGTGCTCGCGGCCGTCCTCTGGGGCGCGCTGACCGTGCTGGCGCACCTGCGCTTCACGCAAACCGGCTTTTTGGCCGTGCTCGCCGCGGGCGTGATCGCAACGCTGTCGGCGGGTGCAGCTACTGTCTTCTCGCGTGCCGGCGGTCGCGGAACCTCGATCCTGCTGGCCTATCCCGCCGCGATGACGGCGATCTTCCTCCCGCCGGTCGCCGCCGCGCTGTACTCGCCTGCACTGGCAGAACTGATACTTCCGAGCAGCGAGTCGGTGGCTATCTGGGTGCTCGACAACCTACTGACCGTCGGTGGGCTGAACGAGTTCCTGCGCTCGGAGTTCCAGTTGGCGGGCGCGGCCTACCTCGGCATGTGGTTCGGCATCGCCGTCCCGCTGGGCTGGCTGCTGGGCGTGCTGGTCGCGCTCGCTGATCTGGTGCGGCCGTCCTGACGCGGCGGCGTGACGCCGCGGTCGCCGCGGCGTCCGGCGGCAATCTCGGTAGAATTACCACAGTCGAGCCCTAACCACGACGCGCATGGAGTTCGACCTGCAAACGACCGCGGCGCTGTTTATCGCACTGATCGCCGTCGGCGTCGGGAGTCTGATCGTCGCGCCGATGATGAGTACCAGCACGGTGCTGATGATGGTCCTGCCCTCGATGGCGGTGTTCGGACTGCTCTGTCTGTTCCTCGGTATCAAGCACGGGCAACACCAAGCGTCGGGCCTCTGATCGTCCGGGCCGTCACCTCGACCGTCCGACGCTCGTTTCTCACGTCTTCCCCGATTTGATGCCTGTACCGGTCTGTCAGACAGCTGTGCCGAACCCATTAGTTACTATTTTGAAACTCTGGTTTGTAACACAAAGCTAATTTCAACACAAACCTTTTTGCAGGGCATACCGAACGCCGAGGTGTGGCCGTCCGGTCACTGACCGATCATGCACGACGTAGCCGACACCCGCGTCCCGTGGACGACCCAGACTCGCACGTTCGCCAGCCGGCACGTCCGGCAGGTGCTCCGAAACCGGATGATACTGGTACTGGCCGTCGCGTGGCCGGTGCTCTGGTACTTTCTGACGCTCGCGTTTTTCGTCGAGGCACCGTCGGGGCAGGCCGGCGGCGTCAAGGCCGGCATGGCGATCACCTACGGCCTGCTCGGCGCGTTTACGATCACCGTCGCGGTGTTCGCCGGCGACTTCGCCCGCGATCTCGACGGCGAGCGCTATCGGAAGTTCCGCGCGATGCCGATCTCGCCCACGGCGGATCTGGCCGGCAGGCTACTGGCCGGGATGGTCTTCGGCGTCGGCTCCTACGCGGCGACGCTGCTCGTGTCGATCGTCCACGGCGCCGAGTTCGGCCGCCCCTCGATCGGCGCGATCGGCGTCATCGCGCTAACGCTCGTGCTGTTTTGCTTCGTGGCGATGTCGTTTGCGACGGTGCTCGCGCTGGTCGTCACCAAGCCCGAACACATGACGACCATCGCGGTGATCGGCGTCCTGATCGCGTTCTACGCGACGGGGTTCAACGGCGTCAGCCCGCAGCTACTCGCCGACGGCGCCGACATGATCAACTACCTGCCGAACTCGCTGGCGACGCGGATGCAGATCGCCGCCCTCTCCAGCGACGTGAGCTACATGACGCCACCCGAAGCGCCCGACTCGATCGAATTCGTCGGCCTGCTGGCCGGCTACGCCGCCGTGTTGCTGGCGACGGCCGTGCTGATCCTTCGCAGATTCGCCTACGCCCCCGAGTGACCATGACGACAGAGCAACTCCTTCGAGCGACCGACATCGAGAAGCGCTTCGACGACCAGCCCGTCCTACAGGGCATAGACCTCGCCGTCGAACCAGGAGAGATCGTGCTGTTGATGGGCCCCAACGGCGTCGGCAAGTCGGTGTTCATGTCCTGTCTGGCGGGCAGCACCGCTCCCGACGCCGGCGAGATCGAACTGTTCGACGGCCAGTCGCCGATCGACGCCCGAGCCGAGACGAGCGTGATGCTGCAGGGGACGATGGCCGATCCCGATCTGACCGGGCGGGAGAATCTCCGGTTCTACGAGGATCTGCACCCGCGAGGTACCGACGAGTGGCAGGCGCTCGCCGAGCGGCTCGAACTCGACGCCGACCTCGATCGGCTGGTCCGCGAGTACTCCGGCGGGATGGAGCGCAAGCTCGAACTCGCAAGCGTGCTCGCCGCCGACGTGCCGCTGTACCTGCTCGACGAGCCGACGGCCGAACTCGATCTGACGACGATCCAGACGCTTCACGACCTGTTGCTGGCCCGTCGGGATGCAGGGAAGGCGTTTCTCGTAACGAGCCACACGCCGTTGGACGCCCGCATCGCCGACCGGATCGCGTTCGTCCAGAACGGCACTGTCGTCGCCGACGGCCCGCCCGAGGAACTGCTCGGCGAACTGCCCGAAGTCGTGCGAGTGCGCGGCGGCGTCCCCGAAGAGGAGCGCCTGCTCGGGGAACGCGCGTTCCGCCGCGGCGACGAGGTCCGCGGGTTCCTGCGGGGCGACGACGGCGTCGACGCGATTTCCCGGTCGGTTTCCGACGACGCCAGCGTCGAACTCGATCCGCCGTCGTACACCGACCTGTTCAACTACCACACCTACGTCCGTCCGGCGATCGACGAAGGGAAAGGAACAGGTGGCCGTGCGCGAAAGACGGTGACGAACTGAGATGTCGGACGACGCCACCGGCGGGGACAGCGGGGCGGACGCGGGACCGATCGACGATCCGGATCTCGACGCGCTCCGGCGCGACCTCGATCAGATCAAGACCGCGATGGGGATCGAGGACCGATACCCGGGACAGCGCCGGCTCTGGCTCGTCAACGGTGGCGTCGTCGGCGGAGCCGCCATTCTGGCGAACGTGATCTTCGCGCGGTCGCTCTCGAACGCGCTCTACATCGCCATCTGGTTCGTGCTGGTCGTGCTGGCCGGAGTTCTCCAGTGGCGATCTGCGGCCGCGAACGACACCGACGAGCGCGAACCGACGCCGAGCTGGCGCGTGGTGTTCGGAACGCTGATCGCGGGCTGGGTCGTCCTGACCGCGATCGCCTCCTCGATCTTCGGCGACGTGCCGGGCGTCGTGCAGGGGGCGTACTTCTTTAGCCTCTCGATCACCGTCCTCGGGATGGGGTATCTGCTCGCCGGCACGCTGCTCCGTGCCCATTCCATCCGTGCGCGGGACCGGTATCCCTACTACGCCGCCGGCGTCTGGATGCTCGTGCTGGCCTTCTTCATGCCGTTCGTGGAGTTCCTCCAGTACTTCGGCTACGCCATCTTCGGCGGGCTGTTTCTGGTCCACGGCGTCGTAACCTACTACCTGCTGACCTACCGCTGGAACTGACAATGGAGTTCGACAAGCTCGTCCACCAGCCGACCCGACTGCAGTTGTTCGCCTACCTCTACCGGCACGAGGAGTCGACGTTCTCGGAACTCAAAGACGAGCTTGGCGTCACCGAGGGGAACCTCTCGAGCCACATCCAGACGATGGAAGACGCCGGTGCGGTCGCGGTCGAAAAGCAGTTCGTCGACCGGCGGCCCCAGACCACCTACAGGCTGACCGACGAGGGACGGGCGAAGTTCGAGGAACACATCGAAACGCTCGAAGCTCTCCTCGGGCAACTCGAAGACTAACCTGCCGGACGCCGACGCGAGGGCAAACGTTTTGCCGAATCGAGCGAATGTCCCGCCGTGAAACTACGTCACCGCGGCGACGGCGGCGTCACGACGCTGGCGACGACCGTCGATATCGCCGATGGACTCATTTCTCGCGGTCGCGGGCTGATGTTCCGCCGGTCGATCCCCGACGACTACGCGCTGGTCTTCGAGTTCGACGGCGTCACGGCCCGAAGCGTCCACATGCTGTTCGTTCCCTTCCCGATCGACGTGCTCTGGCTGATCGACGGCGAAGTCCAGCGGGTGCGGACCCTCTCGGCGTGGACCGGAACGGCCAAAGAATCCGCCGACACCTTCGTCGAACTGCCCGCCGGCGCGGCCGACGGCGTCGCGGTCGGCGACACCGTCGAGTTCGTCGAGGAGTGACGCCGTGGCGTCCGTCGTTCGTGACGACGCCGACGGCGAGCAGTTGTGGGACGCCGACGGCGAGGGAAGCGTTCGGCGTGTCACCGTCTGTCGAAGCGGGTAGCTTATATGTCTCGGGTTGCCTACCAGAGACTGGACAATCATGACCGGTGACCGATTTATTCGGGGGCTCCCCCGAAACAAATCCCCTCTACGACGACGCGACTGACGTACAGCTTCTCGATACCACGCTGCGCGACGGCGAACAGGCACCGGGAATCTCGCTCACGCCCGAGGAGAAAGCCGACATCGCACAGGCCCTAGACCGCGCCGAGATCGACGTGATCGAGGCCGGCAGCGCCTGCACCGGCGAGGGCGAGCGACAGACGATCCGTCGCGTCACCGATCTCGGACTGGACGCGACGATCACCAGCTTCGCCCGCGGCGTGAAAAACGACATCGACCTCGCGCTCGACTGCGACGTCGACGGCGTCACGATCGTGGTGCCCGGCAGCGACCGCCACATCGAGACGAAGGTGAACACGACCCGCGAGGAGGTCGTCGCAGACACCCAAGAACTCGTCGAGTACGCGCGCGATCACGGCCTGTGGGTCGAAGTGATCGGCGAGGACGGCTCGCGCGCCGACCTGGAGTTCCTCGAACAGCTCGCCGAGGCCGCCATCGACGCTGGCGCGACGCGGATCTGCTACGCCGACACGGTCGGCCACGCCGGTCCCGAGCGCGCCTACGAGGTCGTCTCGGCGCTGTCGGAGTACGGTCCCGTGAGCACCCACACCCACGACGATCTGGGGCTCGGCGTCACCAACGCACTGGCGAGCATCGCCGCGGGCGCCGATCTGGTCCACGGGACGATCAACGGGCTGGGCGAGCGCGCCGGCAACGTCGCCCTCGAAGAGGTCGCCATCGCGCTGGATCACTCCTACGGCCTCGAGACGGTCGACACGACCCAGCTGTACGAGCTGGGCCAGACCGTCGCCCGGTCGACGGGCGTCCAGCTCCCGCCGAACAAGGCCGTCACCGGGGAGAACGCCTTCACTCACGAGAGCGGCATCCACACCGACGGCACCCTGAAAGACGACCAGATGTACGAGCCGTACCCGCCCGAGAAGGTGGGCCGCGAGCGCCGGATCGTGCTGGGCAAGCACACCGGCCGCGCCGGCGCCCGCGCTGCGCTCGAAGAGCACGGCGTCGACGTCTCCGACGAGGAACTCACGACCGTCGTCGAACGCGTCAAGGAGATCGGCGATCGGGGCAAGCGCGTCACCGACGCCGACCTGCTGGCGATCGCCGAGGAGGTCAAGGGCACCGACCGCGAGCGCCGCGTCGAACTCCTGAACCTCACAGCGGCCAGCGGCGGCGGCATCCCGACCGCGAGCGTCCGTCTCCGCGTCGACGACGACGAACGGACCGCCTCGGGCACCGGCAGCGGCCCGGTCGACGCCGCTGTCTCCGCGGTGCGCGAGGCGCTCGGCGAGGCCGCCAACGTCACGCTCGAATCCTACGAGGTCGACGCGATCACCGGCGGCACCGACGCCGTCGTCACCGTCGAGGTCGAGATGAGCCGCGGCGACACGTCGGTGACCGTCGCCACCAGCGACACCGACATCACCACCGCCTCGGTCAAGGCGATGGTCGACGCCATCGACCGGCTGCTGTCGGCGCCCGGCGAGGAGCCGGTGCCGCTCGCCGACGACTAAGCCGCCGCTTTTCGGTTTTTAGCTTCGCAGTTGGCGACTAGCTCGTGTCCTGTTCTCCGAACGTCAGCGTCCAGCTGTCGGGATCGGTCACCGACCGCCCGGACAGCGTCCAGTCGTCGGCGTCACCAGAATCCGGTCCGGATTCTGGTTGGCTCGAAAGAGCGTTGCTCTTTCGAACGTCGACGGTCGCCGGACGAGCGACGTGTGTCGTCGCGGAACTCACAAGCGACAGCGGCGGGGCGGTATCCGGATGGAAGCCAAAGCGCGAGAGCACGGTCTCGGGCAGGCAGGACGGTGCGGCCACCGCAGCGGCGTCGTCGGCGTCCGACAGGACGGCGTCCAGCAGTGCGACCAGCGGGCCGTCTTCGGGCACCGGCGGGAGCGCGTCGGTGAGCCGAACGACGGCGTCGTCGCCGGCCGACTTTCGCCCGACGACCGCTGCGGCCAGTGGCTCGCCCGCTCGATCCCGAGCCACGTACGTTCGGTAGGTCCAGCGAGGGTTCTGGAACCGCCAGCGGAGGTACTGCTCGCTCCGCACCGCGTGAAAGCCCGCCGGGACGCCGCCGCGGTACAGCGCGACGAGCGTGGTGACCGGAACCTCGCGGTATCGATCGACCGAGATGCCGTCAGCTGACGGCGCTACGGCGTCCCGGGCTCGGTGGTAGCCAGCGGCGGCGAGGTCGGCCACAGTCGCTCCGGCGGCGACGGCGCCCGAGGCGTCGTCGAGCCACGCGCTCGGCGACTGAATCCGGTAGTAAGTGGTCACTTCGCCAACGTCTCGCCAGCCGAGCTTTCGGTAGCCTGCGCCGGACTGCTCGTTCGGGAAGTTGAAAAAGAGCGCTACCTCGTGGTCGTCGTAGCGCTCGATCGCCCGCTCGGTCATCCGGGTAAACAGCCCTTGTCGCCGGTGATCGGGATGAACCATCGTGTCGCCGGGCTGGACTGCCAAGAAGCGGTGCTCTCCGGCTGCCATGGGAAGCGCGAACAGCGGGCGCGCACCGACGACGCCGTCGTCGGGGTCGACCGCGACGGTGATCGGAACGTGATCGACGGCAGGATTCTCGCGGTACTTCCAGTCGAACCACGCGTTCGTCCGTTCTTCGCCGAATACCGTCTCGTACAGCTCCAGCACGCCCGCGGCGTCGCCGCGCTCGAAGCGTCTGATTTCGTACGTCTCACTGGCGAGACTCATCGGTATGCCGAACTGAGCACCACCGCGACGGTATACGTTCGTGTGGCATCGATGAGTTCGGATGGCTATAGTTGTTCGGCGATTACCGGACCCCTACCGTCGAGTTCGGCGCGGCGTAACGATCCGACGGCAATCGAGCGGCCAACCCGGTGCTACGCCGAGCGATCGGACGTGTACCACGCTGTCGACGGGGGAACGAGTGGTGCCAACCGCCTTTCGAGGGGTCGTTGCAGTGTCGACACATGACAGGGATCGTCACGCTGAGCGTGGAGGTGGAACTGGCGTGGGGCGTCCACGATTTCGACGGGCACGACGAACACCTGAGCGAGGACGGTCGCACCGAGCGTCGATACCTCCGGAAACTGCTCGACGCCTGCGACGCGGCGTCGGTCCCGATCACGTTCGACATCGTCGATCACCTGCTGTTGACCTCCTGTGAGGGCACTCACGACGGCCCGTATCCCGACGACTGGTTCGACGCCGATCCGGGCACTGACGCCGCGGTCGACCCGCTGTACTACGCGCCCGACATCGCCGAAGCGATCCGCTCGCGGCCGACCGACCACGAGCTCTGCACGCACTCGTTCTCGCACGCTCCCCTCGAAACCGTCGACGCGACGACGGTCAGCGCCGATCTCGAACGCGGCCAGCGCGTCGAGTCGGAACTGCTCGGCGAGCGCTCGCACTCGTTCGTCCCGCCGCGACACCGTCCGCCGCCGACGGACGTACTCCGCGAGCACGGCATCGACGTTGTCCGAACGGCGATCAAAGATCAGGCCGACGGGCCGCTCAGCCGCGCCGCCCAGCTCCTGTTCGGCCCGCCGCCGATGGTCGATCCGGAGTGGTCCGACGGCGTGCTCTGGACGTACTGTGCGACCCATCCGAACCTCGCGGCGCCGACGCTACCGTCGGGGCGGCGTCCGGCCGGCCGGCCGCTGGGCTGGCTCCCGAATGCACTCTCGCGGCGCCTCCACCGCCGCTACCTCGAACGGGCGACGGAGCAGGCGGCCGAGACAGACGCGCATCTGCATCTGTGGTGCCATCTCTACGATCTCAGCAACGACGACCAGATGGCGCCATTGACCGAGTACCTGCAGACGCTCGGGCGCCTCCGCGATCGTGGACGTGTCGATATCTGCACGATGGACGAACTGCCGGATCGACAGCCGATCGCGGTCGGCGGCCGTGATGCGGCGTCGTCGTGGTGACGCCGTGCGAGCGACACAGCGGTCGCTCGCGGTGTGGTTCGCGTCAAAAACGCCGAGGAGGAGATTTGAACGCGCCGAGACGGTCCTGCTCGGCTCGCTTCGCTCGCCTGCGCGGGCTGCGACTCGTCTGCTCAAATCTCCACGTGAGTCGTCCACTCCGACGCGCTGTGCGAGAGTCATGGAAGGCTCTCGCGGGTTTGCGTCGGAGAGAAGCGCCGAGGAGGAGATTTGAACCACGCGAAGACGGACCTGCTCGCTGCGCTCGCAGGTTGCGACTTCTCTACTTCAAATCTCCACGTTTTGCGTGTACACGCTCACGAGTGCGAGAGTCATGGAAGACTCTCGCGGTGTTATTCGCGTGAAAAACGCCGAGGAGGAGATTTGAACTCCTGTGTCCTGAACGGACAGTTGCTCTCGAAGCAACCGCCTTGGCCGGGCTAGGCTACCTCGGCTCATTAACCGCTACCCGCCCCGTGATTTTGTAGGTTTCGATTCCGATCGCTGATGGCATCGGTACAAATATGTTTCACGGACAGCACGTCGGTATATATGGACGTACGCGAGGCAAGCGAGGAGTGTGACGCGATTCTCGACGCGATCTCGCAGGCAGTTATCGCGGACGAAGAGTTCCTAGAGACCGTGCTACTGGGCGTCGTCGGGCGAGGCCACGTCCTGCTCGAAGACGTTCCCGGGACCGGGAAGACGCTGACCGCGAACAGCCTTGCGACCGCACTGGGGCTGTCGTTCTCCCGGATTCAGTTCACGCCCGACCTGCTGCCCGCCGACGTGACCGGCACGCACGTGTTCAACGAGCAGGACGGCAGCTTCGAGTTCAACGAGGGGCCGATCTTCGCCAACGTCGTGCTGGCCGACGAGATCAACCGCGCGCCGCCGAAAACCCAAGCCGCGCTGCTCGAAGCCATGGCCGAGGGGCAGGTCACCGTCGACGGCGACACCCACGAGCTACCCGACCCGTTTTTCGTGATCGCAACGCAGAACCCGGTCGATCAGGAGGGCACCTTTCCGCTGCCCGAAGCGCAGGTCGACCGCTTTCTCGTCAAGAGTTCGATCGGCTACCCCGAGCGCGACGGCGAGGAAGAGCTGCTGCGACGCCGTCTCGGCCGCGTCGAGCGCAGCCCGAGCGTCACGAGCGTCCTCGACGACGGCACGGTCGCCGAGCTACGCGAGACGCCCGAGTCGGTCACCGTCGACGACGATCTGGTCGGCTACGTCGCCGAAATCGCGCGCCGAACTCGGACCAAGCGCCGCGTCGATGTCGGCGTCTCGCCGCGGGGCACCCAGCGGCTGCTCGAAGCCGCTCGCGCGCGAGCGACGATGGTCGGCCGCGACTACGTGACGCCCGACGATGTCAAGCGCGTCGCCCAGCCGGTACTCGCCCATCGACTCGTGTTGACGCCCGACGCCAAGGTCGACGGCGTCTCGAAGTTCGCGCTGGTCAACGACGTGCTCGACGCCGTCGCCGTGCCGACCGTCGAGTAGCCGGCGTCTCGAGACGCCACAGCAAAGCCCGAGCTGTTTTCTGTACGGGACCTACTCAGCCCGTCCGTGCAGCGCCGCGAGCAGCGCGAGCGCGCCCAGCAGTCCGAGCACCACAGCCGCGACGGGCAGGCCGCCCGGCGCAGCGAGGAAGACGCCGTAGCTCGCTATCGAGACCGTCAGTCCGACCGCGCCCGTCGCGCCGACGTGGGGGAGTTCGGCCCTGACGGTGGCGGCCTCGCGCCCGAGTTGTTCCCCCAGCCCGATCGCCTGGTGACCGGCGTCCCAAGCGACCACGATCGCCGTGGCGCTCGTCAGCGTCGGAACGGCCGGCAGTCCGCGAACGCCGGCCCCGATCACGCCGAGCAGCGCCGTCGCGCAGCCGATCGTCACCAGACGCCGCGAGCCGGTCCACAGCCCGCCTCCGAGCACGACGAGCGCGACGGCGCCGGCTTTGAGCGCCAGCGACGAGAACGGACCGCTCGCAAACACGCCGGCCGCGAGCGCGATCCAAGCGACTGCGCTCGACGTTCGCGCCGGGCGTCGGGTGAGCTCCGGGGCGCCCGTGGTCATCTCGACCACCCCCTCGCCGTCCGGGCGACCGCCGCGGCGAGCGCGTCCTCTCGCGCCCAGTCGACGACGCGGAGTCCCGCCCGGCGGAGTGTCACGACGCGCCGATCGCGCTCGACGGCCGCCAGTCGTCCGCCCGGCGTGTCGGTCGCCGTCGGATCGGGGCTGACCACCGTGACGGCGTGTCCCCGTGCGTGCAAGAGACGCGCGTGGCGGACGATCGAGTCGTCGGCCAGCGGCGAGACGAGCAGCACCTGCGAGTCGGCCGGCAGGCGCTGTAGGAACTGCTCGGCGTCGGCGTCCGACAGCGCCGCTTCCTTCGGCGGCGCGTGCGAGAACGCCGGGTCGGCCGTCAGCGCCTCGGCGAGCCGAAGGCGGTGGGCCGCGCCCGCACCGGGCGCAAGCCAGCACTCACGCGGACCGAGCGCGTAGAGACCGACCGTGTCGCCCCCATCAGCCAGCGCACCCGCGACGGCGTCGGCGGCTTCGACGCTACGGTCGACCGCGTGGCGGGCGGTCGGCTCGCTCCGTAAGTACGCGGCGTTGCGCGTGTCGACGGCGACGACGACCGTCGCCGAGCGCTCCTCGCGAAACTCGACGGTCGTGAGCTCGCCGGCCCGCGCGAACCGGTTCCAATCGACCCGAGAGAGCGGGTCGCCCGTCCGGTACTCTCTGGTCGCGTGGAACTCGACGCCGTCGCCGCCGATGTCGGTCGAGACGCGGCCGGCGTGTGGCGTCGTCAGCGAGCGCAGCGACAGATCGACCAGCCCGTCGGCGCCGGAGTCACAGACCAACTCGTCGTCCGTTTCGACGGAGAGGACGCGCTCGGCGGCGCCGGCGAACCCGCGGGCGACGACCTGCATCGAGTCGAACTCGTGGGTGCCCCGTCGGACGGTGACGGCGTACTCGAACGCCGCCGCCTCGCCCGGCCGCAGCGACGTTCCGAGCCGAGCGAGGCCGTCGGTCGCCGCGAGTTCGTCGGGCACGCCGTCGACGATTCGGAGATCCGGAAGTACACGGTCGCCGACGTTTCGGACTCGCACCGACACGTCGACCTCGTCGCCCGGCGCCGGCGCGTCGTCAGCGAACGTTCGCTCGACCGAGAGCGCGGGCTCCGGCGGATCGCTCGCTCGCGCGTAGGCTGCAAACGCGACGCCGAGCACCGACGCGAGCACCAGCGCCGGACTGGTCGAGAGCAACCCGGCCGCGCCGAACGCGAGTGCCAGACCGGTGCTCCCCGTCCAGCGCCCTGTCGGCTGCTCGCGCGAGTACGTGATCGGGTTGGCGGTGTCGTCCGGGTTAGCGGTGTCGTCGGTCGTGCTGTCGTCCACGTCGCCCGCGACCCGGTCGGCTTCGTCCGGTCCGGTGCTGGCGTCGGCGCTGCGGGCAGGCTCGGACGGCCCCGCCGCGGCGTCGTCGGCGTCGCCGCCGGGCGTGCCATCCGACACCGGCGGTTCGAGATCGGCGCTCATGTCGACCCCTCCACGGCGCTCGGACCAGCCGTGTTCGGATCCGCCGACGCCCCCGAGGCAGTGTGTTCGTCGGCCCGGCCGTCCTCGGCGATCCCGGCGATCCGCGCAATCTCGGCTGCGGCCCGCTCGGCGCGCCGCGAGTGGGGATGCCGTCGCATCCACTCGCGCGCTCGAACGCGCAGCGGCGTCCACGCCGGCAGCTCCCCGAGGAACTGCGCCGCTGCGACGGGGTCGTCCGTCCACGTCCCCTCCGCGAGCGCCTCGTGAGCTGCAGCCTCGTCCAGATCCCGGTGGCACACGAGCGCACCCACCGCGGCGCGTTCGAGGCGGTTGCCCACTTTCCGCCGCGAACTGTGTCCCTTCAGCCCGTCCGGGCGGTTGCGCTCGATTGCTTCGTCGAACTCGCCGCCGGGACGCGGAAGCTCCTGTGCCCGTTCGAGCGTCGGTAGCTCCGCCGCCTCGACCGGCGTCCGTCGGCGTTCCCGCACGCGACGGAGCCCCTGCACGAGCGCCACGGCGCCGACCAGCCCCACCGCCCAGCTCTGGAGCGCGACCGGCATCGCTCCCGGCGCGACGGCGAGGGCGACACCGCCTGCGACGAGAGCTACGCCGGCCCACGCGTACCTACGCATCGGCGTCACCCCTGTACTCGTCTTCGATGCGACGCAGGGCGGCCACAGCGCGCTCCTCGCGGTCGGGCGTCGGATCGCGCCCGCCGTAGCGTACAATTTCGAATACGTCCGTTAGTTCGTCGACATCCGCTTCGTCGATACCGATTTCGCGGGCGGCCATAGCGAACTCGCCGGGCGTGCTCGACCCCGGGTGATCGACCGGGAGCGAGTCGGCCATCTCGCGCCACGCCCGATAGACTTCGTTCTCGAAGTCGTCGGCGTCGTCGAGACGCTCGGCCGCTCGTCCGGCCGCACGCCCGACCTCGGCGCGGCGCTCCCCGTCGTCGTCGACCCGTTCGACCGACTCGTCAGGTGACGATTCTTCGTCGGTCGAGAACAGAAGGGAGACGAGGCCGCCGCCGATCGCAATCAGCAACACCGACAGCAGTGCCAGCGCCGGAATCGCGACCGCGAGCATTTCACCGCTACCGCCGCCTCCGGCGCCGCCCCCACCGCCGCCGCCGTTGGACGCCGCCGTCGCGCTGGGAAGTGGCCCGGTGCTGGCTTCGGGACACCCGCTTGTCAGAACCAGCCCGAGAAGCAAGGCGAGCGGTACCAGCGCAGCAGCGACGACTGCGGTCACTGCGAGTCCGAACCGCCGGGCGACGAGAGCGCCCGCGACCACCGTCGCCGCAACTCCCGCCCAGATGATCGCAGGCGAAGGGCCGGATACGACGCAGGTCGGTTCGACCAGTTGACCGTTGGCCCCGGCAGCAGTCCGATCTTGGCCGCCGATAGGGCCAGTGCTGTCTCCCTCTTGGCCACCCAAGAAGCCCCCAGAACCGCTGTCACTCCCCGACTGTACCGTCTCCAGCGTCGCGGCGGCGCCGACGAGTGCCAGCACGCAGAGGAGTGCGATCGCAAGCGTCCGAAGAGATTTCTGTTCCACAAAATTTGAATTAAACTAATGTTTTGTATGTATTACGTAACTGGACGGATATCCGACCCGTCACCGCTTCGATACCGCCGCGCCGACGAGCGATAGAACCCCCACTGGACCGAGCGCGGCGGTTTGTCAGGAGAGTTTGCGGTAGTCCCGTGCTTCCTCGGCGCGCTCGACGACCGACTCGATCGTCGCCTTCGAGCCCGAGGCTTCCACGGCGGCGTTGACCGCACCTTCGAGCACCGGCGCGTCGGCAATCTCGACGGCGGTGTCGTCAGCAGCCATCTCCACGGCGAGTTCGGCGTTCATCACGGCGCTGCCTAGATCGACGAGCACGACGACGCCGTCGCCGTCGTCGGCCGCCTCGATGGCGTCTTGGATCGTCGGCGCGTTGGTCCCGACGCCGCCCTGCCCGTCGCCGCCGGCGGGCTCGATCGGCGCGTCGCCGCCCATCTCGGCGGCGACCTCGCAGATCCCCTCGGCGGCCGCGGCGCTGTGGGAGACGACGACCAACCCGACCATCACTCGTCCTCCGGGGCGTCGGCCGGCGTCTCCTCGGGCGCCTCGGCGGCGCCGGCGTCGCGCTCGATCTCGCCTTCGACGTACTCCTCGGCGGTGTCGAGTAGCTCTTCGAGGATGTACAGCGTCGAGGTCGCGCCGGGGTCTTGATGGCCGACCGACCGCCAGCCGAGATACGAGGCCCGGCCCTTCTCGGCGCGGATCGGCACGGTGAACTCGACGCCGCGCTCGGCCGCGTCGACGGCTTTCGAGAGCGCCGTCAGCGGCGGCAAGTCGTCGTGCTCGATCGATTTCTTGTAGGTCTGGACCGCGGGCGTGAGCGCGTCGACCATCGTCTTCGCGCCGATCCGGGCGTCGCCCCGGTCTTTGACCTTCTCGAGATACGCCTCGGCGAAGTCGACGCTTGTCTCGGTCGTGATCCCTTCCTCGGCGAACTCTTGGCTGGCGCTCATGAACGACCCGCCGTACAGCGGGCCCGACGCCCCGCCGACCTCCGAGATCAGCGTCGTGCCGACGGTCTTGATCAGCTCCGAGGGATCGTCGGTGTCGGCGTCGGCCACGGCTTCGGCGGCGGCTTCGAACCCCCGGCTCATGTTCCCCCCGTGGTCGGCGTCGCCGATCGCCGAGTCGAGTTCGGTCAGGTAGTCCCGTTCGTCTTCGATGCGGTCGGCGACGTTCTCGACGGCCGCCCTGACCGCCTCCGCTTGAGTGGCATCATCTCCCATAGACGGATACCCGTTCGCTTGCAGGTAAAGCATTTGTGCTCCGGACAGGTACGCCGCCGCGGCGACCCGCCCGGCGAGCCGACGATTCGGGCAGGACCAACTACTCCGTCACCGTCAGAGCCGGCGTGTCGGCCGGCGCGGCCAGCAGTTCTTTGAGTTCCTCGTCGACGGCACAGACCGTGATCGAACAGCCCTCCATGTCCAGCGAGGTCATGTAGTCGCCGACCCAGGCGTCCCAGACGTCCAGCCCCTCGTCGTCCATCAGCTCCTGCAGTCGGCGGTTGACGACGAACAGTTCCATCAGCGGCGTCCCGCCCATCCCGTTGACCATCGTGATCACTTCCTGCCCGTCGTCCAGTTCGAGATCGTCGAGCACCTTCTCGGTGAGGTGGTCGGCCACCTCGTCGGCGCTCATCACGTCGGTGCGCTCGGTGCCCGGTTCGCCGTGGATGCCGATGCCGAGTTCGATCTCGTCGTCGCCTAGATCGAACGTCGGCTCGCCCTTCTCCGGCGTCACGCAGGAGGTCAACGCCATCCCCATCGTCCCCACGTTGTCGATCACTTTCTCGGCCGTCTCGGCGACAGTCTGGAGGTCGGCGCCCTGTGCGGCCTTCGCGCCGGCGGCCTTGTGGACGAAGATCGTCCCCGCGACGCCGCGCCGGCCCGAGGTGTACAGCGAGTCCTCGACCGCAACGTCGTCGTTGACCACTACTTGCTCGACATCGACACCCTCGATGTCGGCCATCTCGGCGGCCGTATCGAAGTTCATCACGTCGCCCTCGTAGTTTTTGACGACGCAGAGCACGCCCTCGCCGCCGTCGCAGGCCTCGATCATCTCGTCGAGCTGGTCGCCGGTCGGGGAGGTGAACACCTCGCCCGCGGCCGCGCCGTCTAACATCCCTTCGCCGAGGTAGCCCGCGTGGGTCGGTTCGTGGCCGCTTCCCCCGCCCGAGACGATCCCTACTTTCCCCTCTACGGGGGCGTCTGCACGCACAAGCACCTCCTGATCGTCGAGTCGGCGAAGTCGATCGGGGTGGGCAGCCACCATCCCGTCGAGCATCTCGTCGACGACATCTTCCGGATCGTTGATTAACTTCTTCATGCCACGTGGTACATCGTCAGCGACCAACATATACCTCACACTAGCGGACCCCCTCTCCGGCTTCCCTCGCGAGCGGTCGACAACTGCCGATAGCGACCGGACGGCTACTGCCGGCAGCGACCGGACGGCTACTGCCGGCAACGACCGGACGGCTACTGCCGGCAACAACCGGACGGCGCCACAGCCACTTTATTATCGGCGCCCGATCTACGTGATATGGCACTCTACGACGCCGTCGCCGATCTCGATCTGGTCGTCGACGACTGGGAGCTATCGCTCCGGGAGCGAGACACCTCCAGCGGCTTCGTGCGGACGACGACCGTCTTCGAGCTACGCGGCGACGGCGCCGTCGGCCGCGGCGAGGACGTGACCTACGAGGAGTCACACCACCACGCGCTCGTCGAGGACGAACCGGACTTCGAGCTGGCCGGCGAGTACGCGTTCGACGAGTTCTCACAGGCCGTCGGCAACCTCGACCTGTTTCCCGCCGGCGCGCCCGACCGCGACGTGTTCCGTAACTACCGGCGCTGGGGCGTCGAGTCCGCCGCGCTCGATCTGGCGCTCCGGCAGGCCGACCTGTCGCTGGCCGACGCGCTCGACGAGAGCTACGATCCGGTCCGCTTCGTCGCCAGCACCCGTCTCGGCGATCCGCCGACGCTCGACCGGATCGACGCGCTGCGCGAGGTCGACGCCGACATGGAGTTCAAGCTCGATCCGACGCCCGACTGGACGCCGGAGATCATCGAGGAGTTGGCCGAGACCGACGCCGTGCGTATCCTCGATCTCAAAGGCCAGTACGAGGGAACCGAGGTCGACGTAGCCGCCGATCCGGAGCTGTACGAGCGCCTGATCGACGCGTTCGACGAGACGGTGATCGAAGATCCGGATCTCACCGACGAGACGCGCCCGATCGTCGACGACGCCGCCGATCGGGTGAGCTGGGACGCGCCGATCCACGGCATCGAGGACGTCGAAGCGCTGCCGTGGGAACCCGACTGGCTCAACATCAAGCCCTCCCGCTTTGGCTCGGTCCGATCGCTGTTCGAGACGATCGAGTACGCCGCCGAGCGCGACGTGGAGCTGTACGGCGGCGGCCAGTTCGAGCTCGGCGTCGGCCGCCAGCATATCCAGTTGCTCGCGTCGCTGTTCTACCCCGACGGCCCCAACGACGTTGCGCCGCGGGCCTACAACGACCCCGAACTCGGTGACGACCTGCCGACGAGCCCGCTCGCCCCGCCGGACGACGCGCTGGGGCTGTCGTGGCGCGAAGACGTATAATTAAAGCCGGCCGGCCGGCGATACACGGGCGATGGTCCTCGGAGGGATGCTCCCCGACGCGCCGATCGTCCACGTACTGATCGTCGTCGTTGCCACCGCGTTCATCTGGCTCGGCAGTGGCTGGCTCGAAGAGTCGGCCGATCATCTCTCGTCGTACTACGGCCTGCCGGCGGTCGTGCAGGGCTCGATCGTCGTCGCGATCGGATCGAGCTTTCCAGAACTGGCCAGCGTCGTGGTGACGGCGCTCGGCGACACGTTCGACATGGGCGTCGGCGCCATCGTCGGCTCGGCGATCTTCAACATCCTCGTCATCCCCGCGCTGTCGGGGCTGGCGGCGGACGGCGATCTGGAGACGAATCGCACCATCGTCTACAAGGAAGCCCAATTTTACATGATCGCCGTCTCAGCGGTCGTCGTCACGTTCGCGCTGGCGGTGATCTACGTCCCCGTCGCCAACGGCCCGGAACTCGCCGGGACCCTCACGCGCCCGCTGGCGATGATCCCGCTGCTGTTGTACGGGCTGTACCTGTTCATCCAGTGGCAGGATGTGAGCGATCACGACGCCGGGGACGTGCCTGGCGGCATCGCAGTCGGCCGGGAGTGGGGCCGGCTCGCGGCCGGACTGGCCGTCATCCTGCTCGCCGTCGAGTTGTTGGTCGGCAGCGTCGAGTCGCTGGGCACCACCTTCGGCATCCCCGAATTCCTCGCCGGCGTCACCATCGTCGCGGCGGCGACGAGTCTGCCCGACGCGCTGGTCAGCGTACGCTCGGCACAGGCCGACAAGAGCGTCACGAGCCTCGGAAACGTGCTCGGCTCGAACACGTTCGACCTGCTGGTCGCCATTCCGATCGGCGTGCTGATCGTCGGCAGTGTCCCGATCGATTTCGCCACCGCCGTCCCGATGCTCGGCGTCCTCACGCTTGCGACGGTGCTTTTGTTCTCGTTCCTGCGGACCGACCTCCGCGTCACGCAGCTCGAATCGTACGTCCTGCTGGCCGCCTACGCGCTGTTCGTCGCCTGGATCGTCGCCGAGACTGTCGGTGCGACCCACCTCATCAAGGGTGCGTGATCACCACGCCGAGCCGATCCGCTCGCGTGCGCCCTCGTAGCCCGCGGCCGTCCGCCAGCGCTCGCCCGTCTCGACGTGCTCGACGACGTACCGCGACCCACAGTCCCCACAGCGATACGCGTCCGGCTCGCGGACCGTCTTCGACGCCTTGTGTCGGTCTGCCGTCCACGCACAGCCCGTCGTCGTACAGCACAGTTGCAGCCGCGGCACCGCAAACGACGGACAGTATCGCGAGGCGTCGACGGCGTCGGCCTGCGCTCGGAATCGCTCGCCATGGCCCGACTCCCCGAATGTCAGAAACTCCCACGCGTGGACGAGTTCGTGCCGGATCACGTCGGTAAAGGTTGCCCAGCCGAGCGATCGATACGCCGCCCACGTCAGTCGGATCGTCACCGCGTCCTCAGTACGGCGGTAGACACAGGCGCCCGCTCGACGCTTCGCGCGGCGGGACACGTCCCACGAGACGGCGTCCAGATCGACATCGAGGTCGACCGTCGCGGCGTACCGGCGAGCGCGATCGAGCAGTTCGGACTCGGTTCGGGGCGCGTCCGGATCTGCGTCCGGTGTCCGCTGGCGGTCGTGGTCGTCTCGTGGCATCGAACTGCTCGACTCTGCGCTGCGGGCCGAAAAGAAATCCGCGGTCGCGGCAACAGCGTATCATCGAACTGACGAGCGACTGCCGCGACGAAGCATTTACGTCTGTGACTCTCTGAGGTCAGACCATGCCCAACATTGAGGTTTCACTGCCGGACCGCGTCGACACCGAGATCGACCGCCTCGTCGATCAGGGCGAGTTCCTCAACCGCGAGCAGGCCGTCGAGGAGCTCCTGTCGATGGGGATGTCGGCCTACGAATCGTCGCCCGAAACGTCCAGTCAGGACGACGAGTGGGTGATGCAAAACGTCGAAGATCAGCAGGACCCCGCCCTGCAAAACGACGTCGACGAAGACGGCCGGATGTTCTAGACGCCGCGTCGTACTACGCCTCGGACGCCGGGGCGTCGTCGAGAAGCCCTTTGAGCGACGCCGTCGTCGCGCTTTCCGAGAGTTCTTCGAGCGCCCGCTGTGCAGCCTGCAGCCGCCGGTTCGCGTAGCGTCGGAGTGCCCGCGTGTCGGTGCCATCGGTCGCGGCCGTCGCGCCGTCACCGTCGATCGCTGCCCGCACTGCGCGGGCCGTGGCTACGCCGCTGCCGAGCGTCTCCAAGCGGTCCCGTTGGCGCTCGTCAGCGTCGGCGAGGATGGCGCCGATCGACGCCGCTCCCCGGCCGAGCGCGCCCGCCGTCCGCTCGGCGAACCGGACCTCGTCCGGATCGGAGTGGTCCGGCGAGGGTGTCCCGAGCGTCTCGATAAGCGACTCTGACACTGCCGAAAACACCTCGAAGCACTCGGTCAGCCGCTCGGTCTGGAGATCACCGAGCGTCGAGTACGCCGAGGTGTAGCGATAGTCCGAGGCCAGCAGGCGCGTCGTGAGTTCGCGGCGCGACGCCGCGGCGTCATCGGTGTCGATCAACTGCTCGCGTACCAGCCAGTACTCCCGGAGCAGTTCGATCGCAGTCCCCGCGGTGAGCGTGACTGTTCGATCCGGGGTCGGTGCGACCGCGTCGTACGACAGCGCGAGCAACCGGCCGTACCATCGGTCGTCGGCGCTCGGGAGCGAACCGGGATCGAGACAGTCCGTCCCGTCGGCGTCGACGGCGGTTGTGACTCGTCGGTCCAGTTCGGCGCTGCGCTCGTCGCGAGTGAGTTGCCCGGTCATGGTCTAATCGTCAGTGGCTGTGGCGTCGACGGCCTCGTCGTCGATGTCGATGTCGGGACCCGTGAGGTCGCCGTCCCGCCACGTGCCGCGTTGATACCAGACGTAGGCGACGACCGCGCCGATGACGTTCGAGATCGCAAAGGATAGCCAGATCCCGGCTTCGCCGATTTGGCCGGCCGCGACCCACGCGATCGGGAACCGGACGATACCGAGCATCAACACGGAGATTGCGGCGGCGGTCAGCGTCTTCCCTGCGCCGCGGAAGCTCCCGGTGTAGGCCCGCGTGATGCCGATGAAGCCGAACGTCAAGGCGACGTAGCGCAGGAACTGGGCGCCGATGTCGACGACCTTGTCGGCGTTTACCTGATCGGCGCCGACGAACGCCGAGACGATCGGCTCGGGGAACACGAACACGACGATGCCGACGATCGTGAGGAGGCCGAACAGGAACTGGGAGGCCAGCTTCGCGGCTTTCGCGGCTCTGTCCGGCTTGCCGGCGCCGATGTTCTGGCCGGTCATCGTCTCGACGCCGCGGGCGACCGCAATCGCCGGGAGCACGATCACGGAAAACACCCGCGTCCCGATGCCGTAGGCAGCCACGACCGGGTCGGAGAACATCGCCACGATGAACAACAGCAGGTTCATCGACAGCGCCCGACCCATCCCCTCGACTGAGGCCGGCAGGCCGATCGCGACGAGGCGCCGCAGGTAGACCATATCCGGCGCCATGTCCCGGAGGTTGATCTGGACACCGCGCACGCCCCGGAACATGATCGCAAGGCCGACGACGAGCGCCAGCGCGCGGGAAAACACCGTGGCGACGGCGGCGCCCTGAATGCCGAGTTCGGGGAACGGTCCCCAGCCGAAGATGAGGAACGGATCCAGAACGATGTTGAGCACGACCGAGCCGAACATCACCAGCATCGGCGTGATCGTGTCGCCGTAGCCACGCATCAGCGCGATGAACACGGCGAAGCCGAACATGGCCATCAGGCCGAGCGAGATCACTTCCATGTACTCCGTCGCCAGCGGGAGCACGTCTGCAGAGGCGCCCATCAGGTCGAGGAAGTGTTCGATGGCGAAGTAGCCGAGACCGCCCAGCAGTAAGGAAACCAGCAGCGCGAACGTCACGGTCTGTGACGCCGCGTACTCGGCTTCGGCCGGATCGTCCGAGCCGGTGTACTGGGCGACCAACACGCTCCCGGCGACCGAGATGCCCATGCCAAAGGAGATCAGCAGGAACACCATCGGGAACGCGAAGCTGATCGCCGCCAGCGCGTCGGTGCTGTACTGGCCCAGCCAGAACGTGTCGGCGAGGTTGTACGCCGTCTGGAACAGGTTCGTCACGACGATCGGCATCGCCAGGAAAAACAGCGGCTTCCCGATGCCGCCGGAGGTGAGATCGAACTCCTCGGGTCCCTTAAACAGCGCGCTGACGCGGTCGAGCACGCTCATCCGCGGACCTCCTCGACTGCACCGGCTGCGACGAGATGATCCTCGACGAACTGATCCATCGTCTCGTGCAGGCGATCAGTCGGGTGATCGACCGCGACGCGTCGCGTGTGAGCGCCCCGAACTGTCGTCGTCAGAAGGTCCGCGGCGACGGCCGGCTCGAGGTCGGTGTCGAACTCCCCTGTCTCGACGCCGTCCTCGATGATCTCTCGAACGGTCTCGAAGAGATACTGATCGAACTCGGCGATCCGCCGCCGGATCGCGTCGTCGTAGGGAGCCTGCGCGGCGACTTCGAGCATCGCGGTCTGGAACTCGCCGTCGGCTGCCGTCTCCTCGAAGGACAACAGCGCGTCGAGCAGCGACGCCAACCGTTCGCGGGGCGTGTCACCGTCGACCGACGCGAGTTGGGACGCGCGCCGTTCGTAGAGAAAATCGAGAAACGCGACGAACAGCTCGTCTTTGCTGTCGTAGTGGTAGTGGATCGAGGACTTGCTCCGCTCGGACTCGGCGGCGATCTGCTGTAACGTGAGATCCGCGTATCCGTGCTTGCACAGCGCGTGATAGGTCGCTTCCAGAATATCGTCGGCCGGTGTGTCGTCCATCTCGTTACGCGACTTACTAACTAGTTAGTCAAAAGCGTTTTGAACGCAGTCACGGTGACTCTGATCCCGAATAGTTCGCCCCGAGTGCACCGGATTCGACGGTTCGACCGCGGCGTCGAGCCGCTGACGAATGGGTCACAATGCTGGCGAGCGGGTCACAACTGTTATTTGATCCAGGGCCGACGCGTTACACGATGGCCAACCCGCCGGATCGCTCGTTTTCCGACCCCGACGAGGAGATCATGCACGCGACCTATCGTGCGCTCCGCGAACACGGGTACGCCGATCTGACTATCAAACGTATCGCCGAGGAGTACGGAAAATCGACCGCCGCAGTACACTACCACTACGACACGAAAGACGATCTGCTGGCGGCATTTTTAGACTTCGTCCTCGAACAGTTCGTCGACACGATCCACGAGGTCGAACGGACCGACCCCGAACAGCGCCTGACGTTGTTGCTCGATCAGTTGCTCGTCGAGGTCGAGGAGCATCAGGATCTGCTGGTCGCCATCCTCGAAATGCGCAGTCAGGCCCCGTACAAGGAGGCGTTCGCCGACCGGTTCGAGCAGAACGACGAGTACGTCCAGTACATGCTCAGAACCGTGATCGACGACGGCATCTCGCAGGGCGTGTTCGCCGATGTCGATGCCGAACACACCGCCGCGGCGCTGATGACGATCGTCGACGGCGCTCGCACACGGGCGGTCGTGCTCGACGATGCCGACGCACTGGCGACCGCGAGACAGACTGCAGAAGAGTACGTTCAGTCAGTGCTGTTGCCCGAGGAGTGAAGTTCTGACCCCGGTCAGGGCGAGTCGCGGTCGTCGATCTGCTGCCCGCCTTGGAACTCGTCGAGCGGAGTCGTACACCACTGACAGAACTCTAAGTCGTCGTCGAGTTCCTTCCCGCAGTGGGGACAGTGGGTCAACTCACCGTTTTCGTCGGGCGTCATCCGGGCGGCGGCGTTTTGGGCCTGCGCGAGGACGTACGCGTCGACGACGCTGAGCACCGCCACGAACGCGGTCGGGGCGAGCGCCATCGGATCGACGGCCGAAAAGGTCGCAAACGCTTCGAGCGCCGCCGGGTCGACGAACAGCGTGGTCACGCTTACGGTGGCCAGCAGCCAGCCGAGAGCGCGCCGCCACCGCCGAATGTAGAAGTGGCCGAAGCCGACGGCGAGCACTCCCAGCAGCGCCGCGAGCCACGGCCGTTTCTGTGAACTCGACTGTTGCACAGTTTGACTGACTAGTTAGTAAGTAATAAGTCTTGTTTCGTCGATTGCGGCTCGGCATCAAGCCGGGGTCGAGCGCGTACCGCCGCCAGTTAAGCGTCGACCGCCCAACGCTGGGCTATGAGAGTATTACTCATCGGCGGCACGGGACTCATCTCGACAGGGATCACCAGACAGCTCGTCGAGGCCGGGCACGAAGCCGTCTGCATGACGCGCGGTGAGGCGGACGCCGACGTACCCGAGGCAGTGGAGTTCGTCCACGGCGACCGGAACGACGGCGAGCGGCTCGACGCCGTCGCCCGAGAGACCGACGCCGACTGCGTGATCGACATGGTCTGTTTCGACGCCGAGCAGGCCCGCGCCGCCGTGGACGCCTTCGCCGACCGGGTCGACCAGTACGTCTTCTGCTCGACGGTCGACGTGTACCACCGGCCGCCCGAGCGCAACCCAGTTGTGGAATCAGCTGCGCGCGAGCCCGGCGTCAGCGAGTACGGCCGGAACAAGGCTGCCGCCGAGGACGTGTTTCTCGACGCCCACGGCGACGCCTTCGAGACGACCGTGCTCCGGCCGTGGAGCACCTACGGCGAGGGCGGCGACGTGCTCCACACGCTCGGGGTAGGTAGCTACTACATCGACCGCATCCGTCGTGGGAAACCGATCGTCGTCCACGGCGACGGCACCTCGCTGTGGGGACCCTGCCATCGGGACGACGTGGCGGCGGCGTTCGTCGGGGCGGTCGGCAACGAGGCCGCCTACGGCGAGACCTACCACGTCACCAGCGAGGAGGTGATCACGTGGAACCAGTACCACCGCCGAGTCGCCCGCGCGCTCGACGCCCCCGAGCCCGAACTGGTCCACATTCCGACCGACCAGCTCCGGGCGGCGCTGCCCGAGCGCACCCATCTGCTGGAGAATCACTTCCAGTACAGCACCGTGTTCGACAACGCGAAAGCGCGCCGAGATCTCGGCTTCGAGTACACGATCAGTTTCGAGGACGGCGTCCGACGCACCGTCGCGGCGCTCGACGAGCGCGACGCCGTCGATCCGTGGGACAGCGAGAACGACGACGCCGTCGTCGAGGCGTGGCGCGAGTCGGCCGGGAGCTTCGTCGCGCAGTTCGAGTGAGGAGCCCCGTGGCACCGGTACCCAACGACTCAAACGGGTCGGCGTCCAATGGCGCCACATGGTAGCGATCGAGGTCGACGGGCTGACGAAATCCTACGGCGATGTCGTCGCGGTGGACGACCTCTCGGTCGCAGTCGAGGACGGCGAGATCTTCGGACTGCTGGGGCCGAACGGGGCCGGCAAGTCGACGCTGATCAACGTTCTCTGTACGCTGTTGCCGCCGACGGCGGGGACGGCGCGGGTCGCCGGACACGACGTGCAGACGGCGGGCGACGACGTTCGCTCGTCGATCGGCGTCGTGTTCCAAGAGCCCGCGCTCGACGAGGAGCTGACAGGCGAAGAGAACCTGACGTTCCACGGCCGTCTCTACGGGATGGGCGGCTCGACGCTGCACGACCGGATCGACGAGGTGCTCGATCTGGTCGATCTCGCGGATCGGCGCGACGAACGCGTCGGGGGCTACTCCGGCGGGATGGCGCGCCGGCTGGAACTCGCTCGCGGGCTGTTGCACCGGCCCGAGGTGCTGTTTCTCGACGAGCCGACGGTCGGCCTCGACGCACGGACGCGCCGGGACACCCGCGAGTACGTCCGCCGACTCAACGAGGAGACCGGCACGACGGTCGTCCTGACGACTCACTACATGGACGAGGCCGACGCGCTCTGTGACCGCGTTGCGATCGTCGACGAGGGCGAGATCGTCGCGCTCGATGCGCCCGAGGCGCTCAAGTCCTCGCTCGGCGGGGACGTGGTCTCGCTGGCCGTCGAGGGGTCGGCGGCGCCGCTTCGCGCTCGGCTGGACGCCGCGCCGTGGGCGAGCGAGTACACCACCACGGACTCGGGGCTGCGCGTCACGATCGAGCGCGGCGACGCCCACGTCGCGGACCTCGTTCGACTGGCCGACGACGAGGGCGTGTCGATCTCCGGCATCGACGTTCGCAAGCCGAATCTCGAAACGGTGTTTCTCTCGCTCACCGGCGCGACGCTGGCCGAGCGGGAAGCCGACGCGCCGACCGACGCCGATGTCGGGACGGGCAGTTCCCCACAGACCGACGCCGCCGGCGCGCCCGCCGAGGCCGGGACGAGCGGTGGTGAGCGATGAGCCTCGTCGACGCCCGGAGCATCTACGCCCTCTGGCTGCGCGACATCAAGCGATTTCTCCGGACGCCCTCGCGGATCATCGGCTCGGTCGCCATGCCGATCCTGTTCCTCGTGTTCCTCGGGTTCGGATTCAGCGACGCGGCGATCCCCGGACTGCCCGAAGGCGTCGACTACCTCCAGTACCTCGTCCCCGGAATGGTCGGCTTCACGATGCTGTTTGGCGCCTCCTTCGCCGGGATGTCGATTCTCTCGGATCAGGAGGTCGGTTTCCTCAAGGAGATCATGGTCGCCCCGGTGAGCCGCACCTCGATCGTCCTCGGCCGGATCGCGGGCGGATCGACGACCGCGCTCGTGCAGGCGTCTCTCATCCTACTGCTCT
The DNA here is from genome assembly GCF_900215575.1 of Natronoarchaeum philippinense. Taxonomy (NCBI): domain Archaea; kingdom Methanobacteriati; phylum Methanobacteriota; class Halobacteria; order Halobacteriales; family Natronoarchaeaceae; genus Natronoarchaeum; species Natronoarchaeum philippinense. Next base: position 419,205 of record NZ_OBEJ01000002.1, on the reverse strand, counting down.
CGATCCCGCTCGGGTTTCGGGTGACCAGCGTGTTCGCCCTGCCGCTCGCGGGCGTCATTCTCGCGTTGATCGCGGTGACGTTCGTCGGCTTCGGCGTCGCGCTGGCCTCGCAGTTCCGCGACAGCGAGGGGTTCGGACTCGTCATCCAGTTCGTCATCTTCCCGCTGTTTTTCCTCTCGGGCGCGATCTACCCGATCGAGAGCCTTCCCGGCGCGGTCCAACTGCTCGCCTACGTCAACCCCCTGACCTACGGCGTCGACGCGCTGCGCGCGGTGCTGGTCGGCGCCTCGGCGAACCCGCTCGCGGTCGATCTGGTCGCGCTCGTCGTCTCGTCGGTCGTGATGGTCGGCGTCGGGACGTACCTGTTCGAGCGCGTCGAGGCGGTCTGAGGCCGATCACGACTCGTTCCCGTCGCCTTCGCTGTCGCTATCGGACGTCTCGGACTCGTCGGTCGAATCGCCGTCGGCGTCATCGGCGTCGTCGCCCGCCGAATTTGCGTCGGACGTAGACGCGTCGTCCCCGTTCTCGTCGTCGACGTTCCCGTCGGGCGTGGAACTGTCACCGCCGTTCGCGTCCGTCTCGCCGCCATCACCCTCGTTCGCATCCACAGTCTCGCCGCCGTCGCCGTTATCCGCGTCGTCCACGTTCCCGTCCTGCGTTTCACCGTTCTGATCACCGCCGTCATCCGTCCCGTCGTCGGCGTCAGTCCCGTCGTCGGCGTCAGTCCCGTCGTCAGTCGTTGCATCACCGTCGGCTGATCCGCCGTCACCGTCGCCCGCCGTCGCGTTGCCGGCGGCACCCTGTCCGTCGCCGTCCGACGCCCCGCCGGCCGCAGTGCTCTCGTTGGCGCTCGCGTTCTCGCCGCCCGCCGTCGCCTCGGCGCCGGCCGCGGCGTTGGCCGACGACTGCGCGCTGGCCGACGCCGAAGTGTTCACGTTGACGTTGACGTTCGTGTCGCCGCCACCGCCGTCTCCTGCGGCGCCGCCGTCACCGCCGTCCCCACCATCGCCGCCTGCCCCGGCACCGCCGTTACCGCCATCACCGTCCCCATCGCCCGCGCCGCCGTCACCGCCGCCGAGCCCCGGCTGTGGCCCCTGAACGTCGACACGTTCGCCCGACGGCGAGAGTGCTCCCGAGGCGAGGCCGAGCATCCCGTCGCCGGTCAGCCGTCCGCTGACGGTGCCGACGAGCCTGTCGTCGCGCGGCTGGACGCCGACGATCGCGCCCGAGACGCGGTAGGTCACCGTCTCGTCCGGCCCGACCGTTCCGTTGAGCCGACAGACCTGTCCCTCGCAGTTCACCGTCCCCTCGGCGGTTTCGCTGGCCGGCAACACCGCCCCGAGGACCAACAGTTGGTACTCGGTCGCGTTGTTCGTCCCGCTCTGGAGCGCCAGCCCGTAGTCGACCTTGTCGTAGTCGATCACTGGATCGGCAACGTCGTCGGTCGCGGGCGGGAACGCCCCGTCGTCGGCGCCCTGCTGTGCGGTCTGAGGCTGGGCGGCCGGTCCCGTCCCGCCGAGCGACGGCACGACGCCCGCGCCGACCGTGCCGACGACGACGAGCACGGCGACGATCGTGGTCAGTGCGCCCGCTGCAGCGTAGCGTAGTTGTGACTCCCCCGGCATACCTAAGAGTGCACTCGCGGCGCCTAAACACGAAGTTGCCCGGCGGTTGTCGGTCGCCGCCCCCTGCGTACTAGTGCCGACCATTCGCATCCGGGTGACTGCGCCGTACCTAGAGACGCCACGGTGACACGACGACCGTCTCCAAAACGAACTGCTCGCCGATCAGCCCAGAATGTACCGCATCCACGGATACCGCTCGACGAGCGGCTGACCACCGACATCGTACTGTTCGAGGTAGGCGTCGATGCCGAGGATGCGCCCGGCGCCGAAGGCGGCCACCGAGAGGAACACGAGCATGTACGCGAAGTCGCCGTTGATGTACCCGTGGGCGACATCCCAGTTCCCGAGGTAGAACAGCAGCATCATGAACGCGCCCCAAAACGCCGCCAGCCGCGTCAGGGCGCCGAAGATCAGGCCGAGTCCGATCAGCACCTCGCCCCACGGCACCGCGACGTTGACGAAGTCGACGAACAGGGCGGAACTACCCATCGCCTCGAAGAGGCCGGCGACTGGGCTGCCGTTGGCTGCCGGTGCGTTGTTGAGGTAGCCCGCGGCGCTAAAATTCCCCGCGAGCACCTTGCCGAAACCGCTCTGGAAGAAGGCGATCCCCATCATCAGCCGAAGGGCAAAGATGAACCAAACGCTCAACGTGTGAAGCCGTCCGGTCGCGGTGAAACCGCCGATCGTGCTCCGAAGCTCGACCTCTGTGGATGCCATATGGTATCTATCGACGTGGACGTAATATAAATGTCAGCCTCGACCAAAGTCGAGGACCACGTTGCTCTCGCGGCTGGTCCTATGAAGTTTGAGCGACCCGGCGGAACAAACGAGACTGCAAGAAGAGTGATTTATCTGGAGTGTGAAACTGCGTGCAATGAGTCGGGACCGCAGCGAAGACCATCACCGCCTTCGTCGCAGACAGGAGACGCTGCTGGAGCTGACGACGAACGAGGCGGTCGTCGACGGCAACTTCGAGGCTGCCGCCCGACAGATCACGGAGGCCGCGGTCGAAATCCTCGGCGTCTCCCGGGTCAACATCTGGCTGTTCGACGACGACATCACGGTGATGCGCTGTGTGGATCACTTCGACGCCGAGACCGGCGAGCACTCCTCGGGCAGGGAACTCGCCATCGGCAACTACTCGCGGTACTTTCAGGCCCTCAAGAGCCACCGGACGATCGCCGTTACCGATACACACTCCGACGAGCGAACGCGCGAACTCGTCGCGGACTATCTCGGGCCCAACGACATCGCCTCGCTGCTGGATGCGACGCTCCGATCGGAAGGGGAAGTCGTCGGCGTCGTCTGCTTCGAGCACGTTGGTGAAACCCGCGAGTGGACCGGCGACGACGTGCAGTTCGCCGGCGATCTCGCCGACATCGTTCATCGCGCGCTGCGCAACAGAGAAAGCGCTGCACAGCGCGAGCAACTGGAGTTTCGCCAGTCGCTGCTGGAAGCCCAGCACGAGGCGTTTCCCAACGGCGTTCTCGTCGTCAACGACGACGGCGACATTCTCTCGTACAACGATCGATTTCGGGAGCTCTGGGGCGTCTCGACGGAGCTGCTCAACGATGGGAGCGTCGACGAGGTCTTCGCTGCCATCCGATCGTCCGTAGCCGACGAGGACGCCTTTCGACAAGCGATCGAGCAACTGTTCGAGACGCCGCGGACGACCAGCAGCGGCGTGCTCGAACTCGACGATGGCCGGACGGTCGAGTGGTACTCGACGGCGGTCACGGGCAGTTCGGGCGCCCACTACGGCCGCCTCTGGATCACGAGAGATATCACAGCTCGCAGGGACAGCCAAGCCGAACTGGAGCGCAAGAATCGCGCGATCGACGAGGCGCCGATCGGCATCACGCTCGCCGACGCCAATCACCCGGACAACGCCGTCAGCTACGTCAACGACCAGTTCACCGATATCACTGGCTACAGCAAGGCGGAGACGCTCGGCCGCAACTGCCGATTCTTGCAGGGCGACCACACCGAGGCGGAACCGGTCGCCGAGCTCCGGGCCGCGATCGAGGAGGAACAAGCAACGACGGTCGAACTCCGGAACTACCGCAAAGACGGCAGCAAGTTCTGGAATCGGGTGACGATCGCGCCGGTGCGAGACGAAGACGGCGCCGTGGTCAACTACGTCGGCTTCCAGCGAGACGTGACCGAGTACAGGGAGGCGACGCGCCAGTTGAAAGTGCTGCACCGCGTGTTGCGTCACAACCTCTCGAATCAGCTGACGATCATCCGCGGGTACGCCGACGAAGTCGCCCGCAGTACGAACGGCGAAGTCGCCGAGATGGCGGCTGTGATCGTCGAGGAGATCGATCGACTGGTCGACGTGATGGACAAACACCGCGAGATCGTACGCTTGCTCGACGAACAACCGCCGCCGTTGCGGCTCGACCTCGACGCTACCGTCGACCGCGTGGTCGACGACATCCGACAGGAGTACCCCGAAGCGGAACTGTCGGTCACCCGCCCCGACGAGACGATCGGGGACGTGCGTGCGATTCCAGCCCTCGAACACGCGCTCCACGAGCTGCTGGTCAACGCGATCATCCACGACGAAAGCGACGCACCGACCGTCGGCGTCGAAATCTCCCCCGACGGCGACGATACTGTCAGCGTTCGGATCACCGATCGAGGGCCGAAGATCCCTCCGGAAGAAGCGCAAATCCTCACCGGCGAACAGGAAGTGACGCCCCTCGACCACGGCATCGGAATGGGGCTGTGGCTGGTGTATCTGGTCGTGACGCTCTCGCAGGGCGATGTCGAGCTCGAAGCGAACTCCGACGAGAAAAGTATCGTCCACGTCGAACTCCCCCGAGCAACGTAACCGGAGTGTTCCGTCCGAACCCCGTCGCAGGGACGAGCTATTTGTCACTCGACAGCATAGCACACAACCCGGAGCATGGTTTCGATAGTCGAGTTGTTCGTCGGCGTCGCCGGTGACAACCCGGTGATACAGGGACTGGTCGGCGGCCTCGTCATTGCGACGCTGAACCTGCTCGGGGCGTCGCTGGTGCTCGTCTGGCGCGACCCCTCGCGGCGCGCACTAGACGGCGCGCTCGGCTTCGCGGCCGGCGTGATGCTCGCCGCGGCGTTTACCAGCCTCATCATCCCCGGCATCGAGCAGTACTCCGATGGGAATCCCATCCCGACGCTCGTCGGCATCGCACTCGGCGCCGCCTTTCTCGACCGCGCCGATGGGCTGGTGCCCCACGCCCACTACCTGCTGACGGGCGGGAAGCGAGCCGACGGCGCTAATCCGACCGAGTCGCTCCCGCTCGACGACGATCGGCTGACGCCCGTCGTCCTGTTCGTGCTGGCGATCACGCTCCACAACATGCCCGAAGGGCTGGCTGTCGGCGTCGGCTTCGGGTCGGGCGACGTGGCGAGCGCGATCCCGCTGATGCTTGCGATCGGCATCCAGAACATTCCCGAGGGGCTCGCCGTTTCGGTCGCTGCGATCAACGCCGGACTGGATCGGCGCGCCTACGCGGTCTTTGCCGGCGTGCGCTCGGGCGCCGTCGAAATCCCGCTAGCGGTGCTCGGCGCGCTTGCGGTCAGCGCCGTCGAGCCGCTGTTGCCCTACGCGATGGGCTTTGCCGCCGGCGCGATGCTGTTTGTCATCTCCGACGAGATCATTCCCGAAACCCACACTCGCGGCTACGAGCGGATCGCTACGCTGGGGCTGATGGCCGGCGTCGTCGGGATGCTGTATCTGGATATTAGTCTGGGCTGAGGAGTTGTGATGATCTGCCTAGCAGTATAATTGCACCTCTATTCCACAAATTTAAATACTGTGGAATAGCGCATAGATTCCATGACCGATGGGCCGTCGCTGGAAGTTCCGACGACGCCGCGCGAGTCGATCGCCCAAGAGGGCGACGCTGTGCCGCCGCCACTGCCGCCCGACGATCCCGAAGCGTGGTATGCGTCCGACGTTCGTGAGCAGTACGAGCTCTATCCCGGCGTCGTCGCAACGATCTACGATCGGGAGGAAGCGTTCGAGTACGAGGTGCGCGAACCGCCGCTCTCGGCGACCGACGTGGTTGCACTCGAAACGATCAGGGACTACTTCGAGGACGCCGCCCTCGCGCGGCCGTTGACCCGCGAGGGGACCGTCGAACGGATGAACGAGGGGTTCGATCCCAAGTACGAGCAGATCATCGACCGGCTGGTGTCCTGCTCGGCGGCTGCGCGCCGACGGGTGGGCTACCGTGCGTTCCGTGACCTACGCTGTCTGGGCGAACTGACGCCGCTGGCAGTCGACGATCGTATCGAAGTAGCCGACACTGCCGACGATCGGCTCGTCGTCCACACCGAGAACTACGCACCGGCGAGAACGACGTTTCCCGCCGAACCGAAGTTCATCGAGCGGTTCGTCAGCGAGCGACTAACCAGCTACACCGTCAGCTTTCAGGAGTTCGAAGTTCCGGTCGTCATCTATCGGGAGCATCTGCTCGGCAGGGACTCGTTCACGACGAAATACGCCGTTCAGGAGCCGGACCTGCTGCCCGGTGACGAGACCCTAGTCGAGGAGTGTAAAGAACGAATCTGGGAGGCCAACGTCGACGGACTGGTCGACGACCGCAAGTCGTTCGTTCGTAGTCGCGCCCGAACGTTTCTCTCCCGGCAACTCACCGCGCGCCGGACGCGAGCGTGGGTCGACGCGACGCGGTTCCGACTGCAGCGTGCCCTCGCGGAGTACGATCTCGCGGTCCCACCCATCGAAGGTCGGTACTCGGCGGACAGGCTCTCTGATCTCGTGTACTACGTGCTCCGCGACTACGTCGGCGAGGGGACGCTCACGGTCCCGATCAGGGACCGCCACCTCGAAGACATCGAGGCCAACCGCGTCGGCGAGCGCATCAAGGTGCTGCCCCGTGGGAGTGTCGGTCACGACGAGCGAATGCCGACGAATCTCGCGTTCGAGGACGAGTCGACGTTTATCAACGTCGTCACCCAACTCGCGGCCGCCGACGGCACCGAACTGAACGCATCGAATCCCAGCGCGAAGGTCAATCTAGCTCCGGAGGGCGTTCCGGACGACGTGACGATCCGCTGTGCGGTAGCGTTGGGGGTGATCAGCGAGGACGGCCCGCACATCTCGATCCGAAAGCAATCTCCCGAGGCGATGACGCCGATCGACCTGCTGGAGCGCGGGAGCGTCTCCGAAGAGATGGTCGCGCTGCTGTGGATGCTGTACGAGCACCACGGCGTCGTGTTGTTCTCCGGTCCGACTGGTGTCGGGAAAACGACATTACTCAATGCCCATATGCCATTTATACCCTTCCGCGACCGTCCGATCAGCATCGACGAAGGATCGCGAGAGGTGCGCCTACCGCACGAAACTGGCGTCTCGCTGACAACCAGAGACCACGAGAGCGAGTACAAACAGGTGACGATGGCGGATCTGATGACCGAATGTAACTATCTTAATCCTGATGTCGAGGTGCTCGCGGAGATCAACACGCCAGCGAGTTTCGAGACGTTCGCCGAGTCGCTCAACACCGGTCACGGTATCATCGGCACGACCCACGCAGAAGACGTCGAAAAGCTCGTTAACCGCGTCGTCGAGCAGGGAATGGCCCCGTACCTGTTGCGCGAACTCGATCTGGTCGTGTTCCCACGACACGTCGGCGGCGATCGGTACGTCGGCGACCTCGTGGAGTTTCTCACCGCCGACGAGTTCGAACACGTCGACGGCGAATGCGGCGTCGTCAAAAAACAGGGCGACGAAATCTACTGGAACCGGATCGGTGGGACAGACCAGTCCGGCCGGTTCACGTTCGAGTACGCGCACCCGAAACTGGAGACGACGGTCGAAGCGGCGAGCATCGACTGGTCAGACCGGAGCAGAGCCACGGTGCTCAACGAGACTGCAACCGACGAGCGACAGGCCGCCCCCGACGGCGGCGAGTTCGGCGGCGAGTGGGGTGCTGACGACGAGCGCGAGTGCAACATGCGCGTGTTTCACGCTTTGGCCCGGCGAACCGACCGGCCGGTCGGCGCCGTCGAAGCGGAGTTCCACCGCAAACACCGGTACGTTCGGTATCTACGGCGCGACGGTGCGAACGACTTCGAGGAACTGTTCGAATTCCTCGCTGACCTTCGGACTAACGAGGCGGCGACCGTCGAACGGGCCAGCACCGGTCCCAGCGAGGCCGCCGATGAGTAGTCCGACATCCGTCGAGACCGCCGGCAACAGGACGCTCGGCGGCAGCGGTCCGGGTGCGGTGCTCGATCGGTCGCTGTACGCGCTATTTGGCCGTCATGCCGACGCCAGACGCCACGACGCCGACAGACAGTCCTACCGCGGGACCGACGTTCGTGCGAGCTTCGACGTGTACATCTCGCGCGTGTACGCCCTCTCGTGGATTGCGTTCGTTGGCGTGTTTGTCACGTCACTGGCGCTTGCGGTCTCCGTCGTTCCCACGGCAACCGGAACGGGTCTTTCGGTCGCCAGTGGTCTCACACCGGGGGTGTCGCCCGTCGCCGCCGGGAGTGCGCTCGTCGCTGCGGCGGCGTCCAAGCGCGTCACGATCTGGTTCGGCGGGCGCTATCTCCAGTGGATCGCAAGCGCTCGCCAGACAGACATCGACCGAACGCTTCCCGGCGCGGTTCGGTACTTACGGGTGCTCTCGACGGGGAGCGACGACCGCCGCGCGATGTTGCGAAAAGTCGCCGCCAACACTGAGGCGTACGGACAGACTGCGGTGGCGTTCCGGAAGGCGCTGAACAAGGCGACGCTGACCGGGAGCCTCAGCCACGGGCTTCAGATCGTCGCGCGGGACACGCCCTCTCGGGACGTCTTAGCGCCGTTCCTGCTCAAATTCCGCGAACACGCCGAGCAGGGTGGCGAGGAGCTGACAAGCTACCTTCGTATGGAGAGCCGGATGCTCTCTCACCAACAGGGACGGGCGCGCGAGCGGGCCGAATCGTTCCTCGAACTGCTCGCTGAGCTGTTCATCGTGTTGTTGGTGTTGCCGTCGCTGATGGTCATTATCACGACCGTGTTGAGCGTGCTCTCGCCGAGTCTCTCGCAACCTATCGGATCGCCCGTCGGCACGGTTACCGGGCGGCAACTGATCGTGTATGGCAGCGCCGTGTTTGTCCTCTCGACCGGACTCGCCGCCGCATGGCTCGTCGAGCGGCTTCGGCCGCCAGACCACTCCGAGCCGTCGTACGAGGTCCCGGCTGGGGTCCTACCGACGATCACGTCTGCAGCGCGCAACCCGGCCAGCGCGGTCGTGCTCTCGCTACCGATCGGCCTCGGCGTCGGGGCCTCGCTCTCATCGATAGGCGTGCAGTTCGTCGATGTCGTCTTGTTGTCGTACGTCGCGTTCACGGTACCGGTCGGACTCGTCGCGGTGCGACGTGCCCGGATCAACGACGCCAAAGACAGAGAGATCAAGGACTTCGTCCACGCAGTCTCCGGCCACGTCCGTCTCGGCCGCCCGTTCTCGGAAGCCGTTGAGCGCGTCGCCGCCGATGTCGATCTGGGTGCATTGCAGGCCGACGTTGATGATCTCGCTTTCAATGTCAACCTCACAACGACCGAGGGAGACCTGCGCGCCGCGGCACTCGATCGGTTCGTCGAACGCGTCGGGACGCCGCTGGCTGGCCAGACGATCGGGCTCGTGACCGGAGCGTTAGACGCCGGTGGCGACACCGAGGACATCTTCGAGACGCTCCAGACCGAGGTCGGACGCCTCCATCACGAAAAGAAAGCGCTGCGGAGCGCAATGCTCGTGTACGTCACCGTCGGCTGGACGACCGCGCTACTCGTGATCGGCATCGTCGTCGCAGTCGACGCCTACGTGATCGACGGGTTCGCACAGCTCTCGGCGGTATCGGGATCGAGCGCCGGCGTCGGGCTGGATCCCAGCGGTATCGATCCGGCGCGCGAGCGTTACCGGTTTTACATCGTGACCCAAGCGACGATGCTCGCCTCGGGCTGGTTCGCGGGAACGGCCAGCCGCGGGCGGTACGAGGCGCTGTTGCACTCCGGCGTGCTCGTGTTGATCGCGTACGCCGTGTTCTCGGTAGGTGGGATGGTGTGAGCCGATCCGAGCGCAGCAGCCCGAACGACCGAGCGCAGTCGAACGTCGTCGGCGTCGCGTTGTTGTTGGCGATCGCCGTCGTCGGCCTCGGCGGGCTAACGGCTGGTATCGGCGCGGTTGTCGAGAGCAACGCAGCCACAGCGGACGCCGCCAGCGTCGCCGATGGGTTCGATCGCGCGCTCCAACCGACCGAGACGACCGGCTACCACGAGGGGCGCGTCGCGTTCGCCAATGGACGGATCGCTACCGAGGACCGGGCGCTCCGCGTGCTCAACGAGTCTGGCGTCGTGGCGACCGTCGCGGTCGACGCGTTAGTCTACGAGTCGGGCGATCGGCGAGTGGCGTACGAAGCTGGGACCATCGTCCGCGGACGGACAGGGAACAGTTGGCTCTACGAAGCGCCACCGATCACGGCCTCGCGGGGGAGCGGCGGCGTCCTCGCCGTCGGCGCTGCCCAGCTGAACGCGAGCGAGTGGACGACGACCGGGGCCGCAGGCCGGTCGCTCAGGCTGTCCTCGCGCGTCAGCCACGATCGGCGAGCGCTGGGGAACGGGTCTTATCGCGTTGCGATCGAGACGCCGACGCCGGGCGCTTGGAAGCGCCACTTCGATGCCCAGAGCGCGGTTCGGTCGACGAGCGGGCGCCTGTTCCCCGGCGACGATCACCAGAGCGTCGTGGCGACCTATCGCGGCGACCGAACGGCCTATTTGATCATCCACGACATGCAGCTAGAGGTGAACCGTGCCTGAGCCATCCCAACCGCCGGCAAAGCGGCGCTCGGGTGGCACGTTCACGGCGACGACTCGCGCCGCGTCCCCGGTCGTCGGCAAGGCACTGGAGGCCGGGATCGTGATCCTGTACATCGGGCTCCTGACGACGACGCTGTACGCCGGTGCGATCCCGGAGTACCGGTCGGCGGCCGCCCAAGAAGTCGCTGACAGAACGCTGGCTGACGCCAGCGCCGAACTGCGTGCAGCGATACCTCACAACGCGACGGCAGTGAACGCGACGACAAGGCTGGAGCTCCCGCGAACGATCGGAAGTTCGGCGTACACGATCCGCGTCACGAGCGGCCGGCTCGTGCTCGAGCACCCACATCCCTCGGTCGGCGGGAAGACGCCGCTGGCGCTGCCCGAGTCAGTCGAGACGGTCGACGGTCACTGGGACAGTCAGGAGTCGGCGAACGTGCGAGTGCGCGACAGTCCGAACGGGCTCGTCGTCCGCCTCGGAGGCGAGGGGTCGTGATGCGCGGGCAGGCGAACCTGCTGGCGCTTGGCGTGGCGCTCGTCGCAGTGACTGGGGCGATGGTCGTCGGGCTGGCGATCGCAGACGGCGCGTTCGCGGCCGCCGACGGCGACGCGACTGAGCGTCAGCTCGCGGCGGGAGTCTCCGAGCGACTCGTCGACGCCGACGGTCCGCTGGCGACGCGGGCGAACGTGTTGAACGCGAGCGCGGTCCAAGCGTTCGACGCCGACGCGCTCCGGTCAACGGTACCCGGCCTCGGCGGACGCTCGGTCCGCGTGACACTGAACGAGACGACACTCGCAGCGACCGGCGACGCCGACGGCTACTCGATCGAACGGCTCGTGCTGGTCGAACGGACGCAGTCGGTCACGGTCGCAGACGCCTTCGACGGAACCGATAGGACGGTGACACTACCGCGGCGGACCGGACGCGTCGACGTGTACGTCGATCCGATGGCAAACGCCACCGTGACGACGATGCGGATCGGCCCGCGGATCGTTCGGCACAACGAGTCGGGACTGACCGGCGAGTTCGCCGTCACGACGAGCCGATATCGGACCGCGACAGTATCGGTAGACGCCGACGGTGTGCTGGCGTCGGGCGACATCGAGCTGACGTACTATCCGAAACAGACCGAGAAGGCGCTGCTGGAGGTCGCCGTCGATGAGTGATCGTGCGCAGCTGTCGACACCGGTCGTCGAGGCAGGCATCGGCGTCGTCCTGATTCTCGCCATCGCCGTGGTGTTTACTCTCGGCGTCCCCGTACCCAACGACGGCGCGACACAGCTCGATGCCTACGCCGAGGACGCCGGAACGGTGCTGGCAGGCGAGCCCCCGCGTCATCAGGACGCCACACGACTCTCGGAGATTGCCAGAGATGCCGAGAGTTTCGAGCGCGAGCGGGCGTCGCTTGATCGCCGTCTCGACCGGCTACTACCGGACAATCTGTTGTATCAGGTCCAGACCACACACGGGTCGGTCGGCTACCAGCGCCCGGCCGGCGTGAGCTACGGTACCGCGACGGTGACGACGCAGTATGGCGATGTGATCCTCAGAGTGTGGTATGCATGATCGCAGCAAGAGATGGGGACACAGCGGCGCGCGCACAGTTGGTGCTCGTCGCCGCTGCAGTGATTGCGGTGGGGCTGGCACCGATCGCGCTGGCGTACGTGCAACTCGGTGCGGCGCCCGTCGACGCCGCTGGTGTGGCAGACCGATCGGACGGCGACGTGTCCCGAGCGCTCGACCGGGCAGTACACGACACAGCGGCAGGCGTCCCCAGCAACTATGCGTGGAACGAGCGCGAGGCCGCCGTCGACGCAGTCAACGATCAGCTCGGCCCGCGAATCGAGACGCTCCGGACCTCCCGGCTGCGAGCCGGCGTCGTCCGCGGAATCGCGTACAACACGTCAGCCGCGACGGCGTGGGCCGACGCTCGCTGTCCGAGCGGTCCGGATCGGCAGTTCGGCGCGTGCGAAGCGATCGACGGCGTCGTCGTGCAGGACCGAGCAGGTCGGACGCACGTGCTCGGCGCGGTCTTCGATCTGCGAGTGACGACCGAGCGCCAAACAGTGCGCTCGACAGTTCGTATCGAAACAGCAACACTAATTTCCTAGCAGCGTGTCGATCATACAGGGCCGCCCTGCCCTGTGATACCATGGATGTAGACGAATTCAAAGCCGAACACGTTCCGACAGAGACAGACGAAACGTTCCAGCTCGAAAATAGCTACACGCTCGACGTTGCCGTCGAGGACACCGTGATGGCGAAAGCCGGGTCGATGGTCGCATACTCCGGCGATCTCTCGTTTACCGGCCAAGCCTCCGCCGAAGGCGGCATCACGGGCTTTCTGAAGGAAGCAGCCTCCGGCGAGGGGACACCCGTGATGAAGGTCGAAGGACAGGGACACGTCTACCTCGCGGACAGCAAGAAGAAGGTGCAGGTGCTCGAACTCGACGCCGGCGAGTCGATCACGGTCAACGGAGAGGACATCCTCGCGTTCGAGTCAGATCTGTCCTACGAGATCAGCACGATCGACAGCCTCGCGGGCGCCTTCGCCGGCGGGTTGACGAACGTCTTCCTCGAAGGACCGGGCTACGTCGCACTGACCACCCACGGCGACCCGCTGGTGCTCTCCCCGCCGGTGTCGACCGACCCGAGCGCGACCGTCGCCTGGAGCGGCACCTCACCGGACGTGGAGGTCAACCGGAGCCTCTCGGACATGGTCGGACAGGAATCCGGCGAGCGCTATCAGATGTCCTTCGCGGGTGGCGACGGCTTCGTCGTCGTCCAGCCCTACGAGGAACACGTCTGAGCCTGCGGGACCACCAACTCCCGACAGCGCCCAACTAGATATAACGCCCGCGGCGTCGTTGCTCGACACGTGAGCGGCAGCGACGCGCCCCCGATCGAGATCGACGGCCTAACCAAGTACTACGGGGACGTACGCGGCGTCGAGGATCTCACATTTTCCGTGGCGTCCGGCGAGATATTCGGCTTTCTCGGGCCCAACGGCGCGGGCAAGTCGACGGCGATCCGCGTGCTGCTGGGCTTGCTCAAGCCAACCGACGGCGCGGCGACCCTGCTGGGTCGGGACGTGACCGACCGCGCCGCGTTGCGCGAGGCCAAGCGCGAGCTGGGCTATCTTCCCAGCGACGTTCGCTTCTACGACCGGGTGACGGGCGCCGAGGTGCTCGACTACTTCGGCCGACTGCGCGGGGAGGGACGCCGTTCGGAACTGCTCGAACGATTTCCGGTCCCGCTCGACAGGCCGGTCCGGGCGTACTCCAGCGGGAATCGACAGAAGCTCGCCATCGTTGCGACGTTCATGCACGATCCCGAACTGGCGATCATGGACGAGCCCACTGCGGGGCTGGACCCGCTGGTGCAAAACGAGTTCTACGAACTGCTCGACGAGCGCAAGCGGCAGGGCCAGACGAGCTTTTTCTCCTCGCACGTTCTCAGCGAGGTCCGTCGCGTCTGCGACCGCGTCGGCATCATCCGGCGCGGGCGGCTGATCGAACTCGATACCGTCGAAAACATCCTCGCGGCGGGCGGGACGGTCGTCACCGCCAGACTGGCCGAAGACCCGCCGCCGGAGGACCTCGAATTTCCAGGAACGTCGAGCGTCGAGCGCCGCGACGGCGAGTACAGCCTCGTCCTCGCGCGGGAGTTCGACGCCCTGATCGACCGGCTCCACGAGTACACCGTCCTCGATCTGGAGGTCCGCGACGCGTCGATCGACGACGTGTTCATGCACTTCTACGGCGACGACGCCGAACCGGAAGAAGAGTCTGACACGTAGCGGGCGGAAGCCAATCCTCGGGAGTAGGCGAGCGTCGAAGCAGTTGGATCGGTTGCAAGCGCGGCGCCACCACGAGAGACAGCCGCGACCGGCAGCCGTCACGGCGTCCTCGATACGATTATGACGCTGCGCGGACCACTACCCTCGATGAGCGACAACGAGGGAAGCGACGATATCGACGGGGAGATGATGGGAGTCGGAATTGCGCTCGGTGCCGGCCTAGGTGCTGCGCTCGGAGTCGCAATGGACGATATCGCACTGGGGCTTGCGATCGGCATGGGTTCCGGCATAGCGATCGGAGCGGCGCTGGCCAGTCGGTGAGGGGACTGTCGATGTGTGGTTAGCGCCGCCGGAGCCACCAGATCGCGGCGATCACGACCACGGCTGCGGCGACGGCGAATGGGACGGTCGTATCGACATCGGCGCCCTCGTCCTCGACGACCGAGACGGGGACCGACACTGGCTCGGCGCTCGATCGGTCGCCGTCACCGGCCTCGTAGGTAATCGTGAGCGTCGCGCCGGTCGTCGTCTCGATCGCGTCCGACGACGATTCCAGCCCGAACCGGACCGTCTCCGAGTCGCCCGGAGCGAGATCCCCGACGTACGCCGTCGGCGACTCGCTCGACAGCGGCGTCCCGACCGTCAGCCCGGCGACGACATCGGTCGCGTTCGTCTCGCCCTCGTTCGTGATCTGGACCCGGTAGACGGCCGTCTCGTCGACGGGGACCGACCCGTCCACGGGCGTCACCTCGAACGCGAGGGCGTCGGTGACCGGCAGGCCGATCGCGGCGGGGCCGCTGTTCACGACGGGGTCGTCTTCGTCGTTCCCATCATCGTCGTCATCGCCGTCCTCGTCGACCGTGTACTGCACCGACGCGAACAGCGGGTAGGTGCCCGGCTCGACCGCGTCCGCGAGGACATCGACCTCGAAACTCTCGGTCTCGTCGGGATCGAGTTCCTCGATGTACACCGACTGCGTTCGCTGGGGGTCGGCGAACGATCCGAACCCTACCGCGCCGCCGGTCGCCGCCAGCGTGACGACGACATCAGTCAGCTCGTCGTCATCGTCCTCGTTGGTCACCTCGAACTCGACCGTCGTCGATGTCGACGCCCGGACGGACTCGTCGCTCGCGACCGCGACGGTGATGTTCTCGTCGAGGCCGGCGAGCGTCGGCGGGCCGGTCACGGCGCCGTTCGCCCCGGGTGTCGGCGCGGTTCCCTCGGGCGGTTGTCCGGGCGGGACGCCGACCTCACCCGCTCCCGCGCCGCCAGCACCGCCGGGCACTGTGCCATTCGGCTGTGGGGTCCCGCCCGGAACATCCGCACCGGAGGGTGGCGTTCCGGCTTCGTTCTCGGGTGTCGTCTCCGCGGTGCCGGCGTCCGCTGGCGGCTCCTCGGCCTGTTCGTCGTCCGCGGTGTCGTTTTCGTCGGCTGCATGCTCGTCCGACTCCTCGTCTGCGGTGTCGTTCCCGGCGTCTGTGGTGTCGTTCTCGTCGTCGGACTGCAGCGCTGGGACGCCGATGGAGGCACCGACGACCGCAGCGAGCAGCACCGCGGCTACGAGGAGACGGACGACGAGCGTTCGGCGGCGTCGTCGGGCGGGATCGGCCGCCTGTGGCGTCATGCTCCCTCGGCGTCGGACGGGGTCGGTGTACGATCCGGTGCCGGCGCCACCGGTGCGATCGGCCGCCCGCTACCGCGGTCGCTCCGGCTCATACGTACCCATCCCACAGCAGCACACAAATACGCGAAACCAAGCTGTTTGGGCCGTCACTCGGGTTTAACAGCCCACTCGTCGTCATACGCCCGTAGGGAGTCGCATGTTCGAGATCACGACGTTCGAGGCCGGGCGCCGACTCCGGGGATCGCTGCTGTTGACGGTGGCGCTGCTGGCCCTGATCGTGCTCACCGTCGCGTTGTTCCCCTCGATCGCGGAATCGGGGACCGATCTCGACGCCTATCTGGAGTCGCTCCCGCCGGAAGCGACCCGCGCGTTCGTCGGCAGCGTCACCACGCTGACGACGATCGAGGGGTATCTGGTCTCACAGCTCTACCAGTTCGGCTGGGTGTTGCTGCTCGCGGTCTACTACGCCTACGCGGCGGCGTCGACCGTCGCCGGCGAGATCGAGCGCGGGACGATCGGGATGACGCTCTCGATGCCGGTGTCGCGGACCCGGTTCGTCGTCGGCAAGTTCCTCTCGCTGCTTCCCGGCATCGTCCTCGTCAACGCGATCACCTTCCTCGGCGTCTACGTCGGCGTCGTCCTCATCGACGAGTCGATCGACGCGCTCGATCTCTTTGCGGTCCACGCGTACTCGATCGCCTATCTGCTCGCGTGTGCCGGCGTCGGCCTGCTGGCCTCGGTCGCGTTCGACTCGATCCGGCGCGCCCAGACTGCCGGCGCCGGCGCGGTGTTCGGGCTGTTCTTGCTCGATACGTTCACGTTCGATACCGACTACGACTGGCTCGGCGACCTCGCCCTCTCGCGGTACTTCGATCCCGGCGAGATCCTCGCCGACGGCGAGATCGCGTGGGGTGATCTGTCGCTCCTGCTGGCTGCCGCCGTCGTGCTCGTCGTTCTCAGCAGCGAGCTCTTCGAGCGACGGGACGTTTCGGAGTGATCGAAGTGTGGCCAGTCGGGCCTCACGCGTCCGGACCGCCGTCCGCGAGCGTCCGATCTGGCAGCGACGTTCGGGCCGCCCGTTGTCGACGGAAGCGTCGGAAGAGCGACGCCGGAACGAGCCCGATTGCGAGATTCCGGAGTCGCGCGGCGAACGGCGATTGGACCGTTCCGAGGCGGCCGAGTCTGTGTGCTTCGGCGCGAATCCCGTCCGCTCGCTGCCGCCGTTCGGCCTCGTACGACGCGAACGCGGCGGCCGGTTCGGGGTGTCTGTCGATGGCGTCCGCGAGCGCGAGCGCGTCCTCGATCGACTGGGCCGCCCCCTGCCCGGCGAACGGCAACATCCCGTGGGCCGCGTCGCCCGCGAGGACGACCGATCCGCGCGACCACCGATCGAGCGCCGGCACGTCTTCGAGACCGGTTGCGAAGATGTCGTCGGGGTCGAGCGCATCGAGGACCACGGGGATCGGCTCCGGAAACGCGGCGAAGCGCTCGCGGAGCGCGGCGGCAACTTCTTGCGAGCCGTTCAGCCCCGCAGCCGTCGAGTCGGACACCGTGGCAAACCAGTAGAATCGGTCGTCGTCGAGCGGGGCGCCGCCGGTGTAGCTCCCGTCGCCCCACACTTCGAGCCCGTGATCACGGTGGCGATCGGGGAGTTCGACCGAGACGACCGACCGGTAGCAGACGCCGTCTACGGACTGCAGATCGACATCCGAGACGACCGCGTCGCGCACCGCCGAGTGGATGCCGTCCGCTCCGACGAGGACATCCGGACTGATTCGCGTTCCGTCGGAAAACTTGGCTGTCGGGCTGTCGGTGCCGATCACCCGCTCGCACTCCATCCCGGTCTGGACAGTCGCATCGAGTTCGTCGAGGAGGATCTGCTGGAGGTCGGCGCGGTGGATCGCCACGAAGCCGTAGCCGAACTCCGTTCGCTCGATGCGATCGAGATCGAACCGCTTGAGCACGCGGCCGTCCGGCGAGCGGATCGCGCTGTTGCCCAGCGGCGTCCCTGCAGCCCGAACCCGGTCCGCGAGACCGAGACGCTCCAGTACGAGCAACGCGTTCGTCTGCAACAACAGCCCCGCGCCGATGGGTCGGTACTCGGTTGCGGCCTCGTAGACCGACGGCTCCCAGCCGCGCTGTTCGAGCGCAATCGCCGTAGTCAGTCCGCAGATGCCGCCGCCGACGATAGCGATGTCGGTCGTCGTGTCGCACGCCTCCGATCGGTCGCGTGTCATACCCGTTCGTTGGCGCTCGATTCCCAACCCCCGACTGCCCCGCATCCACGCCCGTTTATACGTGTACGGTGCCCAGCGAATCGTATGCGATACCTCACCGCGCTCGTCGAGCCCGCCGCAGGTGCGTTTCACCCGCTCGGACGAGAACTCTCGGCGGAGCCGTCGATCCAGCGGGAGGCGATCCACCACGTCGAACTGCTCGACGACGGGACGGTGCTTTTGTTCGCGGAGGGGAGCGGCGACCGCGGCCGGTACGAGGCGATCATGCGCGACTCACCGCACGTCGTCGAATACATGGTCTCCGGCGAGGAGCGCTGGACGGCCGTGAGCCAGTTCGAGCCGACGGCACTCGCCCGGCGGACGCTCGAACTGCAGCGCGACGCCGAACTCGTCGTCGAGACGCCGATCCGATTCGACGCCGACGGCGCGGTTCGTGTGACGTACCTCGGTGACGACGCCGCCTTCCGCGAACTGTACGAGACGGTGAACGAGGCGGCAGACATCGACTTCGAGGTGCTCGAAACAGGCGAGTACGACCCCGACGAGGCATCGCTGGCGAGGCTCCTGACGACCCGCCAACAGGAGGTGCTGGAAACCGCGGTCGAAGTGGGCTACTACCGGACACCTCGGGAGGCGACGCTCGAAGACATCGCCGAGCGGGTTGACGTTGCCCCAACGACCGCAGGTGAGCACCTCCGGAAGATCGAAGAGCGGGTGTTCGGCGCCCTCGTCTCCTGACGCGCGACGATCCCGCTGCTGCGGCGTCGCCGGCGCTTGCGGGCACTCCTCGACGGCGGTATCCACTTGGCTTCTATCCCGAGTAGCGGTATCACGACAGTAGTCACCAATTACCAAGCTTTAACAATCACCGCTCCGAGCAATCCGCCCATGACGACGATCCGCGAGACGATCAGGGGCATGGCCGAGCGGGCGAACCCGGCCTTTGCGACCGGCGCAATCCTGCTCCCGGTCGCCGCGTTCGCGTACGTCCTACAGTTCGGCACGCTGATCCAGCACACGTTCGTCCACGTGATGGCCGGCGTGCTCTGGACCGGCATCGACCTGTTCATGGCGCTCGTGCTCGGGCCGGTGCTGGGCGGGCTGGCCGTCGAGGAGCGCGCGAGCGTGTTCGAGCGGTTTACCCCGAAAATGACGTTTCTGATGCCGTCGCTCGCGCTGGTGACGATCGGCGGTGGCGTGACGCTTGCGGTCCGGATCGCCTTCTACGAGAACCTCCAGCCGTGGATCGCCATCCTCACCGCGGCGTCGCTGCTGCCCGCGCTCGCGCTGATCGGCTGGCAGTTCGGCGCGTTCGGCGACCGACGCTGGCAGGCCGCCTTCGGCGTCGCACTGGTCGGCAGCGGCGCCTACCTCGCGGCGACGCTCCCCGACTTCGCGATGACCGAACCGGCAATCGTCGTCGCCATCGCCATCGTGATCGTACTCAGCGTGGTCGGCTTCGGCGTCTTGCTGCCCGGCGAAGTGCGGATGTACCGCCAGATGGTCTCGGACGAGCCCGATGCGACGGTGATCAGCGCGATCGGCATGCGAAACGCGCGGCTCAGCGGCGTGCAGGGCGTCTTCCAGCTTGCGATCATCGCCGTGATGGTCTATCTGCGCTACGGCGGGTTCTGACCGCCGCTGTGGGCACTGGCGTCACGCGCCGGCTCGACGCTCCGCCCGTCAGCAACCCGACGCGTTCGTGGCTTTAAGGCAAGGTTCGTGGTACATCACCCATGAGCACGATCGCGGAGATCCGCGTGCCCCCCGACGAGTTCGTCCTCCGCGAGACGCTGTCGGCGGTGCCAGACGCCGAGTTCGAGGTGATGCGGGTCGCCGCGCACGGCACCAGCGACGTGATCCCGTTTCTCACGGCGATGGCGCCGGACAAAGACGATCTCGAACGCGCACTGGCTGCCGACGACTCCGTGAAGAACATCTCCCTGCTAGCTGACAACGACGACGAGTGGCTCTACCGGATGGAGTGGGTCGAGGACATCCGAGTTATCCTGCACGTCCTGACCGAGGCCGACGGGACGATTCTGTCGGCCTACGGCAACGGCGAGGGGTGGCATCTCCGAATCCTCTTTACCGACCGACAGTCACTGTCGGCCACCTTCGAGTTCTGTGACGAGCAGAACCTCTCGCTCGACATCGAGCGCATCTACGAACTCGAAGACGCCGCCCGGCGAGGCCAGTACGGATTGACGGCCGAACAGCTCGATACGCTGGAGACGGCCTACGAGCGCGGCTTCTACGACATCCCCCGGGGAGAGACGATGAACGCGCTGGCCGGCGAGTTGGGCATCTCCCATCAGGCCCTTTCCGAGCGCCTGCGCCGGGGACACCGGAACCTCATCGAGCACACGCTGTTTGTCGGGGAGACGGACGGGCCGACCGATCCCTGAGCGGCGCGACGCCGCTGCGTCGACGCTGACTCGCAGATAGCGCCCCGTCCGATCAGTCGTCGTCTGCGGCCACCAATTCGCCGTCCAGCCCCCATTCTTCGGCCCGGCGCTCGGCTTCCTCGCGGGCCTGTTCGCGGATCGCCTCGATCTTCTCGTCGTCGTCGAGAAACGTCGTCACGGCGTCCGCGCAACCTGCCTCGTCCGCGGACGGCAGGGCGCCCGGTTCGAGGACGAGCTCGGCGTCGGCCGCTCGAGCACGTTCGCGCGTCCGATCGGCCAGCCGGGGATCGCCGGCGACGCGCTCGGCGGGCATCCCCGGCGGGACGGCCAGATCGGGCGTGTCGTTGATCTCGGCCATCTCGTCCGGTGGGGTCCGGAACACGTCGACGTTGTAGGGGCCGGGCACCGAGAGGTCCGCGAGCGCTTCGACGCCACCGCGGTCCGTGCCGGTGTGGTAGGCCAGCACGGGGACGCCCGACTCGAAGGTGAGCACGCCCCGTCCGTCGGCATCGAGCAAGAGCGAATCCTGCGGTTCGAACACCGCGTAGCCCGTCAGTTCCAGATCGAGCACCGACGCCAGCGCGGTGCCCGGCGTCGAGACGACCCTAGAGCGGACCAGTTGGCCCTGCGGGAGCCTCATGGCTGTTCCGGGACGACGGCGCTGCGAAAGCGGTCGGCGACGGCGCCGGACTCGCCGTCCCGGACCGTCAGCGACTCGGCGGCCGCGCGAAACGCTTGGGCGGCCGGCGACTCGGGGGCGTGAGCGAGCAGCGGCTCCCCCGCGCTCCGGGCGGCGTCGGCCGATCGGCACTCGGGGACCTGACCGAGGACCGGCCCGTCGAAGTACTCGCGAGTGCGATCCGCGATGGCGTCGATCCGGGAGTCGTCGCGGACGCGATTGAACAGCACGCCCGCCGAGTCGGTGCCGTACGACCGAGCGTACTCTTGGACTTTCAGGCCGTCGCTGAGCGCCGGGATCGTCGGATGGAGCACCGTGATCGTCCGGTCGGCGAGCACGACGGGCAACACGGCGCTTTTCGAGCCCAGCGCGGCCGGCGAATCGAGCAACAACACGTCGGTGTCTGCCGCGAGCGTGGCGACGACCTCGCGCAGTCTGGCGGGGTCTGCCGCCTCGAACCCCGCGAGGCTCGTCCCGCAGGGGACGACTCGGAGCCCGTGGCGTTCGTACACCGCCGCCTCGACCGGCCGGTCGGCGTCCTCGACGAGCAACTCGTGAAGCGTCGTGTCCACGTCGGCCAGCCCGGCGTGAAAGAGGAGATTCGCCATCCCCGTGTCCGCGTCGACGACCGTCACGTCGTGCTCGTCGGCGAGCGCCATGCCGAGCGCGAGCGTGGCGGTGGTCTTGCCGGTCCCGCCTTTCCCGCTTGCGACCGCGAAGGCCTCGACCATTACGTCAGTTCTGTCCTATATAGCGGATAAATTTTTGGATTCTATGCAGAAACGAATGGGGTGGACGGGAGCCCGACGACCGCGGTATTCAAGTCGACTTGCACTAATCCGTCGGTAGTGGCAGTAACGTTCGATCTGTTCGGCACGCTGGTGCGCGTCGATCCGCCGTCGTCACCGGCGAGCGCGGTGGGCCGAGAACTCGCCGAGCGCGGCGTGAGCGTGCCCGAAAACTGGTCACAGGCCTACGCCGAACCGCACGTCGACGCGCCAGACGGCGCCGAAGTCCCGCTGCCGGACCACGTCGGCGCTGCGCTGGAGAGTTGCGGCGTCGGCGTCCCCGAGCATACCGTCGACGCCGCCGTCGCCGCGGCGTTCGACGCGCCCGTCGAGACGCGCCCGAACGCGGTCGAGGCCGTCGCGGCGGCAGCCGACGCGGGCCGCGTCGGCGTGCTCTCGAACTGCAGCGTTCCGGGACTGGTCGAGCGCGCGCTCAACCGCTCGGACCTCGACCGACGCCTGTTCGACGCCGTCGTCGCCAGCGTCGATTGCGGCTGGCGAAAGCCCGATCGGCGGGCGTTCGAGGCCGTCGCTGACGCTCTCGGCGTCGGCGTCGACGCGCTCGTCCACGTCGGCGACGACCCCCGAACCGACGGCGGGATCGAAGCCTGTGGTGGGACGGCGATCCTGCTCGACGACGCGTCGCTGTCGGCGGTGCCGGAGCGGTTGGACGCCGACGCGGAAGCGACGAAGCCGGATGGTGCGGGGGGATCGCCGTGTCGCTGATCGCGGCAGGCGCGATCGCTCTCGCAGCCGCGTTGGACTGGCTCGTCCGCGAGCCCCCGGCGCGAATCCATCCGGTCGCGCTGTTCGGCCGGCTGGTCGCGCCGCTGGATCGGGACTGGACGCTCCCGCGGTCGGTGAGCTTCTGGATCGCGCTGCTGTGCCCGATCGCGGCCGGCCTCGCGGTCGGCGGCGTCGTCGCGCTCGGTTCGTTCGTCCACCCCATCGCGGGCGGCGTGCTGGCGGGGCTCGCGCTGTTTTCGACGACGAGCCTGCGACTCCTGCTGGACGAGGCCGCCGGCGTCGTCGCCGCGAGCGCGACCGACATCGAGGCCGCGCGCGACCGGCTCCCCGCGCTGGCCGGTCGGGACGCCGCCGATCTCTCGGCCGAGCAGTTGCGTAGCGCGGCCGTCGAGAGCGCCGCCGAGAATCTCGCCGACGGGCTGGTCGCGCCCCTGCTCGCGTTCGCCCTGCTCGCCCCGGAGTCGCTCGCGCTCGCCGCGGGCGCGGCGGCGTGGGTCAAAGCCGTCAACACGCTGGACTCGATGCTCGGCTACCCATCGAAACCCCACGGCTGGCTGTCCGCGCGGCTCGACGACGCCGTGATGTGGCTGCCCGCTCGGCTGAGCGCGCTGGCCCTGACCGCGGTCGCGCGCTCGCCCGACCCGATGCTGTCGGCTCGTCGGTGGTCCAGCGCGCCGCCGTCGCCGAACTCGGGGTGGCCGATGGGGACCGTCGCCAGCGCCCTCCAGATCAAGCTCGAAAAGCCCGGTAGCTACACGCTCAACGGCGTCGCGTCGCTGCCGACAGTCGAGGACGCCGAGCGCGCGATCTCGCTGGTCGGCTCCGCTGGGCTGCTGGCGTACGCCGCCGCCGTCCTCTGGGAGGTGCTGGTGTGGGCCTGAAAGCGCTTGCCGGCGCGGTCGGCTTCCTGACGCGACTGCCGGCCGGCCGCGACGCCGACGCGTGGGACGCCTTCGCCGCGACGCCGGCGGCGTTTCTCCCGGTCGGCTACCTCCTCGGCGGCGTCGCCGCGCTCGCGCTGGCGATTCCCGCGCCTGATCCGGCGCGGGCGTTTTGCTACGTCGCCGCAGTCTACGCGCTGACCGGGATCAACCACGTCGACGGGCTCGCTGATCTGGGCGACGCCGCCGTCGTCCACGGTGATACCGAGCGCCGGCGCGAAGTCATGAAGGACACGACCGTCGGCGTCGGCGCGGTGCTCGCGGTCGCGCTGGTCGTCGCGGGCCTCGCGCTGGCAGCACTCGCGCTCGCCGGCATCACCCTGCTCGCCGCAGTCGGCATCGTCGTCGCCGCCGAAGTCGGCGCGAAGTTCGGGATGGCCGCGCTGGCGTGTCTCGGCGCCCCCGCCCACGAGGGGCTGGGGTCGCAGTTCACGGCCGACAACGGCGCCCGCTCGCTCGTCCCGTCGGCGCTACTCGCGCTGCCCGCCCTCGCACTGACGTGGCCGAGTCTCGCCGCGACGGGCGCCGTCGCCGGGGCACTCCTCGCGGCGGGGGCCGTCGGTCGCTGGTCGGACCGCGCGCTCGGCGGCGCCGGCGGCGACGCCTTCGGCGCCACGAACGAGCTCGGCCGGCTGGCGGGGCTGTACGGCGGGCTGATCGCGTGGGAACTCTTTCCGGAGGTGATCGCGTGGACGCCGTCCTGATGTGTGGCGGCGAGGGGCGGCGGCTTGCGGCCTCGCTCGACCACGAGCGCTCCGACGATCGGATCGAGAAGCCGCTGTTCGAGGTCGGCGGCCGACCGATGGTCGATCGAGTGCTGACCGCGCTCGACGCCAGCGCGGTCGATGCCGTCCACGCCGCGGTGTCGCCCGCGACGCCGGCGACGCGCGAGCACCTCGACGGCCGGACGAACCTGATCGAGACGCCGGGCGAGGGGTACGTCGAGGATCTGGCGGGCGCGCTCGACCAGGTCGGCGCGCCCGTTCTCACGGTCGCGGCCGACCTCCCGCTGCTCGGCGCGGACCTCGTCGACGCCGCGCTGGAAGCTCACGACACCGGTCCGGTGACGGTCTGTGTCCCTGCGGCGCTCAAACGCCGTCTCGGCGTCGGCGTCGACACGGCGTTCGATCCGGGCGAGGTAGACGCCGATGTCGTGGGCGTTGCACGCCCCGCCCCCAGTGAGCTCGCGCCGACCGGTCTCAATATCGCATCTGACGACGACCCGACTCAGACCATGTCCCTGAGCTACGACGCACGATTGGCAGTGAACGTGAACCGGAACAAGGACGCCGAGATCGCGGAGGCGCTGCTGTGAGACTCGTTCTCGCGGCGGGGGCGACCCGCACGGCCGAGATCGAGGGGATCAGCGCGGCCGGCGCGACCCGGGAGCTGATGGCCCACACGCCCGCGATCGACGCCGAGATCGTCGCGTACGGGCGGCCGATCACCGGCGAGCACGTCCCCGTGAGCCCGACCGGTTGTCCGACGCCGGCGGTCCTGACGAGAGCAGTCCGCGAAGCGGTCGGCTTCGACCTCACGGTCGTTGACGCCGGGCTCGACGCCGAGACGGGCGCGCCGACGGTCGGCGTCGACGCCCGACCGGGGCGGGACGTTCGGGATCCTATCGCGGTGCCGGACGCCGACGAGATTCTCGCTACGGCTCGCGAGTTCGGCCGCGCACTGCCCGACGACGAGCTACTGATCGGCGAGACGATTCCCGGCGGCACGACGACGGCCCTCGGCGTCCTGCGGGCGCTCGGCGAGGACGTGGGCGTCTCCTCGTCGCTGGCCGAGAACCCCACCGACCTCAAGCGCCGCGTCGTCGCGGACGCGCTGGCCGAGAGCGGCGTCGAGGCGGGGGATCTCGCGGGCGATCCTATCGAAGCGGTTCGGCGCGTCGGCGATCCCGTGCTTGCGACCGTCGCGGGGCTGGCGATCGGCGCCGCGGCCGCCGGTACGTCGGTCACGCTGGCGGGCGGAACACAGCTGCTCGCCGCCGCCGCGCTGGTGCGTCACTCCGGCATCACGCTGCCGCTCTCGCTGGCGACGACGGCGTTCGTCGACGAGGACCCGAACGTCGACCTCGACGCCGCGGCGGGGGCGTTCGACCTCGATTTGACCGTCACCGACCCCGAGTTCGAGCGCTCGAACCACGTCGCAATGGACCGGTACGTCGCCGGCGAAGCCAAGGAAGGCGTCGGCGCGGGCGGCGCGCTTGCGCTCGCAGCCGAGGCCGAGACGCCGATGCGCGCCGTACGCGGCCGGATCGAAGCCGTCTACGACCGGCTGGATGTCGGCGCCGACGCGTCGGCGTCCGGCGGGAGCGGACCGGAAGACTCCGGAGGTGCCGACGGTGGAGCCTGACGCCCTCGACCGAGTCGGTCGGGTACCTCACGGCGGCGAGTCCGATACGGACGTGCTCGATTTTAGCGCGAACGTCAACACCCGGACGCCCGACGGCGTCGGGGGGGTCTACGGCGCTGCATTGGAGCGCTCTCGCCGGTATCCCGACGACGGCTATCCGGAGTTTCGCGCTGCCGCGGCCGAATACGTCGGTTGTGTACCCGATCAGATCGTCCCGACGCCCGGCGGGCTGGCGGCGATCAGATTTGCGATCGAGTGCGCGCTGACGCCCGGCGACGACGCGCTCGTTCCGGCGCCGAGCTTCGGCGAGTACGCCCGCGAGGTGCGCCTGCAGGGCGCCGCTCCCGAGTTCGTCGCCCACGATCGGCTGCTCGACGCCGACCCCGAAGCGTACGATCTCGTGATCGTCTGCAACCCGAACAACCCGACCGGCGACGCGTACGATCCCGACGCGCTCTCGGCGTTCGCCGACGACTGCGCGGCCACCGGAACGACGCTGCTGGTCGACGAGGCGTTTCTCGGCTTCACCGATCGGCCGTCGCTGGCCGGCCACGAGGGCGCGGTCGTCGCCCGATCGCTGACCAAGCTGTTCGGTCTCCCCGGCCTACGCGCCGGCTTCGCGGTGGCGACTGGCGATCGGTTCGACAATCTGGCGACGGCGCGCCGAGCGTGGAACCTCGGGACGCCCGCGGCCGCCGTCGGAGCCCATTGCCTGCGTGATGAGTCGTTCGTCGCCGAGACGCGCGGCCGTATCGCCAGCGAGCGGGATCGGCTGCGCGCCGCGCTGGACGACCGGTTCGGCGTCCACCCATCCGACGCGCCGTTCTTGCTGCTCGACTGTGGCGACCGGTCGGTCGACGCCGTGCTCGACCGCGCCCGCGAGAACGGCATCGCGCTCCGGGACGCCAGAACGTTCCGCGGGCTGGACTCTCATATCCGGGTTGCCGTCAAGGACCGAGCGGCCAACGACCGGCTGCTGGAGGTGCTCGCGGATGGCTGATCGCGGGGACGCCGCGATGCCGGAGATCGACGTGCGCGGCGGCGTCTGCCGGCTGCACGCGCCGGGATCGACGTGGCTCTCGACCGGATGGGCGGGGGGCCGGCGCGACGCCGACGCCGCGTACAACGTCTCGGTGCCGGAGGGGTGGGCACGGACCGACCTCGACGCCTACGTCGACGAACGGCTTCGTGCCGCTGGCTTCGACGCCGACGAACGGAGTTCGTCGAGCCCCGATTCGGCTTCGACTCATCGGGACGCCGACGAGCGAGACTCGTCGAGCCCTGACTCGCAGACTCGTCAGGACGCCGCTGGACGGGAGTCCAGCGAGCCCTCAGTCGCCGATGAGCAGAGCTCATCGAGCCTTGACTCGGCTTCGCCTCGTCAAGACGCTGGCGCTCCCGAGGACACCGACGGGCCGGCGCTGTTGACCGGCGTCGACATGCAGCACGCCCGCGCGGCGCGGCTCGACGCCGACATCGAGGACAGCGACGGAGCGACCATGACGGCGGTCGCCACCGCTGGCGTCTCGAACCCCGCCGGGCTGTTTCCGGCCGAGGCAGACGCCGCAGCGGCGTCGCCCCGCCCGCCCGACGGCGCCGACGAGTATACGCCTGGAACGGTCAATCTCGTGCTCTACGCCGGCCGGACGCTGACAGAGGGCGCGCTGGCGAACCTCGTCGCCGTCGTCGCCGAGGCCAAGACCGCCACGCTGGTGCGCGAAACCGGATTCCCCGGTACGACGACCGACGCGGTGATCGTCGGCTGTCCGGCGGTTCGGAGTCCGACTGGCGGCGAGCACGACGGCATCGCGCTGTTCTCGGGGAGCGGGACGCCGGTCGGCGCCGCGGCGCGGGCCTGCGTCCGCGACGCCGTGACGGCGAGCCTGCGCTCACGGTACGACGACGGCGAGCTTCCGGCGAGCGTCGCCGACGCCGACCACGGCGTCGTAACGACGCGCTCGGCGACGGTGTTCGAACCGCGACGAACGACCGAAACTCAGAGCCATGACTGACAGCGAACCTACCGACGACGGAGGAGCCGACAGCACCGAACCGGACCGCAGCGTCGGCGGCGCGACGCCGACTGCCGAACCGATCGAACCGAGCGAGCCCGAGGAGTTCGGCCTCGTGCAGGTCTGGTGGGGCTCGGGCAAGGGCAAGACGACCGCCGCGATGGGGATGGGCCTGCGCGCGGCCGGTCACGGCTACCGCGTCCACATGCTCCAGTTCATGAAGGGCGGCGCCGAGACCGTCGAGGACGTCCGCGGCGAGTACAACGCTATCGAGCACGTCCCCGGGTTCACCTACGAGAACGCTGGCCACTACGGCTGGCACGGCTTCGGCGTCGCGCGCGACGACGCCGAACACGAGACGGAAGCCGAGGCCGGACTAGAACGCGCCCGCGAACTGGTCGCTGGCGAGAGGGGAGACGACCCGGTACACATGCTGATTCTCGACGAGATCCTGTACGCAGTCCAACAGGAACTGCTCGACGCCGACGACGTGATCGCGCTGATCGAGGCGAAAGCCGACGACCTCGAACTCGTGCTGACTGGTGGCCACGAAGAGCCGACCGAGTTGCTCGACCGCGCCGACCTCGTCACCGAGGTGCGCAAGCAATCCCACCCGATCGACGCCGGACAGGGCGCCCGGAAAGGAACCGAGTTCTGACTGCGATTCGGAATCTTTCGTTGTACGACAACACTGGTGAAACCGACCGATGGTTCCGGAAGTTTTAGGACGACTCAGACGCATCCAACTGTGTGGTCGGCAGTCTCGGCTGCGACCGCCCACGGCACGCTCCGTGGTTCGCCAGTTTCCCCCGACCGGCGAGTGTCCCCCGCTCGACCGGTTTTTCGACACTGACTTCGACAGTAGAAACACCAAGCAGCCGCGACGCTGGTGGTTGTGAGTGCGTCGGAACGGCGAAAACGGACCGCAATCAGTTGGCGATGCGAGCGAACGCCAGCGTGCCGGAGATGTTCTTGATGTAGATCTGGACCACGTCGCCCTCGTTGGCGCCGGGGACGAAGATCGTGTACTTGCCCTTCTCGGCGACGCCGTCGCCCTTGCGGCCGGTGCCGGTGATCTTGACCTCGTAGGTCTTGCCCTCCTCGACGGCCTCGGCGCTCTGTTGCTGGGTCGCCTGACTGCGCTTCTGGACGGGACGGAACGCACCGCAGGCGTCACAGCGCAGCATCGGCGTCCGATTCTCGCGGACGATGCGGGTGTCGGGAAGACCACACTCCGTACAGAGCACGTACTCGTCGACGTACTTCGAGATGGCGGCGTCGAACTCGCCGTTGGTGAAGTCGCCGTTGTAGCGGCCGCGGCCCTCCTCGAAGGTGCCGCTGGTACCCAGCTCGCGCTGGATGAAGCGGTGGACGTGCTCGGGATCGCGGGAGAGGAGATCGGCGATCTCCGAGAGGTTGGTAAATCGAGTGAAGGCACCGTCTTTCTGTGCGGCGGCATCCGGGATCGAGAGGCGCTCGTCGCTGCCCTCTATCTCCGGCATGTCGTCGATCGCTCGCTGGAGATTCGATTCGTAGTCCATGGGACGACACACGCGACGCGCACCTAAAGCGCGTTCGGAACGGTCAGTGCCACGTCACACGGTGACACAGTATCGCCGCCACAAACGCATATCTCAAAGTTTTACTGTGCGCTTAGTAAAGAGGGAGGTATGGGTGTCAACTACGAGGATCTGCACGATCCGAACGCGGAGTACACGATGCGAGAACTCTCCTCGGAGACGATGGGCGTCACCAACGAGCGCGGCGGCGGCCGCGACGTCGAGATCACCGACGTCCAGACGACGATGGTCGACGGGAACTTCCCGTGGACGCTGGTCCGTATCTACACCGACGCGGGCGTCGTCGGCACCGGCGAGGCCTACTGGGGCGCCGGCGTCCCCGAGCTGATCGAGCGCATGAAGCCCTTTGTCATCGGCGAGAACCCGCTCGACATCGACCGCCTCTACGAGCACCTCGTCCAGAAGATGTCCGGCGAGGGCTCCGTCGAGGGCGTCACGATCACCGCCATCGCCGGCATCGAGGTCGCGCTGCACGATCTGGCCGGCAAGATTCTGGAGGTGCCCGCCTACCAGCTGCTGGGCGGCAAGTACCGCGACGAGATGCGCGTCTACTGTGACTGTCACACCGAGGCAGAGGCCGACCCCGAAGCCTGCGCCGAGGAAGCGCGCCGCGTCGTCGACGAACTGGGCTACGACGCCCTGAAGTTCGACCTCGACGTTCCCTCCGGGCTGGAGAAAGACCGCGCGAACCGCCACCTCCGCCCCGGCGAGATCCGCCACAAGGCAGAGATCGTCGAGAAGGTCACCGAGGAAGTCAAAGACGAGGCCGACGTGGCCTTCGACTGTCACTGGACGTTCTCGGGCGGCTCGGCAAAGCGTCTCGCCGACGCCATCGAGGACTACGACGTGTGGTGGCTCGAGGACCCCGTCCCGCCGGAGAACCTCGACGTGCAGGAGGAAGTCACCAAGTCCACGACGACGCCGATCACCGTCGGCGAGAACCGCTACCGCGTCACCGAGGAGCGACGCCTGATCGAGAACCAGGCCGTCGACATGATCGCGCCCGACATGCCCAAGGTCGGCGGCATGCGCGAGACCCGCAAGATCGCGGACGTTGCCAACCAGTACTACATCCCTGTCGCGATGCACAACGTCTCCTCGCCGATCGCAACGATGGCAAGCGCCCACGTCGGCGCCTCGATCCCGAACTCGCTCGCCGTCGAGTACCACTCCTACGAACTCGGCTGGTGGGAGGACCTCGTCGAGGAGGACGTCATCGAGAACGGCTACATCGAGATCCCCGAGAAGCCCGGTCTCGGCCTGACGCTCGACATGGACGCCGTCGAGGAGCACATGGTCGAGGGCGAGACCCTCTTCGACGAAGCGTAAGCCGAAGACCGACCGAGTTTTTCACTCGCTCGTCCAACGCGGCGTGATCGCTCGCGTCCGAAATTTTTTGTCGAACAGCGAACATCGAGAGGTATGTCCCTGCTGTACGACCTCCTGACGAGCGTCTTCGTGGACCCGCTGTTCGAGTACTTCGTGCACGACCTGACGCTCGGGCGGATCGTCACGCGATTGATCGCGTCCGTCGCGCTGCTGGGCGGGATCTATCTCGCGCTGCTCCAGCCCGCCCCGCTGTCGTACGTCGGCTGGGCGCTGGCGGTGCCGGCGGGGCTGTTCACCGCCTACGACGCGCTCACGGTCAACCGCCACACCCGAAGTTAGCGCTCACCGCCGACGTAGGTCACTTCGAAACGCCGGGTGAGCCGGTAGAGGAGATACAGTCCGGCGACGACGCCGAACGCTTTCAGCAAGATATCGAGCAGTTGCTTCACCGGATCCGGGCCGTCCGAGGTGGCCTCGTGGACGCGGTAGTACGACCCGTCGTCGAGGCGAACCGGCGTCTGGGGAACGTCGACCTCACTGTGGACGGTCACCTGACCATCGCGTGCGACCTCGACGGCGGTGTCCGAGAGACTGGGATACTCGGCTGCGGCGTCGATCGAAATCCGTTCGAGCACGTCGGGCGCCGAAACCGGGTCGAGCGCGAGTTCGATTCTGTGGAGCCCGCCGTGTGCGGTAGCGGACTCGTTGACGACGTACTCGGTCTCGTAGACGGAGCCGTTGAGTTGGACGTAGTGGTACTGCTCGCTCCACATAGGGGTACTGTTCCCGGGTGTGTACCGCTCCGTCGGGACGGTTTCGTTTCCGACGAGCAGCCGCTCGAATGCGCACACGCGGGGTTGTCGGTACGTGACGGGAGCACAGGCGATCGCGTCGCTGATTTCACCGATCCGAACGCGCTTTCGGTCCTCGGCAAACGAGATACCGTACTGGTCGTCGATAACGATCTCTGCACGCTCGTACGTGTGCGTCTCGTCGCCGAGGTCGTCCGTCGGCGCCCACAGCGGCGTGGCGAGCAGGCCGAGCGCGAGGAGGGCAAGGAGGGCGTCCCGACGCAGCGGCGTCAGGAAGCGTCGCGGAGACATACCGAAGCTGTTCGATAGCCAATACGTAAATGTTTCTGAGCATTTTGGCGAAAACTGCGATCGGAACGAGCCGATCACACCGAGCACTGGCCGACCGCGAAACGCCCCCGTCGACGGCGCTGCTCAGGGCGCGAAGGTGCCGGTCAACTGCGTCTGTGCGAGCACCGACCCCGCCATCGCCGCGCCGAGTTCGTCTTTCGTGGCGCCCCGCGTCAGGCCCAGCGTCTCGTCGAGCGCGTAGCACTTGAACCGGTAGGTGTGCTCGCGGTCCGGCGGCGCCGGGCCGCCGTAGCCGACCTCGCCGAAGTCGTTGGTCCCTTCGGTGGCGTCCGCCGCGTTCCAGTTCTCCGGAATTTGCTCGCGGCTCGGATCGAGATTCCAGACGAGCCAGTGGACCCACACCTTCCCCGCGGGCGCTCTGGCGTCCGGGTCGTCGACCACGAGCGCGAGCGACGCCGCGCCGTCCGGGACGCCGCCGATCGACAGCGGCGGGTTGACATCCCGGCCGTCGCGGCCGTACTGATCGGGGATGCGCTCGCCGTTGCCGAAGGCAGAACTGGTCAGCGACAGGTCGCCGCGCTGTTCGGCGTCGCCGTGTGCTGGCGTCTCCGAGTCTGACATGATGTCACCGTCCGTGCCGCCGGTGTCGCCGTCCGCCGCGTCGCCGCCGGCGCCGTCGAGACAGCCGGCGACGCCGATGGCTGCACCGGCAAGCAGCGTCCGGCGACCGATCGGGCGTGGCACGTCAGTTCGAAGTTCGAGCGCGGGCGCCGAAAATCCCGCCCCCAGTCTCGGCGCCGGGGACGCCGACGCGGCCCGCCCTCAGCACAGCGACTTCGGCTCGACGCCGAGTTCGCCCAGCGCGTCGACGTAGTCGTCGTACGCGACCTGAATCACGTACTCGGCGGCCATCTCGGCGCGCTCCCACTCTTCGGCGTCGTCGCACAGTCCGTCGAGCAGGTCGAGGCCGGCGTCGAGCGTCCCCCGCGTGTCGGTCTTGAGTTCTCGAAAGAGGTCGGCGCGGACCTCGTCGGCCTCGTTGACGAAGAAGCTGATCACCTGCGTGTGGGTGCGGACGCTGACGAGCGAGCGCCCGACCATCCCGGCGGCGACGCGCTCGATCGTCCCCTCGCGCCCCCGGAGATAGGCGTGCATCGGGCCGCCGTCGGCCGGGTCGTACTCGCCGTCGAGTTCGTCGACGACCAGATCGAGGTGGCGCCGCTCCTGATCGGCGGCGTCCTCGAACGCCCCGCGGGCGGCGTCGTGAGGTTCGTCGTCTGCCCACCCCGAGAACGTCGTCAGCGCCGAGCGCTCGCTGTCGGCGGCGGCTTCGAGCACCGACGGCTCGTCGAGGTCACCGTCGGTCAGCGCGATCAGGAGCTTCGAGGAGCCGAGCCGATCGAGTTGGGTCGCCTTTTCGGTCTCGACCGACTCGCGGAGGTCGTCGGAATCCATGCCCCAACTCAGGGTCGCCGGGGAGTTGAAGCTTGGTGCGCACCCGGCGGGGGAGTCTTGGCGGCCGAGCACGTACCGTGCAATATGGCAACGACCGACGAGTCGATCTCGCCGGACCGGCTCTACGAGCGCATCGAGCGCGGCGAGGGCGTGAGCGTCCTCGACGTGCGGGACCGCGACGAGTTCGAGGCGTGGCACATCGACGGCGACGGCGTCGACGCCGTCCAGATCCCTGAGATGCGATTCGTGCAGGCCGAGATTCAGGGCACGACGGCCGACCTCGTCGACGACCTCGCCGAGCCGATCACCGTCGTCTGCGCCCGCGGCCGAGCCAGCGACGAGATCGCAGGCCAACTCCGCGACGCCGGCGTCGACGCGGTCAACCTCGCCGAGGGGATGAACGGCTGGGCGCGCGTCTACGACGCCGACGAACTCGCTATCGACGCCGACGCCGAGGTGCTCCAGTACCGCCGACCGGCCAGCGGCTGTCTGGGCTATCTAGTGGTCAGCGGCGACGAAGCGGCGGTGATCGACCCGCTGCGGGCGTTCGCCGGGCGGTACGTGGCCGACGCCGAGGACCGTGGCGCCGACCTCGTCGCCGCCGTCGACACGCACGTCCACGCCGACCACGTCAGCGGCGTCCGGGCCGTCGCCGACGCCGCGGACGCCGCGGCGTGGCTGCCCGCCGGCGCCGAGGACCGCGGGTTGGCGTTCGAGGCGAATCTGTACGAGGACGGCGACCGCCTTCGGGTCGGGGACGCCGACATCGAGGCGATCCACGCGCCGGGCCACACCAGCGAGTTGTGCGTTCTGCGCGTCGGGGGGACGCTGTTTTCGGCCGACACGCTCTTTCTCGACGGCGTCGGCCGGCCGGATCTCGAACGCGGCGCGGACGGCGCCCGCGATCTCGCCGCCGATCTCTACGACACGCTCCACGAGCGCCTGCTCGATCTGCCCGACGACACGCTCGTCGCGCCGGGCCACTACGGCGACGCCGACGAGGCGGGCGAGGACGACCTGTTCACGGCACGCCTCGGCGACCTCGCAGACAGGCTCGACGCGCTGTCGATGGACCGCGAGTCGTTCGTCGAGTTTGCCGTCGAGAACCTATCGCCGCGACCGGCCAACCACGAGCAGATCGTCGCGGCGAACCTCGGGCGCGACGAACTACCCGACGAAGAGGCGTTCGAGGCGGAGCTGGGGCCGAACAACTGCGCGGTGGCAGACGCCGGCTGACGGCGTCGCTGTTGGACGAGGAAACGGCGAGAAGAACGGTCGGCGTCAGTCGTCCGCGGTGGCGGTCGCGTCGGAATCGCCGGCGACGACGGCGTCGTCCTCGATGCTCGGCGGGTACTTGCCGCGGTCGAGTTTGAGATCGGAGTTCGGGCGGGCCATGCAGGTCAGCGCGTACTCCTCGGCCTCCTCGTCGGTCAGGCCGCGGGCGGCGGGCTGGGTGACCTCGCCCTCGACGATCTTCGCGGAGCAGGCCAGACACATCCCGACCCGGCAGGAGTACTCCTGAGCGATCCCGGCCTCGATGCAGCGGCTCAGGATCGTCTCCGTGTCGGACACCGTGACCTCCTCGCCGGTGCCGACGAACTCGACGGTGTAGTCGGTCATACTCGGTCGCTACGGAGGACCTCCGTAAAACTCTTTATCACAATCTGTCCTGTCGGGATCGACTGAATATCGTCCCCGGATCGGACTCGACTGACTACGCTTCGGCGTCGACACGGTGCTCCGCGAGGGCGTCGAGCCAGTCCTCGGGGATCGGGGTCGGGTCGCCGCCGTCGAGGATCACCTGCGTCGTTCGGCCCGAGGCCGCGGGCTCGCCGCCGGCGCGGATGTCGTAAGCCAGCGTCAGGCTCGTCTCGCCGATCTCGACGACGCCGACGCCGATCTCGACCTCGTCGGTCAGTTGGATCGGGCGCTCGTAGTCGACTTCGAGGTTGACGATCACGGTGTCGATCCGGAGTTGGCCCACCGCGTCCCGGAAAAAGCGCATCCGGGCCTGCTCCATGTACGTCGCGTGGACGGCGTGGTTGACGTGTTCGTAGGTGTCGATGTCGCTGTACCGGGGCTCGACCGTCGTGGTGAATCCGAACTCGCTCACGTCACCGGGGACGCCGCTGACCGACTAATAGGTTCGTCATCGGGCCGAACCGTCTGCGATCGGTTCCGGCATCGAGACGCCGACAGAAAAAAGGTTTTCACGGTGGGGCGTCGAGCCGTTTGCATGACTACCCAGCAGTACGATTTCGTCGTCGTCGGGGCCGGAACGTCCGGCTGCTACGCCGCGGCGACGGCCGCTCGGGCGGGCCACGACGCCGTCGTCATCGAGCGGAAGGACGCCGAGGAAGCCGGCCACATCGCCTGTGGCGACGCGCTCAAGGGTGCGTCGGCGTTCCCCGACGCCATCCCCAAATCGCAGATCGAACCCGCGTTCACGAACACCGATGTCGATCACGGCCGCTTCGAGATTCCCCAAGAGGACACCGTGCTGGAGATCCCGGTGCCGGGCGAACTCGCCGTCATCGACCGCTGGGAGTACGGACGGCTCGTCATCGAGGGCGCCGAGGACGCCGGCGCGGAGTTCCACTACGACACCGTCGTCAAGGATGTCAATCAGGACGACGACGGGCGCGTCACCGGCGTCGATGCGGTCCGCAAGGGCGATCCCGTCACCTACGAGGCCGAGATCGTCGTCGACGCCGCCGGCGCGCTGTCGATTCTGCAGGACAAGGCCGACCTCGACGGCGCCACGTTCGACCAGAACGTCAACTACTCGCAGTTCTGCTCGGCCTACCGCGAGATCGTCCACGTCGACGAACCCGTCGAGTGGGACGACGCCTTGGTGTTCAAGCCCACCGAGCGCGCTGCCGGGTACCTGTGGTACTTCCCGCGGACCGACACCGAGATCAACGCCGGGCTGGGCTTCCAGATGACCGAGGAGCCGATGCAGCTCGTCGACGACCTCAAGGAGGATTTGCGCGAGCGCGAGGAGTTCGAGGGCGCCGAAGTCGAGGACAAACTCGGCGCGGCACTGCCGACGCGGCGTCCCTACGACTCCGCGGTGGCGCCCGGTTTCGTCGCGGTCGGCGACGCCGCTGGCCACGTCAACCCCACCACCGGCGGCGGCATCGCCGGCGCGGCCTACGCCGGTCAGTACGCCGCCGAAACCGCGATCGACGCGCTCGCCAACGGCGGCCCCACCGAGGAAGCGCTCTGGGAGTACAACGAGCGCGTGATGGACCACTTCGGCGCCAGATACGCCGCGCTGGACGTGTACAACATCCTCTCGACGGCCGTCGACACCGACGAGATGATGAGCCTGCTGGCGGCCCTGCCCGGCGAGAAGATCGCCGAGTCGCTGTACGCCGGCTCGACCTCGCTCTCGCCGTCGGTGGTCCTCAAGACCGCGATCAAGAGCTTCGGCCACTGGGGCGACATCTACAACCTCTACCAGACGAAACAGCGCGCCGACGCCATCCTCGACCACTACGAGTCCTACCCCTCCAGCCCCGAGGGGTTCCCGGCGTGGCAGTCCCGCCGCGACGACCTGATGGACCGGGTCTACGAGACGACCGGCGCCGATCCGAAGTACTGAGCACGGCGCCAGCCCGACAGAGTACTGAGCACGGCGCCAGCCCGACAGAGTACTGAGCACGGCGTCAGCCCGACAGGTTTCTTTTTATCGCGGGCGCGTCAACTGGCACGAACATGCAACGCAGTTCCTCCCGTCGGCGAGTGCTGACCGCGGCGGGATCGGTCGGTCTCGTCGCGCTCGCGGGCTGTTCCGGCAGCACCGACGACACCGACGATCCCGAGAACAACGAAGCCGCACCCGTCAACGAGTCCGACGACGACGGCACCGAGAACGCGACCGATGCCGGCAACGACACGACGGGCGACGAGACGCCGACGATGCCCGAGCCCGTCGACTGGACCGGCGAAGATCGCGGCACCGTCGAAGTCGGGCCGAGCGGCGAGTTCGTCTTCGAGCCCGACGCCGTCCGAATCACGCCGGGGACGACGGTGCGATGGCTCTGGCAGTCGGACCTCCACAACGTCGTCCCGGTCGAACAACCGGATGCCGCGGACTGGGCCGGCGAGGAGGACCTCT
This sequence comes from Natronoarchaeum philippinense, assembly GCF_900215575.1. Classification (NCBI taxonomy): domain Archaea; kingdom Methanobacteriati; phylum Methanobacteriota; class Halobacteria; order Halobacteriales; family Natronoarchaeaceae; genus Natronoarchaeum; species Natronoarchaeum philippinense. Next base: position 381,572 of record NZ_OBEJ01000002.1, on the reverse strand, counting down.
ACGACGACGGCCACAGCTACGAGTTCACCTTCGAGACGCTAGGCACCTACGAGTACGTGTGCGAGCCACACGAGGGGGCGGGGATGCGGGGCTGGATCGTCGTCGAGGACTAGGTCTCGGCGATCCGCTCGACGGCGTCGGCCAGCACGTCGACGCCGATCTGCAAACTCTCCTCGTCGACGTCGAACGTCGCGGTGTGGTGGCCGCCCGGATGGTCCGTTCCGACGCCGACGTAGGCCGCCAGCCCGCCGTTTTCTTGGACTTCGCGCATGAGATACGTGGCGTCCTCGCTGCCGCCCAGCGGCGCGCGCTCGACGACCTGTTCGACGCCGGCGACGCCCGGTGCGACCGCGGCGACGGCGTCGACGAGCGCCTGATCGCTCTCGGCGCTGGGTGCGCTCGGCCCGACGTGGAGTTCGGACTCGCAGTCGTACATTCCGGCGGCGTTCTCGATCACGCGCTCGGCTTCGGCGATCACGTAGTCCCGCAGTTCGGAGGTCTCGCCGCGGACCTCGCCCTCGATGGTCGCGCGCTCTGCGATGATATTCGAGGCACTGCCGCCCTCGATCCGGCCGGCGTTCACTCGGGTCCCGCCGTCGGCGTGGCGCGGGATCGCGTAGAGATTCTGGACGGCCGCCGCGAGCGCTTGGTTGGCGTTCCGGCCCCGTTCGGGGTTGGCGCCGGCGTGGGCCGACTCGCCGCGGAACTCGGCGGTCAGGTGCGAGACCGCGAGAAAGTCGTCGATGCCGGCGACGATCTCGCCGGTGGGATGGTCGAGACCGATGTGCATCGCCAGCAGATAGTCCACGTCGTCGAGGTGGCCGCTGTTTGCCATCGCCTTGCCGCCGCCGATCACCTCCTCGGCGGGCTGGAAGAACAGCTTGAACGTCCCCGAGAAGTCGCTGTCGGCGATCCGTTCGAGGACGCCGAGGCCGATCGTCGCGTGGGCGTCGTGACCGCAGGCGTGCATCGCGTCGTGGATCGACCGGAACCCCTCGGCGGCGGGGTGGTGGTCGGCGCCGTCGGCTTCCTCGCGGGGCAGGGCGTCGATATCGACCCGGAGACCGATCGTCGGCCCCTCGCCGCGCTCCAGAACGGCGACGGCGCCGGTGGTGCCGCCGCGTAGCTGGTCGAGGATCGAGGGGTCGCTTCCCTCGCGCTCGGCGAGGGCGGCCTCGGCTTGGGCGTGCCACCGCTCCAGTTCGGCGTCGTCGGGGACGGCGCTTCGGCTGTCGGCGTCGATAGCGTCGGGACCGACGTACAGGTCGTCGACGCCGATCCGTTCGATCTCTTCGACGATGCGGGCGGTCGTGTAGAACTCGCACCACGCGGGCTCGGGCCTGCGGTGGAGATCACGTCGCAACTCGACCAACCGATCGCGCTCGGAAAGCGTGCTCATACCCGATTCGTAGCGCGGCGAGCACTTGAAGCCACCCCGGGACGCCGGAGCCGAACGGCGTCGACCACGAAACATCGCCGGAGATTCACTGCGGAACGCCGCCGTCGAGCCACAGCCGACGAGCCAGCACGGTCCGACGTATTTCAGTCGGGTCGTGGTACGGTCGACCATGCGACCACGAGCGAGCCGCAGACGGTTCCTTGCGATCGGCGTCGCCGCGGGAGCAGTGGGGGGCGCCGGCTGTGCAGCCCAGCAGACCGGCGGCCCGTCCGACGGCGACGGCGCTGACGACGGCAGCCAAAATACAGACGCGCAGTTGCCGAATGCGGTCGGCGTCGAACCGATCGTCACCGGGTTGGAACAGCCGGTCGACGCCGCGTTCGCGCCCGACGCCGATCGCCGGTACGTCGTCGAGCGCGACGGCGTCGTGTACGTCCACGAGGCCGACGGCCTGCGCGAGACGCCGTTTCTCGACCTGCGCGAGTCGATCGTGACCGGCGGCGAGCGCGGCCTGCTCGGGCTCACGCTCCACCCCGAGTTCGCCCAGAACCGGCGGCTGTTCGTCCGGTACAGCGCGCCGGTCCGCGAGGGGACGCCCGCCGACTACAGCCACACCGGCGTCCTCGCTGAGTTTCGGGCGGCTGCGGACGGACGGAGCGTCGAACCGGGCTCCGAACGCACGATCTTGGAGTTGCCACAGCCCGGCCCGGTGCACAACGCCGGCGATCTAGCGTTCGGACCGGAAGGACTGCTCTACGTCCCAAACGGCACCAGCGGCGGCGGCGAGGCCGCACAGAACGTCAGCGACAACTACCTCGGCTGCCTCCTGCGGATCGACGTGGACGCCGGCGGAGCGGGCGCGTACGGGGTTCCCGAGGACAACCCGCTGGTCGGGCGCGCGGGCCGCGAGGAGTACTACGCGTGGGGTTTTCGCAACCCGTGGCGGCTCTCCTTCGACGGCGACGACCTGTACGTCGCCGATGTCGGGCACAACCGCTACGAGGAGGTGAACCTCGTCGAGAAGGGCGGCAACTACGGCTGGAACGTCAAGGAAGGCACCCACTGCTTCCGGGCCGAGGAGTGTCCCGACGGGACGCCCGAGGACGTTCGGGGCGGCGAGCCCTTCCTCGATCCGATCGTCGAGTATCCCCACTCGGGGGCGCCCGTCAGCGGCGCCGCGGTGATCGGCGGCGCCGTCTACCGAGGCTCGGCGGTGCCGGAGCTACAGGGCGTCTACGTCTTCGGCGACTTTCAGGCACAGGGGCGGCTGTTCGCCGCGACGCCGTCGGACGCCGACCAGTGGCCGACCGGCGTCGTCGAGATCAGTGAGGGCGACCGACTCCAGTATCTCCTCGCGTTCGAGCGATACGAGGGCGAGGTGTACGCACTCGGCACCGGACGGGACGGTGGCGGCCTGTTCCGGATCGCCGCAAGTGCGTGAGAAAGGATCGCAGAAGCGTCGTTACGCGCCCGAGCCGACTTGGGTGATCTGCTCGACCTCGACCTCGACGTGGATCGGGTCGGGGAACTCGCGGGCCGCGATTCGGCGCGCCAGCTCGTCGTGACCCACGATCTCGACCTCGCGGCTGTAGACGGTGTAGTCCCACGAGCCCAGATGGCCGTCGCCGGTCGTGTCCTTCGAGAGGGGAACCTGCATCCGCTGGGTGGTCTTGGAGTGCGGTCCGCGGAGTTCGGCGCCCTTGCGTTCGGCGGTCGATTTGATGTCCTCGACTTCGTTGTCGAGCACGGCCCGGTCCCCGCTCTGGAGTCGGAGTTTCGTGACGAAGGTCATAGTAGCCTACTCTTCGACGCTCCGGGACTAAAAATCCCGCCTATCGGCCGCGAGACGCCTGTGACCCGTTATCACGGTGAGTGATTGTTCCGTCCGACCGGACGAAACGGGGATGGGGTGACCCCACCGACTCCCGTGTGTCGCGGTGTCGTCGACCGCACCGAATCGCCCCGCGAGCGGTCCCGCGTCCGATATTCACTTAACGCATGGCCGATTACGTACGGCTAATGACGGTTGAAGCGACGAGCGCGGGCGCGATCCTCTTTCGGGATACGCGCGGCCGCCGGGAGTACCTCCTCCTCAAGAGCCGCCCCGGGGACTGGGAGTTCCCCAAAGGCGGCGTGGAGGGTGACGAGGAACTCCAGCAGACGGCCATCCGAGAGGTCACCGAGGAGGCGGGAATCTCCGATTTCCGACTGCTCGACGGCTTCCGCAAGGACTACGACTACGTATTCGAGGCGAATGGTAAGACGATCCACAAGACGGTCCACCTGTTCGTGGCCAAATCGTTCGAGGCCAGCGCGGAGTTGTCCCACGAACACCGGGACCTCCAGTGGCGAGACTACGAGCAAGCGATCAACACGATCACGCAGGACGGCCCTCGCGAGATTCTCGAGGACGCACACGTGTTCTTAGACGAGCGCGAAGAAGACGAGGAGTGATCGCCGCTCGCTGATCGGCTGCGACGCGTCGGCGTCCGTCGGAACGGCCGGCGGCGCGACGCCGTTAGCTATCGCTCTCTTCGGGGTCGAACTCCAGCGCGGCGGAGTTGATGCAGTAGCGCTGGCCGGTCGGCTCGGGACCGTCCGAAAAGACGTGACCGAGGTGACCGCCACAGCGCGAGCAGATCACTTCCGTCCGACTCATCCCGTGGCTGTCGTCGTGGCGCGTCTCGACGCTGTCCTCGTCGGCGACATCGTAGAAACTCGGCCACCCGCTGTTGGAGTTGAATTTGGTATCGGAGTCGAACAGCGTCTGGCCACAGCCGGCACACTCGAAGGAGCCGTCGTCTTTGACATCGAGCAGATCGCCGCTGAATTTCGGCTCGGTGCCGGCTTCGCGCAGGATGCGGTACTCCTCGTCGTCGAGGCGCTCGCGCCACTCCTCGTCGCTCTCGGGCAGGTCGTCGGCGGATTCCTGAGACATGGTCGGGAGTTAGGCACCCGCGAGGAAAGGCGTGTCGGCGCCGGCACGGTGCTCGGCGCCGCGACAGACTGCCGGCCAGCGGCGTCGCCGCGACCGAACCCGTTTTTGCGCCGCGACGGTTATCGGCGCGCATGGACAGGAGCGAGGCGTTAGACCGCGCCGCCGAGATCGTCGACGCCGTCGAGAACGAGCAGATGCCGGTGCCAGTCCGGGAGGTCTGGGTGTACGGCGACGTGGCGCTCGGCCTCGATCCGATCGACCGGCTGGACGTGTACCTCGCCAAAGATGTCCTCTTTGGGGGCGATGCCGACCGCTCCGAGGAGTTCGTCGACTCCCACGGGATCGAGGGCGTCGGCAAGAGCGTCCGCGCCGAGTGGGCCGAAGAGCACCCCGAGCACCTCCGGGCCAACGCCAACGGCCACGCCGCCCCCGAGAAGTGCCTCGCGGCCCACCTGCTCGACGACGGCGAGCCGATCCATCTGGAGGTCTGTAACGCCAGTTTCGACGACAACGTCACCCGCCGTCTCGAAGGCGCCAAAGCACGGGAAGACTGGGAGAAGCTGCTCGATCCGCGGGCGGCCTGCCTCTGGGCCGAGGGGACCCGAAGCGACGAGGCGATGCGAAAGCTCCGCGAGAGCGAACTGCCGTTCCCGACGCTCTCGGAATCGCTGGAGATGCTCGGCTTGGACGAGGACGACGCCGAAGACGCCGCCCAGACCCTCCACGAGTGGCGCGCCGAGCAAGAGGGGGCGACGGTTCGCGGCGACGTAGTCTGAGCCGGCGGGTCAGCCGCCGATGCCGAACATGCCGCCGCTGTCGTCCTCGTCGTCGGTGTCCTCTTTGTCGTCCGACTCCTCCTCGCGCTGCTCGCGCACCTTGTCCATCGTCGCCTTGAACGCGGCTTCCATCTCATCGTCGTCGGTCTGTTCCTCGGCGGCGTCCTCGGCCTGCGTCGGGTCGTTATCACCGGTGTGTTCGTTTTCTTGATCGGTCCCGTCAGGACGCCGACCGTCGTCTACGTGCTCGGAATCGGCAGCCTCAGCGCCCTCCTCGCTCCCCTGTAGGTTGCTCTCGGCTGGGGATCCGTCGCCGTCGTCGCTGCTCGACGCCGACCCGTCGTCCCACGAGAACTCGTTTGCTGTCGTGTTGTCTGCTTCGGCCGTCGCCGCCGTGGCGTCGTCAGCTGTTCCGTCGGAGTCGATACCGTCGGGCGCTGTGTCGTCGCCGGCGTCGTCACCATCGGCGTCATCTGGCGTCTCGTCGCCGTCGTCGTCACCCGTCGTAGGCTCTTCTTCGGCGACGCCGTCCGGCGCCACAGCAGCGACCGGCTCCTCGCCGGCGTCCTCGTCTGCCGCGGCCGCCGTGGCGGGGGACTCCTCGTCGACCGGCGTCTCGCTTGGCTCCGAATCCGGACTCTCGTCAGTCCCACTACCGACAGTTTGCTCGGCGCTCTCGGACGCCGATTCCGCCGCGGCGTCCTGCCGGGCGGTCGAATCGGAGCCGTTGGCGCCAGTCTCGTCGGCCACGCCGGGGTCCGTCGCGTCGGATGCGCCCGGTTGCTCGTAGGCGACCGGCTCGCCGTCGAAGTCGCCGGCGGCGAGTCGCTCCGCAAGCTGCCAGTACACCATCGCCGCCGGACTATCGGGATCGTGACGGAGCAAGGAGGTGCCAGCGTCGGCGCTCTCGCGCACGGCGCCGTCCTCTGGCACGAGCGCGAGCACGTCCGAGTCGAGCGCGTCGGCCGCCGCTCGGTGGTCGATCTCGGTGCCGTCGGGGACCTTCGTGAACGCCGTCCCGAGCACGTCGGCGCCGTGATAGCGCGCGACCGTCGCGGCGTCGGCGACCGCGGCGATGGCGTCGTTCGCGGGAGTGGTGGTGAGCACCACGCCGTCGACCCGTTCGAGTGCGAACGCGGCGGCGGTGCCCGCGGTGGTACCCAAATCGACCAGCACGATATCGAAGCGCTCGCGGACGCGGTCAGCCGCCCGGACGAGCGCGTGCGAGCGAACGTCGGTCGGGTGCGGCACGGCGTCGTCACCGGGCAGCACCTGCAGGCCGTGGGCCGTCTCGACCAGCGCGTCGTCGAGGTCGGCGTCGCCGCCGACCACGTCCCCCAGCGTCGCGTCGGCGTCACCGAGGCCGAGCGTCGCACCGACGCCGTCACCTGCAAAGTCGGCGTCGATCACGGCGACGCGACGAGCTTGCTCGGCCAGCGAGGTTCCCAGCGCGACGGCCGTCGCGGTCGCCCCCACGTCGTCTTTCCCCCCGAGAATCGCGTAGACGGTTCCGGTCATCGCTGTTGGCATCTCGGCGGCCGATAATAAAGTGTGGTGCGGCAGGCACACCGCCGCCGCGCGGCGGGTGGCCGTCAGCCCGATTGCTCGACCGACCCAACAGTGACGAAAAAGGGAACCGTCTCGCGGCGGCGGTACTCGCCGTCGGCCATCTGCCCGACGACCTCGCGGCCCATCTCGCGCCACCGGCTCCGAAGGTCGTCGTACTCTGCCTCGGTGAGATCCCCAGCCAGCATCGTCGGGAGATCGTCGGCCAGCCCCTCGCCCGTGGCCTTGCGCTTGGCGGCGTCGATGTCGCGCTCGGAGTAGGGCGGCTCGACGGACTGTACGTGGTCGTACCGGCGCGTCGTCGAGTCCTCGATTCCGGCGTCCTCGAACGCCGCGCGGGTGCCGGCGCCGCCCAGAGTCACGTCGGTGCCGACGCCGTCGAGGTAGGCCCGCCGCGCTCGGTCGGCCAGTCCGGATTCGGCGTCGACGCTGGATTCGACGGTGACGGCGCCGTTGTCCGGTTCGACCGCCGCGACGCGGTGGCGGGCGACGCGGGCGAACTCCCGGACTGCGGCGGCGGGATCGGGCAGGTTGATCAGCAGGGCCTGACAGACCACCAGATCGAACGAATCATCGGCGAACGGAAGCCGCGTCGCGTCGCCGGCCGCCGTCGGGACGCGCTCGCCGGCCACGTCGAGCAGCGACGGATCGGCGTCGACGCCGACCACCTCGCCGCCGGTCTCCTCGGACAGCACCGCCGAGAGTTCGCCGGTTCCACAGCCAACGTCGAGCACCGAGTCCCAGCGGTCGAGATCGAGCGGTGCCAGCGCCTCTCGGGAGTCGTCCCACATCCCCTCCCGGGTTTCGCTGAGGTAGTCTGCCGAGAACTCGCGCACGCCTGTCAGTGGCGTCGGGCGGCAGTTAAGCGGGCCGGTTCGGCGTCGCCGTGGCCGGTGACGTAGTGTGCTGTGACGCCGGTCGGTTCAGTCCCCAGTAAGTTGGTGTTCGACGTACCGCGCGGCGGCATCGAGGGTCCCCTCACTGAGCTCGGTGGTGTGACGCCACTCGTCGACGCCGTCGACGCCGTCGTGTCTGTAGAACGCGTCCGGATCACGACAGCCCCGCCCGGACCACGTGGTCTCGTCCATCGGCGTCGATCGGCCAGCGTAGGCCGTCGCCATCGGCGTCACTTCGGCGATCCCGTCGCCGACGTGCCGGACCGCGCCGAGGTTGTGTTCACAGCTGTGACCGATCACCGCTTCGGCGTCCTCGCCGGTGAGAAACGCGTGGAGCGTCTCGTGGATCGCCATGTTCTTCGTGACCGCACGGCCGTCCCAGCGCTCGGTCGCGCCGACGTTGGCGATCGTGTACGCCCCCTCAGCGGCGGCGGCGACGTCCGAGCGGGTGTACCCGTAGCCGATCCGGAAGTTGAGCGGCTCGGACCACAACAAGAGATGGCAGGCGTGCTCGGCGTCGGGGTCGCGCTCGCGGACCGTCTCGGCGAACCGCTCGATCAACGTCGGGGCGTCCAGACCGGGCGGGAGCGAGACGCCGGCGCCGGCCTCCAGTTTCCAGTCGACGGCCGAGAGCCCGTCGCGCTCGGACTGCGCGTAGGTCGCAACGGCGTCGAGCGCGTCGCCGACGGCGCCGTGGGCTGCGAGCGTCGCCAGCGACCAACCGCTCCAACGATCCGCGGCGCTGGCGAGTCGCGGATACGTCCGCACGCGAAGCGTCGCGTCGGCCTCGCCCGTGGTCATCGGCGCGTGCTCGGGGCTGGGCGCCGACGCTCCGGAGAGTCCCAGCACCTCGTCGGCGGTCGGAGCCAGCGCCGCGGCGCCGAGCGCCGCGAGCACTTCCCGCCGTCCGACGAACCGTCCGTCGTCGCCCGACATACTGTCGAGGTTACGAACCGGGACCTATCAATATGCAGGGCCAAAATGGGCGGTACGTGGCCGTTATCCGACGGTGAATCGGATATGCTTGCACTTCTATCACAGATGCCGGCCGGTTGGCTCGGCCTGCGTTCGGATCGTTCGGCGGCGCGACGCCGCCGCGCGGCCTAGCGGGAATCGCGGTGCGATTCCGACCGGTTCAGTTCCGAAGTTCCCGGACGCGGTCGATGTTCCACTCGAAGCCCTTGCCGTCCTCGTTTGGCGTCTCCAGTACAAGCGGAACGTCAGCAAGGTCGTCGTGGTTGATGATCCGCTCCATCCCCTCCTCGCCGATCAGGCCCTCGCCGATGTGGGCGTGCTCGTCTTTGTTGGTGCCACACTCGTGTTTGGAGTCGTTGAGGTGGATGCACTCCAGGTGATCGAGACCGACGACCTCGTCGAACTCGGCGACGGCATCGTCGACGCCGTCGGCCGTCGAGAGGTCGTAGCCCGCCGCGAACGCGTGGGCCGTGTCGACACAAACGTCGATGTCGAGGTCGGCGCGGTCGATCACGGCCGCGAGGTGCTCGAAGTCGCCGCCGAGCTTGGTGCCGCTGCCGGCGTCGCTCTCGACGAGCACGGTCACGCCGTCGGGCACGTCGAGTTCGTCGAGCGCGCTCGCGGCGTTGTCCAGCCCTTGCTCGACGCCGGCACCGGTGTGAGCGCCCAGATGGACGTTGACGTACTCGATGCCGAGCCGATCGGCGGCGTCGACCTCGGCCTGCATGCTATCGATCGATTTCTCGCGCAGGTCGTCTTTGGGCGTACAGAGGTTGACGAGGTACGACGAGTGGATCACCCACGGGCCGTCGAGCGTTTCGACCGTGCCCTCGCGGAACTGCTCGGCCTCGTCGTCCTCGATGTCGGGCTGTTGCCAGACCTGCGGCGAGGTCGTGAAGATCTGCCCGCAGTTCCCGCCGACGTCGAGTTCGCGCTCGACGGCGTTGTCGACGCCGCCGGCGACCGATACGTGCGCACCGACTCGGAGATCGCTCATGTCGCTGCCGAGGAATCCGACCGGCAAAGAGACTTCGGAACGCCGCGTTGCCACGGCAACAGGCGTGGTACGTCGCGTCGGGGCGGCATCGGGACGGCGCGTTCGACTACTCGACTGCGTCTGGAACGGTCCGTCGGCGCGTCCAGTCGTCGGTTCCGTACTTCTCGGCGGCGAGTTCCCCTGCGCGATCGAGTTCGTCCTCGCGCCACGCGCCCTCGTCGGCGTCGGCCCACTCCGCCAGCGCAGTTTCGAGGGCGTCGACGGCGTCCTCGCGCGTCACGTCGGCGTGCTCGCTGATCGCGGTGACGCGCTCGCGGAACTCCGCGGGCGTCGTCTGTGGATCAGAAAAGACGCCGAGGTGGTCCTCGGTGGCGAGGTCGAACGAGAGCGATCCGTGCTGGATCACGGCGTCACGCTGGCGATACTGGGCGTTCCCGCTGATCTTGCGGCCGTCTGCCAGAATGTCGTGAGCGGGGTGGATCGAACGTAGGTAGCAACAGGGTTGGTGGACGGCGGGCAGTTCCTCGTCGGCGAAGGCTGCCGGGACGCCCAAGCGCTCGAAGGCGTCGAGAACGGGTTCGCAGAGCAGATCGTAGCTATCCATCAGATCGCCCGGCAGTTCGTCAGCCGGCGCGACGATGCTGTAGGAGATGTCCGCGTGTCGGTCGTGATAGATGCCGCCGCCGCCGGTCTGGCGGCGCGTGACGCCGATGTCCCGGCGCTCGCAGTACGCCCAGTCGACCGTGTCGGGATCCTGCCGGTAGCCCAGCGAGAGCGTCGAGGGCTCCCACGAGTACACCCGAACCGTCCGGACGCCGTCCTCGACAGCCGTCTCGGCGGCGACCTCCTCTAGCGCCATCGTCGTCGGGCCGTCGTCGGCGCGCTCGGGGATGAGGCGCCACTCGCGGTCGGCCAGCGCGGTCATGGCTCGGGATACGCTTGCGGGTGCCAAGTCGGTTGCGGCGTCGATCGGGCACGGCGCCCGGCGAGTTTATCAGACGGCGGGCCGTTCGTCGGTGCAAATGAAACTCGGTCGCCTCCGTCATCCGGAGTTTCGGCTCGCCGACGCCGCCCAGCAGTCCGTCGGCGGCATCCTGCTGGCAGGCCCCTTCGTCGTCACCGAGGAGGTCTGGAGTCTCGCGAGCAACATGGACGGTCTCCAGACGCTACTGGTCATCGCACTGACGGCCAGCATCGGCTACGCCGCACTGTATCAGGCCGATACCGGCCGCGATCCCGACAGCGAGATCGAGGTCGCGGGCGTCCCCATCCGGTTCGTCTCGCTGATGCTGGTCGCCTTTGGCTCGGTCGCGCTGCTGGCGATGATCCTCGACGCGCCCGACACGTTCGTCGCTGCGTATCCGAACGGCAGCATGACAGAGGCCATTTGGGTCTCGTTCAAGGCCGTCGCCGTCGGCTCGGTGTTCTCGGTCGTCGGCGCCGCGACCGCCGACAGCGTATTCTGAGTGATGGGGGCTTGGACTCCTCACGCAAGCCTCGAAGGCGAAAAGAGCGTGTGCGACGGCCGATCGGTCAGTCGTCGCCGTCGTCGCTAACGTCGGCGTCGTTGCCATCGCGGTTCCGGGCCGCGAGTGCACCACCGGCAGCGCCCGCGAGTCCGACGCCGACACCGAAGCCGGGTAGGCCGCTGTCGTCCGATTCGTCGTCGGACTCGTCTCCGGAACTGTCGTCGGTATTATCACCTGAACTATCGCCGGACCCGCTGTCGGCGTCGCCGTCCGAACTGTCGCCGGAGCCGTCGTCCGAACTACCATCGGAGCTGTCGTCTCCACTGCCGTCGCCGGAGTTGTCCCCGCCGGAACTGTCGTCGTCCGATCCGTCGTCCGTCCCGGTGTCGTCGCCGCCGTTCGAGAGGCCGTCGGTCGCGGGGTCGAACACCCAGACGCCGTCGTTCGGGTAGGTCCGGTTGTACTGGGCGGCGTCCTCGCACAGCAGGACGCGCCCGTCGGCCAGCACGAGCACGTTGTCGATGTTGATCGGCGCGTCGTCGATCACCGGCTTCGGATCGGAGGCGTCGGCGCCGACGACGACCGGTTCCAGCGTCGAGATGTCGTACTCCGAATCGAGTTCGGCGCGATAGACGACGCCGCCGTCGACTCGCTGGAGCCGGATGTCGCCGGCGTCGTCGCTCATCCCGGCGTTGAGTTCCGAGATACCGAGATAGACGTAATCGCCGGGCTGGGCGCCTTCGACGCTGTCGACGCCCTCGGCCTTGCGAAACTCGACGGTGGCGCCGATCTCCTTGGCCGCGGCGCGGGTTTCGAGGTACGGCACTTTCCGGAGTTCCTCGTCGACGCCGCCGGGGCCGTGCTGCTCGTACTGGCTGGCCCACTCGGTGATCTCCTCGTCGGTGACGTAGTCGCGGTTGCCGTCGCGGGCGACGGCCTCGTCGGCTTCCCGCAGTGCGGCGTCGAGGTCCGACTGCCAGTCGGTCTCGGCGTGGGTTTCGAGGTAATCGATCTGCGTGATCCCGTCGTAGCTGGCGATCCACGACTCGACTTCGGCGTTGCTGGCGTGGCCCAGTTCCAGCCACTCGATCTCCAGATCGACCGCCGCCGGGGGGCGTCCGTCCGCTGCTGCCTGATTTGTGACCTCGGCGACGTACAGCGTGCCGGCCACGTTCATCGGATCGTCGTAGCTCGTGAACTGTTCGTCGGCGACGAACTTGTAGAGGCCCTTGTTCTCGCCGTCGGAGGTGAGGTAGACGGTCCGTTCGTCCTCCTGAAAGTCGGGCGCCTCGAACGCCGCCCGCCCCATACACCAGTGTTTGACCGGCGCGGGATCGTCGGCCGGGTCGCGGATTTCGACGATGTAGCCGTAGCGATACGGGTTGGGATACCCCTCGCCGATCGGCGTCATATCGTTGCTATCGCCGTTCTGATCGACCGGATCGGCGCCGAGGTAGTACGCGAGCAGCTCGACGCCGGTGAGCGCCCAGACGCCCTGCAGGTACCACGAATCGTCGCCGAAGATTTCGTCGATGGCATCTTGGGCGGCCGACGGGTTCGGCCGGTTCCAGAACTCGGCGCCGCCGCGCCGGCCGACGCCGCCGGACTCGACGACCTCACTGGTGGTCGCCGAAGGAGCGAGTCGCGGATGGGCGTAGTTCTCCTCGGCGGACATCGGCGTCGTCCACGGACTCAGGTCGCCGTAGCAGTTGATCCGGGTACCGCCGATGTCTCGGAACGCCTCGTGATTGACCAGATTGGTCGTGTTCTCTAGGTCGGCGCTCCACGTCCCGTCGTCCGATCGACTGATCGGCATCCGCGTGATGCTGCCGGGACTGGTTTCGATGTTGGTGAACAGGTACCCCTCCGTCCCGGCGTCGTTCGTCGGGACGAACTGGTTCATGTCGGGGTTGTAACCGAAGTCTCCGTACCGGCTCCCTGCGAACTCGGCGATATCGGTCCCGTCGGGCGTCTGGGGGTGGCCGAACTTCTCGGCACCGCCGTTGATCTGGTCGCCCTCCTGTGCGAGTTGGTTGTACTCCCCGTCGGCGACTCGGACTGCCGCCTGCTCCGCGTCGGTCTGGGGCTTGGACAGCTCGTCGAAGTCGTCGCTGGTGCCGTCCATCTCGAACTGGAACCCCTCGACGACGCCGACGCCGGCCTTGGCGAAGGGCTCGGGATTGTCGCGGCTGGGGTGTTGATTCGAGAAGAACAGCTCGTTGGTGTCGGTGACGAAGGGGCCCGTGAACTCCGCACCGAACGCGACGTGGGCGAACCGCTTGAGTTCACCGTCGCTCCAAGGGGCATCGGGCGTGTCGTCGTCCTCGCTGGCGCTTGCGAGTCCTGCGGTGGACGCACCGAGTGCTGCGGCGACCGAGGTGGCCATCAGGTTACGGCGGTTGAGTTTAACCATCCACGTTGGCCGTCGACTGACCCTATAAAATCATTTTATAATATTCATAAGTACGAATACATTAGCGAGCAACAGGTCCGTGGCGGTCAGTGGCGGACTGTATCTGTTCGTACCGCTCGACCCCGCGAGGGATCGGCGCGGCTAGGAGTTCCTGAACCGACGCAAGAACAGCGCATGGCGCCAGCGCTTGCCAAAAGCTAGCTTCCGAGGACGCCGCCTACTCCAGATCACGCTCTCGGGCCCGGTCCCGGATCGACGCCGCCCGCTCGCTGACCCAAGAGACGTAGCGCTCTGCTTTGGCCCGGTCGACGCCGAAAAACGAAGCGACCCAGTTGATGTCGATGCCGGGCCGTGTCAGCAGGTACGCCGCGAGCGTGTCCTTGCCGCCTTGGAAGATCGCGGGCGGGACGCCGTGCTCGCCGGTCCCCTCCTCGCGGAACCCGTTCACGTCGAAGTAGACGTCCGCGTACAGTCGTGCGGTGTCGGGGTTCTCGAAGGTAACCTCCGTGTGCCGGGGCGCCTCGAACCCGTACCGCGCTGCGTCGTCGGCGTCAGGACGCTCCACGATCCGGACATCCAGCACGTACTGTTCGACGACGGTCTCCGACTCGGCGCCGGTCGAGCGCTCGCTGCGGGACATAGAGCAGTCTCCGGGGGGCGACCTATTGAGGGTGAGTAATTTGTCGACGTACTAATCAATAGAGGTGGTTGGAAATCAGTAGTCGCTCGTACAGGACGAGCGGATCCCGTTCGCTTGGCGTCGAGAGGGCAGAAAGTACTCTCCTCCTACCACCACGACGCTGTCGTCGGTTGCCAATACACGCGTTTCGTCGATCGGTTGTTCACTCGTCTTCGTCCTCCGTCGCCATTCCTGTCCTAGGGGCCGCGGCGGTTACCGGTGCGACCATCGCGCCGTCTCGACGACCGACGCGGTTTCGTCCACGATGACTTCGAGCGTCTCCGAGTCGGTACTGATCGGTATCACGTACCGGCGAACCGGGTCCGAAACCACACGTACATCGGAGTCATCGAGGCAGAACTCCAGCGTCCAGAACCTGTTGTCGTCGGCGTGAACGTCGTGATCGGCGAGAAAGGCGACCACGTCAGGATCTCCAAGCAGTCGGAGCCCCAGCGTGGAACCGACGGAGACACCGCAGTCTCGGCAGATGCTCTTGGCGGCGTAGTCGGGATACCAGTCGGGGTCCTCGTCGATTCGATTGCGCATCCGGCCGCTGCAGTGCGGACAGACGCCGCGGTGAGCGAGCGAGAAATCCCTCCAGAGACGCTGTGAGTACGCGTCGAGGAACCCGTCGGCGTCGCGGGTTGTTCGGCCGCGCGGCGGGAAGTAACCGTAGTGGACGAGCAAGTCACAGGCCGAACACTGGAGCCTGATATCTCCGTTCTCGTAGCGGGCGTGGATGCGTTCGCCGCAGTCAGGACAGTCGGCGTCCGTGGGTTCGTCTATCGGCGGTGGGGTCGGACCGAATCGGGCGTCCAACAGGATGTCGGCTACCTTCGCACCGACCGGCGTGAGCCGATAGGTGTCCTCCGTTTTGATGACGAACTGGTCGACGAGTCTGTCCAAATGGTAGTTGAAGCGACCGCTATCTTCTATCGCCGTCTCTCTGTGGAGATCTGCGAACGCGAGCGGACCGGACTGCCAGAGCGCGAGGAGGATTCCGATACGACTCGGGTCGGCCAGCGCTCCGAACGCGCTTGCGGCCCGTTCCTGATCCACCTCGATGGTCTGCTCGCCCATGCGCCTACGATAGCACGTCCCCGTGGTGAATCTGTCGCCGCCGAAGATTTCTTGAGTCGTTTGATCGTCGGCGCTCTTGTTGTTGTTGTCCACCGTGCTAAATTCGGCCGATAGAGGGGCGCTGAAAGGCCGGTTCTTGGTCGACTCAACCGACAGTGGAGGGTGACTCCTCTGGACCGGTATAACCGAACAATCCGATAACAGAATATTCGTTCTGATTACACTTATTTTCCTATTCCATCTTCAATCGTACACCCATGTCGCAGCAGATCAGCACAGGCATCATCGGAACCGGAGACTTCGGCACTCTGTTCGGTCACCAACTGCGCGACATCGAATCGGAGTCCGTCGAAGCAGTCGCCGACATCAGTGCCCAGAACATGGACGAAGCCGGAGAGACGCTCGAAGTACCCGAAGAAAGCCGCTACGAGACCCACGACGAATTGTCGGCCGACGAGCCACTCGACGCCGTCCTCTCCGACTGGGACGATCGAACGACATCGATCGTCGATTCGATCGTGAACGGAAACCCTCCGCCAGCCACCGCCCGGGACGCCCTTGCCGTGA
The DNA here is from genome assembly GCF_900215575.1 of Natronoarchaeum philippinense. Classification (NCBI taxonomy): domain Archaea; kingdom Methanobacteriati; phylum Methanobacteriota; class Halobacteria; order Halobacteriales; family Natronoarchaeaceae; genus Natronoarchaeum; species Natronoarchaeum philippinense. Next base: position 365,817 of record NZ_OBEJ01000002.1, on the reverse strand, counting down.
CCGCACTTACCGAGGCCGCATACGAATCGGAACGGTCCGGAAAGAGAGTCCGTGTCGATATCGACGGTAAACCGAACGAGCTGACGGCCCCGAGAGCACGCCGTGAGCGCTCAATACCCGCGGTTCGATCGTACACACGCGACAAAACCCCCGCGGCCCGAAACAAGACGAGTACTATCTACTGACATGACTACGAATACCGATCAAACCACCGGACCCAACGTACTGTTCGTCCTCACCGACCAGCAATCAGCGGACGCGATGAGTTGCGCGGGCAGCGACTACGTCGAGACGCCGGCGATGGACCGGCTGGCCGATCGCGGCGTGCGCTTCACCGACACGTACTGTACGCAGCCGCTGTGCAATCCGTCGCGAGCGAGCCTGTTCTCCGGTCGCATGCCGCACGAAGTCGGCGCGTCCGACAACAATTCCGAGATCGACGAGCGGTATCGAGACGAGGAACTGGGACGCCTGTTCGACGACGCCGGCTACGACTGCGCCTACGGCGGAAAGTGGCACGTTCCGGAGATGACGCTCCCGGACGAGCACGGCTTCGAGACCCTTCAGGGGATGAACGACCTCACGCTCGCGGACAACTGCATCGACTTCCTCGATCGCGACCGGGACGACCCGTTCTTCCTCGTCGCGTCGTTCGACAACCCGCACAACATCTGCGAAGTCGCTCGCAACGAGAACCTTCCGTGGGGCAACGTCGAATCGGTCCCGACCGAGGAGTGTCCGGATCTCCCGAAGAACTACGGCATCCCGCCGTTCGAACCGTCGGAGATCAGAACGTTGATGGAGGCCTCGCGCCCCAGCGGACTCTCCGGAAACATGGTCGACGCGACGGCGGAGGAGTGGCGCCACTATCGCCACGCCTACTTCCGACTGGTCGAGAAGGTCGACGCCGAAATCGGGGAACTTCTGGACGCGCTCGACGAACGGGGACTCACCGAGAACACGGTGATCGTGTTCACCTCGGACCACGGGGAACTGAACGGCGCCCACCAACTCGAGCAGAAGTGTTGGGGGTACGAAGAGAGCGTCCGGGTTCCGTTCATCGTCAGCTACCCCGGCGAGACGCTCGAAGGAGAGACCGACGACCACCTCGTCTCGAACGGGCTAGACGTCCTGCCGACGCTGTGTGACTACGCGGATATCACGCCGCCGGACGATCTCGACGGGAAGAGCGTCAGGCCGCTCGCCGCCGGTCAGGATACCGAATGGAGAGACCAGGTAGTCGTACAGACGAACATTCAACTCGGCGGCCGGGTGGTCCGAACGGATCGGTACAAGTACATCGTCTACGAACGCGGGCGTCAGCGCGAACAACTGTTCGATCTCCGGAACGATCCGGGAGAGATGGTTGACCTCTCGGAGAACGCCGAGTACGGCGACGTGCTCGCGGAACACCGCGAACGCCTGTTCGAGTGGTGCGTCGAACACGACGACGCGTTCGGCGCGAATCCACAGTATCCGATGGTTCCACAGATTCCGGGGTTCAATCCGCCGGACGCGATCGATCGCGTGAGGTCAGAGTGACGAGATCCCACGAGCGTGATTCGAGCTGCGGATATAAAATATATTATATGATCACTATGTATTCGGTAAACGCGTACGGACGCGCGGTAGAGACGGTCGGAATGCCGGCAAGAGAACACCTCGAAGGGGTGGTGTGACCGTGGACGAGAACGACCACGAGTGCTGTGCCGCGTCGCGTTCCGGTGCTGGACGGGGGATCGACCGGGGATCGGAGAACTCGGCTGGGGACTCCGAGAACTCTGAGACAGGCGATACGGCCCGGATGGTGAAGATTCCGGGCGGCGAGTTCCGAATGGGAACCGACAGCGACGTCGGTTACGAGGCGGACGGCGAAGGCCCGGCCCGAACGGTCGACGTCGACGAGTTCTACGTCAGCAGCCACGCCGTCACGAACGCCGAATTTCTCGAGTTCGTCCGCGAGACCGACTACACGACCGACGCGGAACGCTACGGGTGGTCGTTCGTCTTCGAGGAGTTCGTCGGTTCGGACGACCGGCAGCACGTCGTCGACTCCGTCGAGGCGGCGCCGTGGTGGTTCGCCGTGCGGGGCGCAAACTGGTTCCGGCCGGAAGGTCCCGGCTCGACCGTGATAGAGCGCCTTGAACATCCGGTGACGCACGTTTCGTGGAACGACGCACAGGCCTACGCCAACTGGGCCGGCAAACGGCTTCCGACCGAGGCAGAGTGGGAGAAAGCGGCCCGTGGCGGGCTACGGGGTGCGACGTATCCGTGGGGAGACGATCTGCGCCCCGACGGCGAACACCGGAGTAACATATGGCAGGGCGACTTCCCCCGCCACAACTCGGAGGAGGACGGGTACTACGGCACCGCGCCCGTCGACGAATATCCGCCCAACGGCTTCGGACTCTACAACGCGGTCGGGAACGTCTGGGAGTGGTGTAGCGACCGGTTCCGTTCCGATCCCTGCCAGAATTCGCGATCGAACCCGACGGGACCGGCGGAGGGTGGCGAACGCGTTATTCGAGGCGGTTCCTACCTCTGTCACCGTTCGTACTGCAATCGCTACCGCGTGGCCGCCCGTAGTAAGAACACGCCGGACAGTTCGACGGGACACACCGGCTTCCGCCTCGCACTCGACCCGTAACCGCCTTCGCTGCCGTTTCGGGTGAGATGCCGACGATCTGACGGATCGACCCGCCGATCACGTCCGGTTGGCGTCGACGACTTCGTACCCGATTTTCTGGTCGCGAAGCTTGTCAGTGTGAGCCGACAGAACCGCGGTCGCGGCGAGCAACAGGACGTCCAGCCCCTTGGTCGCCGCCTCCTGGACGGCGGGAGCGGTGCCAAAGCGGATGTCGGGGTCGACGCCGGCGGCATCGGCGGCCGCGAGCGCCTCCGTCCCCGCCGCCGCGATCAGGTCGTGGGACGTCGCCAGTTCCGCGATTCGCTCGGCGTCGACCGCCGTGCTTCCCCCGTCGCGCACCCGCGGAATCGAGACCGCGGTGACCATACCAAGGTCGTAGTCGACGACGCCCTCGAAGTTCGTCACGCCGACATCGCGGCCGGCCGCCGCGCCCGTCACCGCAACTGCAGTTGCACTGCCTGCGCCGCCGGACATCGCGCGGAGGACGCCGTCGCGCATCGTCAGCGAGACGGTTTCTCCCTCGCTGATATCGGTGGTTGCGATGGCCGTCTCGACCTCGACTTCCCCGATGACCTCTTCGGAGACGTGCTGGACGAACTCGCGCAGGTCGTCGGTCTGGGAGATGAGCCAGTCGACGCCCTCCTTGGTCACCTCGTACCGACCGCGGCCGCCCTTGTCGACGTGACCTTGCTCGATCAGATTCTGGAGGTAGTCGCTCACTGCCTGCGAGGTGATGCCGATGGCATCTGCGATCTCGCGCTGGCTGACGGCCGGTTGGCGCTCGGCGATCTGGACCAGAATCTGGTATCTGGTCGCGTTGCGCTTGCTTTCGAGGACGCCCGAGCCGCTGGCGTCAGACTGCTCTCCGGACATGAACGGTTCTCGGGCGTCCCACGGCAAGTATGTTTGGCATAGTACGGGGCAGATTGCACTGTCGTCGGGGTCCTTCGCAGATATACAATCCAAGGTTCAGTTAGACAGTCTTACTTTCCGAACGATACCGAACCAGTTGCACTGTCGGAACCCACCTACGTCGGGCACGCCAAAACACCTGTTCCACCGGGTCGGATCGAAACGACAGTTGTGGGATCGTCGCGACTACACCGAGTTCACTCGTCCGCGACAGCGGGGGCGACCGGTTTCTCTTGGGGGGCTTCGTCCCGCTCAGACATCGGTATCCACTCCAGTTCTTCCTCGTAGTGGAACGCGCGGTGGTCCTGCGTCGGGTCGACGACCGTCAGCGAGAGCCAGCCGTTGTCCAGCAGTTCGGTCAGTTCCTCGTGGTCGGCCAAAACCTCGGTGACGCGCTCGACCGGCGCGTGGACGACCGTCGAGAGGCGGAGCGGCTGGTGATGTGGTTCGTCGTCGGCAGCCATCAGCGACTGCAGCGGGAGACCGGTCATCAAGTCGCCGCCGTTGCCTTGGTAGACGCCGACGTTACCGACGGGATTGTGGGTCACCTTCGACCCGCTACCGTAGACGCCGTTGTCGACCGTCGAAAAGTAGTACTGCATATTGATCCACTGGGTGACGACCATCGGCCCCGTGAAGATCGCTTCGAGCGCGTCGGCGTCGGGATCGGTCGACCAGTCGTACGAGTGCAAGAACGCGCGGCCATCGAGGTCGACGCCGCTCGTCAGCTCGCGAGGACCGATGACGAAGCCGGCGTTGCCGGCCAGTCCCCACTCGGGACGCGTCTCTGCCCAGTCGGAGGCGCGGCGCTCCGTCTCGCTGACTGCGGCCGAACTGTCGGCACCCATCGCCTCGGCGCGCTCGGCGGCAGCGTTCTCGCGTGCCGTGGCGAGGTCCGCGCGTAACTGGTCGAGATCGTCGGCGTGGCTCTCGGGAACGTCGCCGTCGTACAGTTCGATCTCGTCGGTCGTCGTGTTGTGTTGTCCAGCGAGGAAGACGGTGTCTTCGGGGATGTCGTGGCCGCGTTCGCGGAGTTCGGCCGTCACAGCGTCGTCGTTACAGATCTTCGCGAGGACGCGGGCACTCGGGCCACCGGGGTTGCCGGCACAGGCACCGCAGTCCAGACTCGCGTCGTATGGATTGTTGGTCGTCTCGCTGGCGTGGCCCGTGAAGACGACGAGGCGACTGAACTCCTCCCACCCCATCAGCTCGAAGGCGGTGGCGGCGTACTCGACTTTCTCCTCGGTGGTCATCCCCACCGGCAGGTCGCCAGCGTACGTGTGCTGGTGGTCGACGAGCGGCTCGCAGAACTCGTGGTCGTCGGGCACCGACTCGTCGGCGGCGTCGAACAGATCGTGAACGCGCCCGGGGACGAGCGTGCGGGCCGCAAGTGTGAGGCCGTAGGCGCTCCCGGTGGTCTCGACGAAGCCGTAGGCCGTGGCGGCGTTGGCCTCTAGCGTCTCGATGATCTCGTCGGCGGCTTCGCGGATGCCCGACCAGCGATCGTGGCTCGCCTGCGTATCGTCGTCGGTCGGAAAGTCGGTGACGTGGTGCTGCGGTTCGACGATCGGTGGGCAGGCATCGACCGACACGTCGGCTTCGTAGCCTTGGTACTCCATCGGGATGCCGAAGAAGCCAGCGTACCCGTGGGTCTCGTAGTCGCCCGTCGCCTCGATGTGACGGCGGATGATCTCCGAACGGGTGTCGATACAGAAGACTAATTGAGCGTCCGCGCGGCCGGACGTATCGTCGCCGGCCATCGACTGGCTCTCTTCGGCGACGGTTCCGGCGAGTTCATCGCGGTAGGTCGCCTCCCACGCACGCAGGAACGCTTGGGCGAGCTCGTCGGCCGGGTTCGCGCTGGCGTCGTCGTTCGCGGGCTCGATGTCGGCGCCGACGGCATCCAGCAGCGCCAGACGCGCTGCGAGATAGCCTTCGAGCGAGATCGGGTACGTCGACTGCCACTCCCCTCCGTCGTCGACGCGTTGCTTGATGAAACCCGTCCAGCCCGGGAGGGCAGCGAGTTGCTCCTCGAAAATTGACTCCCACTGGCTCCTCGGGTACGGCTCCAGCACCGTCTCGATGGCTGCGGCCGGCGTCTCGGGCAGGTCAGCGACGGCCCCCTCGTCGGGGATTTCACTGTCGTAGTCGACGACCCCACGGAAGGCGGTGTAGAACCCGGCTTCGCGGTTCGGCATCGACCAGTGGGCACTTCCCTCCTCGAGGAAGGCCGACAACCACTTCGTCAGCACTTGGTCGACGTGGTCTTCGACGGTGTCGGCATCCTCCTCGGTGTCGACCGCGTCGGACATGCGGTCGAGCAACACCTCGGTATCGTCCTCGTAGCCAGCCGTAGCGAGCTCCGCTTCGAGAATTTCCGGGTCTATCTGGCCGCGGTTCAGTGCTTTGCGGAACGTTTCGGGGCTCGGGTAGCCACGGCCACCCAGTAGGTCGGTCGCCTGCTCGACCGCTTCGTCGAACGGCTGGTCCTCGAACCCCGAGAGGGGATTGGACGTCACGAACGAGTGGATGGGCCAGAGGGAACCGACGCTCGTCGCTGCGTCTTCGATGCTGTCGTCGATGGCGGGTTCAGTACTCATTGTAGTCCTCCGTGGAAGTCAGGACGGTGTCGGACGACGGTTGGCTTGCGTTCAGCAGTGCCACGTAGAGACGCTGGCTGTGTTCGTGGATGCCGGTCTCGATACCGATGTAGATGCCGACGAAGATGACGGCGATGATGCCGTGGAGCAGCGTCAGCTCGGTCGGCGTCGTGACCATCGGGAGTCCGGATAGCACACCGGAGATCGCCTCGTAAACCACCGCGTAGACGGTGATGGCCGGGAAGAAGACCAACGGGACTGCCCCGTAGCGAGCCATCATCGGAAGCGAGCTGTGCTGGACCGCGCTGCGGGCTGCGTGGAGCGTAGTAAACACCACGAAGAACGTCAGCAAGAGGCCGGCGTCCACGTGCGCCCCCTTCCCGGTCAGCACCGCGAACAGCCCGCCACCAACCAGCCCGGTCAACAGCGTCACTACTGCGCCGCCGACGCTCGCCATCCGCCCGACTGTGTGCTCAGTCGTCGCACTCGGACTGGTGTGTTCGACCTGTCCGCCCGAACTCAGGAACTGGTAGGCCTTGTAGAAGCCGTGCAGAACGAGGTGGGTGATCGCGGCCCCGAAGAATCCGAGCCCGGCCTGCATGATCATAAAGCCCATCTGGCCGACCGTCGAACAGCCGAGCTTGCCCTTGATGTCTGTCTGGACCGACTTCAGGAGCTTCCCGCCGACGGCGCTGGCCCCTCCGACGGCGACCACCGCGAGCATGAGCGCGGAATCGACGGTGATGACCGGGGCAAAGCGGGTCAGGAGAATTCCCCCCGCATTGACGAATCCGGCGTGCATCAGCGCCGACGCCGGCGTCGGTGCCGTCATCGAGGACAGCAGCCAGTTATGGAACGGGACGAGTGCGGACTGAATCATCGCTGCGAGCACGAGCGCGCTGGCGGCGACCAGCCACGCGGGGCCGCCGAGTGTATCGGCTGCTGCGGCAATTCCGGAGACCGTCGACGCGCCGGTCGTCCACCACAGTGCCGTCAACGCAACCCCGAGGAGCGCGCTGCTGGCGAGGAAGTACCTGCGGGCGACCGACGCGGCCGCCTGCGCTTGGTCCCAGCCGCTGATGATGCCGATGAGCTTCGCCATCAGCAGCCCCATCGCCAGCCACAGGAACCCGAACAGAGCGATATGATCGGCCGCAACCAGTCCCATCACGACCACCGTGAAACTGAATACAGTGACGAAAAACGCCGTTTTATGCGTGCTTCCTGCCATATAGCGGCGCGAGTAACTGTGGACGATGCCGCTGAAGAAGGTGACGACAAACCACATCAGAACGGTTAGTCCATCGATAGCGATCACGCCGGAGATCTCCCATTCGCCCCCGGTCTGGACTCGGACGGTAAGCGCGGCAATACTCGCGGCGAACAGCGACCACACGAGCCACGTGAGTGCGACGGGCGCAAGTGGTGAGTCCGCCGCCGTATCCGGGAGCGATCCAATCGTCGTTGCTGAGTTCTGTCCTGACATCGTTCGGTTTGTGACCCATCACGGCAATCGGTATCTCCATCGCGAGCCGCTTCTGGTCGTCGCTACGTCATTGCAAGAACAGAACCAGTATTAAATCCTCCTATTTTACCGAACCGTTCACAGACTGGTGCCTGATAGAACATTATGTTTCGTACACTGGGTGAACGGAGTGACTCGACAGATGCACTCCACTATAATTATTCGATTGCGCGTGTGACCGTCCGCCGCGCGACTGCGTCCGATATCGGTGTGCGTCGTCGATCAGCTACTGTTCTCGCCGTTGAACTTGCCGAACGGCGTCGTCTCGTGGGTCCGAACGAGCACTTCGTCGGCGACTGTCAGTCCCATATCGAGAAGTTCCTGTGCGACGGATGTGATGTCGTTGTCCGACTCGCCGACAGCAGTAACGAGGAGGTTCTGCTCGCCGGTAACCAACTCTTGGACCGAGACGACGCCGTCGATCTCCAGAATCTCGGGGATGTGGTCGCCACGCTCGGGTATCGTGGCGGTACAGTAGAGCAACATCCGGAGCGGATAGCCCGACTTCTGATAATCTACGTGCGCGCTGTATCCTTTGACGACGCTGTCGGATTCGAGACGCTGGATGCGCTTGCGGACGGTACTGTCTGAGGTGCCGGTCCGCTCCGCGATATCTCCGGACGACATATTCCGAGCGTCTTCCTGCAGCGCATACAGGATCGCCTTGTCCACGTCGTCGAGCTCTTTGTCAGTCATACCAGTGTGTCTGCGACAAAGCCACTTTACTTTTGTACGTTACCCGGGTATTCCGCTGAATTCCCGTTTGTTCTGCATAGGTAGTAAATCTCACTCACAAGCCCAACGCGTGGCGAAAACTCCAATGGCATCGATCCTCTGCATCGGGAGAACCGGTCGCAACGCCAGCCCCGATTCGATATATCGAAATGCACTATATAGACTTCATAATGAATGCAAGGCGGAAACCCGCGTCTTCAGGCGCGGGAGGAAGCTGACAACGCTGACACAAACCGCGTTCGATAGCAGGTTGACTCCCCCACGTCAATCCACACTATTATAAATACAGGCATCTACATATGAAGTACAGATGGTGGAAGACTCAAGCACTCGAACTGTCCCCATCAAGCTCAATGTGGACAAGAGTGCCGCTGACCTCCTCCACCAGACAACCGACCACTTCCTTGATGCCGCCAACTACGTCGTAGACGTAGCGTGGGGTCCAGACTGGAAAATCACCAGCAAACAGAAACTCCACGACCAAACGTACTATGACGTTCGAGACCACTCACCACTCCCGGCCAACCTCGTGCAAGCCGCACGAAACAGAGCCGCAGAAGCCGTAAAGGGTGTTGTCGAACGCTGGAAGGAAGGTAAAAAAGCCTCGAAGCCTCACTTCACGTCACGGTTCGCCAGCTACGACGCAAGAACCATCACGGTCAACGATGATCACGCCACACTCGCCACCATCGACGGGCGAGTGACCGCAGAGTTCGTCCTCCCTAACGAACAGCGTGACACGCCGCACTCGGCGTACCTACTCAACGACGACTATGCGGTTAAGGGAGCGACACTCCACTATGATACAGTTGAGGGTTGTTTTTACCTTCATGTGCGGACAAAGCCCGCCGTGGAGAACGATGATGCCGAACAAGGCGATGCCAAGCACGTCTCCGTCCTTGGTGTTGACCTCGGCATCACAAATATCGCAACCACCTCAACCGGACGGTTCTGGAGCGGTGGCGAACTCAACCACTGGCACCGAGAATACGAGAACCGCCGGGGCGACCTCCAACAGACTGGAACACGGTGGGCACACGAGGACGTTCAGCGAGTCGGTCGTAAACAGACTGAACGCTTTGAACAGATGCTTCACACAATCTCGAACGAACTCGTAGAGGAAGCCCTCGAAAACGACTGTACGCACATCGTGTTCGAGCAACTCAAAGGCATCCGCGAACGCCTACCGAGCGCGAAATCAGTTCACAAGTGGGCGTTCCACCGTCTGTACGAGTACGTCACGTACAAAGCTGAATCCGTGGGGCTTGTGGTGAAGCAGATTAATCCGGAGTACACGAGTCAGCGTTGCTCGAAGTGTGGGTTCACACACGAGAATAATCGGCCACACAACAACGGACAGGACGAGTTCGGTTGTCTGAAGTGCGGGTACGATGTTCACGCGGATTACAACGCCTCGAAGAATATCGGCTTGAAGTATCTCCGCGACCAGCAAAAGTCTGGGCGTGGAGGCGCACCCGTAGGCGTGCGCTTGAACAGCGGGACATTGAATGTGAACGGCGAGTATTCGCCTACCCCTTTGTCGGGTTAGAACGGGAGTCCACGCTGAATACCACGGACTTCAGGCCGTGGTAGCTTACTCTACCCCCTACTAGCAGCACTCCCGCCGGATCGGGCACCGGCCAGTAGCACGTAGTCGTCCGCACGCGCGGGGCTTTTACCACGGGAGCGCTACGTCACGGACATGGTACAGAACGTCGCCGGGGTGTTGCCCGAGCTCGAACCCGAGGATTATCACCTCCTTTCGGGCATCGAGCAGGGGATGCGCTTCTCGGAGTGGGTCGCAAAGGAGAAGATTCCCAAGTTCTCCCGGCTGACGACCGAGGACGTCGAGTACCGGATCGATCGCTGTCTCGACCGGGAGTTGATCGAACGCAAGACGATCCAGTACGAGGGCTACACTCTCAAATTCGAGGGGTACGACGCGCTGGCGCTGCACAGTTTCGCCGAGCGAGACACGATCTCCGGCTTCGGGGCGTCGCTGGGCGTGGGCAAGGAAAGCGACGTGTACGAGGTCCAGTCTTACGAGCCGATGGCGCTGAAGTACCACCGCGAGGGGTACACCAATTTCCGGGAAGTGATGAAAGAGCGCGATTACACCTCCGATCGCGAGCACGTCTCGTGGCTCTACACCGCGCGCAAGGCCGCCGAACGTGAGTACGAGGCGCTCGAAGCGCTGTATCCACAGGTGTCGGTGCCGCGACCGGTCGACCAGAACCGTCACGCCATCGTCATGGAGAAGATCGACGGCGTCGAACTATCCCAGACGAAATTAGAAGACGAGCAGGTCCGCCCCGTTCTGGGACTGATCCTCCGAGAACTGCGCGACGCCTACGCGGAGGGTCGGGTCCACGCGGACATGAGCGAGTACAACGTGTTCGTCGCCGAGTCGGGGATCACGATCTTCGATTGGCCCCAATCCGTGCCGACCGACCACGAGAACGCCGACGAATTTCTCGAACGCGACATCGAGAACGTCGTCGGGTACTTCCGCCGCAAGTACCCCCAGCACGTGGGCGACGCCGATATCGAGGCGTTGGCCAGTGCCATCGCCGAGGGGAGCTACGAGACCGTCGAGAAGTTCATCGAGCGGTAGCCCGCTGGAAGACGTATTTTTCTGCTCTACGCTGCCGAAGCGGAGGTGCTGCTACGTGATTGTAAACTAGTTATTGCTATATGAAATTGGATCAGGAGCGACCCACGAAACGTCTAGTTGTACTGTCCGGAAAGCATATGACAGCGGCACAAGAGCATCCGAATATGTTCTGCTCGATCAACCAGTCGAGAGCCCGTTCAGCCGCCAGCGTCAGTCCGGTCCCCGGTCGAGTGTCGATCGAGAGGGAGGTGAGCTATGCGCTCGCGTGAGAACTACGCCACCGACGCCGTCTTCGAGTGTCTCGCCGAATCGGCCCGTCGGGCCGTCATCGAGGTGCTCTGTGACCGGACGACCGCGACACTTGACGAGCTCGCGGACGCCGTCGCCGAACAGGGTGACACACGTGGAGGGCCAGCCGATCGACTCGTGCCAGAGCTTCACCACAGGCACCTCCCGAAGCTAGCGGACGCCGGGCTCGTCGAGTACGATGCCGAGGGGGGCGTCGTCGAAGCGACAGAGCGAACCAGAGCGGCCGATGTCGTCGCCCAGAGCGTCGAACAGTGCAGTTTGCTATCCCCCGACGTGGATGCCACGGGCGGCGAGCCCGTTCATCTCGATTGAGAACAGGCGCTACTGATCGAGAGCGTCTTCGGCCGACCGTTCTTCGAAGACGACCTGCTCGAGCGCGTCGAGAATGCCTTCGGGGTCGTCGCGCTGCCAGACGTTGCGGCCGACGGCGAGGCCGCTCGCGCCGGCGTCCATCGCCGTCTCCACAGTGGAAAGGAACTCGTAGTCGCTGGTCTTCGAGCCGCCGCTGAGAACCACGTCGGCCGCGCCGGCGGCATCGACGGCGTGGGCCATCGCATCGCCGCTGCGGGGGTATTTCACCTTGACCAGATCGGCGCCGAGTTCGAGGCCGATCCGCGTGGCGTAAGCGATCGTCTCGGGCTTGCGGTGTTCCTTGATCGCCTGTCCGCGGGGGTACGACCACATCGCCACGGGTAGTCCTTCCTCACGGGCCGCCTCCTGTACTTCTTGGAAGTCCTCGAACATCTGAGGTTCCGTGTTGGTGCCGGGGTAGACGGTGTAGCCGATGGCGTCAGCGCCCAACTCGGCGGCGTACTCGACCGACCACGTCTGGGGCGAGTACGGCTCGCCCATCCAGAGGCTGCTGGAGCCGTTGCACTTGGCCAGCAGGTTCACCTGATCGTCGTAAGAGGGGTAGTACTGCTCGGCCAGCCCCTTCTGGACGGCCAGCGCGGTGACGGCATCGTGGGTCGCCATCTCGAAGACGGTCTCGGGATCGAGGCGGTCCTCGACGCCCTCGAACGCGGCGGGGCCGTGTTCGAGGCCGTGGTCGTGGGCGAGGATGATCGACTTACCGTCGCGGGCGATCGAAGCGTTGCGATGTTCGGTCATGGACAATCACAACTAATGATTGCTGATTCCTAAATACTACCGAACGTGATTGTTTTGTACCGATATAGGACAATATTTACGATATCGTTCGGCCGCGACGGCGGTCAAAAACGTGCGTGAGCGGCAAGTACGGTGCGACAGCGGCGAAATGGTGCAGCGACGGTCAGGAGAACAGTTTCTTGAGTCGCGCGAGGAGGCCGCCGTCGGAACTCGTCGACGATTGGCTACTGGAGTCGGTGGCCGAAGCGTCGGCGGCCTCGTCAGCATCGGCGGCATCGTGAGCTTGCGAAGGAGGGCTCGAAGCGCTTTGCGCTTCTGCCTCTTGTGCCGCCTCGTCCGCCGAGGAGGCGTCGGCGTCGCCACCTGCGCGCTCGACGGCCTCGTCGATCATCCCGCCGGCGTCGTTGACGGCGTCCTTGACGGGACCGTCGACGACGATCTTTCCGTCGAACCGATCGGTCGGAACCGAGGTGTCGGCGGCGATGATCACGGCGTCAGCCGCCGCGAGTGTGTCGTCGGGGATTTCGTTTTCGGTGCCCATCGCGCCCTGTACCTCGACGTGGATGTCGTGGCCGCGCTCTTCGGCGGTGGTTTCCAGATTCTCTGCGGCCATCTGGCTGTGTGCGATGCCGGTCGGACAGGCTGTGACTGCGACGAATTTCATGATTCTTGGCTAAGTATTCGGACCACGTCCTCTTTAGTGCTTGCCGCGAGCGCCCGGTCGGCGAGGTCGCGGGCGTCGGCAGTGTCGATCGCTTCGACGCCGGCTTTCACGTCCGGGATCGTCACGGCGCTCATGCTCAACTCGTCGAGGCCGAGGCCGACGAGCAGTTTCGTGAGTTCGGGGTTACCGGCCATCTCGCCGCACATCCCGATCCACGCGTCGTTGTCGTGGGCCGCCTCGACGGATCGGTCGATCGCGCGCAGCACGGGCGGATGGCGCGGGTCGTGCAGATGAGAGACGGCGTCGTTCTCGCGGGAAGACGCCATGACGTACTGGGCGAGGTCGTTCGTCCCGATGCTGAGGAAGTCCACGCGCGCGGCGAACTCGTCGGCCATCAGCGCCGCGGCAGGGGTCTCGACCATCACGCCGAGTTCCGGCGTCGCGTGGTCGATGCCGTCCTCGTCGAGATCGGCAGCGACCGACTCGACCAGTTCGAGCGCCTCGTCGAGTTCCTCGACGGTCGCCACGAGCGGGAACATCACCGACAGCTCGCCCGCGCCCTCGGCGGCGGCCCGAAGCAGCGCGCGCAGTTGCGTCTCGAACAGGTCCCCGTCGTCGGCCAGCGACCGTCGGATGCCGCGATTGCCCAAGAATGGGTTCTCCTCCTCGGGAAGATCGAGGTAGGGAACGGGCTTGTCGCCGCCAACGTCTAAGGTACGGACGACGACCCGCCCTTCCGGGAAGGCGTCCAGTGCCTCGACGTAGGCGTCGACCTGTTCGTCCTCGTCCGGCGGGGACTCCCGATCGAGAAAGAGGAACTCGGTGCGATAGAGGCCGACGCCGTCAGCCCCCTGCGCGCTCGCGCCGTCGATCTCGGCGGTGGTACCGAGGTTCGCGGCGACCTCGATCTCGCGGCCGTCGATCGTCTCGACGCGCTCCTCTTTCACGTCGACCTCGCGCTCGGCACTGACGCGCTCGCGGGTCGCCTCGTCGGGGTCGAGGATCACGGCGTCGTTTTCAGCGTCGACAGCCACGTCGGCGTCCTCCTCGATATCTGCAAGGGCGTCGCCGGCGCCGACGACCGCCGGGATGCCGAGCGAGCGCGCGAAGATGGCGGCGTGGGAGGTGCGCCCGCCGGTCATCGTGGCGAAGCCGGCGACGCGCTCGGGGTCGAGCTGGGCCGTGTCGCTCGGGGTCAGTCGCTCGGCGAGCAACACGGTTCCCTCGGGGAGTTCCGCGAGGTCGACGCGCTCGCCGCCCGAGAGAATCCGGAGCAGCCGATCGCGGATGTCGCGCATGTCGTCGGCGCGCTCGGCCATCATCCCCTCCATCCCCTCGAACTGCTCGATGGCGTCGCCGAAGGCGCGGGCGACGCCGGCCTCTGCGGCCGCGCCGTCGTCGATCGCGTCCTCGACGCCCTCTACGATCTGCGGGTCGTCGAGGAACTGCAGGTGCGCGTCGAACACGGCGGCTTCCTCTTCGCCGACGCGCTCGGCGGTGCGCTCGCGCTCGGCTCCGAGTTCTTCGCGTGCGGTCGCGCGGGCCTCCTCGAAGCGCTCGTGTTCGGTCTCCGGATCGGCGGCCTCTACGTCTTCGGGATCCGGGAACTCGTCCGGTCGGTACCACAGCGCGGTCCCGAGCCCCGACAGCGGCGTCGCGCCGACGCCGTCGAGTGTCTGGCTCATCTCACTCCTCCGGGGTCGTCAGGACATCTTCGAGCGCCGCGATGGCCTCCTCCTCGTCGGGGCCCTCGGCGGTGAGAACGACGTCCTCGCCGGATGCCACGCCCAGCCCGGTCACCGCGAGCATACTCGCGGCGTTGACCGGGTCGCCGCCGGCGGGGGCGGCGGTGATCTCGCTGTCGTACTCGTTTGCGGTCTCGACGAACTGCGAGGCGGGTCGGGCGTGGAGGCCGTCCTCGGGGACGACCGTGACGGTGCGCTCGATCATTCTTCGACCGCCTCCAGTACGATCGACTCGACGTGATCTTTCGACTCGGCGTCGTGGAGTTCCTCGCGGGTCTCCTCGTGCATCAGCGACCGCGACAGCGAACTGAGCATCTGGAGGTGCTCTTCGCCGCCTTCCTCGGGGACCAGCAACATGAAGATCAGCGTCGCCGGCTCGTCGTCCATGGCGTCGAAGTCGATGCCTTCGGGAACGCGCGTGAACGCGATCGTCGGGGCCGTGACCGCCGCGCTTTTCGCGTGGGGGATGCCGATCCCCATGCCGACGCCGGTGGTCGCTTCCTCTTCGCGGGCGAGCAAGTCGTCGAGCGCCTGCTCGCGGTCGGTGACGCGGTCGGCATCGACCGCCAGACCGAGCAGGAACTCGATCACGCCGCGCTTATCGGCCGGTGCGCCCTCTAGGGCGATCAAATCCGTCGTAAGTGGTGTGTGTTCTGCGTCAGAGCTCATAGGCGTATAGTGGGATTGGTGGGGTAAATATGGTGTGCTAGATGATCTGTGCCGTTCAGGCCGCGGCGCCTGCTTCCGGTTCGTCGGCGACGGCGTCCTCGTGGTCGGGTTTGAGTAGCGCGACGATGCCCGCGGTCAGCAGCGTCCCCAGTGCGATGCTCGCGAGGAAGCCGATGACGTTCTCGGCGACGAAGATGACGAAGATGCCACCGTGAGGTGCGGGCATTCCGACGCCCAGACCCATCGCAGTGCCGGCGGCGACGGCGCTACCGATCATGATGCTCGGAATCACGCGCAGGGGGTCAGCAGCCGCGTAGGGAATCGCCCCTTCGGTAATAAAGGAGAGCCCCATCGGCACGGCGGCGACGGCGTTTTCTTTCATCTCGGGCGCGAACTTGTGCGGGGCGACGAAGTTCGCCAGCGCCAGCCCCAGCGGCGGCGTCATGCCGGCGATCATCACGGCGGCCATCGGACCGTAGATGCCGTCAGCGACCAGCACGGTACCGAAGACGTACGCGACCTTGTTGACGGGGCCACCCATGTCGAAGGCCATCATGGCTCCGAGAACGAGACCGAGTAGTACCGCGTTCGATCCCTGCATCCCCTGCAGCGTCTCGGTCAGTGCGGCGTCGGCCAGCGCGATCGGCACGCCGAGCACGAAGATCATGATCGGCGCGAGCAGCGCAGTCGTGAACACGGGAATCACGAGAATGGGCATCATCGGGCGGATCGCGGAGGGAACGTTCCAGCCCTTGATCCACTTGGCGACGTAGCCGGCGAGCAGACCGGCGACGATGGCGCCGAGGAAGCCCGCGCTGGCCCCCTCCGAGGCGATGCCGACCAACTCGCCTGCTTCGACGATGATCGGTACCTGTTGAACTGTGTACGCGAGAATGAACCCCGGCGCGAGCCCGGGCTTGTCTGCGATCGCGTATGCGATGTACGCCCCGAGGATCGGGATCATTATATCGAGCCCGAGCAGGCCGATCTGTGCGAGGAACCAGCCCGCCGAACCGGGCGTGTCGAACACCGTCTCAGTCGTTCCTGCGAAGCCGGGGATCTCGGTCACCATGAACCCGACGGCGAGGAAGATCCCGCCGATCGTGACGAACGGGATCATGAACGAGACCCCCGTCATGAGGTCCTCTTTGACCGACGTTACGTGCGAGCGAAGCCTGCTTTCTGCCTCATCTTTGGTTGCCATTGTCGCTCTGTGCCATAGTACTGCTACATATGCAAAAGTATTTTCGGATGTGATTGTTTTCTACTGTTTTGTCGTCTCGGAACGGATCTGTGTGCACGAACTGGTGAGCGAGTCAATCACATCGGGGTTTGCAGCTGTATATCGCGGCCTACTGGCAAAATTTGTGAACTGTTCACGCGGTACTGAGACTCATGTAGATCAACATTGTGCATTCTATCACGGTTTCCAACGTTCTCAGTCAGCTATACGCCGGATTCTCCGGGGATTTTCGCCACTACAAATTATATTCAATCAGATTCAATCGCAACAAGTGACAAACAGTTATACTGCTGGCGTACAATCGGTCGAACGAACGGACGATTCATGCTACCGGAAGCACGCCAGCGAAAGATAGTCGAGTTGGTTTCGGACCGGGACGGCTGCTCGGTCGAGGAACTCGCCGACGAGATGGACTGCTCGAAGGCGACGATTCGCCGGGATCTGAACGAACTCGCCGACAAGCAGTTGATCGAGCGCTCGCACGGGGGCGCGGTGCCGGCGACCTCCGTCGGGCAAGAACAGACCTACCGGCAGAAGGAAGTCCAGAATCTGGAGGGCAAAGTCGCCATCGCCGAGCGCGCCGTCGAGGAGGTCCACGATAATCAGGTGGTGTTTTTCGACGCCGGATCGACGACCATGCAGGTCGCCAAACAGCTCCCGGCCAACGACTCGGTGCTGGCCGTCACCAACTCGCCGTTGCAGGCGATGGAGCTGGACGACGACGGCACCGAGGTGAAGCTCACGGGCGGGTCGCTGCGCCGTCCGACGCGGGCGCTAGTCGGCCCGAGCGCGGAGCGGTTTATGGAGCGGACGACGTTCGACGTGCTCTTTCTGGGGACGAACGCGATCGACGCCGACGGCGGGCTGATGACGCCCAACGAGGACGAGGCGCGGGTCAAAGAGTTGATGATCGAGAACTCCCACCGCGTCGTACTGGTCGCCGACGGGTCGAAGTTCGGCGAGCAGAGCTTCATCAGGTTCGCCGCGCTCGACGACATCGACGTGTTCGTCACCGACACGGCGGTACCGCCGGACCTCGAAGAACAGTTCGAGAGTAGCGATGTCACCGTCGTCGAGGTGCAGTGAATGATCGTTACGGTGACGTTCAACCCGGCGGTCGATCACACGATTCAGGTCGACGCGATGCCGGCGCCCGGCGCCGTCGCGCGCACCGACGAGGCGCAGTTCGACGCCGGTGGCAAGGGAATCAACGTCTCTCAGTATCTCGTCGGACTGGGCACCGAGACGGTCGCCACCGGTCTGGTCGGTGACTTCCTCGGTGAGTACATCCGGACGGAGCTCGACGCGGAAGGAATTCCGAACGATCTCGTCGAGATCGAGGGCCACACCCGACTGAACACGACCATTCTCTCTGAGGACGGCGAGTTCAAGATCAATCACGACGGCCCGGCTGTCGACGGCGCCGTCGTCGAGGACTCGATCGACACCATCGCGCGTCACGACCCCGAGATCGTCCTGATCGCTGGGAGCCTCCCGCCGGGGCTCGGGCCCGAGGCCATCGACCGGGTGGCCGGGGCGGGCGAGTGGGATGCCGTCGTCGATGTGGGCGGCGCGACGCTCCAGCAACTCGACGCCGAGTACGCGCTGTGCAAGCCAAACCGTGCGGAACTCGCCGCCGCCACGGACCGACCGGTCGAGTCGGTCGAGGATTGTCTCGCCGCCGCCGACGAACTGCACGAACAGGGGTTCGAACGCGTCGTCGCCTCGCTGGGCGCCGACGGGGCGTTGCTCGCGGGTGACGCTCGGCTTCACGCGGACGCGCTTGATGTCGAGGTCGCAGACACGGTCGGCGCCGGCGACGCGATGCTGGCCGGCATTCTCTCGGAACTGGTTGACGGAAACGACGAGCGGGCGGCGCTACGACGCGGCGTCGCCGTCGCCTCGCGGGTCGTCGCCAAGCCGGGGACGAACGTGCCGTCGTTCGACGCGTTGGCGGCGGCGTCCGACCGCGTCGAGCTAACCGAATACGGCAGCTAGCACGTGCGGTTTGTGCGTGGAAGCCGTCCCTCGCCTGCCCGATCCGACAGTATCACTCGCCGATTCGCTCCTCTAACTCGTCGATCAGCGACTGGGTCCCGAAGAACGTCGGGATTCGTTCGTGGAGCTCGCTCGGCTCGACATCGAGGATACGCTGATCGCCGGTCGAGGCCGCGCCGCCGGCACACTCGACGAGGTAGGCGACCGGGTTCGATTCGTACTGCAGCCGGAGCACGCCATCGGGACGGGAGCGCTGGGCGGGATAGCCGACGATGCCGCCGATAGCGAGCAGGTGCTGAACGTCGGCGACCATCGCGCCGGTGTACCGGAGCTTCGCGCGGTGGTAGAGGTCGTCGGCAAAGGCGGTGACGGAGTCTGACCACTCGTCGGGGCCGCCCGCGAGCCCCCAAACGTCCTCGGCGTCTGTGAGCGACACCGGCGACGAGTCGACGATCTCGCCGTCGTCGAGCACGTGCTCGGTCGCCTCGCCGTCGGCGGCGACGGTCAGCGTCGTCGCCGGACCAAAGACCAGCACCATCCCGGCGAGCAAGTCCTCGCCCGACGCGGGCAGGTCGGCGTCGTAGACGGCCAGAATCGCCCCGACGGTCGTGTTCGAGCGCAGGTTCGAAGAGCCGTCCAGCGGATCGATCGCCACGCTGAACCCCTCGCCCACGTCCTCGACGCCGTCGCGTTCCTCGCTGGCGAACTCGCCGACGCCGTCGAGCGCCGCCAGCGCCTCGTAGAACAGGTCGTCGAGTGCGCGATCGGCGCCCGACTGCTGGTCGCCGCTGGGGTTCCGACCGCTTTTCGTGCCGCGCGTCTCCGCCAGCGCGGCCCGCAGATCGGGCGCGATCTCGACCACGGCGTCGACAACGGCGTCGACGGTGCTCATCGGCCCTCCGCGCTGGAGCGCCCCGCTCGGTGGTGTCGTACGTTCATATCCGAAGCCACTCCGCGCGATCACTAACAGTTTGTGGACGTGCACGTTTCCGCGCGTTCGAGCAGCGATTAGAGCAACAACGAGATGATCGCCAGCACCACAAAGAGCAACACGAAGACACGCGCGAGGTTCATCGATACGCCGGCGACGCCGCGAGCGCCGAGCGCGGCCGCCACGATCGCCAGCGCGGCAAACAGGATCGCCCACTGGAGAAACTCGCCGGTGAGCTGGAGCACGAGCGTCAGGCGGAACGCGCTCATCGACGATCACTCGCTCGCGGTTGGCACCGCAGTTTCGACGCGACGTGCCGCCGCCGGGCGGCGCTACGTGCCAGTGACATACCGGCAGATCACTCGAAGGTCGTCTTTGTAACGGTCCGATTATCCGCTACAGCCTCGGCATACCTGCGATCGCACGTCGACATCGGCAGCCCTTTCGAAGCCCTTAAGCGACGAACTGGCCAAAATCGGATAACTCGCTGGACGACACGGGCACCAGCGGGCACCTGCCGACTCTTCGACAGGACGGAATGTGGCCGGGCTGCCGGCTGAACCACGCAACGCCCGTGGTGATACAACCATGGCACGAAGCTTCTACTCGCACATCAAGGACGCCTGGAAGAACCCGGGCGACGGAAAGCTCGCCGAACTGCAGTGGCAGCGCAAGCAGGAATGGCGCGACCAAGGCGCCATCGAACGCGTCGAGCGCCCCACCCGTCTGGACAAGGCCCGCGAACTGGGCTACAAGGCAAAGCAGGGCGTCGTCGTCGCACGCGTCAGCGTCCGCAAGGGCTCGGCCCGCAAGGTCCGACACAAGGCCGGCCGACGCACCAAGCGCCAAGGCGTCAACCGCATCACGCGGCGCAAGAACCTCCAGCGCATCGCCGAGGAGCGCGCCAGCCGGAAGTTCCGCAACCTGCGCGTGCTGAACAGCTACTGGGTTGGCGAGGACGGCAGCCAGAAGTGGCACGAAGTCATCCTTCTGGACCCGAACCACCCCGCGATCGAGAACGACGACGAGCTCAACTGGATCTGCGACGACACCCATCAGGGTCGCGCGTTCCGCGGCAAGACCAGCGCCGGTCAGCGCGGTCGCGGCCAGCAGAACCGCGGCAAGGGTACCGAGCACACCAAGCCCTCGATCAACGGCGACAGCGGCCGCGGCAAGTAGACGCCGCTCCAACTTCTCCCGTATTTTTCAGCCCGCCAGCGGCTGCGCTCTCGGCCGCACTTGTGTGTCTGGACGCCGAAACGACGCTCGCCTGCGGGAGCAGCCCAATGTCGCCCGTTGCGTCGGCACGCTGCTCGTCTATAACTCCGATACGGCACTCGTCCACGGCGTCGTACCGACGACCGATCAGGGCTCGGTCACCGCCTCGGGGACGCGCCAGTCCACGTCGACTAGTCCGTCGGCGTCGCCGCGCAGTCCCTCCCGACTCACCACCTCGAACGTCTCGCCGCTGGCCTCGGGCGTGAACAGCGCCGCCACCATCAGGCGCGCAACGTCGGCCCGCGGGATCGCTCCGGAGACGGTGTCGCCGCCCCGCCCGACGAGCACGTCGCCAGTCGCGGGGTCGTTCGTCAAACGACCCGGCCTGAGGATCGTGTACTCCAGCCCCGACGCCCGGAGGGCGCTCTCGGACGCCGCTTTCGCACGGAGCGTCGCGCGGATCCCCAGCCGGAACGGCAAGGGCATCCCTGGCGCCGAGTTCCCGACGCCGATCGCGCTCTCGTAGACGAACCGGTCGACGCCCTCGGAGATGGCGGCCGTCAGCAGGTTCGCCACCCCGGTGCGGTCGACGAGGTCGCCCCCCAGCAGGTGGCGCGGGCTCGGCCCGGTGCCGACCGCACAGAGCACGGCGTCACAGCCTTCGGCCGCTCGAACCGCGTCGGCAGGGTCGAGCAGGTCGCCGACGACCACCTCGTCGGCGCCGCGGCGCTTCAGTTCGAGTTCTCGGTCGGCCGAGCGCGTCATCGCGCGCACGACGACCCCCGCGTTGCGCAGTTGCGTGAGAATCTCCCGGCCGGTGCCGCCGCTCGCGCCCGCGACGAGTACGCACTCGATCGGTGCGGACATACGCCGCGTACCACGGCGCAGGTCATAAGCGTGGGAACCGGAAAGCGGTTGGTCGGCGAACAGGCTCAAGCGTGATAACGACCAACGCCACCTATGGGAGCGGACGGATTACCACCGGAGACGCGGATGGGGATGGTTACGCTTCGAGTGAACGATCTCGACGAGCAGGTCGAGTTCTATCGGCGCGTCGTCGGCGTCCCGACGGTCGATCGAGAGGGGGATCGGGCGACACTTCGGGCGGGCGAGACCGCGCTCGTCGAGTTGGTCGAGGCTCCGGAGGCGACAGAACGACCCCGGACCGCGGCGGGACTGTTTCATCTAGCGATCCGAGTGCCCGACCGCGGCGCCCTCGCGGACGCGCTGGCACGCGTTCGATCAGAGTGGCGCCTCGCGGGGGCCTCCGACCACGACGCCAGCGAGGCGCTGTACCTGAGCGACCCGGAGGGCAACGGCATCGAGATCTACCGCGACCGACCGCGCGAGGAGTGGACCTACGACGAGGACGGACGGGTCGTGATGACCACCGAACCGCTGGCGTTCGACGCGCTCGACGACGGCGACGCCGACACCGCGCTTCCCGCCGAAACCGACCTCGGGCACGTACACCTCGAAACGTCGGCGCTGGCGCCTTCGCGGGCGTTCTACGTCGACGACCTCGGCTTCGAGGTGTCGGGCGCGTTCGACGACGGCGCCGCGTTCCTGTCGGCCGGTGGATACCACCACCATCTGGCGATCAACACGTGGAACGGGCGGTCCACGCCGGTCGGCGACCACCGTGGACTGACGGCGTTCGAGGTCGTCGTCCCCGACGCCGATGCGCTGGCGGCGGTCGGAGAGCGCTTCGAAACGCGCGGCGTCGATGTCGAACGAGACGATGGCGCGGTGCGGGTCGAAGCACCCGACGGGATCACCGTCCGTGTGCGCGCCGAGGAGTAGCGGTCACGTCCAGCGCGCGCCGGGACCACGCCCAGCGCACGGTGAGATCACGTCCGGCGCGCGTGGACGCCGACGGCTCACGACCGCGGGGCACTTTTCGGGATGGCAGCGCTACGTCGTCACATGAGCCAGACAGGAGCCGAACGGATCACCGTGTTCGCCGACTACGTCTGCCCGTTTTGCTATCTCGGGCGGCAGTCGCTCGACCAGTACCAAGACGAGCGTGAGGAGGAGTTAGAGATCGACTGGCGCCCCTTCGACCTGCGGTCGGGCAAGCGCGGGCCCGACGGCGAAATCGACCACTCGGTCGACGACGGCAAAGACGAAGAATATTTCGAGCAGGCAAAAGAGAACGTCCGGCGGCTACAGGAACGCTACGACGCCGAGATGGAACTCGAGCTATCCCGCGAGATCGACTCGCTGGACGCGCAAGTAGCATCCTACTACGTCAAGGAACACTACCCCTACGAGCGGTGGCTGGCGTTCGACGAGGCGATCTACGCCGCGCTGTGGCAGGAGGGCCGTGATATCGGCGACGCCGACGTGCTGACAGACATCGCCGCCGACGCCGATCTCGATCCCGAGGAGATCGAGGACGCTCTCGACGACGATCGACTGCGCGAGGAGCTCACAGAACAGTTCACTACGGCCCAGCGCCAAGGCGTGACGGGCGTCCCGACGTTCGCCTACGAGGGCCACGCCGCCAGAGGAGCGGTGCCGCCAGAGCAACTGCGGCGTCTGGTCGAAGGCGAGTGAGAATCGAGCGCGGCGTCAGAGCAGCGCCTGCCCGGCGATGACGAACAGGGCCGTCGAGATGAGCGCGAACAGGCTCGCCACGAACAGTTTGAGCGTGCTGGTGTCGAGCGCCGCGGCGACGTAGGGGGCGATCTGGCCGCCGATGACCGTCGCCGGCACGGTGAACACGACCATGTTCCACGGCGTCGACGCGAGGTTCATCGTGCCGTGGCCGACCAGTCCGCCGCCGAACACGTGGGTCAGCGACGCGATGATCGCCGTCGTGGCGACGACGATGTGGTTCGTGCCGATGGCGACGCGAACCGGGATCGACGACGTAAGCATCGAGACGATGCCGATCTCGCCGATACCGAAGCCGGCGACGCCTTGGAAGATTCCGCCGAAGCCGTAGGTTCCGAAGCGACGCAGGTAGCCGGACCGGTCGTACCGGTACTCGTTGCCGTCCTTGTCGACGCGTGTCACTTGGCCGTCGTCGACGGCGACGCCCGCGACGCCGAGCTTGTCGGCGTCGTCCGGGAGCACGCCCTCGGTACCACCGTCTGCCGCGGCGGCCGGGCTATCGTCGGCGTCCTCGCCGGGCGCCTCGTGGCCCAGATCGAGCCGGAAGAGAAGCACCGCCGAGATGACCAGCACGAGCCCCAGCAGCAGCTGGAACACGGGTTCGGGAAGGAAAAACGACAGGAACGCGCCGCCGACGACCAGCGGCAGCGCCCCGGCGACGAGCGCGATCGACAGCCGACGGTCGACCAGCCCGTAGGAGATGAAAGCAAGCGCGGAGCTAGAGAGTCCAAAGGACTCGCTGATCAGGCCGACTTTCACCAGCGTCTGGGAGGACAGCGGATCGGCGAACAGCGGGAAGATGAAGATCAGGAACGGGACGAAAAGCGCCGCACCGCTGATCCCCACGGTGTTCACGATGGTCGCTCCCAGCAGGAAAAACGGGAACAGCCACCAGAACTCTAGCCAGTAGTCGGCGCCAGCACCGGCGGGCGTCGGAGCCGCGGCGTAGACGAGTCCGACGAAAAGCACCGGAGCGGCGAAAACGAACACGTGCTGATACCGCAGGAATGCGGCGATGAACCGGTCGAACGAGGGCGTCGATGGGACGTTCACGGACAGTGACCGACCGTGAGTTGGGGCACACTAAAAAAAGCGCCGCTCCTCAGTGGATGTAATCATTTTCGAATAGCGTCTGTGTGGCCGACGGCGCTGTATCTGGTGTGTGATTCATTATCACTAAATACATCGCGGGAATACCGCTTGGCATGAGCGACCTCGGAAAAATCGACCGCGAGTTCTTCGACGAGTACGTCTACCCGAACCTCGGCGCCGAGCGCGAGGACGTGACGCTCGGACCCCAACACGGCGTGGACTTCGGGGTAGTCGACATGGGCGAGCAGGTCGCCGCGATGGCGACCGATCCGGTGTTCGTGATGCCGTCGCTTGGCTTCGAGCGGGCCGCGTGGTTCGCCGTCCACATCCTGCTGAGCGACGTGGCCGTCTCCGGGCTGGCGCCGACGCATCTCAGCGTCGATCTGAACATGCCCGGCGAGATCACCGACGAGCAGTTCGCCACGCTCTGGGAAACGTTCGACCGCGAGGCGACCGAGCTGGGCGTCAGCATCGTCACGGGTCACACCGGCCGGTACGCCGGCTGTAACTACCCGATGATCGGCGGCGGCACGTCGATCGCGGTCGGCGACGCCGCGGATCTTGTCCGACCCGACGGCGCGCGCCCCGGCGACAAAATCGTCATCACGAAAGGGCCGGCGATCGAGGCGACCGGCCTCCTGTCGATCCAGTTCGAGTCGCTGATGCAGGACGACCTCGACGACGGCGTCATCGAGGACGCCAAAGACCGGTTCTACGACATGAGTCCCGTGACGGACGCGCTGACGGCCGCTCGCGCCGGTCCTGTCAGCGCGATGCACGATGCGACCGAGGGCGGCGTCCACGGCGGCCTCTACGAGATGGCCCGCGCGGCCGGCGTCGGCGTCGAGATCGAGCGCGACGCTGTTCCGGTCCAGCCCGGGGTGCTGGAGGCCTGCGAGTTTTTCGGCATCGATCCGTGGATCTCGATCAGTGAGGGGACGCTGCTGGCCGCCGTGGCGCCGGACGGCGTCGACGACGTGCTGGCCGCGCTCGACGACGAGGGCATCCCCGCCGCCGAAATCGGGACGGTCACGGACGGCTCGGGCCTGACCGTCGACGGCGAGCACGTCGACCATCCCGGTCACGACCCGTTCTGGGCCGCCTTCGAGGAGCACATGGGCAAACTGCAAGACGACGCCTGACTCGCCGCGACGCCGTCGGCCTCCATCACCGATTTGTACGTGCCGCTTATACTGGCGAGTATGAGACGACCAGCACCCGACGAGCGGCCGGTCGCGCTGACCGTCGCCGGGAGCGATTCGGGCGGCGGCGCGGGGATTCAGGCCGATCTGAAGACGATGGACGCCCACGGCGTGTTCGGCACGAGCGCGATCACGGCTGCGACCGCTCAGAACACGACCGGCGTGCAGGGAACGCACGTCCTGCCGGTCGAACAGATCGACGCGCAGATCGACGCCGTCGTCGAGGACTTCGACGTGGGCGCGATCAAGACGGGGATGCTGGCGACCGCGCCCGTGATCGACCTCGTCGCAGAACAGGTCGCCGCCAGCGACGCACCCGCCGTAGTCGATCCGGTGATGGTCGCCAGTTCGGGCGACCGGCTGCTCGACGCCGACGCCGAAGACGCCTACGAGGACCTAATCGCCCGATCCCGGCTCGTGACGCCGAACGCCGACGAGGCCGAGGTGCTGACCGGCCGCCCGCTCGAAACCGTCGCTGACGCCCGCGCTGCCGGCGAGGCGCTCGTCGAACTGGGCGCCGACGCCGCGCTCGTCAAGGGCGGCCATCTCGACGCCGACGCTCGTGAAGACGCCGTCGTCGACCTCCTCGTTACCGAGGAGAGCGCCGAGCGCTTCGAGCACCCCCGCATCGACACCGACGCCACCCACGGCTCGGGCTGTACGCTGTCGAGCGCCGTCGCCGCCCGTCTGGCACGCGGCGAGTCGCTGCGCGATGCGGTCGCCGAGGGCGTCTCGTTCATGGAACGAGCGGTACGCTATCACTACGATGTCGGCGAGGGGCCCGGCGCAGTCAATCACGGCGTCGCACGGAGCGAGCGCGCCGACCGCGCCGCGACTGCCGAAGCGATCGAGGAGGTGCTCGACCGACTCGTGGATTCCGGCGCCCACGCGCTGGCCGAGGAGGGCGGCCTCCAGATCGTCGGCGCGACGCCGTACGCCGAGCGCCCGTCCGAGGTCGCGGGGGTCGAAGGAGGAGTCGGCGGGACGCGGCGAGGACTCCGAGCGAACCGAGGCGTCCGTTTTGGCGTCGCTGACGACGAGGCGACGGTTCTGCTGGGCGTCAGGGAAATCGACCCCGCGACTCGCTTCGCCGCCACTGTCAGGTCGCCCCGTGCGGTCGCCGCGGTCGACGACCTCGACTGGGAGCGAGCGATCTACCGCGCGCCCGACGGCTCGGCCGCCCGCTCCGCGAGCGATGCCGTCGAAACGGCTGTCGACGACGCCGACGGGACGCCGACGGCGCTTCTCGAAGAACGGACGCGCTCGGTCACGGTGCTGGCCGAGCGCTCGTCCGAACTGGCCGAGCGCACGCTGGCGCTCGCGGACGAACTCGATCGAACGGATTGATCAAACGGCCGCTAGGAAAAGAAGGCCGCCTCAGTTCTCGTCGTCGCGGTTCTCGGGCTCCGACTGGACGAACGAGAACATGTCGTCATCGTTCGTCTCGTCGTCTGCCTCGCTGTCCTCGGACTGCTCGTCTGCTTCAGCCGCATCAGCGTCGGCTTCCGCGTCGACGGAATCGTCGTCGTCAGCCGCGTCAGCCTCGCTACCGAGCGTGATCGACTCCGTGCTGTCGTCGGACTCGATATCGCCGAGCGGATCCGGCGCCTCGGCGTCGGCGGCCGACTCGTCGTTCCCGGCCTGTTCGCCGTCGTCGCCGGCAACGGGTGCGCCTTGGTCCTCGGCGGCGTCAGTGCCACCGAGCGGATCACTGTCGAACGGGCTCGTGGACTGGTCGTCGCCAGCGTCGGCTGGCTCGTCTGCAGCGCCCATCGGAGCAGCCGCGCTGTCGGCGTCAGCCGCGTCCTCGGCGTCGTCCGGTTCGGCCGCGTCGTCGGTCGAGCCACCGAGAGCGGTCGCTTCTGTCTCCTGTGCAGTCGTGTCAGTGTGATCCTGTGCAGTCGTATCGGTCGGTTGGTCGCCTCCGGAATCGCTGACCGAAGCGCCGGCGTCGACCACGTCGTCGGACGCCACCGACTCGTTGCTATCGTCCACTGGTTCGGTGCGGTTGAGCGTCGCCGGATCGGCGTCGTCGCTCGCGGGGGCGGTGTCGGACTCGCGGGACTGCACGGAATCGGTCTCCGGCTGTGTCTGCGAGTCGGCGTTGCCGAGCGGATCGTCGAACGTGGCCTCGTTGGCCTCCTCCTCGGGCGTGGCATCGGGCTCAGCGCCCTCTTCGGACGTATCGGCGTCGTCAGGCTCGCCGCCCAAGTCGGCGGCCAGTTCCTCGGCAGACGGCAACGCGTTGTCCTGCCCGTCGGGAAGCTCGGACTGGCCCGGCTCGCGGTCGGCGTCGGTGTCGAAGCGATCGAGCGCCTCGGAGAGCTGGGACGCCTGATTGGCCAGATCAGATGCCGAGCGCGAGACCTCCGTCAGCGCGGTGGTCTGCTCCTCGGCGGCGGCGGCGACGTTTTCGGCTTCGGCGGTGGTCTCCTCGCTGATCGTCGCGGCCTCGTCGACCATGGCGACGACCTGCTGGGTGGAAGCGGCCTGTTGCTGGGTGGCCGCACTGATCTCTTGGACGCCCGTGTTGGTCTCCTGTGCGTAGCCGGCGATCTCCTCGAGCGCGTCGGCGGCCTCGCGCACCGAGTCGGTGTGCTGGGAGACCTCGTTGGAGGTTTTGCGGACCTCCTCGGCCGTGGTGTCGGTCTGGGCCTTGATCTGTTCGAGGCGGTCTTCGATGTCCTCGGCCGCTTCCTTGGTGTCTGCGGCCAGTTCCTTGACCTCCTCTGCGACGACGGCGAAGCCTTCGCCGGACTCGCCCGAGCGGGAGGCCTCGATGTTGGCGTTGAGCGCCAGCATGTTGGTCTGCTCGGCGACCTCGGTAATGAACTCCAGTAGGTCGTCGATCTGGGCGACTTCCTCCTGCAGTTGCTCGATCTCTTCGACCGCTTCCTCGCTCTCGGCCTCGATCGAGTTCATCCCCTCGATCGCCTGCTGGGCGGCTTCGCGGCCTTCCCGGCCCGTGTTGGCGGTCCGTTCGGCGATGTCGGCGACCTCGTTCGACGAGGAGGCGATCTCCTCGATCGTCGTCGAGAGGCCGGACATCTCCTGGCTGACCGACTGCAGGGAGTCGTTCTGGCGCTCGGCGCCGTCGGAAATCTCTTGGATCGACTCGGTCACCTGCTCGCTGGCGGAGCGAACCTCCTCGCTGGAGGCGGTCACCTGCTCGCTTGCGGTGGCGACCTCCGCGGCGAAGTTCTTGAGCTGCTCGGTGGTGGCCTCGATCTCGCCGAGCATCTCGTTGAACGTCCGGCCGATCTGGGTCATCGACTCGTTGTCGCTTTCCGGATCCATCCGAGCGGTCATATCGCCCTCGGCGGCCGCTTCCATGACCTGCTGGTAGTCGTCGGCCTTGGTTTCGAGATGCTCGTTCATCTGTTCGGTCTCGGCCCGTGCCTGCTCGGCCTCCTCGCGGGCCTGCTGGGCTTCGCGTATCTGTTCACGAAGCGCGTCGCGCATGTTGGCGAAGCCGTCGTAGAGCCGGCCGATGTTGTCGATACGGCTGGTCTCGAAGTCGACATCGAGGTTGCCCGACTCCATCTCCTCGGTCTTGGAGGTGAGCCGATCGATCGCAACCGCGGTGTTGCGTCCGAGGATGGCCCCGATCAGACCGATCAGGAGAACGCCGCCGAGCGTCGCACCGATACCGTACTGGCGAACCGTCGAGACGAAGCCGAACGCCTCGTCGGACGGCGTGTGCACCATCACGTACCAATCGGTGCCGATGCTCGACGTTTGGCCGCCGATCTTCTGGGCGCCGACGACGTGGCGCTCGTCGATGATGC
Source organism: Natronoarchaeum philippinense (assembly GCF_900215575.1). Taxonomy (NCBI): domain Archaea; kingdom Methanobacteriati; phylum Methanobacteriota; class Halobacteria; order Halobacteriales; family Natronoarchaeaceae; genus Natronoarchaeum; species Natronoarchaeum philippinense. The sequence goes on along the minus strand of NZ_OBEJ01000002.1, from coordinate 336,196 downwards.
CGGCCGTCGAGCCGGTCACCATCGTCTGGGGACTGACCGCGTCCTGTGCCATCTCGAAGGACCGGCTCGAGGTCGGGTACTGCTCGCCGACGAGCGAACCGCCGTCGCGGTCGTGCATGACGACGTTTCCGTCGCTGTCGACGACCGTACTGAAGCTACTGTCGACGTTCGGGTTGTTCAGCTGGCGGGACGCCCCAGAGAGGATCGACTCCCCGACTTCCTGTGCGTTGAACGACATCGCGACGAGGCGGTCGTCGTTGCCGTCGACCGGCGTCGCAAGCGTGATGAAGTAGGTGTCACCGCCCGGGTACGCGGTCGTGACGTGGACGCCCTGCGTGTCGAACGCGGTCGCGTCAACCCACGGGTGGTTCTCGTTGGAGACCGTCTCACCGCGGAGCGACACGTTCGTCGAGGTGACGACGTCACCCGAGTTCCGATTCACCACGTGAATCGCTTCGAGGTGTGTCGATGTCTCGTCGTTCTCGCTGCTGTACCGTTCTAAATAGTCGATGAGATTGCTGATCTCGGTTTCGTTACCGGTGTCGGCGCGAAGCTGATCCTGCCGGGAGAGGATCTTGATGTTGTTAGCTTTGGCCGTTTGCCACCGCTCGACGCTGTCGGCGTCGTTCGAGGCGATGGTGGCGTGATCGCTGCTGACGCTCTGCTCGATCTCGTCCGAAATGACGGCGGTTGCAGCCCCGCCGATGAGACCGATCGAGAGCCCGATTACGATCACAACGATAGCGAATTTTGCCGCATAGCTCCGGCGGATCCTGTTAGGAACCAGCCGTTTGAGAGAATCGAGCATACCGCGTGAGCAATCCCTGAAGCAATATAAATTCATGCATTGGTAAATGATTGGACAGTAGATCGTACAAAGATAGCATATATACGAAACGACGCAGTCAGGGGCCATGCTGCTGGAAAGGCGCCACACGGTCCGGCGGGAGCGTCGGTGACCACGAAGGCGATCGGACGCAGCCGGCTACCGGCCCTCATCCGCGACCAGCAGGATTTTATCCGGACGGCGACGTGGCACCAGTATGACTGAGGCCGAGGGAATCGTGGGGGAGTTCAAGTCGCTCAAGCGGTCGAGCGACGCGGACGTGCTGGCGATGCAGGTCGGTGACTTCTACGAATTTTTCGACGAGGACGCCGAACTCGTCGGGGAGGAGTTGGATCTGAAGACCTCCAAGAAGTCCTCCGGGGGAACCAAGTACCCGATGGCCGGCGTTCCGGTCGCCGAACTGACGCCGTATCTCAAGGCGCTGGTCGAGCGAGGGTATCGCGTCGCCGTCGCCAATCAGCGCGAGACCGACTCCGGGCACGTCCGGGAGATCGAGCGCGTCGCCACGCCGGGGACGCTGCTGGAGACGAGCGACGCCGACGCCCGGTACGTCGCCGCCGTCGTCGAGAGCGGGAGCACCGCCGACTCCCGTTCGGGGGGCGGCGCCGACGCCTACGGGCTGGCCTTCGCCGACGTGACGACGGGACGGTTCTACGTCACCGAAATCGACGGCGACGATCCGCGGGGGAAGACACTGACCGAGCTGTACCGATTCGATCCAGTCGAAGTGCTTCCCGGGCCGGCGGTCCGTGAGGACGACGATCTACTCGGCACCGTCCGCGACCGGACCGGCGCGACGCCGACGCTGTTCGACGCCGACGCGTTCGCGCCCGGCGGGGCCGACCGCGCACTCCGCGAGCAGTTCGGCGCCGAAACCGTCGACAGCGTCGGGATCGACGCCGACGCCGCGATCCGGGCGGCCGGCGCCATCGTCGCCTACGTCGAAGAGACGGGAACTGGCGTGCTGGCGTCGATGACGCGGCTGCAGCGCTACCGGGACGCCGACCACGTCGAACTCGACGCGACGACCCAGCGCAACCTCGAACTGACCGAGACGATGCAGGGCGACCGCTCGGGGTCGCTGTACGACACGATCGACCACACCGTCACCAGTCCGGGCGGGCGCCTGCTCAAGGAGTGGCTCCAGCGCCCACGGCGGTCCCGCGACGTACTCCGACGGCGTCAAGAGAGCGTCGAGGCGCTGGCGGCCGCCGCACTCGCGCGCGAGGAGCTCCGCGAGACGCTGGGCGAGGCCTACGATCTCGAACGGCTGGCGAGCAAGTCGACCCACGGCAGCGCCGACGCCAGAGATCTGCTCGCGGCGCGGGATACGCTCGGCCTGCTGCCCGAACTGGAAGCCGCGATCGACGCCGCGCCACAGCTTGCCGACTCGCCGCTGACCGATATTGTCGACCAACCTGACCGCGAGGCCGCCGCGGAACTGCGCGAGCGACTCGACGCCGCGCTGGCCGAGGACCCGCCCTCGACCGTCCGCGAAGGCGGAATGCTCACGCAGGGGTTCGACGAGGAACTCGACGAGATCATCGAGCGCCACGAACAGGTAGAGGAGTGGTTCGACACGCTCGCCGAACGCGAGCGCGAGGAGTACGGACTCGCTCACGTCAGCGTCGGTCGGAACAAGACTGACGGCTACTACATTCAGGTCGGCAAGTCCGCCGCCGACGGGGTGCCCGAGCACTACGAGAACGTCAAGACGCTCAAAAACTCCGAGCGGTTTGTCACCGACGAACTGGAGGAGAAGGAACGCGAAATCATGCGCCTAGAGGAGCGCCGCGGCGACTTGGAGTACGAACTGTTCTGCGAACTGCGCGACGCCGTCGCCGCGGCAGCCGAGACCTTACAGGACGTGGGACGAGCGATCGCCGAGATCGACGCGCTGGCGAGTCTGGCCGTCCACGCCGTCGGCAACGACTGGACGCGCCCCGAACTCGCCGAGCCGGGCGAGCCCGTCGAAATCGAGCAGGGACGCCATCCCGTCGTCGAGCAGACGACCGACTTCGTCCCCAACGGCGCGAGCCTGACCGACGACCGCCGGTTCCTGATCGTCACCGGCCCCAACATGTCCGGGAAATCGACGTACATGCGCCAGACCGCGCTGATCGTGTTGCTCGCCCAGATCGGCAGTTTCGTGCCGGCCCGGTCGGCGCAGGTCGGGGTAGTCGACGGCATCTACACTCGCGTGGGCGCGCTCGACGAGTTGGCACAGGGGCGCTCGACGTTCATGGTCGAGATGCAAGAGCTCTCGAACATCCTCCACTCGGCGACCGACGAGTCGCTGGTCATCTTGGACGAGGTGGGCCGCGGAACGGCGACGTACGACGGCATCTCGATCGCGTGGGCCGCCACCGAGTATCTGGTCAACGAGATCGGCGCCCGGACGCTGTTTGCGACTCACTACCACGAACTCACCGCGCTGGGCGACCACTTCGACACGGTTGCGAACGTCCACGTCGCCGCCGACGAAACCGACGGCGAAGTCACCTTTCTCCGGACTGTGCGCGACGGGCCGACCGACCGCTCGTACGGCATCCACGTGGCGGATCTTGCTGGCGTTCCCGATCCGGTCGTCGACCGCTCGCAGGACGTGCTCGCCCGGCTGCGCGACGACGAGGCGATCGACATCCGAGGTAGCGGCGGGAGCGGCGGCGAGACGAAACAGGTCGTCTTCGACGTGCAAAGCGGTCAGATGACGACGGCGAGCGCCGACGGCGGGGCGGAATCGGCAGCCCGCGGATCGGCGTCCAACGACGCGGTATCCGGCGTCGAGGGCGGGAGGACGGCGTCCGGCGGCGAAAACAAGAGAACGGCGTCCAAGGACGGATCGGACGACGGCGACGCCGAACTCGACGAGAGCGCCGCCGAAGTGCTCGACGAGCTGGCCGACCTCAGCATCAACGACACCCCGCCGGTCGAGTTGATGGCCAAGGTCCAAGAGTGGCAGGACGAACTCGACGGGGCGTGACCGACTGCGGACCGGCCTGACCACATCCGCTCCGAACCGCGCGTTTTAGTGGGACGACCGCCCACAGTGGAGCATGAATCGAACGCCGTCGTCCGGCCCGACAGGAGAGGTGAGTGCGCCGTGACCGACGCGTCAGACGCCGACGGCGCCGACGCGGACGCGCCCGTCGAGGCCGCATCGGAGATCAGCAAACTGGACGAGCAGACGGTCCAGCGCATCGCGGCCGGCGAGGTCGTCGAGCGGCCCGCCTCCGCGGTGAAAGAACTGGTCGAGAACAGTCTCGACGCCGACGCCGAGCGCATCGAGGTTGCCGTCGAGCGCGGCGGCGTCGAGTCCATCCGCGTGCGCGACGACGGCGTCGGAATGAGCGAAGCCGACGTTCGGGCGGCGGTACGGGAACACACGACGAGCAAGATCGACGACGTCGATGACCTCGACGCCGGCGTCGGAACGCTCGGGTTCCGGGGCGAGGCGTTGAACACCATCGGCGCCGTCTCTCGCACGACGATCACCACGAAGCCCCGCGGCGCCGACGACGCCGGAACCCGGCTGACCTACGTCGGGGGCGAGGTCGAATCGGTCGAACCCGCAGGCTGTCCCGAGGGCACGACGGTCGAAGTCGAGGAGCTGTTTTTCAACACGCCCGCGCGGAAGAAGTACCTCAAGACCGAGGCCACCGAGTTCGCCCACGTCAACCGGGTCGTGACCCAGTACGCGCTGGCCAATCCCGGCGTCGCCGTCTCCCTAGAACACGACGGCCGCGAGGTGTTCGCCACCACCGGCCAAGGCGACTTACAATCGACGCTGCTCGCGGTGTACGGCAAGGACGTCGCCGCGTCGATGATCGGCGTCGACGCCGCGCCCGAGGTCGGCAGCGAGTTCCCCGAGGGCCCCCTCGACGAGGTCTCTGGCTACGTCAGCCACCCCGAAACGACCCGGTCGAGCCGCGAGTACGTCTCGACGTTCGTCAACGGCCGGTACGTCCGCTCGCCCGCGGTGCGCGAGGCCGTCCTCGAATCCTACGGCGGCCAGCTCGCCAGCGACCGGTACCCCTTCGTCGTGCTCTTTTTGGAGGTACCAGCCGAGACGGTCGACGTGAACGTCCACCCGCGCAAAATGGAGATCAGATGGGGCGATGAGGCCGGGGTGCGACGGCAGGTCCGGGCCGCCGTCGAGGACGCGCTGCTCGACCACGGCCTCGTGCGCTCGTCGGCGCCGCGGGGCCGCTCGGCGCCGGAGGAAACCTCGATCGCGCCCGAGGCAGACGCCGACGCGGCGACTGGCGACAGCCACGATGAGAGCGACGTAGCGAGCACCGACGACGGAGCGACCAGCCAGACCGACGCCACGCCCACATCCGAGCCCGCCGACTCGCCCGCAGCGACGCCGGATGCTAGAGCGGGCGACGACGCCGGAAGCGAGGACAGCAGTGACGCATCGGCGACGGCGGCGTCGAACAGCGAGACCGGCGAGACGGCGAGTACCGGACCGTCGTCAGCGGGCGCCGACACGACAACCGACGCAGCGGCCGCCGGTTCTGACGACGCCTCGGTGTCGGCATCGAGCAGCGAACGGTCGACGTTCGGAAGGGAGAGGTCTGCGTTCGACGGGACAGACGCAGACGACTCGACGCTCGACGCCGAGTCCCGATCGTCGGGCAGCGACGCTGAGACAGCGAGTGCCGACTCGGCATCGAACGGCTCCGGTGCGGTCGCCGTCGACGACGGGAAGTTCACCGGCCCCCACGACCAGCGCACGCTCGGCGGCGATGTCGTCGACGACGAACGCCGGTACGACAGCCTCCCGCGGCTCCGCGTGCTGGGACAGTTACAGGACACCTACGTCGTCGCCGAGACCGACGAGGGGCTGGCGCTGATCGACCAGCACGCCGCCGACGAGCGGGTCAACTACGAGCGCCTGAAAGCCGAGTTCGAGGGCGACACCACCGCCCAAGCACTGGCGAGTCCGGTCGAGTTGGAACTCACCGCGGGGGAGGCCGCGCTGTTCGACGAGTACCGCGAAGCGCTGGCGAAACTGGGCTTTTACGCCGAGCGCGACGGCCGGCGAGCCTCCGTCTCGACGGTGCCGGCCGTCCTCGACGAGACGCTGGCGCCCGAGCGCCTGCGAGACGTGCTGACATCCTTCATCGAGGGCGACGCCGACGGCGGGGGCGAAGCCGCCGTCGAATCGCTGGCCGACGAGTTCATCGCAGATCTGGCGTGTTACCCCTCGATCACCGGTAACACGTCGCTGCGGGAGGGGTCGGTCGTCGACCTGCTCGACGCGCTCGACGACTGCGAGAACCCGTGGGCCTGCCCGCACGGCCGCCCGGTCGTCATCGAGGTCGACGGCGAGGAGATCGAGGACCGATTCGAACGCGACTACCCCGGCCACGGCGGTCGGCGGGGATAGCAAGCGCTCGGTGAGGACGGCGGCGCTCTCGGCGCGAAGTTCGTGAAATGAGGGAACTTATGTCGCCGCCGTTCGATTGGCGAACTATGATTTCGAGCAGCGCGCGTTCGGGCGTCTGCGGGGCGCTCGGCGACGCCGACGGAGGGGTTCGATGAGCGATCTGGTCACGTTCGGCGAGACGATGCTGCGGCTCTCGCCGCCGAAAGGCGAGCGCATCGAGACGGCCACCGACGTGGAGTTTCGCGCGGCGGGTGCCGAGAGCAACGTCGCCGTCGCCGCCGATCGACTCGGCGCGAGTTCGACGTGGCTCTCGAAGCTCCCGGACTCGCCGCTCGGTCGGAAGGTCGTCGCCGACTTGCGCCAGCACGGCATCGGCGTCGACGTGTCGTGGTCGAACGAGGGGCGGCAGGGCACCTACTATCTGGAGTACGGCGGCAAACCCCGCGGAACGAACGTCATTTACGACCGCGACGACGCCGCCGTCCAGTCGGCCCGCGCCGAGGAGTTGAACGTCCAAGAGATCCGGGACGCCCGCGCGTTCCACACCACGGGCATCACCCCGGCGCTGTCGAACCAGCTCGCCGAGACGACGGCGAAGCTACTGAAAGTCGCCAAGGACGCCGATACGACGACTTCCTTCGACGTGAACTACCGATCGAAGCTCTGGTCGCCTTCGGAAGCTCGGAACACCCTCATGCGGCTGTTCCCGGCGGTCGACGTGCTGATCTTCGCCCACAAGGACGCCGAGCGCATCCTCGACTGGGACGGCGAAGCGCGCCAGTTGGCCCACCACCTCGTCTCGAAGTTCGATCTCCAGACCGCGGTCGTCACCCACGGCGAGCACGGCGCGCTGGCCTGCCACGACAACACGGTCCACGAGCAGGGCGTCTACGAGGCCGACACGTTCGATCCGATCGGCACCGGCGACGCGTTCGTCGGCGCCTTCCTCGCCCGACGACTGGCGGGCGACGACGTTCCGCGCGCGATGGACTACGCGGCGGCGACGGCGTCGCTCAAGCGCACGATTTCGGGCGACGTTGCCACGGTCACCAAGCGCGAGGTCGAGTCGGTGATGGGCGAGGAGTTCGACGACGTGTCGCGCTGAGCGCCACGCACAGTCTCTCACGGTTTATTTTGGTGTTTGTCGCGCTGGCTACACGACCGCTCAGATACCCCCAGTACGACGGGGTCGAGAGTCATTCACACTGTATAGAGATGGCCACCGATGAGCAACTATGAGCGCTACATCCGCCCGAACGTCTAGCTGAGTCCACACGAAGCCAGAAAATATATCCGGAACACACGGGCACGGACCGGACGGCATGAAACGAGCCGTCGCAGTGACGATGGCACTGTTGTTGGTGACAGCCACGGCGCTTCCGGCTGCAGCGGCGTCGACGAACGCCGCCGCGAGCACGCAGAGTGCCGAGGCGTACACCGGCGCCCACGTATCGTTCCAAACTAACGGGTCTGCGATCACTGACTACGCGGTCGACGGCGAGCTGTTCGCCGAGAACGTCTCCGTCGAATCCCAGAGCGCCTACGAGAGTCGGCTCGGAGTCGACGCCGACGTTCGTCTCTCGGCGGTGACGAGCTTACAGGGCACGTCGACATCGCTGGGTGCGCAGTCGTCGGCGACCGTGACCGTCGAAACCAGCGGATCGTCCACGGTCCGCGCCCACGACAACGAGCACGGCCATCTCGTCGTCGACGCGGGTGACGGATCCCAGTACGTCCAGATAGACGTGCCCGACGGCGCGACCGTCGAGCAGCAAAGCGACTCCCAACTGGTGATCGAAACCGAAAACGGGAGCACGGGGTCCGTCATCGTCGCGGGTGACGGCGAAGTGACGACCAACGACGCGGGCAACGTCGCGGCGTCGCTGTCCGGGGACGCCAAGCTCGTCTTGCGGACCCATTCGGACTCCCAGAGCGACGCTGACCAGCAGATCGAGGAGTACGTTGCCAACGGCACGATGGCCGCCGAGGCGTACGTGACCGAGCGCGGCGGCGAAATCACCAGTTCCGCGGTCGCCTATCAGGCGGCCACCGTCGAGGCCAGCCAGAGCGCCTCCAACGAAGTGACGATGACGGTCGACCGCGCCCAGAGCCAAGGCAAGATCGTGGCGATGACCGTTTCGAAGGAGGCTATCGGTAGCGTCGACGATCTGGATGTCGCTGTCGACGGCAACGCGGCCGTCAAAGCCGAGAGCTACTCGGAACTCGAAGGTGCGATCGGTAACGAGCCGCGCTACATGGTCGTCAGCGAGACCAGCGCGTCCGCGACGGTGCTGGTCGGCATCGACCACTTCTCGGAGCGCGAAGTGACGATGAGCGGCGGCGACGGAAGCGATAGTTCGGACGGCCTGCCCGGCTTCGGCGTCCTGCCGGCACTGGTCGCGCTGCTCGGAGCCGTCGGCCTCGCGCGCCGGACGTAAACGTAGCGAGTCGGTGACACCACGATAGCGGATTTCTTTCTCAGCGTCCCACGACGCTCGTGCGTAACCCGAACACGACCGCAGGGGGCTTTTGATGGATCACCGCATAAAAAAGAGCGCATGACTGATCGAGAGGTTCTGTCGGAGTGTCCGCCGAGCGCCAAACTCGTGTACAAGGTGCTGGAACACGACGGAGAACTGACACAACAAGAGCTGGCAGAGGAGACGATGCTGTCGCCTCGCACCGTCCGGCACGCGCTATCTGATCTCGACGAGGAGGGGCTGATCGACCAGCGCGTCTATCTCGCCGACGCTCGCCAGAAAATCTACTCGCTGCAGAACGCCGACGCCGAGGCCGAGGTCGACGCCGAAGCGGCGGCGATCTAACCTCCGCGACTCGACGCCGTCCCGTTTCTACTGACAGTTCGTTTCGTAGCGACGCGTCTGTCAACACTGTGATCGTCGTGCCGAACAGCGCCGACACTGCGCGTCGATTGGCATCGCTGGTCAGCAGTCGGCGTCGCTAATCGTCGGTAGCAGTCCGCGAAAATTGGAATAGTAGTAGGGTAAACCGCGTCAGACCGCCTTAGAGGCGCTCGACGTTGGTCGCCCGGGGGCCCTTGGGGGCCTGTTCGATGTCGAATTCGATCTCGGTACCTTCCTCGAGGTCCGGGCCGCCAACGTCTTCCATGTGGAAGAACACGTCGTCGTCCGCGTCGTCCGTCGAGATGAAACCGTAGCCGCCAGTGTCGTTGAAGAAGTCAACTTCGCCTTTCGCCATTGCAACCTATCGAACGGACACCACAGGGATAAGGCCTTCGTAACAGATTTTGCCGGGAGAGACGGTGACACGGCGCTCGAAGTTGCGCTCGGACAGACGCCGCTGCTCAGTCCGAGGGACTCCAGCGCGCGTCCGCCAGCGTCCGCTGGACTACGTCTTGTCCGACGGCTTCCGCGAGCGTCTCGAAGGCGGCCCGCTCCGAACGGTCGTCGGCGCCGGCCACGAGCCGCGAGACGATGAACTCCGGCGTCGACCGTCCGACCGTGCCAAAGCGGGGCTGGTAGTCCACCAGTAGATCGAGGTCCGGCGAGAGCCCCTCGGCGAAGATGCCGTCGACGCGGGCGGTGTCGGGCAAGGGTTCGAGGTCGTCGGCGAGGTGGGTGACGAACGCGCCCAGCGCGGCGCGCTCGACCGTCAGCGTGACGAGGCCGTGAAGCAGGTCTGCAGCGCTGCCCGGCTCGGTGATCGCCTCGAACTCGTCGACGAGCATCAGGGTGCGCTCGCCCGCCGAGACGGGTGGCACGATCGAGCGCAGCGTCGATTCGAGGACGCCGGCGTTGAAGCTGGCGTGCCGGCGATGGAAGACGACGGCGTCGAACACCGACACCTCGGCGCGCTCGGCCGGGACGGGGAGTCCCATCTGGGCCAGCAGGACGATCTGACAGAGCGTCTCCAACAGCGTCGTCTTCCCGCCGCTGTTCGCGCCGGTGACGACCGCCACACGATCTTCGTCGGGCGGCGTCGGCGTCTCGCGGCCGTCCATCCCCGCGGCCGGATCGACCTCGCCGAGGTCGTGTTCGCCGACGGCGTAGGTGACGGGCTGGACGCGATCCTCCTCGCCGGCGAGCAAGGAGAGGTTGCGCGCCGCGACGGCCGCGACGGCGTCCCGGTCGCCCTCGACGTAGCTCGGTCGGACGAGGTCGTTGGCCTCGGCGAAACGAGCCAGCGAGAGATAGAACGCGATGTCGTCGACCGCGGCGACGGCGGCGTCGACATCTTCGCGGGCGTCGGCGATCGTGCCTCGGAGGTCGCTGGCGACCAGTTCCTCGCGGGTCGAGACGGACTCCCGGAGATCGTTCGAGAGCGCGCGCAGCGTCGTCCCGGCGAAGTCGGTCGCGTCGACGGCGTCGCCCGGCATGGCGTCCCGGACGCGGTCGACGGTGACGCCGGCTTCCGAGCGAACGTGTTCGAGGAAGGCGTCGCGGAACTCGTCGCTGTCGTGGACGCCGTCGTCGCGCAGTTGCTCGATGACGTCGAGCGCGTTCGCCTCCAGCCGGTCGGCCGCGGCGAGCGATTCGCGCAGGTCGTCGAGTTCGTCGTCGACGCCCTCGACGACGCGGCCGTCGTCCAGTCCGCCCAGCGCGTCGGCGGCCTCGGCGACGGCGTCCCGGTCCAGTTCGGCGAGGGGAGCGAACGGCGAGTCGGGACGTTCGTTTTCGGCGACGACGCCGGCGTCGAGCAGGGCGAGCGCGGCGCCGACGGCCGGGCGTTCGCCGCCGCCGGCCTCGTCGTAGCGCTCGAACGCGTCGAGCACGCGCTCGCGGTCGCCATCGCCGAGCGCGGTCCAGACGGCTCTGACCGCCGCGACCTCGTCGAGGCGCTCGTTCATCGCCGCGGTGTCGAGCAGCGGCGTCAGCACGCGAATCCGGTCGGCGGCCTGCCGGGTGACGGCGTGCGATTGAATCAGATCGAGCAGTTCGCGGTACACGTCGCGGGCGTCGCCGGTCGCCAGCACGTCCATGCCCTCGCCGCCGTTGGCTCGCCGCAGGATGCGCGTGGCGCGGCCGCGGGAGAGGCCCGCATCCGCCAAAGCGCGGATATCGCCGCCCTCGATCGCCTCGACGGCGGCTTCGACGCCGAGCGCGTCGGTCAGTCGCTCCCGCGTCTTCGGGCCGACACCCCAGTACTCCTCCAGTCGCATAGCGTGTGGGTCCCACCCGCGGGCTATGAGTGCTGTGGTCCCGGAACGGCCAGCGAGCGTCCCGGCCTACGACTCGGCGTAGGTCCGATCGACGAACGAGAGGATGTTCTCGGATTCGGGCATCGTGACGCCGCGGTCCTCGTCGACCAGCACCGGGACGCCGCGCTGGCCAGAGACGCGCTTTACCTCGTTGCGGTCGGAGTGCATCGCGTCGACCCAGATCGTGTCGTACTCCGCACCGACCTCGTCGAGACGGTCGGCGACTTTCTCGCAGAACGGACAGCCATCGAGCTGGTACAGCGTGACGCTCATAGCGTTGGGTTGGGCCGTGAGCTACTAATCGTTCACGACGGCGGAGAACGGCGCCCTACCGAGCGGGGGCGCCGGCGCGCAGGCCCTATTCGAGAGTGTACGTTCCGATCCGGTCGAGCGCGTACCGCATCGACCCTGCCGCGACGGCGAGCCAAGCGAGCAAGACGGCGGCGGCGACCGCGCGGACGGCGACCGCCGGCGTCGTGAGGCCGAGCGCGTCGACGAGCGCTCCCGGGCCGCCGGCCGAGACGAGCAGCCAGCAGATCGGGCCGAAGGGGAGGACCAGCAGCGTGAAGATGGCGAAGGCGGACTTGCTCGGTGCGATCGCCTCGCGGTTGTTCATCACCTGCACCGTGCCAAAGCGGGGGAATGCGACGCCGATTCCCGTCGCCATCATGTTCGCGCCCACGACGCCGACCGCGGTCAGGACGCCGAGCGCGACCGCCTGCGGGACGCCGGTCGGTCCGAGGAGCCCGACGATAACGGCGATGGCGGCCCCAGGAACCAGCCCGAGGAGGACGCCGGCGCCGACGTTGCCCAGTAGGACGTGTCGCGGGCCCGAGGGCGCACTCAAGACGACCGGCATCGTCGAGCCTTGCTCGCCGAGCACGTTCAGCGTGAACGCCGCGCCGGCCGCCCAGATCACGAAGACGGGCAGCAGCCAAGGCAAGTATCCCGGAATCGATCCCGCCGTGTAGATGTCCTGTGCAACCGGGAACGCGGCGAACAGCGGATAGATGAGATACAGCAACTGGACTGGCGACCGGCGAGCCCGGACGACGACCGCCCGAACGACCGACCGGGTGGGACGGCCGACGCCGTCCGGTAGCAGGTCGGCGATGCGATCGATGGCCGAGTCACCGACCACGGTGTCGGCATCCGAGTCGTCGTCGCCCTCGATCACGCCGTCTGCGAGCCAGTGGGCCTCGGCGACGCGTGCGCTCGCGGTGACCAGCACGGGGACGACGACTGCGGTGATCGCAACCGAGCCGAGTATCCGGACCGGCGCAGCGGTGATCCTCGGGAGGTCGAGCACTAGCAGGTCCCCGATCCAGCCGACTGGGAGCGCCGCCAGAAACGGGAAGATCGCCGACACGATCACGCCGAAGGCGTCGGTCATCAGCAACCCGAAGTACGCCACCATGGCGACGATGATGAGTGCGGTCCTGTTGCTGGCGATCGGGTCGACCGTCAACAGCGCGTGGCGGACGACGATGCCGACGAGAAATCCGACCGGAACGGCCCACGCGAGCACGACCGCACCGACGACCGGAAGCGCGAGCACGGGAGCGGCGGCGTGGGCGCCGACGGCGAGACTTCCCGCGAAGACGAGCATCGGCAGCGCGGCCCACGCACCGACGACGACAGCCTCAGCGAGCAGGAAGCCGACGACGGCGTCGAACACCGGCACGGTGGTGAGCAAGCCGGCGGGGGCGTCAGGGTCGCCGCGATAGTTGACCGTCCGCATGGTGACGAACGCGGAGACGGCGAGCCACGCCAGCGCGACGGCGCTGCGTACTTGCGGCGCTCCGATAAACTCCGGAATGTCCGCGCCCGTCCGGAGGTCAACGCCGAGCTGGAACGAGAAGAACGTGAACAGTCCCAGCGGAAGCAGCATCATGAGCCCGGCGAAGCCGAGCAACACGAGCTGGGTCTTTCGTTCCAGCATCGCGCGAGTTCCCCGTCGGACCTCCGTCAGGGCGATCAAGCGATACCGTCGGAGGGCGGACGAGTCGATCACGGTGAATCACCGCCCGCACGGCGAACGTGTAACATCACGAATGGATTTCCACGAGGTGTGTTCGACGACCGGACATTTCAATTATACGATTTTATGACAAAATAGAGAGACAACGGCACTTTCTATACGTCTTCAGAAATTAGGAATGTAAATTGATTAGGACAGGAATTTATTTGTGCGTGGAATATAGAACGGGAAAGCATGGAGCGGGACGAGCCATCGGGAGGGGACGAGTACGTGGAGGCCCGGCTCCCGGGAGCGCTGTACGACCGCGTCGAGGCGATCTTCCGCGAGCACCGCGGCTACGAGCCCACATCGGTCCAAGAGTGTCTGAGCGTCGTCTGTGACCTCGCCGAGCAGCGCCAGCGCGGGCAGTCGACAGCAAGCGCCGACGCCGGGGTCGCTCCGACTCAGGCAGCACCGTCCGGTGGCGTCGAACGACAGCCCTCATCTACCGAGGTCGAACAGGCCGACAGCGACGCCGAAGCTCGGACTGCCGCCGGCGACGCCGAAACGCAGGCGGCCGACAGCGGTGTCACCGAGCCGTCGGCCGAACTCGTCGACGTGATCGACAGCGTGTTCCCGACCGACTGGTCCTCGACCGAGGCGACCCAGCGCTTGCTCCCGCTGGTCGTTCGTCGGTACGTGGCCGAGACCGACGCCGAAACGCGCGCCGAGCGCGAGAACGCCGCCCTCTCGGCGCTGGCGGCCCGCGAGGGAACGACGCCCGAACAGCTCCGCCAACAATTGGTCGACGATGTGTACGGCGGGTCGGCGCTGCCGGGCGACCTCGCCACGGAGTTTTTCAGCGAGGCACTAGAGAAAGTCGAGCGGCGGGTCGACGCCGCCGAGCGAGAGATGCTCTCGCCGAGCGAACTGGTCGGCACAGCATCGGATGCCGACGCGGCCGACGACGCCGACAGCCGGTCGGCGACAGCCGGCAGTCGGCAACCAGACGACAACCCGACCGACGCCGACGAGTCGATCGGACTCGATCTCGGCCCCGGTAGCGCCGACTTACCGGCCGAACTCGCTGACGAGATGGCCAGCGACGGCGGCGCGGTCCAAAGCGTCGACGAGCGCGTCGATAACCTCTTTACCGGCCCCAACGGGCTGACCGAGATCGGGTTAGACTCGATGGTCGCCGGGGCTCGCGCGGACTGTGCGGTCTGTGGCAGTTCCCACTCGGTGCAAGCCTTGGAGACGACGACCGAGGCCAGCGACGACCGCCGAGTCGATCTGGTCTGTCCCGACTGTCTCTAACGGGTGCCAAAAGCAAACCTGAAAACCCCCCAGCACCCACATCACCCGCATGACTCTGGTCGACGCGGCGGCGGTCACTATTCACACGATATTCGCCGCCGTCTGGGTGGGTAGCGTCGTATTTATGACAGCATCCGTCATCCCGATGGCGAAAGACGGACTCCTCGAACCCGAAGCCGTCGAGCGGGCCTCGGGAACGCTGACGACGATCACGCGCGTGAGTTCGCTGTTGCTGTTGCTCTCGGGCAGTCTGATGGCGTCGAGTTTCTACACGGCCAGTGGGTTGTTCAGTACCGGTCGTGGCCACCTCGTGCTGACGATGGTCGCCCTGTGGCTGGTGCTGACCGGGCTGCTGGAGATGACGACGCGGCGCCTCGAAGACGGTCTGCAGGCCCAGCGCGTCCGCGCGCCGGCCGACGAGACCGAGACGTGGTTCCGCGCGGCGTCGGTCGTCGGCTTTGCGCTGCTGACGATCGCCGGCATCCTGTCTTCGGGCCTGATCTAACTCGCGCTCCTTTTCGCTCCCCCGTCGGTTTTGGTCGCGTCCGTCGTAGTCTCCGGTATGGTCGAGCAACCGCTGGACCGGGAGACGATCCTCGACGTGACGGTCAACGTCATTCCCCTCGTGATGCTCGTGGTGTTCATCCTGCTGTTTACCGTCGTGACGCCGTGGGGACCGCGATTCGGCCCCGACAACACCATTCCGACGCTGATCATGTACGGCCACCTGCTGTTTACGGCGCTCGTGCTGGTGCTGATCACGTACCAGAGCGCGAAGGTCATCTCGCGGGACGAGCCTTGAACAACGCAACCGGCACGACGGCGGCCTTTGTCGTTAGACCGCCGGGATGCCGAGCGCCGAGAGCGTCCGAATACCGATCAGCTCCAGCGCGGCCAGTAAGACGACCGCGGCGGCCCAAGCGACGACCGCGGTCATGGCCGCGTCGAGCCAGCCGCCGGGGTAGCGCCAGCGGACGACGGCGAGCCACCCCACGAAGGCCAGCAGCGTCCCCAACAGCGGCACGACGCCGAGGACGGCCCAGACGAGCGCACAGACCAGTGCCGTGACGAGCGCCCGCTCGAAGCTATCGCCGCCGTCGTAGTCTCGATAGACGTAACGCGCGGCGGCGTACATCGCGACGCCGCCGACGAGCAGGCTCAACAGCCACGCGAGCGGTTCCGATGCGACGAGTGGCGGTCTCATTTCGAAATCACCGGCCGACGGTACGGCGAGGACGACCGTGAATGGTCGAGTCGGTCGTCTCGGATTAACGCCAGTGGAGCTTCGTTTAGCTTCGTTTGCGTCCGTTCATCGTCGCTGTTTCTCGCTCGCGGCACTCTCTGACAGCATCGCCGCCGTCTCACTCCATTCTATAACAAATATGAGAATCATAACAGTAATGTTAAAACGGAGGCACGGTCGAGCCGCAATGTACGCAGGACTGGTTTCCGGAACGGGACGAATCGAAGCATCGACGGCCGACGGCGAGGGACATCGGTTGCGAATCGACACGAACGGACTGGTCGATCCGGAGCTAGGGGACAGCGTGAGCGTCAGCGGTGTCTGTCTCACCGCCGACCGCGCCGGCGACGGTTGGTTCGAGGCGTTCCTCTCGACCGAGACGGTCGAACGGACGTATCTCGCGGAGCTTCCGATCGGTGCCCAAGTCAATCTGGAGTCCCCGCTCGCGCTCGGCGAATCGATCGACGGCCACCTCGTCGGCGGGACGGTCACCGCGACGAGCGAGGTCGCCGCCACCGAGGACATCGGTACGGGGTGGCGCTACGAATTTTCGATTCCCGACGGCTTCGCGCCGTACCTCGCGGAGAAAGGCGCCGTGGCCGTCGACGGTGCGAGCCTGACCGTCTCGGAGCTGGCGGGCGATCGGTTCGCCGTGGCGGTGATTCCCGAGACGCGCGAGCTGACGACGCTCTCCGAGAAGAGCCGCGGCGATCCGGTCCATCTCGAACCAGACCCAGTCGCAACGTACGTCGATCGACAGATGATGCTCGGTCGGGCGTAAGCCGCCCGCTCACTCGGCCGCCCGGAAGTGGGCGTCGAGGCGCTCGGCCCACGACTCGTTGGCGTCGCGCGTCCGGCCCGCGATGTGGGGCGTGTGGACGACGTTGTGCCGATCGAGCAGCGGGTCGTCGAGCGATAATGGTTCTTCGTCCCACACGTCGGCGGCCAGCGCGATCTCGTCGGCGAGCACGCGCTCGCGGACGGCGTCCATGTCGATTACACCGGCGCGCGTTATCAGGACGACGACGCAGCCCTCCGGCAGCGCGTGGACGTGGTCGGCGGTGATCAGCCCCTCCGTGGCGTCGGTCAGGGGCACCGTCGGCGCGAACACTTCGGCGTCCGCGACGAGTTCCTCTAGCGACCAGACTCGGTCGGCCCCCGTCCGGTGGAAGCAGGGCTCGTCGGCGTAGGGGTCGTAAGCCGCCACGTCCGCGCCGAGCGAGCCGACGGCGTCGGCGTACGTGCTCCCGATGTTGCCGACGCCGGCCACCCGAACACGGGTGCCGGCGACGGTGCCGTTCGTAAACGCCGGATCGTCGGCGAACTGGTGGCCGTTGGCGCCGGGCACCTCGTTGTCGAGTTTGTCGAGGTCCCACGGCTCGTGGCTCTCGACCATCTCGGCGTGCTTCTGGGGAATCTGTCGGAGCGCGTCGATCGTCAGCCCCAGCCCGAACTCGGCGACCGACTGCGCCCAAAAGCCCTCGTCGGTGTGGTCGTGGACGGCGACGCCGCGCTCGGCGAGGAGTTCGTGGGCGTCGGCGTCGACGCCGTACATCGAGTCGGTCATCACGAACGCCGACTCCAGCGCGGTCAGGGCATCGGCGTCGTCTTCGGTGACGGGGACGCCCAGTGCGGCGAGTTCGGTCACGTCGCCCGGCTCGTCGACGGCGTCGAGAAGCCGGTCGGGCGTCTCGTCGAGCCGCCGGAACTCGACGGGGCCGCGCTCGGCCCATAGTTCTCGGAGGTGATCGGCCGCCAGCGGCCAGACGTCCTCGAACAGCGGGCCGACGACGATCGCTTTCGTCATCGGCGATCACCGCCGTCCTCGAAGAGGAACCGCATGGTATCGAGCACGTCCGCGGGCATGCGCTCGGGGAAGGAGGGATACGGCGGCACCTCGGCGGTGATCCAGCCGTCGTACTCGATTGCGTCGACGGCGTCGAGCACGCGCGCCCAATCAACGTCGCCCTGTGGAGGGTAGGTCACGCGGTGGTGGTCGACGAGCCAGTCTTTGACGTGAATTTTCGAGATTCGGTCGTCGAGCGTTCTCAACCACCGGCTCGGCAGCCCCGAACGCAGGGCGTTGCCGACATCGACGTACGCCCCGATCGGTCCGGCGTCTTCAACGTCGTCCAGAAACGCCGCGAACTCGTCGGGCGAGGGCAGGAAGTTGTTCTGGACGTTTTCGACGGCGACCGCGACGCCGCGGTCGGCGGCGTAGCCGGCGAGTTCCCGGACCGACTGGACGGCGCGCTCGTAGTCGGCGTCGTAGCTCGCGCCGTCGTCGACCACCGCCGGAACGATCAGCACGTCCTCGGCGTCGAGCGCCGCCGCGGCGTCGATCATGTCGCGTGCGATCTCCACGCCGATCCGGCGTCGCACCTCGTCGGCGCTCGATAAGGGGTACTCCCAGTGGCTGATCGTCGAGATCGCGGGGACGGTCAGGTCGTGGGCGTCGACGATGCCGGCGACCTCCTGTCGCCCCGATTCGGTCGTCAGCTGACCGTCGCGCTCGACGTTCGGTTCGATGCCGTCGTAGCCCGCAGCGGCGAGGATCGAACACGTCTCGGCCAGATCGTCGGCCGGGAAGCCGCTCTGGTTGAGGCCGTAGCGCATTCAGGTCCCCCCATCGGAGAGCGATTCCGGCGGGTCGAGCACGATCCGCCTCGCCTCGACGTCTTCGAGCGTCGCGCCGCGCCCGCCGATGCCGTACTCGCGGCCGTCGGATTCGAGCACGAGCGTTGCTTGTCCGGCCAACTGGGTCAGCGTCAGCGAGCCGTCGGTGTCGGGCATCCCTGCCGAGATGATCTCGGTGATTTCACCCGACAGCGTCACCTCTTCGCCGGTTCGGATGTCGAAGCCGTTGACGGTGGCCGGGATCGTCGTCCCGTCGTTGACGATCGGCGCGATGTCTTGGACGCACTCGCGGATGTCGACGTACTCGCGCTTGATGCCGTCGTCGACCGCGTCGTACACCGGCTGCCACGTCCCCCAGAGCGCGCTCTGGAAGTACCAATGGAACACGTAGGTCAGCGTCTGATCGTCGATGATGATCCCGTACTGGTCGCTTGGATGCGATTCCGAGGAGAAGAAGGTGTGTGTCCGGTCGACGAGCGCGGTAAACGGCGCCGGCAGCGTTCGGTGGCGGGCCTCGGTTGCGACATCGGCGAAAGCGATGTCTTCGACGGCGTGGGGGTCTTCCAGCCCCGTTGCGAGTGTGAGTTTCACGAAGACGCCGCGGTCGACCGCGTCGGCAAGCGCCGGCCGGACGGCCTCGAACTGCGAGGGTGAGACCGCGATCTGGATGCGGTTGGTCGCCTCCTCGGCGGCGGCCCGGAACTGCTCGATCACCGAATCGAAGCGCTTGACGATGGTGATCTTGTGACCGCTGATCTCCGGGCGCTCCCACCGGTCTTCGATCGCCTCGGCGGTCGTGGCGAGTCGATTGGCGCGCTGTTGCAGGTCGGCCATCACTTCGGAGGGATCGCGTGGACGGGCCGACAGCGCTGAATCCTGTTCGAACGTCTCGACGTAGTCCTCGCGTTCGAGATCTTCGAGCACGTCGTAGATCCGTGACTTGGGGATGCCGGTCTGCTCGGCGATCTTGACCGCAGGAGCGGTGCCTCGCTCCAGCACGGCGAGGTAGGCGTCGGCCTCGTACTGGGAGAGCCCGGCTTCCTGCAGGCCCGCGCGTAGTTCCTGCTCGTCCATGGGTTAGGGATGACCGTCGAGCGAGTTGGTTTCTGTGTCGGGCGCCGTCCTGTGCGGGAGGGTAGTGGTCTTCACTATGGTAGATACTCCAAAGCAAATACTTATATATTTTGCAGGCACCATCCTCCCCGGTATACAGCAGATTGGTGCCGGAGTAACACGTTATCCGGCGGCGCCGAAACATCGAAACGGCGCATATCGTGGCTTATAGCGGCTCTAACGCCCGTCTATTGAGTAGTAACTGGAGTTAACAGAGCATGGGAAAAACTTAAGTGGTATGTTCCACCCATACTAGGATGGACTACCATGACAGACCCGAACACGGGGCGCAACCGGCGGACTGTGCTGCAAGGAATCGGTGCGGCGATGGCTGCTGGCAGCCTCGCAGGATGTCTCGGCGGCGGCGGCAGCGACAGTGAGGGGGCGACGTACTGGACGACGCAGGTCGAGCAGGACCGACAGGACGTGCTATCGAGCCTGATCGACAGCTTCGAATCGGATTCGGAGGACTCGATCGACATGATCGCCGTCGAAGAGGGCGACCTGCCGACCCAGATCTCCTCGGCGCGAGCGTCCGGGACGCTTCCCGCCTTCGGCGAGTGGGGTCTCGACCCGATGCAGAACCTCGGAAGCGAGGGGCTGCTGTCGACCGAGTCCGCGCAGGCGGTCGTCGAGAGCATCGGCCGGGACGACTTCGCTGACGGGGCGATATCGCTGGCGACCTCCTCGGACGGGAACCTGCTCGCGGTGCCCGCCCACGGTTGGGTGCAAGGCTTTTGGTATCGCCAGAGCGCGTTCGACGACGCCGGCCTGTCCGCGCCGACGACGTGGGACTCCATTCTCGAAGCGGCCGAAACGCTGCACGACCCGGACAACGACCAGTACGGCATCGTCGTCGGCTCCGACGAGACGCCGTTCGCGCGCCAGTGTTTCACGCCGTACGCCCGGTCGAACGGCGCGCGAGTGCTCAACGCCGACGGGGAAATCGTCTTCGACAGCCAAGAGATGATCGAGGCGCTCGACTTCTACGGCTCGCTGGCCCAGTACAGCCCGCCGGGCGCCGACACGTTCGAGACGGCCAACAACACCTACCTCAACGAGCAGTGCCACATGATCATGTACTCCTCGTACATCATGGGCGACATCGCCAGCAACACCGACGGGATGGCCGCCAACACCTCCTTCGCACCCTACATCGAGCGCGAGCGCCGCAGCTCGTTCGGTCAGCTCGTCCTGTTCAACATCCTCGACTCGGCGTCCGACGCCGATCGCGAGACGGCCGAGGCGTTCATCGAGCACGTTCTCACCGGCGAGCAGTACGTCGACTTCCTGC
Organism: Natronoarchaeum philippinense; assembly: GCF_900215575.1. Classification (NCBI taxonomy): domain Archaea; kingdom Methanobacteriati; phylum Methanobacteriota; class Halobacteria; order Halobacteriales; family Natronoarchaeaceae; genus Natronoarchaeum; species Natronoarchaeum philippinense. The sequence continues at coordinate 315,211 of NZ_OBEJ01000002.1, read as the reverse complement.
ACATGGCGCCCGGCGGGATGAACCCCGTCCTCAGCTCGACCGCCCAGAGCGAGGCCTACCGCGACAACGAGACGCTGCAGGCGTGGGGCCAAGACACCCTCGAAGACATCTCGGGCGCGTTCGACAACATCGAGCGCTTCGGCTACGTCGACGGCCAGATGATCCCCGCGTTCGGCGAGATCACGAACCGCAGCCTCGTCGCACAGGCCGTCCGGCGCGTCTCGGAGGGCGAGGACGCCGAGACGGTCGCCACCGACGTTGCCGACCAGATGCGCAACGTCATCAACTAACACTTTCGTAGTTATTTCGCACAATGGTCACACTCAATCGTAGCGGCGAGCGAACGATCGAAGAGAAGGAGGCGCTGCTGGGCTACGCGCTGATCGCTCCCGCGCTGTTGCTGATCGGTGCCGTGATCCTCTACCCGGTGCTGTACAACGTCTACCTTAGCTTCACGGTCGTGCCGCTCAGCCCGACCGAGTCGCCCGAGTGGATCGGACTGGGCCACTACACCGAGCTGTTGAACAACAGCGCGTTCTGGTCTGCCCTCCGGACGACGATCGTGTTCACGTTCTTTAGCACGACCTTGGCGACGCTTGGTGGGCTGGGGACGGCATTGCTGTTCAACCGCTCGTTCCGCGGTCGGCGCTACCTCCGCGGGATGGTGCTGTTGCCCTACGTCGCCCCCCTAATCTCGGTCGCGTTCGTCTGGCGATTCATGCTCGACCCGCTGTACGGCGTCGTCCCGTTCGTCGCAAGTGACGTGCTTGGACTGTACGCCGGCAGCATCGACCTGTTGAGCAACGGCGACACGGCGATCTGGACGGTCGTCTTCATCGACGCGTGGCGGTACTTCCCGTTCGCGTTCCTGATGTTGATCGCGCGTGTGCAGGCGATCCCCAACGACATGTACGAGGCAGCCAAGATCGACGGCGCCTCGAAGTTCGCGCAGTTCAAGGACATCACCCTCTCGGAACTCAAGTACATTCTGGCGACGGTGTTCCTGCTGCGCTGGATCTGGAACTTCAACAAGTTCGCCGACATCTGGCTGTTGACCAGACGGGTCGAGACGCTGCCGATCTACGCGTACCAAGTAGCGTTCGCAAACTACCAGCACGGGCAGGCGGCCGCGATCTCGATGGTGCTGTTCCTGGCACTCATCGTGTTCGTCCTCGTGTACGTCGCCTGGGCGCTGGACTGGTGATACGATGAGCACGAAACAATCCACATTCCGACACGTCGTCGATTCGTTCAAGACCGCGCTCGGTCTGGGCGAGAATAAGCTCGAAACGTCGCTGGCAGAACGGGTCGTGTTCTACGTGGCGATGGGGCTGACGCTGTTTCTCACCCTGTTCCCGTTCTACTACATGGCCGTGGCGAGCCTGCTGCCCGAGTCGAGCCTGTACTCGCTGCCGCCGACGCTGATCCCGAACGACATCACGTTCACGCACTACAAGACCGTCTTCGGACCGGAGACGTTCCCGTTCCTGACGTACTTCAAGAACAGCTTCGTCATCGCCACGACGACCGCCGGGGCGTCCGTGATCGTCGCCACGTTCGGCGCCTACAGCTTCGCCCGACTCGACTACCGCGGGCGCGGCATCATCTCTCGGGGCGTCCTGATGGTGTACATGTTCTCGGGCATCCTGCTGGTCGTCCCGATGTTCCAAGTCGTCGTCTGGCTGGGCTTCGTCGACTCGCTGGCGAGCCTGTTCATCACGTACCTGGTCCAGACGCTGCCGGTGTCGCTGTACATGCTGGGTAACTACTTCCGGTCGATCCCCGAGGAGATCGAGGAGGCGGCGATCATGGACGGCTACTCGCGGCTGGAAGTGATCTTCAAAATCACGCTGCCGCTGTCGGCGCCCGCGATCGTGGCCGTGTTCTTCTTCACGTTCATGATCGCGTGGAACGAGTACCTGTTCGCCAGCATCTTCCTGCAGTCCCAGAGCGTGTTCACCCTGCCGATCGGCATCGAGGCGCTGTCCTCGAGCTTCCGGCAGGTCTGGGGCCAGATCATGGCGGCGTCGCTGCTGACCAGCGTCCCCCTGATCGTGATGTTCACCTACCTCGAAAAGTACATGGTCGAAGGCCTGACCTTCGGGGCGGTGGAGGGATAACATGTCGAGCGAGCACACCACTACCGCCGACGCCGCGGACGCGCTTGGCTCCGACGAGAGCGCGGCGATCCATCTGAACGACATCACCAAGCGCTTCGACGATCTGGTCGCGGTCGACGATCTCGACTTGACGATCCGACCGGGCGAGTTCCTCGTCCTACTCGGCCCCTCGGGCTGTGGGAAGTCGACGACCCTGCGGATGATCGCCGGCCTCGAAGTGCCCTCGGAAGGGAGCATCGAGATCGGCGACCGCGAGGTCACCGAGACCCTACCCCAGAAGCGCGATCTCTCGATGGTGTTCCAGAGCTACGCGCTGTACCCCCACAAGACCGTCGAGGGGAACCTCGCGTTCCCGCTGGGCAAGCTCGACCTCGACGACGACGAGGAGGAGCGTCGCATCCAGCGCACCGCCGAACTGCTGGAGATCGACGACCTGCTCGACAACAAGCCGGGCCAACTCAGCGGCGGGCAGCGCCAGCGCGTCGCGCTGGGGCGGACCATCGTCCGCGAGCCCAAGGCGTTCCTGATGGACGAGCCACTTTCGAATCTCGACGCCAAGCTCCGGGTCCAGACCCGTTCGGAGCTTCGCAGCCTGCAACAACAGCTCGGCACGACGACCGTCTACGTCACCCACGATCAGGAGGAGGCGATGAGCCTCGCCGATCGGATCGCGGTGATGAACGACGGTAAGCTCCAGCAGGTCGGGACGCCGAAGGAAGTCTACGAGAACCCCGTCAACGAGTTCGTCGCCGGCTTCCTCGGCGAGCCCGCGATGAACTTCCTCGAACCGGACCAGTTCGACGCACCTGGGCAGTTCGATGCCGCCGAAACCGTCGGCGTCCGGCCCGAAGATGTCGAAGTCGCAGAAGAGTCGAGCGCCGCCGCGGACGGCGGCCACTACTACGAACTCGACGGCGAAGCGCTCGTGGTCGAGCCGCTGGGCAACGCCTACGAGATTGAGTTCGACTGCGGCGGCGAGCAGGTCACCGCACGACTACGCGAACGCCCCGAGACCGTCGAATCGGGCACGTCGGCGACGCTCCGCCTGCCCGCCGAGGCCGTCCACCGATTCGGCGAGGACGGCGAGGTGATCGGGGAATGATTCCCGAGGACTGCGCGCTCGCGGTGCAAGACGGCGTCGTCTGCGTCGTCGGCGAGGCCGGCGACGTTCGGGACGGCCGCGACGAGACCGGCGTGTACGGCAACGACACGCAGTACCTCCGCGAGTTCGCGGTCCGCGTGACCGATCCCGAGGCGCCCGACAGCGGTTGGGATCGCCTCGAACGGCAAGCCGGTCCCGACGGCGTCGAGACCGTCCTGATCGGCGGCGCACCCGGCGAGGGCCGCGGCGACGCCCGCCGGTTCGTGCTGAACCGGTCACTGACGGTCGACGGCGACGTGGTGTCGCTGGAAACGACGCTCACGAACTACACGGCCGCGGAGCGGACGGTCGAGGTCGATCTGACCGCCGAATCCGCGTTCCGACACGTCTTCGAGTGCCCCGGCTTCTTCTCGCCGCGGGACCCCGTCGAGCGCGACCTCGACGAGACCGAGCGCGAGTCGGGCGCCGGGCTGTCGGGAACGTCGCCGGACGGAACGACCCGGACCGCAACGGTGCAACTCGACGGCGCCGACGCCGAGACGACGGACGCCGACGACGCCGTCCGGGCGACGGCGTCGCGGACGCTGTCGATCCCCGCGGGCGAGAGCGAGACGATCGTGGCGACCGTTCGGCTCCAGCCGACCCGCGGCCGGGTCGACGTCGATGTCGATCCGACGGTTTCGATGGACGACTACCCGAACCTGTTCGACGCCGCCGCGGAGACGCTGCGGGCGCTGATGCTTCCCGAGGGCGTCCCCGCGGCCGGCGCGCCGCGCTTCGTCGCACCCTTCGGCCGGGACGCGCTGCTGGTCGGCTTCCAGACGCTCCCGTTCGCGCCGGAGCTGACCCGAAGCGTGCTGACGTACTTCGCGGGACGACAGGCGACCTCGACCGACCCGGACACGCTCGCCGAGCCGGGCAAGATCCCCCACGAGGGACGCCGGGGCGACCTGCCGGCGCTGGGCGAGTCGATCCGGTCGCCGTACTACGGCACCGTCGACGCGACGCCGCTGTTTGCCGCGCTGGTCGCCGCCTACGGTGAGTGGGCGGGCGAGGCGTCGATCCCCGACGAGCTGTACGACGCCGCCGTCGACGCCGCCGAGTGGACGCTGTCGACCGGCGACGAGGACGGCTTCCTGTGGTACGAGCCCCACGACCACGAGCACGGACTGACCCATCAGGGCTGGAAAGACAGCGCCGACGCCATCGCCCGGCCCGACGGCGACGCCGCGACGCCGCCGGTCGCGCTGGCGGAGGTCCAAGCGTACGCCTACCGCGCGCTCGACGGCGTGGCCGATTTGGCGAGTGCGCGGGGCGACGACGATCTCGCCGAACGCCTCGCCGAGCGCGCCGGAGAGATCCAGACGGCGTTCGACGAGTCGTTCTGGCTCCCCGAGGAGGGCTGTTATGCCCTCGCACTGGACGCCGACGGCGCGGTCGACGCGGTCGCCTCGAATCAGGGCCACGCGCTGTGGTGTGGCATCGTCCCCGAGGAGCGGGCCGACAGCGTCATCGACCGCCTGCTTCGGTCGGACGTGCTGACCGACGCCGGACTCCGGACGTACGCGGCCTCCCACGACGCGTTCGATCCGCTGTCGTACCACCGCGGGAGCGTCTGGCCCCACGACACTAGCCTCGCCGCGATGGGCTGTGCGCGCTACGGCCGCGAGGACGCCGTCGAGGCGCTGGCAGAACGCGGACTGATGACGCTGTCGACCGCCGCGACCGGCGATCCCGGTCGCTGGGGCTTCCCCGAACTACTGATCGGCCTCGACGGCACCGAGGCCGACGCCGGACGGGCGCCCCACCCCGATTCCTGCGAACCCGCGGCGTGGAGCGCCGGAAGCGCCTTCGGCTTCGCGCGGGCCGCCCTCGGCGTCGGCGTCGAGGCGGACTCGCCGACGGTCGATCCGGCCGACGGCATCGACGGGACGATCGAGGCGACGCTGTTCTGCCGGGACCGGCGCCACGCGGTACGAACGAGCGGCGCCGCGACGGTCGTCACGCCGACCAGCGAGGCGCCCGCGTCGACCGGCGCCGACCCGGACCGAGAGCACGACAACCAAGAGGTGACTTCTGATGGCTGAACTCACGCTACACGACGTTACGAAAGTTTACGACGACGCCGACGGCTCGGTGACCGCCGTCGACGAGGCCTCGCTGACCGTCGAGGACGGCGAGTTCCTCGTTCTGGTCGGCCCCTCGGGCTGTGGCAAGTCCACGACGCTGCGGATGATCGCCGGCCTAGAGACGGTGACCGAGGGCGAAATCGAGATCCGCGACCGGGAGGTACAGCACCTCGCGCCGAGCGAGCGAGACATCGCCATGGTGTTCCAGAGCTACGCGCTGTACAAGCGCATGACGGCCCGCCAGAATATGGGCTACGGGCTCAAGCACTCGACGGACATGTCCGCCGACGAGCGCGAGCGGCAGGTCGACGAGACCGCCGAGCTGCTCGGCATCGAGCAGCTGCTCGACGACAAGCCCGAGGCGATGAGCGGTGGACAGAAACAGCGCGTCGCGCTCGGTCGAGCGATCGTCCGGGACCCCGACGTGTTCCTGCTCGACGAGCCACTCAGCAATCTCGATGCCAAGCTCCGGTCGCACATGCGCACGGAACTCCAGCGCATCCAAGACGACCTCGGCGTCACCGCCGTCTACGTCACCCACGACCAGACCGAGGCGATGACGATGGCCGACCGGCTCGCGATCATGGACGACGGCGTCGTCCAGCAGGTCGACCCGCCGGAGTACGCCTACGATCACCCGGCAAACGAGTTCGTCGGCTCGTTCCTCGGCAGTCCGGCGATGAACGTGTTCGACGCCGTGGCCCGTGCCGATGGCGATGCCTACGAGATCGACGCCGGCGGGACGACCGTCGGTCGATTCCCGAAAGAAGCGGTCGACGAGAATATCGACGGCGGCACGGTGCGGTTCGGCGTCCGCCCGGAGGACCTCCACCTCGAAGCGATCGAGGAAGACACAACAGACACCTGCGCGTTCTCGGCGTCGGTCGACGCCGCCGAGTACCAAGGTAACGACAACTTCGTCTACCTCGACGTTGCCGGACACGAACTCACGGCCCGGGTTCCGCCGGGCGTCTATCCCGACGCGGGCGACGACGTGACCGTCCGAGTCGCCGCCGAGGACGTCTACCTGTTCGATCCCGAGACGACGGCGTCGATCAAGACCAGAGGCGTCGGCGACGAGCAAACCAGCACCCAGCCGATCACGCGCGGCTGATCCCCATTTCTACCTATGACTCGCTCTCAGCAGACGACGACAGACAGTATCGTGCCCGAGCACGTCGGCGCGCCGATCGACGACCCGGCGTTCCATCTCGACGTGCTCGACGAGTTGCGCTACGACGCCGAGATCGACGGCGCGGTCCCGCTGGCCAGCGACCCGGACAACCGATACCCCTACGCGTACCCGCGGGACATCGCCTCGATCACCCGCGCATGGCTGGCGGCGCTTCGCAGCGGCGTCCGGCCGGCGGCGTGTCGAGACCGGATCGTCGACGCGGCCCGCTTTATCGCGGCCGTCGAGGACGACGGTTGGTGGTACCAGCGGTACGCGCTCGACGGCACCGACCAGTCGATCTACCAGCAGGAGGACAACGTCGCTCACGGCGTCAGAATCCTCTCGCACGCGGTGCTGGCCCTCGACGAGACCGGCGACCTCGGTGACGCCGACGAGGCGTTCCTCGAATCGGTCGTCGACGCCGTCGACGCCGCGGCGGGGCTGGCCCGCTCGGAACTGTACGACGCCAACGCCCACCTGATCGAGAGCACGACGAGCATCCACGAGGGCGCGATCGAGTCGGGCTACACGCTGTGGGTCAACTGCGCGTTCCTGAGCGGACTCGAACAGGCCGCCGGCGCGCTCGATCGGATCGACGCCGGCAGTTCGGTCGCGGTCGACGACGCCGTCACCGAGCGCGTCGACGAACTTCGCGGGCTGCTCGAACCGGGAATCGAACGGTGTTTCGCCGTCGACGGACGGCCCGTCCCGCGCCGGTACACGCCCGACGGCGAGCGCGACGAGCGCCCCGATATCACGCTGCTCGCGCCGGCGTACTTCGGCCTCGACGACGTGTTCGGCGAGCACGCCGTCAGCGCGGCCGAGCGCGCGGCGGCCGGGCTGGAAGACCCTCGTCTCGGCGGCCTCCAGCGGTTCCGCGGGTTCTACCGCGACCACGACGTGCACCAACACGGCGGCAACGGGCCGTGGATGCAGTACACCGCCTGGCACGCGCAGTTCCGCTTCGAGCGCGGCGAGCGCGACCGGGGCGACGCGGTGCTCTCGACGATCACGGGCCACGCCGACGCCGAGGGCCACATCCCCGAGCACCTCTCGACGCGCGAGCGCTTCGAGCAGTTCGTCGACCGGGAGTGGGACACGGGCGTCGACTTCGAGAAGGAGTTCGACGAGGCCGTGCTCCGTGACGTTCCCTTCGACCGGATCGCCGAGGAACTGGGCCACATGCAACAGGCCTACGACGAGATGGCCGACGCGCTCGAAGACCGCGAGGTCATCTCCTTTGCCGAACCGCTCGCGTGGTGTCACGCCGAGTTCCTGACGGCCCTGCTCAAGCGGGAGACGCGATGACCGGGCGATCCTTCGAGCACGTCGCGTTCAACACGACGGCCTACTCGTATCTCCCGCACTGGCGGCCGGCCTACGGCATCGCGGAGACGGTCGAACGCATCGCGGGCTACGGCTACGACGCCGTCGAACTGGCGGCCTGCCGACCCCACGCGCTCCCCGAAGCCACGAGCGAGCAAGCGCGCGAGGAGTTGGCCGACACAGTCGAGAACGCCGGGCTGACGGTAACGAACGTCTGCTCGCACTTCCCCCCGCTGGGGCTGAACCTCGGGGCGCCCGACGAGGCCGAACGCGCCGCCGCGCGATCGTACCTCGAAGGCGTCGCGGAACTGGCCGCGGCGGTCGACGCCGAGTTCTTCCACGTCGTTCCGGGCTGGTCGATGGGCGACCAGTCGGCCGCCGAGGCGCGAGAACTGGCAACGCGGGCGATCGACCGCGCGCTCGCCGACGCCGAGTACGGCGACGCGACGCCGCTGGTCGAGCCACTGCGATTCCACGAGTGCGACGTTGCCCACACCGCCGAGCAGGCGCTCGAACTCACCGACGCCCTCTCGGTCGACGCGGGCGTCCTGCTCGACACCTTCCAGATGGCCGACGGCACGGCGAACCCGGTCGACGCGTTCCGCGCCGCCGGCGACGATCTGGGGCTGGTCCATCTGGCTGATACCGACCGACAGGCCCCCGGAAACGGCGACGTGCCGTGGGACCTCGTCTTCGACGCGCTGGCGGATGTCGGCTTCGACGGGCCGGTGAGCGTCGAGATTTGGGGCGAGAACCCCGACGAGCTCGCCAGCGCCAGCATGGCCGGACTGCGCGAGATGGGCGTCACGACGAAGTGACCGGCGATCGAATCGGCTACTGAACGACCGAGTACGACTTGAGCAATCCAACCTATGAGCCTACAAGACAGGACAGCGATCGTAACGGGCGCCAGTTCCGGCATCGGCCGCGGCGTCGCCGACCGGCTGGCCGAGGCGGGCGCGAACGTCGTCGTCGCCGACGTGCGACGCGAGCCCAAGCAGATCGAACACTACGAGCGCGAGGACGACCGACCGACCGACGAGATGCTGCCGGACGAGCACGGCGTCGAGGCGCGATACGTCGAGACCGACGTGTCCGACGAGGACGCCGTCGCGGCGCTGGTCGAGGCGACCGTCGAGACGTTCGGCGGGCTCGACGTGCTGGTCAACAACGCCGGCATTCAGGTGCTCGAATCGACCGCCGAGATGACCCGCGAGCAGTGGCAACGCGTCATCGACGTGAACCTGACCGGCACGTTCCTGCTCTCGAAACACGCCATCCCGCACCTGACGGCGTCCGATCAGGGCCGGATCGTCAACGTCAGCAGCGTCAACGCCTACATCGGCGGCGCCGGCGCGCCCTACTCGGCGTCGAAGGCCGGCATCGTCAACCTCACGCGGGATCTCGCGCTCGAACTCGCCGAGGACGAGGTGACGGTCAACACGGTGCTGCCGGGCGTGATCCAGACGCCGATGCAGAATCAGAACGACGAGGCGACCCGCGAACGACAGGCCGAAAAGACGCCGCTGCCCCGCGTCGGCGAGCCGCGCGACGTGGCCAACGCCGTGCGCTTTTTCGCCAGCGAGGACGCCGAGTGGATCACCGGCGCCGAACTGCTCGTCGACGGCGGCTACTCGATCGGCGGCTACTAGCATGGACGCGCCCGAGCTTTCGATCGAGCGCCGAGCCAACCTCGCCGGGAGTGACGCGCGGGCAGCCGCGATCGACTGTCTCGTCGCTGGCGTCGAGGCGGCCCACCCCCGTCGCGTCGTCGCCGACGCGCTCGCGGTCGAAGACGGCGAACTGACCGTGACGCCGGTCGCCGGAGACGCCGCGACGTACGACCTCGGTAGCTACGACAACGTCCTCGTCCTCGGCGGCGGCAACGCGGCGGGACACGTCGCCGCGGCGCTCGAACCCCTGCTCGGCGAGCATCTCGACGGCGGCGCCGTGGTTACCGACGATCCCGCCGACACCGACCAGATCGAGGTGCTTCCGGGCGACCATCCCGTTCCGAGCGAGCGCGGCGTCGAGAGCGCACGGCGCGTCCTCGATCTGGCCGAGCGCGCTGGCCCCGACGACCTCGTGCTCGGCTGTATCACCGGCGGCGGGAGCGCGCTCCTCCCAGCGCCGGCGGGCGATCTCTCGCTCGACCACCTCCGGGCGACGACCGAGGCGCTGCTCGCCAGCGGCGCTCCGATCGGCGAAATGAACGCGGTGCGCAAACACCTCTCGGCGAGCAAGGGTGGCCAACTGGCGCGGGCGGCGAGTCCCGCCACCGTCGTCGGACTGGCGATCAGCGACGTTGCGGGCGACGACCTCGGCGTGATCGCAAGCGGGCCGTTCTCGCCCGATCCGACGAGCTACGACGACGCGCTCGACGTGCTGGGGCGGTACGGCGTCGACGCGCCAGAAGCAGTCCATTCACATCTGCAAGCGGGCGCCGACGGCGAACGGCCGGAGACGCCGACGCGGGGCGACGCCGCGTTCGAGCGAACGGCCGTCCACGTCGTCGCCAGCGCTCACACGGCCCTGTACGCGGCCCGCGACGTGGCGTCCGAGCGAGGGTTCGCTCCGATGATCCTCTCCTCGCGCGTCCGCGGCGAAGCACAGGAGGCCGCCAAGACCCACGCCGCCGTCGCCGAGGAAATCGCGGCGACTGGCGATCCGGTCGAACCGCCCGCAATCGTACTCTCTGGGGGCGAGACGACCGTCACGCTGGCCGAGGACCACGGCGAGGGCGGCCCGAATCAGGAGTTCGTCCTGAGCGCGGCGCTGGAGCTCGACGCGCCGGCGGTCGTCGCCGCGGTCGACACCGACGGGATCGACGGCGCGACCGACGCTGCGGGCGCGATCGCCGACGAGGAGACTGTCGGATCTGACGGCGAAATCAGCGTCTCGGCGGCCCAAGCGGCGCTCAACCGAAACGACGCCTATCCGGTGCTCGACGACGCCGACGCGTTGCTCCGGACCGGTGCGAGCGGAACGAACGTGAACGACCTGCGAGCGATAGTGATCGAGCGGTCGTAGCTCTACTTTTCCTCGACGTGGCGCACCGACGCGGAGATGCCGCGGGTGCTTTCTGCCATCTCGGGGCCGGACATCTCGGCGCGGCCGACGCCGAAGGCCTTCGGGCCCTCGATGACGACTTCGTCGCCGACGCGGATCTCCTCGTCGGCGTCGACGATCCCCGGCGCGAGCACGTCGCCGTGGGGGACGAACGCGTCGATCTCGATGCGCTTGGTCGGGGCCGGGCTCTCGACCCACCGGCGGGCGCCGGCCAGCGTGAACGAGAGGACGCCGTAGTTCGGCACCATCGTCGCGAGCTGCTCGCCGTCGGCGCCGTTGACGCGGAGCTTGGGATAGCGGCTCTCGGTCGAGATGTCGTCGAACAGCTCGTCGCCGGCGCCGGGGCCGAACTGGTAGTCGGCGATCGCGCGAACGGTGTTGTGCTCGCGCTCGCGCTTGGAGAACTTGAGTTCGCCCTCTAACGCACCGGCGAGGTTGACGAGCGACTCGTCGTCGGTCGGGTGGTCGGCGACGGTGTACTCGAAGTCGAGTCCGAGTTCGGCTTCGACGCGCTCGCAGATGTCGCGGTACCCTTCTTCGGGGACGTGTGCGATAACTTTCGGGTACTCGTTGCGCCGGAGATACGCCTCCAGCACGTCGGCGACGAACTGCTTTTCGTCCTCGGACCAGCGCCCGGTCACCACCGAGTCGTAGTGCTGGGCGGGGTAGGTGGTTTCGAGCTCTTGAGGGACGACGCCGATCGGGCTGGTCATCGAGACGGTGTGGCCGCGGAATCCGATTGCGTCGTGGAACTGGCCGTGGCTCTGGGACTCGCTGTAGGGCTTTTGGGCCGAGCAGGGAACCAGCACGAGCGGGTTGTCGAACCGATTCTTGTAGCGGGAGGTGACCCGCTCGGCGAAGCGCTGGATCTCGACGCGACGGATCGTGTCTTCGGTCGCAGAGACCAGTTCCGAGCCGCGCAGCACCGGCGTCCGCTGTTCGAGGTACGACCACTGCTGGTCGAACTGGCGGAAGGCGGCGGTACACCACTGTTCGTGGCGAGCTTGCCCCTCGATGTAGTCCCGAAGCCGGCCGGCGCGGATGCGCTCGCGGACGGTGGCGAGTTCGGCGCGCAGGGCGTTGACGTTGTGCTCGACGCAGTCCTCGCGGTCGAACGACTCGACCGATTGCTGGCACGCCGAGCAGGCACAGGGCAGCTCCGTCAGATCCGAGAGGAAGTGCTCGCCCTCGCTGGTGAGGTACTTGCCCTGCGTTCCCTTCACCACGGCGCGATCGGCGTCGAGCAGGTCGACACCGGCGTAGACCAGCGTAGCGGCGTTGGCCGGCGTGGCGACGCCCGAGAGGTAGAGTCCGCTGTCGGCGGGAATGGCCTCGCGCGTCTCGACGACGGCGTCGCGGAACGCCCGCCCGTGGCCGATCACGTTCTGCGTGCCCGAGAAGACGTAGGCGTCGGCGCCGTAATCGTCGGCCGTGTCGGAATCGACGACGACCGCGCTGGGATACTCGACTTCGGGGTAGTCGACCGCGAACGACTCCTTGACTTCGTCGGCGGTGCCCGAAGGAAAGCCGCGGTGGGGCAGGATCGTGAGTCGGTCTTCGGAGCCCTCGGGGAGTTCCTGCTCCTCGGGCCAGAGGCTGCCGGCGTCCTCGACGACATCGTCGACGATCGCCGGCGTCGTCAGCGGCTCGTCGAGGCGAAGTTGGGCGATCCGCGCGGCGGCGTCCCGCTCGGTCACCTCGAAGTACTCAGTCATACCTCTACGGTGCCGGGGCGGTCGAATGAGGCTGTCGGTCCCCGGCGGTGACGCCGCGGCTCGGCGATGCACAGGGGCGTCGCCAGTCTCGCGGCGACGCCGAGCATCGTCGAGACTGGTCGGTGGATGGCGAACAGGCGGCACTCGGCCGGGAGAAACCCGGCGCCCGCGGAGCGGCGTGCCGCGCGATCGCTGACCGCCCCGCGGCGTCGATCAGATCACGGCGGTGCTGGCCGCTCGATCGGTGATAAATCTGTGGCGAGGCGAGGTCCTAACTTACCACTCGGAGAGATTCCAGCAGGTAACGCCGTCGGGGACGCGGTCAAGCGCGGATTCCGGCCACCCGCGATGACCGAGCGTGAACTCGACATCGGGGTTCAGTTCCGCGAGGCGGGCGACGCCGTCGGCCGCGCGTTCGAGGGCGCGAGCATCCTTCCGGTCTGGTACTTCGGCGGTGAGCGGGTACGTCTCCGAGAGTTCGCGGGGGAACGGGCCGAAGGGCGGGACGACGCGCCACGTCTCGTCGAAGTTGTCGGAGTTGTTGCCCTCGGTCAGGAGCACCTCGCCCTCGGGGTCGAGCCGATCGAGGCGCTGGTGGTGACGGACGACTTCGGGGCGGTCAGCGCTCTCGGTGGAGAGATAAAAGAAGGCGTCTTTCGAGGCGGGATCTGCGCGTTCGAGCTGTTCGGCGTGATCGCAGAGTGCCCGATAGCCGTCGAGCATCGCCGGGTGAGCGCGAGCGCGTGCTTCGACCAGTTCCAGCAGGTCGCCGTCGCGGATCGCCTGCTTGATCCGGCGGATCTCTTGGAACGTGACGTGGAGGTTGTGGGCGGCGAGTTCCTCCTCTCGGGCGCGGCTGTCGAGCGCGCGGAGTTCGTCGGGCGTGTGCTCGGTACAGACCGGACACGAGCACGGCAGGTAGTCGAGTTCGTCGAGGTGTTCGGTGCCGCTGACGGTGAGATACCGGCCGTCGCGGGCGTACAGCGCGTAGGCGGCAGAGTCGAACAGGTCACAGCCCATCGCAACCGCGAGCGCGAACATCATCGGATGGCCGGCGCCGAAGAGGTGGACCGGGGCGTCCTCGCCCAGCCCGCGCTTGGCGGCGGCGACGGCGTCGACCATGTCGCCGTACCGGTAGTCGTTCATCAGCGGGACGACGGCGCCGACGGGGAACACGTCGAGATCGGTCGCGTCGGCGTGGGCCGCGGCGTCCTCCCGGAGGTCGGGGTACGTCGAGCCCTGCACGGGCGCGTTGACCAGCATTTCGCCCGTGTCGATGGCCTCGGCTTCGGCGAGGCGGTCTTTGGTCGTCGCAAGCTCGTCTTCGGCGCGCTCGCGGTCGACATCCGGCGGCGTCGGGATGTCGACCGGCGTCCCGATGTCCGAGCCGGCGTCGCGCTGGAATCGGAGAATCTCCTCGGTCGTCACGTCGATCTCGCCGTATTCGGACAGCTGGAAGGAGCCCGAGTCGGTCATGATCGCGCCCGGGAAGTCGAGCAGTTCGTGGAGGCCAACGTCGAGAGCCTCCTCGCGGAGGTCGTCGTCGCCGTGAATAATGTAGGAGTTAGTGATCAGGATTTCGGCGCCGAACTCCTCGTAGAGTCGTCTCGGGGAGATCGTCTGGATGTTGGGGTTGATTACGGGCAGCAACACCGGCGTCTCGACGGTCACGTCGGCGCGGGGGACCGTCAACCGACCGATCCGGCCGGCCGCGTCGGCGTCCCGGAGCTCGAAGTGCTCTCGCATTACCGGAGGGTGGTCGGGCCCGGGCGTAAGGATTCCGTTCCGAGTCCGGCGTCACGCCTCGCCGAGCGCGTAGTACAGCACCGCGAGCACGGTTCTGGCGTCGCGGACCTCGTCGGCTTCGACCGCGGTCTTCAGCTCTCCGAACGTCGTCCGGTCGACGCGAATACTTTCGTTGTGATCGAGATCCTGCTCGGCCGTCGGGCGACAGCCCTCCGCGACGAAGACGTTCAGCACCGAGTCGGCGATGCCGTTGGCCGGCTCGACGGTCGTCATGTGCCGCACTGAATCGGCTTCGTGGCCGGTCTCCTCGCGGAGTTCCCTGTGGGCTGCCGCAGCCAGCGACTCGTCCTCGGGCTCGACGCCGCCGACGGGCAGGCCGCGATTGACTCGGTCGACGGCTTGGCGCCACTCCTCGATGACGACGACATCGCCCTCGGGCGTGAACGGCAACACCACGACCGCCGGCGGTTCGGTCAGGTAATCGTACTTTTCCTCGGTGCCGTCGGGCAGCCGAACGGCATCGGTCACAACGTCGAAGCCGGGACAGGAGTAGGCGGTCTGCGTGTCGAGCGTCTCCCACCGGAGGTCGTCTTCGGCCATCGCTCGTGCGTTTCGGCGCGAGGTCGAAAAGCCTCACGGCGGCCGACTGGTGGTCGGAACTGCCAACTGAACGGGGGAACCGGGCCGGTTGAGACGCCGCGGCGCGAGAATGGTCTCGTCGGCGTCGCGCCGAAGAATACATGTTCGGAAGCTGTGACCTGTGTGTATGCCACGGCGCTTCGATCCGGAGTTCGAGTACGCTCGCAGTCCCGCACTGTGGGCGTGGTCTGCGACGGTCGTACTTGGCGCTGCCGTCGTGTTTCTGTTTCGCAGGCCGGCGTGGCTGCTGCCGTCGGCGTTTGTCGCCGGCGGCGTCGCGGCCGTCCGCGGGGATCTGTACGATCAGTCGGCCAACGACGCGTTCGTCGGTGTCTTGCTGGGCACGATGAGCCTGCACCCAGTCATCGCGTCGTATCGGCTCGTCGTGCGCTCGGAGTTTGACGCGCTCGGTGACGCCCTCTTTTTCGCGGCGGCGTTATCGGCAGCCGACCTACTCGTCTACGGACCGTTGATGCTGGTGCTTGGCTACCTCGGCGGCGTCTTCGTGGACTACCTGCGGCGGCGAATCGGCGGGCCGATTGCATACTGAGCAGCCGAGGTTCGCGCTCGTGCTGGACCATCTCACGCTACGCGGTGCTCGAAGGTGTAGAATGCGGGAAAAGTGGGCCGGCGCGAATTCGAACTCGCCGAGACGATCGCTCACTTCGTTCGCGCTGCGACTCGTCTGCTCGAATTCGCGCGGCGTGATGTACACACCCACTACGGACTCCTCGCTAACGCTCGCCGTTGCGAAGTGGGGTGAAAATGGGCCGGCGCGAATTCGAATCACGCGAGACTCGCTACGCTCGCCTCGCTTGCTCTCGTTCGCTTCGCTCACGAGAACGCGGTTACGGCCACCCGAAGGCCACCGCTACGCGGAATGAAAGTGCGGGAAAAGTGGGCCGGCGCGAATTCGAATCGCGGTTACGGCCACCCGAAGGCCGAAGGATACCAAGCTACCCCACCGGCCCGCAATAGAACCAAAGCCGGGGTCATTTTTAACGGTTGCGGAACGGACGGCCGCGGGCGGTCAGTAGGTCTCGAACCCGTCGGTGTCGAGGTAGTTGTGCGCGACCGTGATCGCGTGATCGGCGTGCAGGCGCTCGGGGCCGAGCCTGACGCGCCGGTCGGCGGCGGCGTCGAGCAGGGTAGCTTCCTCGTCGGTGAAGTCGTTGTGGTCCGAGAGCACGAAGATCGGATCCTCAGGTGGCTCGACGCCGACGATCGGGTCGCCGTCCTCGTGGAGTTGGACGACCGTGCCATCGAGCGCATCCAGCAGCGGCTCGAAGCCGCGCCGGGTCAGCGAGACGCCGGGCGAGGTCTCGACGGGCATGTGGCCGATGGCTTCCTCGCGCTCGTCGAGGGCGTTGCGAACCAGCGCGGCGGTCGAGCGCTCGTCGGGGTTGAGCCGGCGCAGGTCCGACCCCTCGAAGGAGACGGTGAACTCGTCGCCCAGTACGAGATGGGCGCGTACGTCCTCTCGAATCGCGTGCGAGAGGAAAAAGGCGGAGTTGACACACCGACAGAGCACGTCGAGGCGGCCGGCCCCGCCCGCGATGTCGTCGAGCGAGAACTCGGCGTCGACGGGGGCGTCGTGGCCGAGGACGATGAACTGGCGCATGCGACCGACTCGGGCGGCGGCCGGCAAAGGGGCGTCGGTCGGCGGCGACCGAAGCACGTGGTCGGACGCGACGCCACTGGCGAGGCGTCGAAGCGGCCCCAACACCGCAAGGCAATTGACCCCGCCGCGACTGGGTTCGGCCATGAACGTCACCGAGCGGGCCCGGACGCTGCTGTCGTCGGGGCCGATCTGCGACGCCTGCCTCGGCCGGCCCTTCGCCGACCGGAGCTTCGGGCTGACCAACGCCCAGCGCGGGCGAGCCCTGCGGACGACGATCGCGCTGGAAGACGACGACCCCTACGAGTCGACCGACCCCGCGGACTGTTGGGTCTGTGAAGGCCACTGCGGCCGGTACGACGAGTGGGCAGAGCGCGTCGCCGAGGCCGCCGAGGGCGTCGCGTTCGACACCTATCAGGTCGGGACGCGCGTCCCGCCGCTGATCGAGGAAAACGACGTGTTGCTGCGCGAGGAGGCCGACATGGACGAGGACGCCGGCGAGCTGTTCAAGTCGGCGTTCAACCGCGAGGTCGGCAAGCGCGTCGGCCGACTCACCGACAGCGAGGTCGACTTCGACCGGCCCGACGTGCTCGCCTTGCTCAATCTCGAACGCGACGGCGACGTGGAGTTCCAAGTCAATCCTGCGTTCGTCTACGGGCGCTACCGAAAACTGGAGCGGGACATCCCACAGACGGAGTGGCCCTGTCGGGAGTGTGGCGGCAGCGGGAAGCAACTCGCCCCCGACGGCGAGGAGGACTGTGACTACTGCGGCGGCAGCGGCTACCTCTACGACGACAGCGTCGAGGGCTACGTCGCCCCCCACGTCGAGGAGGCGATGGACGGCGACGAAGCCGTCTTCCACGGCGCCGGCCGCGAGGACGTGGACGCACTGATGCTGGAAACCGGCCGGCCGTTCGTCGTCGAGGTCAAAGAGCCCCAGCGCCGTGAGCCCGACGCCGAAGCGCTGGAAGCCGAGATCAACGATGCCGCCGACGGCGCGGTCGAGGTCGAGGGGCTGCGACTCGCCACCCACGAGATGGTCGAGCGCGTCAAGGAACACGACGCGAGCAAGACCTACCGGATGGACGTTGAGTTCGGCGCGCCGGTCACCGAGGCCGCGCTCGCCGAGGCGCTCGACGATCTCGAAGGGACGACGGTCGACCAGCACACACCCCAGCGCGTCGACCATCGCCGGGCGAGCCTGACCCGGACGCGGGACGTGTACGAAATCGACGGCGACCTCGACGACGAGCGCCACGGGACGCTCGAACTCCACGGCGAGGGCGGCCTGTACGTCAAAGAGCTGGTCAGCGGCGACGACGGCCGAACCGAGCCCAGTCTGGCGGGACTGCTCGGCGTCGACGCCGAGGTGACGGCGCTGGACGTGATCGCGGTCGAGGGCGAGTCCGAGCCCTTCGAGGTCGAGGAGTTCTTCCGGAACAGCGAGGAGAACTGAGGAACAAAGCGAACGGCGACGGCAACGAGATGTCGTCGGGAGGGCCGGTCGTCGTCAGCGAGGAATCAGTGAGAGGGCCGATCGCTGTCAGCGGAAGATGGCCGTGAGGACACCGCCGATGCTAGCGGTTGATGCCGATCCTGTGCTCGCGCTACCGCTGGCACCGGAATCGGCGCGGAACTCCTCGTCGATCTCACCGTCGTGGTTCTGATCCTCGGGGATCCAGACCTGTCCGGATTCGCCGTGAGACGCGCTGGAGGAGTGGGAGTTCGAGCCGCTGTCTCGCGTTTCGCCGCCGTTACACGGCGAGTCGGCGCCGATCACGCAGACGCCAGCGCTGCCGTTCTCGGCCGTCGCTCGGGTCGATTCTGAGACGCTATCGGCGCCGCCGAACAGGGTGTCGAGGAAGCTGTTCGACAGCAGCGACTGCACGCCCCCGAAGCGGGCGTCGGTGTGGCCGTTGCTGTGCTGACTTTCGTGACCCCAGACCGGTCCGGACTCGTGGCCCGCGCTTTCCGAGCCGGTCGTCGTCTCGGTACTCCGGGCGGCGTCGCCGTTGCACGGCGAGTCGACGCCGATCTGACAGATGCCGACAGCCGCCGAGTCGTTGCTGCTGGCGCTATCGTGGAGTTCGACGGCGTCGTCGGACGCCGAGTCGTCGGTGCACGCTGTGTCTGCACCGACGACGCAGATACCTGCGTCGCCGGGAGTCGCTGCCACTGTCCCCGCTCCGCCGACGAGGAGCGCGAGGAGAGCTAGGGCGAACGTTGCCTCCCTGTACATGCCGATTGCGTGTATTCGTTCTCGGGACTAATAGGATCGCTAAGGTAAAACGGCGATTGTAGCCTTCCGCGAGCGTCGCGGATCGCGTCGCACCGAGACACCGGAAATCAGCGGGCCGTGGCCGTCTAGGGAGCGGCGTCCCGCCTTCCCGTCGGCGGCGTCGTCTGGCGCTACTCGTCGACGACACCGGAAGAGCGATGCTCTCCCGAGCAGTCGACTCGTCTACTCCTCGTCGACGACCTCGATCCCGCGGTTGTTCACCGCGCTGGGGTCGAGGCCGACCTCCTGCAGGAAGTCCTTGTACTCGCGCTCGCACTGTTCGGCGTCTTTCTGCTGGTCGGAGGCGTGGTCACACAGCGCGGCGAGATCCTCCGGCACGTCGTTCGTGTAGACGATCCAGTGGTTGATCAGGTCCGAGAGTCGGCGGATCGGACTGGTGAAGTGGCCGTAAATTTCGAAGTTCAGCGCGTGGTGGCCGCCGAAGGGGTCGTTCATGTACTTCGCGCGGGGCATCACCTTCATCACGGCCCACTGGATCTTGTCGAGTTGGCGGCCCGGCGCTTCCTCTAAGGTAGCGTTGACGGCCTTGCGCGGGTCGTCCCACGAGTCGGCGGGGATCGACACGCCGTCGAGTTCCTGAATCTCCCGCAGCGCCTCGTCCCACTCGTCGGGGCTGGGCTGGGGGTGAACCCGATACATCGCCTCGACGCCGCGGTCCCACATGAGCTTGTGCGTGACGGCCTTGTTGGCCTTCAGCATGCACTCCTCGATGATCGTGTGAGCCCGGTCCCGCGCGGGGTTGAGCACGAGCGATCCCTCTTCCTTGCGCTGTTCGTGCATCCGGTCGGCGACCTCCCAGACGAGTTCGCACTTCTCGGCGAGATCGACTTCGGGGTCTTCCAGCAGGTCGTCGGCCGACTCGGGCTCGTCGAGCAGGTTCTCGGCTTCGGTGTAGGTCAGGCGGGCGTCGCTGCGGATCACCGACTTGTAGATCTCGATCTCGTCGTAGCCCAGCGTCTCCTTGTCGAGGTGCATCTCGACGGTGTGGGCGAGCCGATCCTCGTTGGGGACGAGCGAGCAGACCGTCTCGGCCAGCACCGGGGGGAGCATGTGGATCGTGTAGCCCGGCAGGTAGACGGTGTTGCCCCGCTCGACGGCCTCGTCCCACATCGCGGTGTCGGGGTTGACGTAGTGGGTCACGTCGGCGATGTGGACCCACAGCACGTACTCCTCGTCGCGCTCCTCGATCGAGATGGCGTCGTCGAAGTCTTGGGCGTCGATCGGGTCGACGGTCCACGTGGTCATCTCCCGCAGATCGTCGCGCTCGTCGACTTCGTCGGCGATCTGTTGCTGGATTCCCTCGGTCCGTTCCTCGGCTTCGTCGAGGACTTCCTGCGGGAACTCGTCACGGATCCCGAGTTTCTCGAACAGTTCCTCGCGCTTGTTCTCTAGGTGGCGAGCCATCTCCTCGTCGATCTCGACGGGGCCCTGGCTCTCGGCCGTGCCCGCTTCGGCCTGGGACTCGCTGGTCATGCCACCAGCTATGGCGGTGGAACGGATAGACGTATCGCAACGGCGCCGAAGCGAGCGGCCGGTGGCTTGCGACCGCCCCGAGGCCGGCTACTGCTCTTCGAGCGAGCCGTACCGCTCCTCGACGAGCGCGCTGTACCACGACAAAAACTCGTCCTGTGAGTGTTCGCCGGCAGCCACTTCGACGAGTAGCCCTTCGAGTTCGTCGCGGGGCTGGTGGCACAGCTCACGGTCGCAGGCCTTACAGAGGTACTCGAACTCCTTGCCGTCGCGGTCCCACCGATCGCCGTACTTGTCGTACTCGCGGGCGTGCTCGCGGCGGAGTGAGGTCCCACAGGCGATACAGGTGACCGACTTCGACTCCCGGGACCGGGATCCCCACATACGCTACCACAAGACCTGCGACCACTTAGCGTTTGTTCGCCGTCGATCGAGAAGGGTCGGCCGACCGTCACGGAACGACGGACAGTTTCGGCGGTATCGACAGCATTCCCGGCCCAGAAACGTCGAAAAGCGGACCAAAACCGCGTTCGGGGTACGTAGCGTCTGTCTACGAGGTCGCTGTCCAGATGAGTGCGCTCAGCAGATCGTCACAGCTCACGAGAATACCTCGTTCACGATCAACGCACTCGGGTCGGTCGACGTGGCTCGGCCGTCGTGGGTCGACGAGCAGTTCTGAGAAACCGGCAGGAACGCGGCGTTTATGCTGGAGGGCCTGCTCGGTCCGAATATGGAAGTCAAATCTCGTCACCACCTCCGGAGCGACGACGTGTCGGAACTGGAGTCGACGATCGGAGCGCAACTCGGCGTCGACGTCGGCGGCGATTCCTACGAACTGGTCGAGTTGGAGGGCACCGAGTTCGATCTGGTGCTGGTCGACGGCGACCCGCTCGTGCTGTACGTCGACGACGAGCCGTTCCTGACGGTTCGTGGGGCCAACGCGTGCGATCCCGAGAGTAACGTCGTCACGGTCGACGCCGGCGCCGTGTCTTTCGTCAGCGACGGCGCCGACGTGATGCGGCCCGGCATCGTCGAGGCCGACGAGAGCATCGCGGCCGGCGATCTCGTGGCGATCGCCGAGGAGTCCCACGGCAAGGTGCTCGGCATCGGACGGGCCCGCGTCGACGGCGAGGAAATGGACGGCGACGAGGGGAAAGTGGTCGACTCGGTCCACCACGTCGGCGACGACCTGTACGACTTCGTCGTCTGAGGGCGACTGCCCAACGACGCCGAAAACTGTCCTTACCGTTCGTGTAGCGTAACCTTACGTCGGTAATCGAGACGCTTCCGTCGGTAATCAAGGCGATTACTTCAAACGGGTATCGCGTCGGCCAGTCACGAGTGCCCGGACGCCGTCACGGCACGCCGGGCCGATGCACGAACCATGGCCGAACACACGCCTCCGACCAGAACGATCGTAATCGCCGCCCTCGCAGTGCTTGTACTGGGTGGCGTCGTCGCGGTTGCCGCCGCGGCGCCGAACGCACAGCACGCCGATCCCGCCGCGCAGACCGCCGCACCCCCCGGTGAGAACGGAACTGACAGTGAACTCCTCGAATCGGAATTCGTCGTCGAGGCGCCCGAGGAGGGCGACGAGTACTTCGAGGCCGCCGCCAGCGACGGGAGTTGGGTGAGCTACGTCAACCCGCGCGACGAGTACCGAGATCCGTATCTCGGCTCCGGCTCGGGCAAGATCTGCGTCACGTTGGTGAACCAAGCGGGCAACGTCGTCGCCGGCGAATCGGTGCCGGACACGCAGGTCACGATTCCGACCGGGGAGACGCTGTCGTGGCACTCGGAAGCCGATCCGATCGAGGTCCAATACCCGCTGACCGAGCACTACGAGCGACCGCTGGACGCCGATCAGTTCGGAACCAGCCCGGATGTCGCGCAGGGTGATGGCTACCTCGACAGCCACTGCGTGGAGTTCCACGGCCCCAGCGAGAACGCGACGATCAGCTACGGCGCGGCCCGTATCGAGGGCGAGCACGCCGACCGAATTGACGTGGCGGGCTACATCCAGCAGGCGAACATGCCCGGCTGGGATACCGACATCGACCCGGTCGCCGACGCCGTCCCCTACGAACAGGTCGGTGGCTGGACGTACCGCCCCGGCGCCTCCCACGGACAGGTCGTCGTCGTGCTCCAACTGGACCCGCCCGCGGACGACGGCACCGGCGACGAGTCCGATCCGGACGACGGGACCGATCCTGAAAGCGGTGACGACGGTGACGACGGCAACACCACCGACCCGAACGACGGGCAGGACGCGCAGAACGGCACCGACCCCGATCCGAACGGCGGCGGGAACGAGTCCGGCGAAGAAAACGAGTCCGCCGATAGAGCGACAGGAGCCAGCGACGACGGCGACTCGCTCCCCGGCTTCGGCGTCACGATCACGCTCGTCGCGCTGTCAGTCGTCGCGCTGACACGCGCGCGCCGCTGACCCCCCCACGGCAGTCCGGAGCCACGCGATGCTGTCGCCGCAACGCCAGACCCCGCTGCGTCTGACTCGCGTCCGACAGAGGGCGTCCGAAAGCCGGGCCGGCAGGGCAAGAACTATACTCGCTGCGCCGGTCGGGTTTCGATATGGGTCTCATGAGCACCATCCTCGGCGGCCGGGGCTCTCGGAGCACCGAGGACTACGTCGAGCTCGATCTCGACGACTTCGAGTCGGTCGCAACGGAGGCGGCGATGCAGGTTCACATCGCCGAGATCAGCGGACAGGCAGACGCCATCGACATCAAAGACGCCGTCTACGACGGCGACATGGTGATCGCGGACATCACGCGACTCCGAACCAGCGACAGCACAGCAGAACACGTCATCGACGAGCTGCGACAGGTCGCCAGCGAAGTCGACGGCGACATCGTTCAGAAGGGCGACGACCAGCTGATCGTGACGCCGACGGGCGTGAAGATCAGCCGCAAAAAGCTCGGCAACGGCGCGTAGCTACCAGCGGCCGTCTTTGAAGTCGCCGCGCCCGCCTTCGGTGCGGTCGACCCCCATCACGCTCTCTTTCTGGTCGACGCCGAAGCTGTCCCCGGATTCGGGGACCCGAACCGTCACCTCGCTGACCTCGGGGTACTTCTTGATCAGGTCGGCCTCGATGTTGCCAGCCGTGATGTCTGCCACGTCACAGCCGGCACAGCCGCCGCCGAGTTCGACGACGACCTCGCCCGTCTCGGGGTCGGCCTTGCGAACGTTGCTCGTCCCGCCGTGCATCTGGATGATCGGCATCTGTTTTACCAGCCACGTCTCGATCTCCTCGGCGAGCGTCTCCTCGCCGTCGCCCGCGTCGTCGGGAGCGTCCTCGGAGGCGTCGGTGCTCATTAGTCGTACGTAGGGGTCCCGTGCATGGAAAGCGTTCGGGTTTCCGCGGACGGTAACAAGTCGGCTGTGGGTCACTCTTCGGCGTCGCGCCGCAGCGCGCTCCAAGCGCCGAGTCCGAGCCCGAGCGCCGCCGCGCTGACGCCAAAGCCCGGCAGCGGCGTCCCCGAGTTGTCACCGTTCTCCCCGCCGGAACCGTCAGGCTCGTCAACACCCTCCGGAAGCGCGGCGTCGCTGACCGGACCGTCCGGGAAGGTGTAGAGGCGTCCTTGCTCTGCGAGCTGGGGAGTGGTCGCCTCGGCACTGCTGGCGACGACGCACTCGCCGGCTCTGGCGAGCCGGGCCGTCCAGAAGCTCGCTTCGTCGGGGTTTTGCCACCACGCGATCCGGATCGGGCGGGACGGGTCGCGCACGTCGTGGATCATCGTGCCGCCAAAGTACCACGAGGAGTAGAGCCGTCCCTCGGAGAGCTCGAAGTTGTGCGACGTAGTGAACTGCCCCTGTCGGGTGTTGTTCTCGGCGGCCGGCGCGTCGATATGTGCCAGTTGCTCGGGTGCCGACGGGTCAGAGATATCGTAGAGGCTGATGCCGCCGGGTCCGCCGCGCCGGTCGCCGTTGCCGTCCTCGACGGCCCACGCTTCCTTGCCGACGCCGAGTACCGTCCGGTCGTCGTTGAACTCGCAGTAGTGGGCGTTCCCGGGAGGGATCATGCGCTCGGTCGCGGCTGCCATCGTGTCGAGGCCGGTCAGTTCCTCGCGGTCGTAGTCCCCGACGCGGGCGACGTACGACGGGTTCGCGGGATCGGACACGTCGACGAGCCACGTCCCGATGTCCCAGTAGGCAAGCGCCGCCAACCCGTCTCTGACCTGCACGTCGTGCAGCGGGCGCAAGGAAGGGCCGACATCCGCCCAGCCGTCGTCGTAGGAAAGCGGCGACCACCGGCCGATCTGCGTTAGCCCGTCGTCGGCGGCGTCGAGGATCACCAGCGGGTTCGAGAGTCCGTCGTTGCCGGTGAGATACACCCGTCCGTCGGCGAACTCGGCGTTGTGGATCGGGAACGAGGTCCGGTAGAACGTAAGTAGTTCCGGCGCCGCCGGATCGGATACGTCGTACAGCAAGACGCCGTTGTGGAGGTCGGCAGCCGTGTTTGCCGGGCCGACGACGATCAGCCGGTCGCCGTCGAGCCGGCAGTCCCAGAGTTCGCCGACCGGGCCTTCCGATCGGTCGGCAAGCGGCTCGCGGCGCTCGGCGAGGAGCTGCGGGGCGGTGGTATCGGAGACATCGACGGTCGCGAATCCGTTACCGGCGGCAACGTACGCGACCGTCCCGTCGTCGCCGACGACCGCCTCCTTTGCGCCGTCGACATCGACGCTCCCGAACGGCAGAAAGTGCTGGTCCGGGTGTGCCGCCGAATCGCCGGCGGCGGCCGTGAGCGCGAGGCCGCCGATACCCGCTCGAAGAACGTCGCGTCGTCGCATACCCGAGTGTCAGGCCGTCCGCGTGTTAAAGCGTCCGGTGGGGGCAGGGCCGAACAGTCGCGTACAACAGACAGAACAGTCCGCGGTGCAGCGTCGAGCCGCCGTGGCGTCCCGGCCGCTACGACATCCGAGTCCGGTCGCCGGTCCCCTCGGTCATCGCGCTGGCGAGGGCACCTTTCACGACCACGTCGTCGCCCAGCGTCGTCAACTGCACGTCGGGGAGGTTCGTAAAGACCATTTCGGGGAGCTTCTCGCGGATCGGATCGAGAACGAGTTCCTCGTTGTTGAGCGCGACGGCGCCGCCGACGTAGACGACGATCGGCGCGTAGGAGTGGATGATGTTAGCAAGCCCCATCGCGTTCCAGTGGGCGGTCTGGTCGATGACGTGGTCGGCCAGCGCGTCCTCGCCGGCGTACTCGAACACGTCGGCGGCCGAAAAGTCGGGATCCTCGATCGGCATCGCCGTGTCGACGGGGTCGTCCTCGTAGATCATCTCGGCGTACCTCGGGATGTTGTTGCCCGAGCAGTAGGCCTCCCAGTGGCCGTCCTTGCCACAGCCACACGTGAGCCGTCCCTGCGGGTCGACCATCATGTGGCCGACCTCGCCGGCGTTGCCGTCCCAGCCCGAGAGGACGTGTCCGTCGACGGTGACGCCGGCGCCGATGCCACTGGAGATCGTCAGATAGACCATATCGTCGGGGTTGCGGTCGCTGTGGAACCGCTCGCCGATGACGCCCGCGATCGTGTCGTTGTGCAGGTACACGTCGCTGCTGTCGATCAGTTTGGAGATCGGGCCGGTCAGGGGGATCCGATCGATCGTGTCGGGCAGGTTCGCCGGGTCCATCACCGCGCCCTCAGCGAGATCGAGCGGTCCGATCGATCCGATGCCTGCGGCCGCGATCGAGGACGGCTCGATTCCGCCGTCGTCGCACGCGGCCCGGAGCGACTCTAGGACGGCCTCGGTGACGGCGATCCCCGTCGGGCCGCGAGGCGTTCCCCGCTTGTGTGAGCCGATGATCGTCCCGTCGACGGCGACGACCGCCCGGACGTTGGTCGCGCCGAGGTCGACCCCCGCGTAGTTCACCATGTACGTGCCAAACGAGCGCGGCCGCACTTAATTGCATAGTTTTCCACGGCCGCCGCGCCATCGTGCGATCCTCGGAGAGACACGACACAGCGGCGCCGCTGAGAGCGGCCAGCGCATCGAAAAAACGGAGGGTAGGTCGACCGCTACTCCTCGCGGACGAACGTGACCGGACACGGCGCCGACAGCATCACCGTCTGGGCGGTGCTGCCGAAGACGGCTTTCCCCGTCGGAGAGCGCTTGCGGCCGCCGACGATGACGCGGTCCGCACCGGTCTCCTCGGCCAGATCGGTGATCGTCTCGCCGTGCTCGCCGATCGCGCCGCGGATCTCGAACTCGACATCGTAGGCGTCGAGCGAGTCCGCCAGCGTCCGGATCGTCGCGTGGCGCTGGGCGACCTCGTCGGGCGTTACCTCGGTGCGTTCCGTGTCGAACTCCAGCCGTTCGAGCACGTCGTCGTACTCCTCCTCGGTAAACACGTGCGAGAGCACGACCGTCGCGTTCGAGGGGGCCGCTACCTCGACGGTGGCGTCTGCGATCTCTTCGGCTCGCTCTGCGTCGCCGGGGCCGGCGGCGACGAGAATGGTGTTGAGCGTCATGGCAGGGGGTTCTCAGCGACGCTTATTAAGAATACTGCCCCCGCCTCGCATCGTGCATCGTGTAGCGAACCTCACCGGACGAAGGCATATCGCCACGCTTGGGCGCTGTTCACCGCATCCGGTGATAGCCCGCGTACACTGCTGGCAAACCGAGAGGGAGTGCTAACAGCCCGAATCCGAGGAGGGCATACCCATCTCCGCTCTTTCGGCGCAGGGCGAGGAGCGTCGCGACGATGCCGAACAGCGCGATTGCATATGCGGTGTTGCTCCAGAGCACGTCGTACGAAGAGCAATACAGCCAGCAGACGACTGTGTACGACGGGGCGTTCCAAGTCGGCGGGTGGAGCTTCGGCCAGA
The DNA here is from genome assembly GCF_900215575.1 of Natronoarchaeum philippinense. Taxonomy (NCBI): domain Archaea; kingdom Methanobacteriati; phylum Methanobacteriota; class Halobacteria; order Halobacteriales; family Natronoarchaeaceae; genus Natronoarchaeum; species Natronoarchaeum philippinense. The sequence continues at coordinate 287,956 of NZ_OBEJ01000002.1, read as the reverse complement.
AGAACCGACAGTAGGTCGTCCAGCCGAGCATCGCCACCGTGGGAAGCCCTGCGAGCCACATCGTGGATCCACCCGTCGTCCGAGTTCCGAACCGTCTGTAGCCATCGAGGAACAACGCCGGGAACCCGAGAATCCACAGCCAGATGCCGAGGGTGTACGTCGTTGGCCAGTGTTCGATCCGCGGCTGCTCGAAGGGGAGTCGGAGCGGTGCTGGCAGCGTCGCCCACGGAAACGAGGGGTCGGGGACCGGATTTGTGACAAAGGCGGCCAAGCAGAGCCCCGTTCCGACGAGGAGCCCGTACAGCCCCAACGTCGTATATCGGTCGAGCCAAGTTGGGAGCGGTGGTTGCGCCGTCGTGTAGCGGTGGTCTGATCGCCCTGTCATGCTCGGGTCGATCTCAGCGCGACTCGGTGTCGCGTTCGAGTGCCTCTCGGCGCTGTTCGTATTCGTCGTCGGTCAGTTCGCCGCGAGCGTACGCGAGTCGGAGTTCTTCGAGCGCCGAGTCCGAGTCGCGCTCGCGGCTCGTGACCGCTTTGTACAGGAGATACCCACCCCCGACGAGCGCAGCGAGGAACAGGAACTGCATCACGATGCCGACGACGAACATCCACCCCGGCATCGTTCCGTGGCCCCACATTCCACTATCCCACATCCCGCCCATCATCGGCCCGGATCCCATCGTCCCGAAGCCCGTGAAGACCATCGGGAAGACGACGACCGCACCGATGATGACGAGGAGAATCGTGACCAGCCGTGTGTCGTCCGTATTTTCAGGCATCTGTGTTCACTCCGTGAGTCCGCCTCTAGTTCCAACTACGGGGTCACGATTCAATGGAGTTGTGGCTTCGAACCCGTTGGAATAGAACTATTCATATTGTGAATCCACAGCGAATCTGCCCCTCGAACCAGGGTCTCCTAAGGACAACGGCAATAGCTGATTCCGGCGATAATACACATATGGAGACGACGATGCTCAATGAGGTCTTGGAAGCCCTCCGCATCGGTGTCGGGTTCCTCTGGACGGCGGCGTGGGCGATCATCATGGGGCTCACGATCACAAGTCTCGTTCAAGTGTACGTCTCTAAGGAGCGGATGGCGCAGGTGCTGGGCGATGGTGACCTGAGCGGTCTCACAAAGGCGACCGCGTTCGGGGCGGCGAGCAGTGGCTGCAGCTTCGGGGCCGTCGCCATCGGAAAGGGGCTGTTCAAGAAGGGTGCCCACGCGGTGAACTTTCTGGCATTCATGTTCGCGTCGACGAATCTCATCGTCGAACTCGGGTTGATGATCCTGTTACTGCTGGGTTGGGAGTTCCTTCTCGCGGAACTGCTCGGTGGCCTCGTCCTCATCGCTGTCATGGCCGTTATCGTCCACCTCACGCTCCCCGAGAACCTGTTTGACGAGGTGCGGGAGACGCTCAACGAGCGCGACCGCGAGGCAGGCGTCACCGAGGATCCCACGTGCGGGATGGAAGGCAAAGCCGAATACACGCTCACGACCGACGGCGGGGAGACGTTGCAGTTCTGCTCGGAGGGCTGTATGGAGACCTACCGGCAAGAGACAGCAAGTCGTGGTGGATGGCGCGATGAGCTGCTGTCGTGGGGCGGCTGGTACAAAATTGGGAACCAGTACAGGAAGGAGTGGTCGATGATCTGGAAGGACGTTGTCGCCGGCTTTCTCATCTCCGGGTTCGTCATCGTCTTTGTCCCCCAGTGGGTCTGGAACGCCCTGTTCGTCCAAGGTGATGGCGTGCTCGTAACCGCCGAAAACGCGATTATGGGTGTCTTCATCGCCGTCATCAGCTTTGTCGGCAGTATGGGCAATGTCCCGTTTGCCGTTGCGCTCTGGGGCGGCGGAATCAGCTTCGCCGGCGTTATCGCGTTCGTCTACGCCGATCTCATCACGATTCCGGTGTTGAACGTCTACAGGAAGTACTACGGCTGGAAGATTATGCTGTACATCCTCGGTGTGTTCTTCGTGACGATGGCGTTCACCGGCTTCCTCATGGAGTTGCTGTTTGACGCCCTTCGTATCGTCCCGAATCTGGCCAGCGGGGAGACAGCGACCGAACAGACGTACTTCAAGTTCAACTACACGTTCTATCTCAACCTCCTCGCCGTAGCGCTCTCGGGATTTCTCCTGTACGTATATCGTCGTGGCCTCGGCGCACCCGGTCAGTACCGCGACCCCGTCTGTGGGATGCGAACCGGAGAGAGCGAGCCCGCAGCGACACACGATGGCGAGACGTACTACTTCTGCTCACAGACCTGCAAGGAGACCTTCGAGGCGAATCCAGCCGACTACGCCACCGGACAGCCGATGGTGATGGATGGCCACGATCACTAGAACGGCAACATCGACATTCGCAGCGATGCCGTCTTTCCCGCTGTTCGGAATCTCTCAACTGACATTGGGACGCCGAAATACCGACGCCAAACCGAGAAGGACGCCGTACTGCTCCCCTCGAACCGCGGCAGGACGCCGCGGCGTCGTCCCGGACCGCGGGCGTTCATTACCCCAGAGCGCCACGGTCCGGTATGATCGACACGGACCTCAGCGGTCGGGTCGTCCTCGTCACCGGCAGCGCCCGCGGCGTCGGTCGCGAACTGCTGCTGGCGGCCGCCGAGCGCGGCGCCAGCGTCGCGGTCCACTACAACACGAGCGACGAGGCCGCCCGCGAGGTCGCCGAAGCGGCCACGGAGCGCGGCGCCCACGACGTGACCACAGTCGGCGCCGACGTGACCGATCCCGACGCCGTCGACGACCTGTTCGAGGCCGTCGAGGACGATCTCGGCACCGTCGACGTGCTCGTGAACAACGTCGGGAACTTCGCGCCCGTCCACTGGGAGGAGATGGACACAGACCAGTGGCACGGCATATTTGCGACGAACGTCCACTCGACCTACCTCTGTTCGCGCCGTGCGCTCCCAGCTATGCGCGAGGGCGAGTACGGCCGGATCGTCAACATCGGCTACGCCTCCAGCGAGAAGGGCCTGATCAGCCCCAAGAACGCGCCCTACTTCATGGCCAAGGCCGCCGTCTTGATGTTCACGCGGATGCTCGCCGGCGACACGCAGGACGACGGCATCACCGTCAACGCCGTCTCGCCCTATGTCGTCGAGAACTCCGCGGAGTTCCCCGACGAACTGCCGCGGGGCCGCCCCGCCGCGTTCGAGGACCTGATTCAGGCGGTCATGTTCTTCCTCGACGACGACAGCGACTACGTCAGTGGGGAGAATATCGAAGTCGACGGTGGATGGCTGCCCGAGGACGTGTAGCGCGAGCGGAGCGAGCGCAGTTTTGGCCGAGCTTTTTCGAGGAGTGGTGTGCGAGCCCAGCGAGCACACCCGACGAGCAAAAAGGTCGTTGCAGAATATCGAAGTCGACGGCGGATGGTTGCCCGAGGACGTGTAGCGCGAGCGGAGCGAGCGCAGTTTTGGCCGAGCGGCTGTCTCAACACTCGTTTTGTGCCACTCTGATCGACCGCTCGAAGAGATTCACGAAGATGGCGGCCTGTGTCTCGTTCGACCCGATACAGGATACCGTGTAGGAACCGAGAGACTCAGGGTCGCCGTCGACCGAAACGAGGACATCGAACGTCGTCCCTTTCGTGACATCGACCAGCGCGTGTTCGGTCACATTTTCCGAGAGCCCGTCGCTGTTCGCCGCGAGGGTGTGCGATTGGGAGAACACGGTCTCGTCCCCCTTCGAGATCGTCGTCGTCACAGGCAACTCCCGATCGCGGTAGTTTATCACCTTCAGGGCCACGTCACCGGAGGGTTTGATGAGCGAACAGCCCGCCAGTCCCGAACCAGCGGCTGCAGCCGCCGATCCGAGGAGCTGCCGACGATTCATTCTCGCTGTCACGTTCGCCCGTCACCGACAGCATTGAAAAATTTTCTGTGGAGCATCCGTCCAACTGCTTCGAAACAATTTTGCCTCTACTGACTGATTGATCAGTCAGGCATGGGCGACGCTGCCAGCGACGAGTCGAGTGAGGACGCCGACCCCCGGGAGGAGATCATGGAGGCGACCTACAGCGCGCTCGGCGAGCACGGCTACGCGGATCTGACGATGCAACACATCGCGGACCACCTCGGCAAGAGCACATCGCTGTTGCACTATCACTTCGACACGAAAGAGGACCTGCTGGTGGCGTTTATCGACCACATCATCTCGAAGTTCCGGGAGGAACACCTCCCGCCGGACGACCTCCCGCCCGAGGAACGGCTGCGAGAGTTTCTCGACCTGTGGGTGTTCGACCCCGACGAGCAAGAGCGGGCGGCGATGCACCTCGCGCTCCTCGAACTTCGGTCGCGGGGGCCGTTCAACGAAGCCTACCGCGAGCAACTGGTCCGCAGCGACGAGTTGTTGCGAGGCACCATCGAGGAAATGCTCCGCGATGGCGTCGAGTCGGGGGCGTTCGAGTCCGTCGATCCCGAGCCGACCGCCCGGATGATCGCCGCGACGCTGGACGGCGCTCGGACGCGCCAGATCACGCTCGACGATCCCGCGTACACGCCGACCGTCCGGGACGAGTTGGCCGACAGGCTCGTCGAGCAGTTGCTCGCCGACGCCGAAGCGAGTGCGGGCGACGAGTCCGGGGGTTAAGTAGGCGAACGGCGAAGGTTTTCGGGTGAGCAAGGTTCTGATCGACGCCGATCCCGGGACCGACGACGCGGTCGCGCTGGCGGCGCTCCTCGCCGCTGAGGCCGTCGATGTCGTCGGCGTGACGACGGTCGCGGGCAACTCGACGGTCGAGAACACCACGGCCAACGCCCGGTCGATTCTCGAACTGTTCGGGCGCGAGGACGTGCCGGTCGCACGGGGCTGCGAGCGCCCGCTGGTCCGGTCGCTCTCGACCGGCGAGTCCATCCACGGACCGGGCGGGCTGCGCGGCGACCTGCCGGCGCCGACGGGTACCACTACCGACGCCCACGCCGTCGAGTTCATCCGGGAGCAGGTCGACGCCCACGGCACCGATCTCACGATCGCCTGCATGGGCCCGCTGACCAACCTCGCAGTCGCGCTGGCACTCGATCCGAGCCTCCCCGACCGCATCGGGCGCATGGTTGCGATGGGCGGCGCATTCGAGGCCGCGGGCAACGTCACGCCCGTGGCCGAATACAACGTCTACGTCGACCCGGCGGCGGCCAGTCGCGTCGTCCAGACGGCCGCGCCCACGCTCGTCCCGCTGGATGTGACCGATCAGGCGCGACTCCCGGCGTCGATGACCGACGAGTTCCGGAGCGCCGGCGGGGCCGGCTCGACGATCGCGGAGTGGTGTAGCTATCCGGCGGAGGTCCGCGAGGCCGGCGGCGACGCCATCCACGACGCTGCCGTCGCGGCCCACCTGCTCGGCGACGTGCTGACGCTCGACGCGCAGCCGGTGTCGGTCGTCGACGGCGACGGTCCCTGCCGGGGCGCGACGATCGCGGACACACGACGTGGGACTGACGCCCCGACGACTGCCAGCGTCGCTACGGAGATCGACGTCAATGCGTTTCGGCGGACGATCGGCGACGCGTTGCTGTCGCTCCTGTGAGTCTCACCGCAGTCAGATCACGCGGTTGTGCAACTCCTCGTCGGCGCCGATCCGGGCGACGTTCTCGCGGACCAGCTCGTCGATCGACCGGAAGTAGTCCCGCGTCGCCGCGGCGGCGTGGGGCGTGACGATCACGTCGTCGGCGTCCCACAGCGGCGAGTCTTCCGACAACGGCTCGTTCTCGAACACGTCCAGCGCGGCGCCGGCGATGGCGTCCCGCTCGATGGCGTCGACGAGCGCGGGCTGGTCGACGACGCCGCCGCGGGCGACGTTGAGCAGGTACGCGTCGTCGGCCATCGCATCGAGTTCGTCTCGTCCGACGAGATTCCGAGTGTCGTCCGTCAGTGGCACCGCCAGCACGACGAACTTCGCCTCCTCGATGGCGTCGTGAAGCTCGTCAGGACTGTAGACCTCCTCGACGCCGGGGACGGGCTCGGGTGTCCGACGGACGCCGGTCACTTCCATCCCCAGCGCGTCGGCTCGCTCGGCGATGCCGCGACCGAGCGTGCCGAGCCCGACGACACAGAGCGATTCGCCGGCGATCGTGAACGGCTCGTCCCAGTCCGGCCGATCCCACTCGCGGGCCTGCTGGTTCGCCGCGTAGGTGTGGAGTCGCCGGGCAAGCGAGAGCATGTACCCCGCAACCGTCTCGCCGACGCTGTCGTCGTGGATGCCGGTGCTGTTGGTCAGCACGATGCCCTCTGACTCGAACGTCTCCAGTGGAAACCGGTCGTAGCCCGCCTGAATCGTGTGAATCCACTCGACTGCGTCGACGAAGTAGTCCCGATAGGCGAACGTGACGAGCCCGTCGCAGTCGGCGACGCGGTCGGGATCGTCGCCGACGAGTTCGACCTCGGCGTCGAGATCGGCAAGCGCGGCATCGAGACGCTCGGGCGGGAACACCGCCGACACCGACTCGTGGACGCCAAGCCGCTGTATGCTGTCGATTGGCATGGCAGGGCATTCGCCACGGTCGATCAAAAAGTCGTAGCATTCGACCGTCGCTGGAGTCCCCAGTTTTTAACAGACCGGAACTGCCAGACCCCTGTATGGACGAAGCGCTCGAAGTGGTCGAAGTGCTCGCCGATTCGGGCTTCGAGGGACTGATCACCTGGGCGCTGCGGATTCTGGGCTTGCTGGCCATTCTGGCCGGCCTCGCCCTCTGGCTCGGCACCGAGATGGGGCTGTTGGTGATCCCGGCGCTGTTGATCGTCGTCGGCCTCGTGTTGCTTGTCGCGCCGACTATTCTTCTCGCCGTCGCGGAGCTGGCGTGATCGTCGGCCTAGCCTAGGCCTCGACCCACGCCCGGTACTCGTAGGACGAGCCACTTAACGAGTCAGAGACGGCCACGTCGATCCCCAGCTCGTAGGAGTTCGACCCGTCCGGGCTGACGGTGATCGACCGGGACTCGGTGTAGGCGTCGCCGCCCTCGACATCGACTTCGCCGTACAGCGTCGCCGACGCCGACTCCGAAGAGCTATTAGAAACCAGCACGCCGAGTTCGACGTTGCCGGCGATCGTGTTCGACGCCGTCACGTCTGTCACCTCGAGCCCGCCGTCGATGCCGCCGCCCGGTTCGTCGGAACAGCCAGCGAGAATCGACGTGAAACCAACCGACGCAGCGGCGACAAACTGTCTTCGATGCATGCTACACGGACTTCCGGCGCTCGTGTTAAATTTTCTTACTTTCGTCAGCGATCGCGGTGCCGTCCCGGAGACAGCGAGCGCTCAGAACCTGTCGTCCATCGCAGAAGGCGGCTCGGGTGAAGGCGTCGTCACAAGGGGCTCGGTGGGGGTAACCTTCGTCACTGCCGCCTGCCGGTCGTAGGCCGCGGCGCCGTTTCACTGTTGCGTCTGGCGCCCGCTGGCACCTCGCACCAGCGATAACTACTCCCGCCAGCTCGTCAGCTCGGCGTGATCTTCGGCGACGGCACCGACCTCGTCGGCGTCGAGGCGTCCGCGCTCGGTGACGACGGCGTCGATCAGGTCGGCCGGCGTCACGTCGAACGTCGGGTTGAGTACGTCGAGGTCGGCCGGACCGTCGTAGATCGCCCCGGCGTCGCCGGTCTCGATGTTGACCGTCTCGCGGTGCGTGATCTTGTCGCTCGCGGCGACGGCGTAGACGGGAATGTCCTCGCGGGCCGCCGAAAGCGCCGCGGCGCGGGTGCCGGTTTTGTTGACGACACGCCCGTCGGGCAACACCGCGTCGGCGCCAACGACGACGGCGTCGACGCCCTCGTGGGCCACGACGTGCGCGACAGCGGCGTCGGCGTGAACCGTCACGGGCGCGCCGATCGACGCCGAAAGCTCCTCGGCGACGCCGATCCCCTCACGAGCCGGCCGCGACTCGGCGACGTAGACGCCGTCGAGCGACGCCGAACTCAAAGCGTCGAGGACGGTTCCCGAGCGTGAGAGCGTGAGCACGGTCGCGCCGTCGAGCATGCCAGCGGCCGCCGCGGCGGTGTCGGCGTCAACCTGAATCGCCCGGTCGATGCCCGTATCGGCCGCGGCCTCGACAGCGGCGGCGATTCCGGCGGCGGGTGTCTCGTCGTCGCCGTCAGCGGTCTCGTTGGCATCATCCACTGCGGCCGCGAGAGCGCGGTTCACGCGATTCTCCAGCACCGCCATGCTCGGGCGGGCGCTCAGCAGCCGCTCGGCGAGGTCGGTCAACTCGCCCCGGTCCGGGTCGCCCTCGGCGATCTGGAGCGCGGCCCGGTCCCGGAGCACCTCCAGCGCGCGAGTCGAGAGAACGGCGGCACCGTGCTCGTCGTCGGCTGTGATCGAGCGAACCGTCGGCGCGACGCGCTCGTAACACCGCCACCACGTCGGCTGCTCGGCCTCGTGGAGCAAGGCTGTCGGGGCGAGCCGCTCGGCGTCGGCGGGGGCGTCCAGATCAGCCGGCGCGTCGAACAGCACCGGGACGTAGGAGTCCTCGCCGTCCGGAACGGCGGTGCCAGTCCGGACCGGTTCGAGGTCGGCGTCGGTCGACGCCACGGCGTCCGCGGCGATTTCGACCGGATCGTCGGCGTCGTCGAGCCGAGCGATGGGGAGCTGGAGGCGGTCATCCTCGCGGGAAACGCACACTGCGGCCCCTCGGCGGACGACGGGCGTAGCGTAATCGGTCATGGCTCGGCGGACGGACCGCTGCGGGGAACCTCTTTCGGGATCCGCCACGACCGACGGCAGGTCTGGAGCCGGGGGAGCACTAAAGTGAGCGTCGACAGAACCGATCCGGTATGCCCGGTCCAGTGTTCGCCCGAGGCGAGACGGTCGAACTGCGGACGATCGAACTCGAAGACGTGGAGTTTCTCCAGCGGTTGGTGAACGATCCGGCCGTCAGGGCCGGGCTCGCCAGCTACGAGCCGATCAACGAACCCACAGAGAGCGAGTGGGTCGAGTCGCTCGACGAGGACGACGGCGTCGATTTTCTGGTCTGCGCTCGGGGAGATCGGGTCGGGAGTATCGGCTTCCAAGATCCCAACGAGGTCTGGGGCGGGACGGAGATCGGATACATGATCGCGCCCGACAACTGGGGCGAGGGCCACGCGACCGACGCCGTCGAGACTCTCTGTCGCTACGCGTTCGAGGAACGGCGTCTGCACAAGCTGTACGCCAAAGTCTACGAGACGAACCCGGCGTCCCGACGAGTGCTCGAAAAAGCCGGCTTCACCGAGGAAGGCGTCCTTCGTGAAGAGGCGTTCATCGGCGGCGAGCACGTCGATATCCACCGGTACGGCCTCCTCGTCGACGAGTGGGGCGAGTGACTCGTCAGTACGGCGCGCCCCGACTGCGGTAGTTGCAGCGACGCCGGATGCACTTTCCACCATCCGCGCGCTTTTTAACGGCCATCACCGAGAGAGAGCCATGGAAGCGTTCGCGGTCCCGGACGTGCCGGAAATCGAGGCCGGCGACGACCTCGCCGACATCGTCGAGGAGCGGGTCGATCTGCGCCCCGACGACGTGGTCGTCGTCGCCAGCACCGTCGTCTCGAAGGCAGAAGGCCGGACCGCAGACCTCTCGGAGTTTCCGGCCGGGCCGCGCGCCCGCGAGATCGCCAGCCGACTCGAATCGGCGACCGGCGACGAGAAAGACCCGCGCTTCGCCCAAGCCGTCGTCGAGGAGGGCACCGAGTTGCTGATGGACGCGCCGTTTCTCCTGACCGAGACCCGCTTCGGCCACGTCACGGTCAACGCGGGGATCGACCGCTCGAACGTGCCGGGCAAGGAGCTGCTGCTCTTGCCGCGGCGTCCCGGCGACAGCGCCGAGCGGATCCACGCTGGACTCGCCGCTGCCCCGCCGGTCGTCGTCGCCGACACCTGCGGGCGGCCGTTCCGCCACGGCCAGCGCGGCGTCGCCATCGGCTGGGCGGGGATGCCCGCCAGCCGCGACTGGCGCGGCGAGACCGACCGCGAGGGTCACGAACTCGAAGTCACAGTCCAAAGCGTCGTCGACGAACTCGCGGCGACGGCGAACCTGATCGCCGGCGAGGGCGACGGCGGGACGCCGATCGTCGTGATCCGAGACTGGTCCTTCGGTGACCACGAGGGCAGCGACGAACTGTTCAGAGAGGTCGAGGGCGACTTCGTCCGGCAAGCGCTGCGCGAATGGCACTACGACGAGTAAGCGGACGGCGACATACGAGGGAGAACACACAATGCACGGCATCGAACTCACCCCAGAGCACCCGGTAGCAGAGACAGTCGAACACGCCGAGAGCGCCGAATCCGAAGGGTTCGACGCGATCTTCGCGGCGAGTCACTACTTCAACCGCGACCCATTCATCGCGCTGGATCGGATCGCCGCGGCGACCGAAGAGGTCCAGATCGGGCCGGCGGCGGCCAACCCCTACGACACCCACCCGGTGACGCTGGCCTCGCGGATGGCGACCCTACAGGAAGTCAGCGACGAGCGAGGGGTCTTCGGCGTCGGGCCGGGCGACAAGTCGACGCTGTCGAGCCTCGGCGTCGAGCGCGACCGGCCGCTCCGGCGCGTGCTGGAGTCGTTCAAGGTCGCACAGGACCTCTGGGCGGGCGAGCGCGTCTCGATCGACGGCACCTTCACCGCCAGCGACGCCGGACTGGAGTACGATGTCGAGGGCGAAATCCCCGTCTACGTCGGCGCGCAGGGGCCCCACATGATCCGCATGAGCGCCAAGCACGCCGACGGCGTCCTGATCAACGCCTCTCACCCCGACGACTTCGCGTGGGCGGCCGACCGAGTTGCGGAAGGCAAAGACGAACGGCCCGACGAGCGCGGCGAGTTCGACGTGGCGGCCTACGCCAGCGTCAGCGTCGCCGAGGACGCCGACGCGGCCCGCGAGGTCGCGCGCCAACCGGTCGCATTCATCGCCGCCGGCGCGGCCCCGCCCGTGCTGGACCGGCACGGTCTCGACGCCGACGCGGCAGAGACGATCGGCGACGCCATCGAGCGTGGCGACTTCGGCGAGGCGTTCGACGCCGTCACGCCCGCGATGATCGACGCGTTCTCGGTCGCCGGGACGCCCGAAGACGTCGCCGACCGGATCGAAAAGATTCTCCAGTACACCGATAGCTTCGTCGCCGGGACGCCGCTGGGTCCCGATCAGGAGGAGGCTATCGCTCTCCTTTCGGCGGCGCTCGACCGGGCGACTCGGGAATGATGGCGTCGACGACCGAGCCCAGCACGAGGTAGCCGAACACGGCGAAGGCGGCGAGGAAAAGCAGCTGTCCGACCACGAACAGGATCGCCGAGAGCGGGTCGACCGTCACGGCGTTGCCGAAGTAGTTGATGGCGTCGGTCAGCTCAGTGATCGGGGACACCTGTGCCAGCAGTCCGGTGGCAGTTATCATGCGTGTCGATTTGGGGGTGGAGTACTTGTGTGCTTTGTCTGTGCCGCCCGGCGGGTGGCCGGTCTCGCCATCAGTCCTCGAACTGGCGAACCATGATGATCGCGTCCTCGCCGTCGTCGTAATACCGGGGGACCCGCCGCAACGGCTCGAAGCCGAAGGACTGGTACAGCGACTGGGCGGATTCGTTGCTGACGCGAACTTCGAGTTTTACCGATCCAACCGACTCGGTCGCCAGTGCGGTGAGCGCCGCCTCCAGTAGCGCCGACCCGACGCCCTCGCCGCGCCGGTCGGGGTGGACCGCGATGTCCTTGACGTGGCCCAGCGGCCGGCCGTGGTTCGGGACCAGATCGGCAACGACGTAGCCGAGTACCGACGCCGCGTCGATGCTCTCGGTGGCGGTCCCACCCGCGGCGTCGCCGTCAGCCGTCCCGTCGACGGCCACGAGAAACGCCGGCGAAGACAGGTGGCGCTCGAACGCCGCCAGCGGCCACGGGCTGGGAAACGACGACTTCTCGATGCTGTGGACCGCCAGCAGGTCCGCCCGCTCGGCGTCGCGCACTCGCACGGCGTCGGTCGAATCCTCCGGCGTGACAGTCACGCGCGTAGCTACGGGCCCGGGGCCTAATAGCTACTTGGCCCGCGCGACCGCGGTCGGCCGCACTCGATCACACGGACGCGGGGGGCGCGCTGTCGGGGCTATTCGGTTCGAGACTGCAAAAAATCGAAGAAGTCGCGTAGCCGATCAGTCGTCCGCCTGTCCGGCGGAGACTACAGCACCTCGGCCCTGACGGGCACTCGGTTCCGATCAGTCGTCCGCCGGAGCGGGACTGTCGCCGGACTCGGCTTGGGCCTTGGTGTGAGCGAGCTTGCCGCCGGCCGCGAGGATGTCGCGCTCGCGCTCGGAGGCGTCGAGGTGGGCGGTGGCCTCCCAGTCGTCGTTCACGCGGACCGTGAACTCCTCCTGGCCGGACTTGACCGCCTCGGCAACGTCGTCGACGATCTCGACGTCGTCGCCCTGCTCGATCTGCTCGTAGGTGTCCTCGTCGATGGTCAGCGGGATCAGGCCGAAGTTGAAGAGGTTCGCCTTGTGGATGCGGGCGAAGCTCTGGGCCAGCACGCCCTCGACGCCCAGGTACATGGGACAGAGGGCGGCGTGCTCGCGGGAGCTACCCTGACCGTAGTTCTCGCCGGCGACGAGGAAGCCGCCGTCGGCTTCGAGCGCGCGGTCGGCGAACGTCTCGTCGATGCGCGAGAGGGTGAACTCGCTGAGCTTGGGCACGTTCGACCGGTACATCAGGATGTCCTGGGTCGCAGGGATGATGTGGTCGGTCGTGATGTTGTCCTCCATCTTCAGGAGGGTCGGCCCGGCGAGGTTCGAGTCGAGCGAGTCCTTCAGCGGCACATCGCCGATGTTGGGACCCTTGACGAGCTCGTCGTCGACGGCTTCGTCGGGGCTGATGAGGTCGGTCTTGGAGGCGTCGTACTCCTCGGGGAGCTCGACGCCGGGGGCTTCGAGGTCGTCCAGTTCGTCGGACAGATCGCGCGGGTCGACGATCTCGCCGGCGATCGCCGCGGCGGTGGCGACTTCCGGGGAGCACAGGTAGACGTTGTCGTCCTCGATGCCCGAGCGGCCCTCGAAGTTGCGGTTGAAGGTCCGCAGCGAGACCGAATCGGAGGCGGGAACGTGGCCGATGCCGATACAGGCACCACACGTCGCTTCCGAGAAGTTGACGCCGGCCGCCATCATCTCGGCGACCCAGCCCTGACGGGCCAAGATCTCGGAGGCCTGCTTCGAGCCGGGGGCGACGATCATGTCGGTCTTCTTGTCGACCTCGCGGCCCTCCAGCATCTTCGCGCCGGGGAGGATGTCCTCGTAGCCGCCGTTCGTACAGGAGCCGAGGATGACCTGGTCGACGTCGGTGCCGGCGACCTCGCGGACGGGCACGACGTTGTCGGGCATCGACGGCTGTGCGATCAGCGGTTCGAGATCCGAGAGGTCGACGACGATCTCGTCGTCGTACTCTGCGTCCTCGTCGGGCTGGAGCTCGACGTACTCCTCGGCGCGGCCGACGCGTTCGAGGTAGTCCTGGGTCTGCTCGTCGGTCGGGAAGATCGACGTGGTGGCACCCAGTTCCGTGCCCATGTTGGTGATCGTCATCCGCTCGGGCGCGGTCAGCGTCTCGACGCCCGGGCCGGTGTATTCGAGGATCTTGCCGACGCCGCCCTTGACGGAGAGGCGACGGAGGAGCTCGAGGATGACGTCCTTGGCGGTGGCCCAGTCGGGCAGTTCGCCTTCGAGGCGAACGTTGACGACTTCGGGCATCTCGATGTAGTACGGCGCGCCGCCCATGGCGACGGTGATGTCGATCCCGCCGGCGCCGATCGCCAGCTCGCCGAGGCCGCCGGGCGTCGGCGTGTGGGAGTCAGAGCCGAGCAGCGTCTTGCCGGGTGCGGCGAAGTTCTCTCGGTGGACGTTGTGACAGATGCCGTTGCCGGGGCGCGAGAAGTGTGCGCCGTAGGTGCCGGCAGCCGAGCGCAGGAAGCGGTGGTCGTCCGTGTTCTTGAAATCGAACTGATAGGTCTGATGGTCACAGTACTGGGCCGCAAGCTCCGTCTGCACGTTGTCGAGGCCCATCGCCTCGAACTGCAGCCAGACCATCGTCCCCGTGGTGTCCTGTGTAAGGACCTGGTCGATCTCGATGCCGATCTCCTCGCCGGTTTCCAGCTCGCCTTCGACGAGGTGGTCATCGAGAATTTTCTCGGTTAGCGTTTGTCCCATAGCGGCCGGATATCGTCTTTCCTCGGATATAAATCCCGCGAGTCCATCCTGTACGACCGTTCACAATCTCGCCCGAGATCCCAGTTAGTAACTCGTGCCCGCGAGAAGAATACGTGCGTTTGTGTATATCCGACGGCGCTTCCCGATCTTTCGTTGGTACTCCGGTATCCTTCACGATTCTGAATGCGCCTCGACCGGTCCGAAACTGACTTGCAGGGCCGCGACGCTCGTCTCCCCATGTTCCGATCGGGCGCGTTCGTCGCCGAGCACATTTCGCCGATCGACGACCAGCAGGTACAGCCAAACGGCGTCGATCTCACGGTCGACGCAGTGTTCGAGCAGGTCGAACCCGGACGCATCGGCCGCGACGACAAGCAGATCGGCGAGCGCCGCGAGCTTGATCCAGACGCAGACGCTGGGGTTCCGACCTACCGACTCTCGCCAAGCGGCTACGTCGCCCGCTACGGCGAGACGATCTCGATTCCCGAAGGACACGTCGGGTACGTCCTCCCGCGATCGTCGCTGATGCGCAACTCCGCGATGCTCCACACCGCAGTCTGGGACGCCGGCTACACCGGCCGCGGCGAAGGACTGTTGGAGATCAACCACGAGATCGAACTGGAGCAGGGCGCCCGGATCGCCCAGTTGGTGCTCGCACGCGCCGACCACGAGGACACCTACGACGGCTCGTATCAAGGCGAGAATCTGGACTGACCCTGCCTACGGTACTTCCACGGCCGATTACACGCCCCCGTAACCCCACGTTACTCTGGCGTAATTCACAATCAAAGCGCTCGTACAGTCGCCCAAACGCGTCGAACGACGCGTGAACGGTTCTCGGTGTTGAAGACGGAACTCGTCTAGGTGCAAATGCGGGTCACTCTATGAGTCAAACAATGAGCGAACGAGAGACGGACGTAACGGCGGATGCCGGAACGGACGTCGCGCTGCTGGCGTCGGTCGCCTCGATAGCGATGTCGTGGTACGCCTTCTTCGTGCGCGACGACCGCGAACTCGGGCTGTTCGTCGGCCTCTGGGCGCCGACGATCCTCGCGATCGCCAACCACTTCAAGCAACGCCAATTCGAACAGCGCCTCAAGATGATCCCGGTCGCACCGTCGGCCTCGAACGTCCGCGAGACGATCGAGGACCTGCTGCGATCGAGTCAGTAAGCAGTCGGCCCCGTGCATTTTTCGACCGTATCGGCCCACACAGCGGCGTCGTCGAGCGCTCGATCAGTCGCCGGTGCGACCGGCTGAATCGAGCGCCGCACCGTCGAGACCGTACTCCCGGATCGCGCCGACGATAGCGTAGACGACCGGCGTGTCGACGACCGCGATCAGGAGCTTGAGCAGGTACTGGCCGACGATCAGCGACGCGAGCAGGTCGACGCCGGCGGGCTCACCACTACCGAGAACCGCCGGCGCGAGGGCGAACCCGACGGTGACGAAGATCACGGTGTCGATCGCTTGGCTGCTGGCGGTCGAACCGACGTTGCGCAGCCAGAGGTGGTCGCCGTCGGTGTACTCCCGAAGCCGGTGGAACGCCAGCACGTCCCAGTTCTGACTGACGACGTAGGCCAGCAGGCTTGCGATCACGATGTTCGTGCTGGCGCCGAGCACCGTTGCGAACGTGTCAGCGGCGACCGGCGAGGCCGGCGACACGGGGGCGGCGATCGTCGACCACACCAACACCAGCAACACGAAGTTCATCGCGAAGCCGACGTTGACCATCACTTGGGCGGCCCGCCGGCCGTACAGCTCGGAGTAGCAGTCGCTCGCCAGAAACGTGACGGCGTAGGCCAACGCGGCGCCGGGCAGCGCGAGCTGGGCGCCGGCGATCGGCAACTCGACGGGAATCGAGAAGCCAAGAATCTTCGAGGCCGTCAGCTGTGCGGTCACCAGCGCGGTGACGAACAGACCGATCAGCGTCACCTGACCGATCGTCGGCGTCGCCGCGCTCTGGGTGCTGTCGCGTGTCATCTCTGTGGCCGAGAAGTCACGCCCCGGTCAAGATGGTTTCTACTCGCTCGCCCACCGGTTCGCTGACTGCGTTCATAAATTAATGCCCGCTGACAAGATATATGTCGGCGGAGCGAAAACCCGCAACTCGATGGTCGACGCCGCCCGCGCCCTCCGTCAGTTCCTCCTGTCGCCAGCAGCGTTCTTCGAAGAACGGCCCCCCGCTCGGACGTTCCCGATCGCGGCGGGCCTCGTCGTGTTGCTCGCCGTCTGTTTGACCGGTGGTATTCTGGCTCTCGAATCGATACTCGAAGGTGCGATCGACGCGACGGTCACGATGGACAATCCAGACCGGCCGCCCGAGCCGTTCTGTGACGGGGAGTTCGGGGAGTCGGGGTCGTCGTTCGACGACGGCTGCGACGAGCCCAGAACGATCGAGCGCGACGCCGGAGCGCTGGTCGCGGAGGCAATGCGCAGTTTCCTCTGGATCGGGATGGTCGTCCCGTTCGTCATGTGGTTTCTCGGCGGCGTGGTGCTGTTCGGCGCCGGTCGGCTCGCGGGCGGCGATCCGTCGCTCGGCGGGGCGTTCGCGCTCGCGGGCTGGGCGGCGGTGCCGGAACTTGCCCGCCTCGTGGTGGGGATCGGTAGCCTGTGGGTCGTACTCTCGAACACGACGATCACCGACTTCGAACAGGCCGATGTCGCGCTGGACGCGGCGCTGGCGCCGGTTACGCCGTGGCTGGCGCTGGCGTCGCTGTTGACGATCGGCTGGCAGTGGTACATCCTCAGTGCCGGGCTTTCGAAGGACGCCGATCTCTCGCGGGCGGCCGCCGGTGTCGCCGTGGCGGTTCCGCTGGGGTTCGTCGGCTTGCTCGGCGTGCTGTAGCCGTCGGGCGAGCGGAACTACTGTAAGGCCTTCGCCCGTCACCGACGAGTATGCTGATCGGCGTCATCTCCGACACTCACGACAACGTCGCGGCGGTCGATCGAGCGGTCGAGATCTTCGAGGACGCGGGCGTCGACGCCGTCGTCCACTGCGGCGACGTGATCGCGCCGCCGGTCGTCCCCCACTTCGACGGGCTGGAGGTCCACGCCGTGTTGGGGAACAACGACGGCGAACTCGACGGGCTGGAGTCGGCGTTCCGGCAGTTGGGCAACGGCAGCGCGCTCCACGGCCGGTTCGCCGAGTTGGAGTTCGACGGGACGCAGTTTGCCGTCCTCCACGGCGAGGACACCGCGGAGGTCGAGGGCCACGCCCAGTCCGGCGAGTACGACTACGTCTGCTACGGCCACCATCACGTCGCCGAGGAGCGGGCTGTCGACGGCACGACGGTGCTCAACCCCGGCGCGCACTTCCCGACGGTGCCCGACGAGGAACACAGCGTCGCGCTCGTCGACACCGACTCCGAGACGGTCGAGTTTCGATCAGTCGAGAGCTGAGCGGTCGACGCCGACCCCGCCGCGGCGTCAGTCACCCGCGTCGACGGCGTCGCGGACGATGCGCTCGTGGTCGAACCCCATCTCGGGGAGATCGCCGACGGGGAACGTATCGACCTCGCGGGCCTCCTCGCGCGCTTCGGGGCGGGCGTCACCGTCCGGCCGGCAGCGAAAGGCCGCGCTGACGTTCCCGCGAGGGTCACGGTCGGGGTCGTCGTAGAGGCCGAGGAACACGTCGGCAGTCACGTCGATCCCGATCTCCTCTGCGATCTCGCGTTCGCAGGCCGTCCGTGCGCCCTCATCGCGTTCGACGAATCCGCCGGGGAGCACCCACGCGCCCTCGAAGGGAGCGATGTCGCGTCGCAGGAGGACGACCCCGTCGTCGAACTGCACGACGCCGTCGGCCGCCAGCGGTCGCACGTCGTCGAGTTCCATACGGGCGGATACGACGGTAGCAGGTTTCAACGCAGGGGGGACGCCGGCCGCGAGGACAACGCTCAACCCGCCGGCGCACCACCGATCCGCGCATGGACAAGCAGCCGCTCCGCGAGCGCGTCTGGGACGAGTTAGAGGAAAGCGGCGAGGCCAGATTTCCGTACCCACCACACGGGAGAATTCCCAACTTCGCCGGCGCGGACGACGCCGCCGATCGGCTCGCCGCGACCGACGCTTGGCAGGCCGCCGACGCGATCAAGTCCAACCCCGATGCGCCCCAGCTTCCAGTTCGGCGCGCTGCCTTGCGCGCCGGAAAGACGGTGTATATGGCCGTCCCGCGCCTGCGCGAGGCCGAGTGTTTCCTCCGGCTCGATCCCGCCGAGACCGACGACATCGACCACGCGACGACGATCGGCGGCTCGGCCGAGGTCGGCGTCCAAGTCGCGCCCGAAGCGATGCCACAGATCGACCTGATCGTCGCGGGCAGCGTCGCCGTCACGGAGGGTGGCGCTCGCGTCGGCAAGGGCGAAGGGTATAGCGATCTGGAGTACGGCGTCCTGCAGGCGTTCGATCTCGTGGACGAATCGACGACGGTCGTGACGACCGTCCACGAGCGTCAGGTCGTCGACGCGGACGTGCCGGTCGACGCCCACGACGTGCCCTTGGATCTCGTTGTGACGCCCGATCGGACGGTCGAGACCGAGACGCCCCACGACCGGCCGGCCGGGGTCGACTGGACAGTTCTCTCCGAGGAGCGAATCGAGGAAATTCCGGTATTGCAGACGCTCCAGCCATAGCTCGGCGGACTGTGTCGGCGAGGCCGCGAAGCGGTTCGGACGCCGCCGGAGTCGAAACCGGTTTGCCGGACGCCCGACCAGCAACGCCTATGGCCCCGCAGGACTGGCGAACCTATCTCGTCACCCAAGAGAGTCTCTCGGCCGGCCGGAGCACGGTCGACATCGCTCGTGCCGCGATCGAGGGCGGCGTCGACGCGATCCAACTTCGGGATAAGGACCAGAGCGCACGACGGCGGTACGAGACCGGACAACGGCTTCGTGAACTCACGGCCGAGGCGGGCGTCGACCTGCTCGTCAACGACCGGGTCGATCTCGCGCTGGCGATCGGCGCCGACGGCGTCCACCTCGGGCAGTCGGATCTGCCGGTTCCTGCGGCGCGCGAGTTGCTGGGCGAGGACGCCGTGATCGGGAAATCAGCTTCGTTCGTCGAGGAAGCACGCCAAGCCGAGCGCGAGGAGGCGGACTACCTCGGCGTCGGCGCGGTGTACGGCACGAGTTCCAAGGACGTTCCCGACGACGAAGCCGATTTCGGGCCCGAACGCGTCCGAAACATCGTCGACGCCGTGGGGATTCCGGTGGTGGGGATCGGCGGCATCACGGCGTCCAACGCGGCTGGGGTCGCCGAGGCGGGCGCAGCCGGCGTCGCCGTCATCACCGAGATCACGCAGGCCGAAGACCCCGCGGCGGCGACGCGCGACCTGCGCGAAGCCGTCGAGCGCGGGCGAGAGGAGTGACTTGTCGGTACATTTGGACCACCAATTCTATCACACTGCTATTGTGAGTGACAGTATGGACGAATCCGCCCTCCAGAAACGTCTCGATGCAATCCTCCTGTTGCTGGTGGTAGCCGTCCTGCTTCTGCTTGGAATCGGCTTCCAGTACGCTACTGAAACGACGGTTGGAGTGGTCGCACTCGCAGTGCTGGTCGGGTATGGGTTCCTGAAGGGAAGTAGGCAACCCGACTGAGCACGGTGTGGCCGTTCAGACAAACTCGTCGAGGCCGCTCTGTGGATCCGATTCGGGCGCGTCGACCGGTTCGACGATCTCGGGAACGTCGTTGCTGGGGTCGTTGACCGCCGTCGAGATCGGATACTTTTCGAAGCCGTCGCCGGAGTGGGGTTCGAGCAGATCGTCTTTCGCCGGCGGCTCGTCGCGCAGCCAGTCCCGTTCGTCCTCGGCGTCGAAGATCACCGGCATCCGGTGGTGCAGGGGTTCCATCAGGTCGTTCGCCTCGGTGGTGAGAATCGCCGCCGACTCGACGGTTCTGTCCGGGCCCTCCCAGCGCGACCAGACGCCGGCCATGGCGAAAGGCTCGCCGTCGGCGCGCTCGACGCGAAACGGCTGGGTCCCGTCGGTTCGCTCCTGCCACTCGTAGAAGCCGTCGGCCACCACGAGACACCGCTGTCGGTCGTAGGCCTCGCGGAACGCCGGCTTCTCGTCGACTGACTCGGTCCGAGCGTTGATCAGCCCGTTCCACTCGTCGGCGTCGTCGGCCCACGTCGGGACGAAACCCCAGTGGCGGTGTTCGAGCGCGTCCGGGGCGTCGTCCCTGATCGCCGCGATCGGCGTCTCGGGCGCGACGTTGTACCGGGGCTCGTACTCGTCGGTCACGTCGACGCCGAAGCGCGCCGCGAGCGTCTCGGGAGTGGCGAACAGGGAGGTGCGGCCGCACATAGCTCACGATAGGGAGCGAGGGGTCCTAACGTTGTCCGAAGGCGTTCGAGTGCCGGACGCCGGCATCCTGCTGGACGCCACCGCCCTATCCCACCAGCAGATGCGGGGTGGGGAACGAACCGGTGAGCAGATTCATGTCACGAGAGTACGTATGATGTGAACATGGACCACGAAACCGGCGCCGAAAACGACACGGGCCCCGAAACCGGTGCGGAGAACGGACCGGACGGCGACGACGACGATCCGGGAACGGACTTCGTCATCGTCGAAGCCGACCCCGAGGACGCCGATGCTCGGCAGGACGACGCGCTGGTCGCCGTGCCGGACGCCGACGCCCGATACCCCGGACTGATGCCGGTCGAATGGCGCACCGAGACGGGGTTCGAGATCGTCGAGGAATCGACCACGGAGACCGGATTTCACATCGTTCCGGACGAGCAGGCCGCGGGAGTGAGTGATCCTGACGACGGCGTCGCGCCGGAGGCTGCTGTGGAACTCGTCCCCGCGGACGCCGACGTGGAACTCGTCCTCGCGCCGGACGCCGACCTCGTGCCGGTCGACGAGCCTCCAACCGACGCGATTACCGTCGGTTCGGATCCGTTCACGCCCGACCTGTTTCGGCCGAATCGCGGGAACTGAGTCTACACGCAGCCGGGGAACTCTTCGCCTTGGACGTGGACCGAGTCGACCCAGTCCGGTCGCTCCTCGGCGGATTCGGTAAAGCGCGACCGCGAGTTCATATACGACATGATGAGCGCACGCCGCCAGTCCTCGGTCTCGTTGGGCGAGGTGTAGTGGGGCACCAGACAGTGCGTAAAGAGGGCGCTACCGGCCTCCATCGGGATCGGCACGGCGTCGTCGGGCTCGTAGTCGCGCTCGCCGATGACGATGTCGGTGTCGTACTCGACGGCCTCGTGGCCCAGTAGCCCGTCTGCGTGTGCGCCGGGGACGACCTGCATGCAGCCGTTCTCCGGAGTGGCGTCGTCGAGCGCGATCCAGACCGTGACGTGGTCCAGCGGTCGGATCGGGTAGTACGCGGCGTCCTGATGGAACCCCTTCTCGCTGCCGACCTGCGGGGGCTTGAACATCGCGGCGCTGCGAAGCAGTTTGAGGTTCGGCCCGAGCAGATCAGTCGCCACGGAGGTGATCGCGTCGTTTTGCATGACCTCGCGGAACACGTCGTCGGCTTCGACCATTCCCAGTCCCTCGAACTTCCGGACGGCGTCGCCCGACTGCTCGACTTCGACCTCGCCGCGCTCGACGGCGGGTTCGAGTTGGCGCTGGAACCGCTCGGGTTCGCGGTCGCCGTGAGTGTACTCGCGGAGCCGTTCTCGGACCGTCTCGACCATCTCGGGCGAGAGGGCGTCTTCGACGACGACGTAGCCGTCGGACTGGTACTGCTCGAACTCGGCGTCGGTCAGCTGCATGGATAACAAGCGGTGGTATTCGGTGGTAATCATTTTGGTTTCTAATCATATTTGGGTGGTACCACCGAGTAGAATAGTTTTTAAGCCACCGGCGATTTCGATATCTCGATGAGCAACGCGACGCACGACTCGGCGGTGACGGGGATACGATCGAAGTTCTCGAAGCTCGGCCCGACGTGGGTGGCCGGCGCAATCGCGGCGGGACCGGCCTCGATGGCGGCCGTCCTCGGCGCAGGGGCGACCTTTGGGTACGCGCTGCTGTGGGTCGTCGTCCTCTCGGCGCTGCTGGGTGCGACGACGCAGTACCTCTCGATGCGACTCGGCTTGCTGACCGAGCGCGGCATCGTCGGCGCCGTCGAGGACCACCTCGGCGAGTTGTGGGCGTGGGTACTCGTGATCGACACCGTGCTCGCCTCCGGATTGGCACAGATCGTGATTATGAAGACGGTCGCCGAGGTCAGCGGGACGATCACCGGCTTCGACGCCCGGCTCTGGAGTGTCGTCTGGGCGCTGGTGCTGGCGGCTGGGCTGGCCGGCGGCGGCTATCGCTTTCTGGAAGTCGGCGCGAAGGCGATCGTTTCGGTCGTCGTGGTCGCCTTCGTCGCATCGGCGTTTTTCGTCCCGATCGACGCCGGAGCGGCCGCGTCGGGGATGGTGCCGACGATTCCCAACGGGCTCGACGGTGCGCTGCTGGCGGCCGGCGTGCTCGGCGGTGCGGTCCACATCACGCTGATCACGATGCAGAGCTACACGATGCAAGCCCGCGGCTGGACCCGCGAGGACTACGACCTCGGCCGGTTCGACGTGGCAACCTCGATGCTCGTCGCGTTCGGCGTGTTCAGTGTGGCGACGTTTCTCGTCGCCGCGAGCGTGCTCGCACCGGAGTTCTCGCCCGGCGGCGACCTGAACGCCGCCGTCGCGGCCGACGCGCTCGGCCCGCTGGCCGGCGAGTACGCGCAAGCGCTGTTCCTGTTCGGGCTGTGGGGCGCCGCCGTCTCGACGCTCGGTGCGAACACGGTCGTCCCGCCGTACCTGCTGGCCGACAAGCTCGGCTGGGAGACTAACGTGTCGGACGGGCGGTTTCGCGCGGCCGTCGTCGCCGTCGCGCTGATCGGCGCGCTCGGCGCGTTCCTCGGCGGCGAGTTCTTCACGCTGCTCGTCGTGATGCTCGCGTTCGGCCTCGTCGGGACGCCCTTCGCGCTCGTCGTCGTGCTGTACCTGCTGAACCACCCCGGAGCGGTCCCCGAACAGAACCCGACGGCTGCGAACGTCGGCGGCGTCGCCGTGCTCGTCATCGCGTCGGTGCTGGCGGGCGTGTTCGTCCGAGACCAGTACGCGCAGGGGAGTCTGACCGACCCCGTCACGGCGTTCGTGCTCGCGTTCGCGGTTGCGATGGCGGCAGCGACCCTCGGACTGATCGGCAAGTTCGTGCTGTCGGCCCGCCGATCGACGCCGACTGTCGAGGCCGGATCGGATGCCTGAGGAGCAACCCGGCCCGGAGCTGGCGACGCCGCTGCGGGGCACGACACTGGTCACCGGTCCCTCGAACGTCGGCAAAACGCGGCTGACCGCACAGGCGCTCGAGGACTGGATCGACGAGCGCGGCGCCGACGGCGTCGTCGTGCTGGAGTTCGCCCCCGAAATCGAGCGCGACGGCGTCCTGCTCGGCGGGCGACTCGACCGATTCGTCGAGGTTCCCTCGGCGGCATTTCACGGCGTCCTTGCCGCCCACGCCCCCCGGTCGGAAGGCGACGACGAGCGCGAGGCCCGCGCCCTCGCCGCCGACAACGCCGAGCGCGCGCTGGAACTGCTGCGCGCAGCACCCGCCGATCCCGCGGCGGTGTTCGTCAACGATGCGACGATCCCGTTTCAGGCCGAGAGGACCGATCCGGATCGGCTTTGCTCGTACTGTGACGACGCCGACGCGGCCGTTCTCAACGCCTTCGAGAGCGACGAACTCGGCGCTGACCATCCCGTCACCAGCCGAGAGCAGGCGGCGCTCGACAGGCTGGTCGATTGCGTCGGCCGCCACATCCGACTCGGCGAGAACGGGCGGACGTAGGCGCCGGTGCGGCCCAGCGTGACGCCGATGCGACATCTCGGGCCATCGCCAACACTGTTTATGCTGTGTGGTGCCGTATCTCAATATGTCCGACGAGCACCCGAGGATACACCGGACGCTCCGACACGAACTGTCCGATTCGCGGACGGATCGTGCGGAGCCGGAGCAAAACTAAACTCCCCGTCACACGGGACCGAGGTGAACGCTCCGAAGGAGACTCGCAGTGGCCCGGAAACCGTCCGCCCGGACGGACGGTCGTCAAGACCAACGTAGCGGACGACGCGCGAGCGGCGTTCGTGAACCTGGGGATTCCAGCACGGTCGTAGGGGCCGCGGAAATTAGCTCCCGTCCGGGTCCTAATCGGGGCTCGTCGGCTGTGACCCTCGATTTTTATACGTATCTCGCATCGTCTCTTCGAGGATTCCGTCGGGATCGAGCACGATGTAGACGAGCACGAACGGTTCGCGCGGGTCGAGAATCCACACGGAAAACGGCGGCGTGGCGTCCTCGGCGGCACGTGCGACCAGCGGATCGAGCGGCTTGACGCCATCGCGGAATTCGGTAAACAGATCGCGCTGGCCGGACTGCTCGGCAAACGTGTAGACGACGCCGTTTGGCTCGTTGTCGGTGCTGTAGGTGACCCGGGAGTTCATCGCCTCGCCCGCTGACCGGGCCGCCTCGAAGCACTCTTGGGCGGCCTGAAAGACGGCTTCGTCGGTGCGAGCGAACTGAAAGCTCGTCGGTGAGAGCATCGAGTAGTCGTCGACGCTCGGGTCGCCGTCCGCCCAGCGAAGCGACGCCTCGATCCGATTGCCGACCGCGAGGTCGGGTGCCGACGCCGTCGGGACATACGTCGGTTCCGCCGACTCCACGTCCAGCAAGAGCCACTCATCGTCACTTCGACCAGAGAGCACGCGAAATCGTCCGTCAGACGTCTGTTGCATTGGTGCGTGATAGGCGCCCGGACATACATGAGTTCCACGACCCGGAGTGCTTGGCTTCGACACAGTTGAAAAGCCGAGGTGACGGGAGAGCAACCGCTGTACGTTTGTGAGCCACACTCCGCCCGTGAGCCGATTCAGCGGTGCGAACACATCGCTGTCGTAATCGAGATCGACCCACCCGCGTCGGTCGGCAATCTGGATCGCCCGAACGGGGTTCGGCACCGCACCGCCGTCGACCCACCCCCGGATCGCGTTCCGCCCCACGTCGAGTTCGCTTGCGAGCGCGTACGAACCCTTGTCTGGATGCCGGAGCTTGGCGCGTTGGGCCTTCCGATACAGGAGAACCCGCTAGTAGGCCGTTTCGTACGACCGACTGGCGTAGGTATTGGCGAGGGCACGCTCGGTGACGAACGGCGAGGGCATTAGCTACGTGGTCACGCCGTGGATAGAAAATACCTACTAGATGCTTGCGTGGTAGGAATGGTTTTATTACATTTGACTCTAATGAGGACTGATAACGTCGGTACGCAACGAAGGACGGCGAGGCGTGGGACGCCACCACGTCCCCAATTGGACAATGCCTCACGCGAACTGTGGTGTTCGCACGTTATATCCTTTGTTGCTGTTCACGGCGTGAACAATCGCAAAACATGAATCTAAAAGAGCTATTCACCGACGACGACGCTGTGTCGCCGGTCATCGGCGTCATCCTGATGGTTGCAATCACCGTCATTCTGGCCGCCGTGATCGGAGCCTTCGTCCTCGACATCGGTGGCAGTCAGGAGAGCGCACCGCAAGTTCAGTGGGACTGGTCAGATGATGCGGGTGCTAACGAAGTGACACTCTCTCATGGTGGGGGAGACACCGTCAACAATCCCGGACAAATCTCGGTGACCGGTGATGCTACCGAACAGACTCTCGGGAGCAGTGGTATTGGCGGATCATTCGCAGATTCGATCACAGCTGGCGACTCTGAAGTTGTTCCCGGCACCTCTGGTGGCTCTACGGGGACGATCACCCTTATCTGGGAGTCTTCAGATGGCAGTCAGTCGACTGAACTCTCGAGCCACGATTACGACCTGACATAATAATGGATCTGAAAGAACTATTCACGGACGATGACGCTGTGTCGCCGGTTATCGGCGTCATTCTGATGGTTGCAATCACCGTCATCCTAGCCGCCGTGATCGGTGCGTTCGTCCTTGACATCGGTGGCAGCCAAGAATCTGCACCGCAAGTGCAGTGGGATTGGGCTGATAACAGCACAGATGACGGATCAAACCTCGGATCCGTGACCGTGGAGCATGGTGGAGGGGATACGGTCAGCAGTCCCAGCCAGATCACGTTGACTGTTCCCGACAACAGTAGTACAAGCCCCATCACCCTAGATAACTACTACAGCAATTCGATGACTGCCGGCAATTCCGTCGAATTAGTCATCGACGGTAGTGACAGCACTGGTACTGCCACGCTCACGTGGGAATCCTCTGACGGGAGCCAGTCGACTGAGCTGTCA
Source organism: Natronoarchaeum philippinense (assembly GCF_900215575.1). Taxonomy (NCBI): domain Archaea; kingdom Methanobacteriati; phylum Methanobacteriota; class Halobacteria; order Halobacteriales; family Natronoarchaeaceae; genus Natronoarchaeum; species Natronoarchaeum philippinense. The sequence goes on along the minus strand of NZ_OBEJ01000002.1, from coordinate 261,553 downwards.
AACCACGACTACGACGTTAGCGGATAACCCCCGCAATTAACCTATTTTATTTGACGATCACACTTCCACCCAGTCACAGCAATCTGTGTCTAAGTCTCATTTTACTTGAGGATAGTATTGAATAGAGATTGACGGCGTACTCAATAGCTCCAACTGCTCCGGCGTGAACTCCCGCCAGTGTTCCTGCCGATTCTCCTTATCCTCTAGATAGTGCCGGATCGCGGCGTCGATCGTGTCGTCGCGCGCGTGTTGGCATCGGTCGCGCCTTCGAGCTGGTCGAGGAGTCGCTCGCGCTCGTCGTTCAGGGGGCAACTGTAGTGGCTCATACGTACCGATTGATGTACCGCTGCTCGAAACCGGCCGAAACGGTCGTTCGGGGGTGACGAACTCAGCCGCCATTGATAAATGGTGCTCGGCGCCCATGCCCACCGCGGTGATCGGCGCCGGTGGACGCCGGGGTTTGATGTACTCCTGCGGTGGGGTGGCCCCCGCAAAAATACATCAATCCGGGTTGGCCGTTCAATCCGCGCCAGACCCCGTGGGGTCGGAGCTGAAGACCGGGTTCCAGCGGGCTGGCGTCACAGCGCATCGCCAACTTCGGGAATGTCGTCGCCGTCGACCGCGCGCACGAGATAGGCGCCTTCGGCCACGCGATTGACGTACTTTTTCTGATCCTGCGGAATCTCGCCGTCAGCGTCCACAATACCGTCCAATCGCAGTTCTCTTTTGTCGAGCGAGACCATCGGCGTTCCGTTTGCTCATGAGATCCAGATGTAGGGACGGTCTGCCTATCCGTTACTAGTCGAAAGGACATCTGCAGTCACTCTAGCAACTATTCGACGTTGTGCCAATTCGCGCAAAGCAGCGGGCGCGACGGGAGTGAGCAAACGCGAAGCGTTTGCGAGCTACGTCGCGTCCGTGAGACGAGCGCAAGCGAGTCGAACGGGCGCGACGGGATTTGAACCCGCGGCATCTTGGTCCGGAACCAAGTGCTCTGTCCGCTGAGCTACGCGCCCTCGAATACGGATACGACTGTGTGGCGATATAACCGTTGTGAAGCGAGCGTAGAAATCACGTCCGCAGACGAAGAACAGTCGACGATATCGTCGGTCAGGGCTGTTCGCCCGTCTCGATCGAGAACTCGCCGCGGGGGTAGGCGACACAGGTCAGCGTGTAGCCGTCTTCCATCTCGCTCTCTCCGAGCATCGACTGGTTGTCGTGCTCGATCAGGTCGTTGGCGTCGCCGTCGATCTGACCCGCACAGGAGACACACTGTCCCTGTCGGCAGGCGTAAGGAAGATCCCAGCCTTCCTCCTCGCCGCGGTCGAGGATGTTCTCGTTGTTGGCGATTTCGATCGTTTCGCCTTCCTTGACGAACTCGATCTCGTAGTACTCGATCTCGTCTTCGGGGATGTCAGCGGGACCGCTGGCGCCGCCCTCGCCGTCACCGCCCTCTTCGAGTTCGCCGCCGGCTTCGCCACCGCCGATGGCGCCGGCCGGAGCGCCGCCGCCGATCGAGCGATTCATCGGTTCGGGGAAGTCAGTCTCCGGTACGGTTTCGGCACGTCGTTCGAGAACTTGCTGGGAAATGTCCTCGTTCGTAGTCCAGCCCGTGCCACGCGAGAAGTGCATGAGCACGGCGACCAGGGTCAGTCCGATCCCGATAGCGACCCCCAGTTCGTTCACCATATAGAGGTGGGTTCGGAATGCTGGTTTAATTGTATTGTGTTTCCCAGCCACCGTTTCCCTGCCTCCCTGCTGCCGTTCGGATCGCCTCGCGGTGTTCGGCCATCTCGCACGGCAAAAAGTAGTCTCGTTTGCTCACGGCGACGGCGGTCGCGTTCTTGCGGTTTTCAGGTCTACGACGCTCGAACTACAGTTCGCTCGCGGCGAAAGCGCGGCGCCGCTGCCGCAGGGCCGGCACCGTGATGGCAACTAAACTGCTACTCCTCTTTCCGCGCGACCTCGTGGCGGCCGAAGCCGTAGCGAAGCCGATTGGCGAGCCGTCGGGAGAAGCGCTCGTCTCGACTGGCAAAGCGCTCGGCGAGCGCCTGATAGATCAGCGGAAGCGAGATCTCCTGCTCAAGTGCCTCTTGGACGGTCCACGTGCCGGTCGAACCACCGGCGACGTGATCGTCGACATCTCCCAGATCCGAACCCTCTTCGCGGAACGCCTCCTCGCAGAGCTCCAGCAGCCACGACCGGATCACGGCGCCGTTGTTCCACGTGCGCGCGACGGCTTCGAGATCGAGGTCGTAGCGCCCCTCGGCGAGCAACTCGAAACCCTCACCGTAGGCTTGCATGAGCGCGTACTCGACGCCGTTGTGAACCATCTTGACGTAGTGGCCGCTGCCGGCTGCTCCCATCCGGTCGTGACCAGCAGGTCCGGTAGCGACGGCATCGAAGACGGGGGTCAGTTCGTCGTAGGCCCATTCGGGACCGCCGATCATCAGTGAGAAGCCGAGCTCGGCGCCGGCGGGGCCGCCGCTGGTGCCACAATCGAGATACGCCGCCTCGGTCGACTCGGCGCGTCGTACCGAGTCCTCGAAGTGGGAGTTACCACCGTCGACGACGATGTCGTCGGCGTCGAGCACGTCCTCGAGATCATCGAGTGCGGCGTCGACCGCGGGCCCGGCGGGAACCATCAGCCAGATTCGCTTTTCGTCGCCGAGTTTTCCGACGAGATCTTCGATCGAGTCGGCCGGCGTCGCGCCGGCGTCTGCCGCCGCGGCGACGGCGTCGTCGTCGAGGTCGAACGCCACCACGTCGTGTCCAGCGTCGAGTACCCGGTCGACGACGATCGCTCCCATCCGTCCAAGTCCGATAACGCCCAGTTGCATGCCTCGCTGTCCCTCGGGGACGAAGGTAGTGATTGCGGTTCGTCTGTTGGGAACAGCGGCAGTTAGTACCGACCCACGGAATACAATAATTGTGTATATTTCTATAATTATGGGACGTTGAACTATTGATTATAATTATATTTTGGAAAAATTTTAATGTAGATGGCTGTATACTCGGTGCTATGTCACCCGATGACAACGGTCGTGGCACGGAGTACAACCCCGACAGGCGAACAGTGCTGAAAGGTATCGGTGCGACCGGTGCTGCCGTCGCCGGGGGAGCGTTCGCTACCGGGAGCGGGGCCGCCGCGATTGGCGACTCGGCAGTGCTCCAGTTCTATCACACCGACTGGAGCGACATCAAGAACCAGATAGGCGACATTGCGAACGCCGGTTTCGACGCGGTTCAGGTGCCGCCAGCCCAGAAGTCGAAACTTACCCGGGCCGATCAGGACAACGACCACCACCCGCCGCTGGGTTATCAGCCGATCAATCACAAGAGCTTCGACAGCGTGTTCGGCGCCGAGTGGGAGTACAGCCAGATGATCGATGCCGCCCACAACAACGGGCTCGACATCATCGCCGACGCTGTCATCAACCACATGGCCGCCGGCGTGAACTTCGATCAGTTCCCCTACTTCAGTTACAACGACTTCCACCACAACGGCGGCATCGACGACTACAGCGACGACTGGCAGGTGGAAAACTGCGACCTCTCGGGGCTGCCGGACCTCAAGCAAGAGTCGAGCTACGTCCGCGGCCAGCTCCAAGACTACGTCGACAAGTACGCCAGCCTCGGCGTCGACGGCATCCGGTGGGACGCCGCCAAGCACGTTCCCGAGTGGTTCTTCAGCGACTACGCCAATCAGTGGGCCAACCAGCATGGCCTGTACTCGGTCGGCGAGGTGCTTCAGGGCTCGAAGAGCTACTGCGACGGCTACGCCCAGACGGGGATGTCGGTCACCGACTACCCGCTGTACTACACCATGAAAGAGGACGCCTTCCATCAGAACGGCGACCTCAGCGCGCTCGACGGCGGCGGCTACGTCGACTGGAACTCCTACAGGGCGATGACGTTCGTCTCGAACCACGACAGCGATCCGCCCCAGTACCAGAAGATGGCCTACGCCTACATCCTCACGCAGGAGGGGTATCCACGCGTCTACCAGAAGGACATGCCCTACTGGGACAGCGATATCCAAAACCTGCTGTGGATTCGACGAAATCTCGCCGGCGGGTCGTCGATTCAGCGCCACGCGAGCAAGGATCTGTACGTCTTCGAGCGCGACGGGAATCTACTCGTCGGTCTCAATCGCTCGGGATCGTGGCAGGGCAAGTGGGTCAAGACGAGCTGGACCAACACGGAGCTCAGCGACTACGCTGGCAACAACGGCGACAACTTCACCACCGACGGCAACGGCTGGGTGCAGATCTGGATCCCGCCACAGGGATGGGTCTGCTACGCGCCGGCCTGACAACGACAGGCCCCCGACTGGGTGAGATCGGGGACACGAGCGCGTTTCGTTTTTGACGACTGTTGCTATCGCCGCAAGCACTTGCCAGAGCGCACGCTACACAGTGTCGCCGACACCAACGAATCGCAAAAACAGCGGGCCGTTCAGCGGTACCAAGAGCGCTGGTCGAAGATGTATGCGAGACAGCCCAAAGCGACTACCAGCGGCACCAGCCATTGGATCAGGCCGTCGGCGTACGACACCGGGACGTTAGAGTTGAGCTGTACCCACACCAGAATGCCGGCGAACAGCAGCGCCTGCGCCCCGAACATGACGAGGCCTGCAGTCCAAGCCCACGGCTTGATCTGCCACACGCCGCCGATGACGTACAACTGCGCTACGATCAGGATGAGCGCGGCAAAGATCACCCACGCGATCCCATCGATAGAGAGGAACGAAAACTGGAAGAAGCCGGCCTCGGCCATGTCCGACAGTCCGATCATCGAAAAGGCCATGCCGAGCAGGACCAGATATCCGTCCGCGACACAGGCAGCTCGAATCCCCGAAGGGATTGAGGTCAGTTTCTCGTCTGCGGTCATATCCTGCTAATCGGATCCGTCCCGTAAAAATTTTTCTAACGTATGATGAGCCAATTCGTCGTGCTTCTAGATCGCGGTCGGGCGCTTGGTTGCGGCGACGAAACGAAGCCCTTAACTTGTGGACCGGCGTTCGTGAAAATGCAACCCGGGACCGTGGGGTAGTGGTATCCTATGCGGATGGGGTCCGTATGACCTGAGTTCGACTCTCGGCGGTCCCACTTTTAACGAAGCAAATAGAAACCGGAGAGCCATCGGTTTGTTATCGAAGCCACGCCGTCTCGGAAAACGGGATTTATCAGAACCCCGGCCGACCTACGTCGCATGGAGCGACGACGAGCAAAGACCATCATCGGCGTGGCGATGGTCCTGCTGGGGATCGTGCAGGCGCTGGCATTCGCAGTACAGAGCCAGTGGATCATGACCGTGCTCGGCCTCACGTACGGTGGCATCGGCGTCGCGTTTCTCTGGGCCGAGGTGTACGCAATCGATCGCTGACGCGACAGCAGGCAGGAGGCGATGCCGCGCGGCGTCGAGACGAACACCCACGAACCGGAATCCTACGTGTTGATCCGGACGACTTTATGCCGTTCGGACCGTAACAGAAGGCATGCAGTGGCAACCCGACTGGGGACTTCGCGCGCGAATGGGACTGACGATGTTCCTACTGTTCGCGCTGTATATCGTGTTCTTCGCGGGACTGTGGGCGTACTCGGGGGGAAGCCTGCTACTCGCCGGGCTGGTGATCGGGTCGTTCTCGATCGGCCAGTACTTCTTCAGCGACAAACTCGCGCTCAAGAGCATGGGCGCACAGACGGTCAGCGAGGAGGAGTATCCCGAACTCCACGCGACGGTCCAGCGTCTCGCTCAGCAAGCAGATCTGCCAAAGCCGACCGTCGCCGTTGCGAACGATCGGGTTCCCAACGCGTTTGCGACCGGACGTAACCAGAAAAACGCCGCCGTCTGCGTGACGACCGGCCTTCTGGAGACGCTGAACCGGGAGGAACTCGAAGGCGTGATCGCCCACGAACTCGCCCACGTCAAGAACCGCGACGTGATGGTGATGACGATCGCCTCGTTCCTGTCGACGATCGCCTTCATGATCGTTCGGTGGGGCGCCTTCTTCGGCGGTGGCGGCCACCGCCGCGAGGGCGGCGGGGGCGGCATCATCGTGGCCATCCTGATCTCGCTTGTCGTCTGGGTCGTCAGCTACATCCTGATCCGGGCGCTCTCGCGGTACCGCGAGTACGCCGCCGACCGAGGGGCGGCCGTCATCACCGGCAAGCCCACCGCGCTGTCGTCGGCGCTGATGAAGATCTCCGGCGAGATGGACAAGATCCCGAGCCGGGACATGCGCGACGAGGCCGAGATGAACGCGTTCTTCATCATCCCGATATCGAAGGGCGCCATCGCGCGGCTCTTCAGTACTCACCCGCCGACCGAAAAGCGCATCGAGCAGCTCGACCAGCTGGCACGCGAGATGGAAGGGTTGTAGTTCTCGACGGCCTTACTGGCGAGCATGGGACTGTTCGACGGGCTCCGGAGCATCTTCGGGACCCGCGCCGAATCCGACGCCACGAGCGGTGCCGACCCCGACGACCTCTTCGGGATGAGCACCGCCTACCTCACGATGTCGGCCGATCTGGGCTACGAGCCGACCGGCTACGCCGCGCTGTGTTTTGCCGAAGTCGACAGCCACGAGTTCGCCGGCACCGTCTCCGATGTCCGCGATATTCTCGCGGCTGGCGAGGCCGAAACCGGCACCGTCTCGCGGTTCGTCGACGACGACCACGGGTATCGCTGGGTCGTCTTCGAGGACGAGGACGACTTCGAGGATCTGGTGACGAATCTCAACTTCGCCGCCGACACGTTCATCGAAGAGGGGTACGGCTCGCGCCTGCTCGCTGCCGTCTTCGCCTTCGAGGGGCGCGGCCAGCCCGCCGATTGGATCTACTCGTTCCGGCGAGGCTCGTATTACCCGTTTGCGCCCGCGCCGGACGCCAGCCACGAGCGCGACAACCAGCTGGAGTTGAAGCTTGCAAGCGTGCTCGATGGCGAACTCGACGTCGAAGACGACAAGGAGTACTGGTATCCCCTGTGGCCCAGCGAGGGCGGGCGGCATCCTTGGGAGTGAGAGTAGCCGAGTGCAGAGAGTATCGTTTGACTGTCGGCTGGCCGTATTTAGAACCGCTGTGAACTCCTCTCGGGGGCTTTCGAGGTGTCGTCGGTCGCGGTGACAGAGAAAATGAACCAACTAGTAGCCGCTAGTCCTCACTCCGAGGCATCGAGAAAGGGAATCGTCGCCAACTCCTCGCCGGAGTACGCGAGCGCGTCAGCTCGCGCCATGCCCGACGGCGTCACCAGATCGAGCACGTTCGGGTTCATGTCGTCCTCGCGGCCGCCGCCGAAAGTCCACTGGCTCGCCTCGGCCTCGACTGGGCGGACGTGGTCCGTTCGCGTCTCGTCGAACGCCGTCACCAACGGGACGAGTTCGGCGCCGTCGGTCAGGTCCGGCAGGGCGTCCTTGCCAACCCAGACCACGACGGCGTCGCGGTCGGCGAGCACCTCGGCGCCGCCGGTCGCTCGCACGTCGCCGTAGGGGCTCTCGACCGTGACACCGCCCATCGGCCGGGCGAGCACGCGGTGGTGGTACTCGTCCTCGAAGCGGGCGTTGACGCCGGCCTGTGCGTACACCGACCCGCCGCCGGCGTCCGGCTCGCGCACGTACACCTGCGGAAGTTGGACCGAAAAGCCCCGGTCGCGGTTCCACGGGTTCTCGATGGCGTCGAACTCGAAGACGAACTGGTAGCTGTCGTCGAACTCGCGGAGCTCGAAGCTCTCCAAATCGAAACTGCCCGGCGCGAAGTCCTCGGCGAGCGGGAACTCGTAGTGGCCGGGGCCGAGCCCGGGCGCGGCGTCGCCGTCCCAGACGGCGATCGGCTCGCCCAGCGGGTCGAACGTCGGCGTCTCGAAGACGGCGATCGTGTCGACTTCGACGGTTACGAGCTCGTCCGGCGTGGCGTCGCCGCCGGACGCCGCGGCGTCGGCCGCGAGATCGGTGCCCGTGAATCGGTCGATCGTATCGACGCCGGAGGGAAGCTCGACTCGGGCCGGCCCGTCGCTGTCGAAGTTGACGACGACGACCGCGCGCTCGGGACCGGCAGCGTCTACAACGTCGCTCGCGTCGCGCCCGAAGACGAGCGCGTGGTCGTCCGACCGGAACCAGACGTCTTCGAGGTCAGCGTTGGGGCCGAGCGCGTCGGTCTCGTGGTACAGGTCGATCACGTCGCTGTAGAACTGGAGATGCTCCTCGGGCACCGTATCGCCCTGATGAGCCCAGTTCATGAACGCCCGTTGCTTGCCGCCGGGGCGAACGTCGGCGTCGCGGTCGTCGCCCTCGCCGCGGTGGCGGCCCTCGCCGTACTTGCTGATCTGGCGCTCCTGTCCGGAGTAGACGAAGGGAACGCCCGGCAGCGCGACGCTGGCGGCCCAGACGGCTCGCTGGACGTGTTCGGGGTCGTCGTGAGCGCCGGCGTGGAGCGCCTCGTTGAGCAGGCGCGCCTCGTCGTGGTTCTCGGTGGCGTTGAGCAATAGGGTGTGGTCCGGGAACCCCTTCTCTGCGCGAGCCTCGACGGCGTCGAGTAGGTCGAAGGCAGTGCCCTCGCCGCGGGCGATGTCGTGGGCCGCGCCGGTGTACTCGACGGTGTCGAAGTGCATGTCGAACTCGTTTTCGGCGAAGGCGGGGTCGTGGGGGATCGACTCGTCGAGCAGCAGGAACTCGTCGTTGTTCGACCGGACGACCTCGCGAACGTCCTTCCAGAAGTCGTGGGGGACGCCCCACGCGATGTCACAGCGGAAGCCGTCGACCCCGATCTCGCCCGACCAGAAGTCGGCGGCCGCGAGCAGGTGCTCGCGGACCGCGAGGTTGTCGAAGTTCCAGTTGGGCATGTCGAGCAGGTCGAAAAAACCCGTCACGCGGGGCTCGGGCTCGACCAGTCCGTCGCCGTCGTAGCGGGCCTCGTGGACCCGATCGAACCAGTCGTAGTACTTCGAGTCGGCGTCCCACGCGTCGACGCGGGGCCAGCGCGCGAGCGCCTCGCCCTGCTGGTCGATCGATGCTTGGAAGAACTCGTGGTCTCGGCCGCAGTGGTTGGCCACGAAGTCGAACACGACGCGAATGTCCCGGTCGTGGCAAGCCTCGACGAACGAGCGGTAGGCCTCGATCGGGTCCTCGCCATCGGGCGCCAGATCCGGCGCCACGTCGAAGTAATCGAGCGTGTCGTAGCCGTGAGGGCCGCCACCGGAGATCTCTTTCGCGGCGCTGGCGGATGGGACGATCGGCGTCAGCCAGACCACGTCGACGCCGAGGTCGTCCATGTACTCGATGCCGGCTTCGAGTACGTCGAAGTCCGTTTGGCCGGGCTGGCCGTGGAACGATCGGGTGAAGATCTCGTAGACGACGGAGTCCTCGATCCACGCCGGCGGGCGGTTCGGCAGCGTGACGGCGCCGTCGGGCGAGAGCTCGACGGTGTCGACGACGCTCGTGAGCCGGCCGTCGTATGCCGCGGCGTGGATGCGCGCGGACTCGCCATCGAGCGCGGACACGGGAACACGCGCGGTTGTCTCGTCGGCTCGCACGTCCTCGGTCGCCAGCGCGTCACGGTCGTCGGCGAGGAACACGGCTTCGAGCGCCGCCGTCGACGCGTCGGCGCCCGGCGCGAGTGCGGCGTCGGCGTCGACGACGAACTCGTCGGTCTCGGCGTCGTACTCGGCGTCGAGCGAGACGCGCGGCGGGCGCTCGGCCGCTGCCGGCGGTTCGGGAAACGCGTAGATCGTCTGCTCGTGGACGCCGTCGGGCGCCTCCAGTTCGAGCACGTACGTGCCGGGCGCGTCTGGGACGAACTCGGTGACGTGGCCTTGCCCGTGGTCGTAACGGGGTTGGTCGTCGACGGTCGGAATCGAAAAGGACAGTTCGGCGTCGCTGCCCTCGGGTCGCTCAGCGATCGACCACTCGAAATCCTCGGGCGCGTACTCCTCGGGGTCCTCGCGGAGCACGGGTAGCCGCGGGCCGAGGTGGTCGCGGTTGGAGTAGTTGCTGCGGTCGCTCCCGTAGATTCGACCGACGAAGGCGGGGTCGACCAGCGCCTCGCCGACGGTCACGATCCGGGGCTGGCCGGGGTGGTAGGAGTCGGCGCCGAATCCGGCGTAGGTCTGGGAACGCCCCTCGTTACGTTCCGACGCAGTCGTTTTACCGGGTGCTGTTCGACCGTTCGCGAGCGATCTGACGGGATCGTCGTTCTTGCTCATATAGATCGGACTCCGTCGTCGGCACGTGACGACGCTTGCAGACGCGCTGTACCGGCAGGCACAACAGTCGCGGACGAGCCGTCGGCCGACCGTGTCGATTGGGAACCCTTGACACGGGTAGGGGTCCAGACGTGCATGCGGGACTGTTGTACCATGGATACCATGTCATGATTACTCCTTACATATATACTATCGTATTTCGTCGTGCGATTTGGCCCCTCCAGAGGACGGATCGAGGCACGCTGCAGTAGGTGAGGCCAAACCAAATGGTGAGTGCCTAAACACTTTGCCGGCAATCGAGCCAGATGAACGCGAGGTCACAGTGCGCGTTGCAGGACACGCAGCTTTAGATACGATCGTGCGCAGAATGCTCCGCGAGGGCGCTACCAATTTCACTTTCACTTTGGTGTTAACGGGCCTTTATGTACCATCGGGGGCAACGGGGTTGTATGGCAGCAGAAGCAGACCTCGAAGATCTCCCCGGCGTCGGACCAGCAACCGCAGAGAAGCTCCGCGACAACGGCTTCGACTCCTATCAGGGGCTGGCCGTCGCTAGCCCGGGCGAACTGAGCAACACGGCCGACGTGGGCGAGTCCACCGCGGCCGACATCATTCAGGCCGCCCGCGAGGCCGCCGACATCGGCGGGTTCGAGAGCGGCGCGCAGGTGCTCGAACGACGCGAGCAGATCGGCAAGCTCTCCTTCAACATTCCTGAGATCGACGACCTGCTCGGCGGCGGCGTCGAGACGCAGTCGATCACGGAAGTGTACGGCGAGTTCGGCGCCGGCAAATCGCAGGTGACCCACCAGCTCGCTGTCAACGTCCAGCTTCCCAAGGAACACGGCGGGCTACACGGCTCGGTCATCTTCGTCGACAGCGAGGACACGTTCCGGCCCGAGCGAATCGACGACATGATCCGCGGCCTCGACGACGAGATTATCGCCGACGTGCTCGAAGAGCGCGAGATCGAGGGCGAACCCGGCGACGACGACACGATGGACGAGCTTCTGGAGAGCTTCCTCGACAAGATCCACGTCGCCAAGGCGTTCAACAGTAACCACCAGATCTTGCTCGCCGAGAAGGCAAAGGACCTCGCGAGCGAGAGCCAAGACGACGACTACCCGGTCCGACTGCTCTGTGTCGACTCGCTGACCGCCCACTTCCGCGCCGAGTACGTCGGTCGAGGCGAACTCGCAGAGCGTCAGCAGAAGCTCAACAAGCACCTCCACGACCTGATGCGCGTCGGCGACCTCAACAACACCGCCGTGCTCGTGACCAATCAGGTCGCCTCGAACCCCGATTCCTTCTTCGGCGACCCGACCCAGCCGATCGGCGGGAACATCCTCGGGCACACCTCGACGTTCCGGGTCTACATCCGCAAGTCCAAGGGTAACAAGCGCGTGTTCAAACTGGTCGACGCACCGAACCTCGCCGACGGCGAGGCGATCATGCGCGTGCAGGACGAAGGGCTGAAGCCGGAGTAACGTCTCGACACGGGGTTACCGATTCTCTCGTTTCGCCCGACTGAAACGCTCGATAGCGTAGCCGCTGCGAGACGATGCCACGGCGGGGCGACGCCGACAGTCGGGACCGGAACGACAGTGGCGAGCTACCCTTCGGCGTCCGGCCGATATTCTATCCGATGGCGTTAGGACTCGTCTCCCCCGTCGCTACTGACGCGGCGCGCGCAGTGGCGTCCCGAACGAGCTCGCTCCATCAGTCGTTGGTGCGTCGATCGAGACTGGTCGTCGCCCGGCACGAGCTGTTCGTAGCGTCCGTCCGAATGCATCACCCATCGACGACGGTTGTCGTCGAGCAGGAGCTCCAGCACCGTCGAGAGTTCGGCCTGCAGCGCGGGATCCTCGATCGGGACGATCGTCTCGACGCGGTTGTCGAGATTTCGAGTCATCCAGTCGGCCGACCCGACGAAAAAGCGCGGATCGCCGCCGTTCTCGAACCGGAAGATCCGGGAGTGTTCGAGGAATCTTCCAACGACGCTGTAGACGTCGATCCGATCGCTGACGCCCTCGACGCCGGGGCGAAGTCGACAGATGTCCCGGACGATCAGCTCGATATCGACGCCGGCCATCGAGGCTGCGTACAACTCACGGACGATCTCGGGATCCTCCAGCCGGTTCATCTTGGCGACGATCCGGGCGTCCTCGCCGTTTCGGGCTGCCGCCGCCTCGGCGCGGATCAGGTCGGTGAACTGGCGGCGCATGTTGCCCGGCGCGACGAGCATCGTGCGGTAGTCCTCGTGGCGCGCGTGGCCGGTGAAGTAGTTGAACAGCCGAACCAGATCGTGGCCGACATCCCTGTCGGCGGTGAGCAGTCCGAGATCCTCGTACTGCTTTGCGGTCTCGGAGTGGTAGTTTCCGGTGCCGACGTGGGAGTACAGACGGACGCCGTCGTCTTCGCGGCGGACGACCAGCGAGGTCTTGGTGTGGGTCTTGTAGCCGATCGTCCCGTAGGCGACGTGGATGCCTTCCTCTTCGAGGCGCTTTGCCCACTCCAGATTGTTCTTCTCGTCGAAACGGGCCTTGAGTTCGACCATCACGGCGACCTGCTTGCCGTTGCGCGCCGCGTCGATCAGCGTCTGGATCACCTGCGAGTCGCTGGCGGTGCGGTAGATCGACGCCTTGATGGCCAGCACGTCGGGGTCCTCCGCGGCGGCTTCGAGAAACTGCTGGACGGTGCCGGTAAACGAGTGATACGGGTGGTGGACGAGCACGTCGTCCCGGCGGATCTCCTCGAAGATGTCGGTCGCGGGATCGTCGAGACGCGGGTGAGGCTGGGGCGTCCAGCGATCGACCGACAGGTCCGGACGGTCCAGATCCAGCAGCGTCCCGAAGTCGCGGAAGTCGAGCGGGCCGTCGATCTCGAAGACCTCGCGCGCTTCGAGATCGAGTTGCTCGCGGAGGATGTCGAGGATCGCCGCCGGCACGTCGCTCTCGATTTCGAGTCGGACGACCGTGGCGAACCGCCGCTCCTCGATCACCTCTTCGGCCATTTCCAGCAGGTCCTCCGCGACTTCCTCGTCCCGCCGGACCTCCGCGTTCCGCGTCACCCGGAACAGCGCGTCGTCGACGATCTCGACCTCCGGAAACAGGAGATCGAGGTTGTTGCGGACCAGCTCTTCGAGCAGCACGAACCGCTGTGTTTCGCCGCCCGCGTCGCCGTCGACCAGCTCGTCGACATCGATGAACCGCAACTGATTGCGCGGGATCTTCACGCGCGAGAACGTCACGTCGGCGTCTGGCGACTCCCGCGTCAGCACGGCCAGCGAGAGGCTCTGGTTGGAGATAAACGGGAACGGATGGGCCGGGTCGAACGTCAGCGGCGTCAGCGCGGGCAGGATCGACCGCTCGAAGTACTCCCGTAGCTGCGTCCGCTCGCCGGGCGAGAGGTCCTCGATATCGAGGATTTCGATCCCCTCGTCCGCGAGCGCCGGACGAATTTCCTCACGGTAGCACTCGGATTGGCGTTCGAGGAGCGGTCGACTCGCCTCCAGAACCTCCGTCCACTGTTCGCCGGGTGTCCGGCCGTCGGCCGTCCGATCGGTGACGTCCGCGGCCACCTGCTGTTTGAGACCGCCGACGCGCTTTCGGAAGAACTCGTCTAGGTTCTCGGTGACGATCGAGAGGAACTTCACCCGTTCCAGCAGCGGGTTCCGGTCGTCGAGCGCCTCGTGGAGGACGCGCTGCTGGAACTCGAGCTCGCTCAGCTCGCGGTTGAGGTAGTACTCGGGATCGTCGAGATCGACCGCCGGCCCGTCATCGGACGCCGAATCGTCGCCCGATCCCGGGGACGCCGCGGCGTCGTCGCCGACATCGATATCGACATCCACGTTGCGTGGCGGGGGTGCGAACTGCTGGGCATCTTCGGGCTCGGCGGCGACGCCGTCGTCCGGCGCATCCTCCGCGTCGGCGTCCGCGACGCTGCCGTCTGCCGATGACTGGTCAGGGGCCATCTTACTGTCCGCCGGCGTCGACGTCGTGTTCCGACGGGTCGACGAACTTCGACCGGGAGCGCTCCTGATAGGTGTCACGCGCAGGGACGCTGACGAACTCGTCGGCGCCACAGTCGTAGGCGGTCAGCGCGCCGCCGTAGACACAGCCGGTGTCGAGCCCGATCGCCCCCTCGCCTACGACCGGGGCGTCGAGGACGGTGTGGCCGAAGAACACCTGCGGCGTGCGCTCGTACTGCTCGAACCAGAAGGGGCCGTCGTACCCGTCGCCCAGCGGCGCCCGCATCGTCAGGAAATCCTCGACGCCGTGCTCGAACAGCGGACGGGACGGATCGACGCCGCCGTGGACGACGGCGTGGTCGCCCCACGAGAGGACCGCGGGCAGCGTTTCGAGGTAGTCGACGTGCTCGTCGTCGAGCCCGGGATCGGCGTCGCCGCGCAGCACCTTCGCTTCGTTGTTCCCGAGTACCGGCACGGCGTTGGGTCGGTCCCGAACGTACTCGACGACGCCGGCGCTGTCGGGGCCCTTGCGAACGAGGTCGCCGACAAACGCGAGCAGTTCGTCCGGGTCGGGGTCGATCCGTTCGACGAGCGCCTTCAGTTCGGTCAGGCAACCGTGGATATCGCCGATCACGTAGACGTTTTGCCACTCGTCGGCGTCGATCCGGTGATGGCGCTGCTCGACGGCGTCGGAAAACGCTCGCTCGGGGCTCCAGTCGCTGTCTGTCGTTTGTTCCGGCATATCGATACCTTGATCGGCCGTGACCGGTACTGACCGCTGTCCCATCGTGAGGACGCACGCGAAACAGCACATAAGCCGTTTATATGTGGTGAACGGGCCGGTATGTACCGATACATACGTGAATGATGCCGGATTCGAGAGTGTCACCGGCAGCCCGATCGAGAACGTACTCTCGGTTGGGAGGAGAGACGCCCGTGATCGAAGAGTGCGCGAAGCCGTTAGACGAACCGGAACGTTTCGAGGTTCTTGGGCGCGAACGTCCGCATGTTGTAGTCGTGGTACAGCGCCGAGGAGAGATCCTGCGTCGAGGACTCGTCGCCGTGGACACAGAGCACCTTCTCCGGTCGGGGGTTCATCGTCTTGACGAAGTTTTCGAGGCCCTGACGGTCGGCGTGCCCGGAGAAGCCCTCGACGGTTTCGACATCCATGTTCAGCGAGAGGGTCGACTGCCGGCCGGTGTCGTCGTCGTCGATCGGAATCTCGTCCCACCCGTTCTGGATGCGTCGTCCGAGGGTTCCCTGTGCCTGATAGCCGACGAACGTCAGGGTGCTGTCGGCGTCACTGCCCAGATGGCGCAGCCACGACATGATCGGGCCGCCGGTGACCATCCCGGAGGTCGAGAGGATGATACAGGGGCCGTCGTCGGCGACCTGCTGGCGCTCTTCCTCGCCGCCGTCGATGTGGTTGAACTGATCGGCGAGGAACGGGTTCTCGTCGTCGTGGAAGATCCGATCACGAAGCTCGTCGCGCAGGTACTCGGGGTAGGTCGTGTGGATCGCAGTCGCCTCCCAGATCATCCCGTCGAGATGAACCGGCATCTCGGGGATATCGCCGCTCCGCATCGCCTCTTCGAGGACGAGCATCATCTCCTGAGAACGTCCGACGGCGAACGCCGGGATCAACACCTTGCCGCCCTTCTCGTAGGTCTCCTTGATGACGCGCTTGAGGTTCTGCTCGGCGTCGTCCTGATCGGTCTGGTAGTCGTTGCGGCCGCCGTAGGTCGATTCGAGGACGAGCGTCTCGACGCGCGGGAAGTCGTTGACGGCGCCGTTGAACAGGCGCGTGTCGTCGTAGTGGATGTCGCCCGAAAAGGCGACGTTGTAGAGACCGTCGCCGATGTGGAAGTGAGAGACAGCTGACCCGAGAATGTGGCCGGCGTTGTGCAGTGTGAGCTTGACATCGGGTGCGATGTCGGTGACATCACCGTACTCCAGCGGGATGGTGTGTTTGATCGCTTCGCGGACCATCTCGGAGTCGTAGGGCGGCGTCCGACCCTCTTTGGCGGCAACGTCGAGGTAGTCGAGTTGGAGTAGGCCCATCAGGTCGCGGGTGGGCTCGGTCGTGTAGATCGGGCCGTCGTAGCCGTACTTGAACAGCAGCGGGAGGAGCGCGGAGTGGTCGAGGTGGGCGTGGGTCAGCACGACGGCGTCGAGGTTCGACGCGCCAGCGCCGAGCGCTTCGGGCACCTGCAGATACGGCACCTCGCCTTCCGCGCCGGGCTTGTCACCGCAGTCGATGAGGATGCGCGTCTCGGGCGTCGAGAGGACGAAGGCCGCGCGGCCGACCTCACGGCAGCAGCCAAGCGTCGTGATGCGGACGTACTCCTCGTCGGACATCTCCTCGCGGTGGATCTGACGACCGACCCGCTCTAACACGTCGCGGCGCTCGTCGCGTTCCTGCTTGAGGAAGTTCCGGACGTTCGAGACCGTCGAGGACTCGATCGGCGGCGTCCGGACGACTTCGGGCGTCCAGCCGACCTCTTTAGTGATCTCTCGGAGCGTCGATCCGTGTCGGCCGATCACCATACCGGGCTTTTCGGCCTCGATGACGACCTCGCCGGTGTCTTTGTGGAAATCGAGATCCGAAACCCCGGCGTCGTCGGGAATCACCGAGAGAATCTGTTCGCGTGCGTCGCGCGGCTCCGCGAGAACATCGGGATCCGGGCGGACGGTGATGCGCTTGCGGAGTTTGCTGGCCAACTGTCGGATCAGATCGCCCTGCTGGGCGAATTCCTTCGGATCACGCGTGTAGACGACCAGCTCAGGACCCTCGTATTTCACCTCCGAAACCGAAATGTCGCTTGGTAGCTCGCTTTTGATCTCTGTACGCAACTCGTCGAGTTGTTGGTCAACGGAACTCATAGGTGGAAACGTCGCAGTAGCGTGGTGTCCCCCCGTCGAATGCAGGCCCGTCGGGGCCGGTCACGAGACGACGATGCAGAAACTCCGGGAACGACGGCAAACGGGGCGGCACGACGAGTCCGCCGCGCGACGTCGGGAAGCCAGAGAGTACGCATACTGAGTTGTCGGTATCAGGTTCGTCTCGTCTCGACCGGGAAATGTCCAGACCCGTGCGGGAGGATTCCAGGGAGAACCCGCTTATCCGATCGTACTTGCTCCGTGTTATAAAAGCCTTCGCAATAACGGGTAAGGGAACGCGCAAGTATCGCCCGTACATGCACATCTCGCCAGCCACCGTCGAACGGGAGTACGAGTGGATCCGAGGTCGAGAGTCCGTCGTCGAGTTGCTCAACGAGGTCCGGGCAGAGCTTTCGGCCGCGTTCGAGACAGAAGTCGACCCTGTCGAGTACGATCAGTTTCGCGCCGAGGTCGACGCCGTGTTCGCCGACGGCGACCGCGCGGTCAACGTCGCCGCGCTCGTTGCACTGTTGCGGGATCTCGATGTCGAGGACGACTATCCGGGATTCGTCGTCGACGAGTTGCTCGGGCGCCAGCTAGCGGGTACGATCGCGGGCGCACAGCCGTTCGGTCTGCTCGCCGAGGCGACGTTTCATTACGCCGATATTACGCACCATCCAGAGGTGGGTGGGGCCGGACTCGACGATCTCGACGCCGCGCTGGCGGCCGGCTTCCAGACGCGTCTGCCCGGCTGGAACTGGACGGAAACGGCGAGTCCCTTCGCGGTCGACGCCGCCGTCGAGCGTGCCGAACGGTAGGCGCTACCGGTACGTCGACGCGAGATAGTCGTCGATCGCGGCGACCAATTCGGGATCGTACGTCCAGAAGCCGTAGTACTGGTCGCGGGCGCGCTCCTCGGCGATCAGCGCACAGGAGTTCGATCGCCCGGACGCCGTGGCGTCGTCGCGGCCGTCGTGGAAGACGACGAACCAGACGAGTCCGATCTCCGCGCCCGTCGACTCGTGGAGTCGGACGCCCTCGATCGCCGGCGGCGTCCAGTCGGGGCGCCCGTACACGTGGACATCGAGATCGCTCTCGGTCCCGAGCCGACGGTAGACCGAGAGCTGATCCTGATAGGCCGACAAGGACTGAAATCCGGTCCGGAGCCGTCCCTCTCCAGTTCGCCAAGCCCGGTCCTCGATCTCTCGGGCTGTTTTGAGGAGTTCCCCGCGGGACGCGGTGGTAAACTGGGTGTCCCGGAACAACGAGAGAAACTGTCTGTAGTCCTCGTCGCTGCGTTCGCCGGGCGGCGCGGTCGGTGACGTGGCGGCGCGTTCGAGCACGTCGAGGCCGATCGTTCCCAGCGTGACGCCGTTGCGCTGGACGAGAACGAACCCGCCGTCGGCGACCGCGGGGAGGGATTCGTGTTCGATCTCGACGTTTCGCGTCACGAACTGGTCCAGCAACGCTTCGCTGGCGTCGGGGGCGCACACGGTGATCGTCGTCGCAGTTTGCTCGACATCTTCGACGAGGTCGCGCAGCGAGTCGATGCCGTCGGTCGTCCTGAGAGAGGACATGCTAGTACGAGCGTCCGCTACTGGTCGGCGTTCGTAGTCAGCCGACGGTTCGGGACCGCCGATCCTGTCGAGGAGATCGGCAACCAGCTCCGTAGGCTGGGTGAGGCGTACATCGTGGGTGTTCGGATCGTACTCGATCAGTCCGATATCGTCGAGGTGGGGCAAGTGATTGTGATGGAGTTCGAGTTCGAGCCGATCGTGGTCCGCACCGGATGTCACGCCAGCGTCGCTGTCGGCACCCAGCCAGCCGGCGACGACCCACGACAGCGTCGCTAAGTCCGCGCGCTCGCGCTCTCGAAGGTAGTAGAGAACGTACTGACGGCGGGGCTCGGTCAGTGCGGCCAGCACGGACTCGGTAGCCCTCCCGGGGAACTCGTCCGCGTCAGTCTGGCCGTTCGCGTCGTCAGAGCCCATACTAGTTACAGCCAGAACGCACGCGTGTATCATTCTTCCGACGCGGTGGCCGCGAGCAACGCGGCACGAGCAACGCGGCATCGGCCCGCAGGCCGCCCGGCGCTCCGAGAGTATCGGTTCGTCTATTACCCCCGACGAACTCGTGTGGAACAACAGGACAGCATGAGCGAGCAAGAACTCGGCATCACGGAGAGCAAAGAGTACGCGACAGGCGACTGGTACGCCGAAGTCGTACAGAAAGCGGATCTGGCGGACTACGCGCCGATGGGCGGCTTCATCGTGACCAAGCCTCGGGGGTACGCCCTCTGGGAAGCGCTGCAGGACAACCTCGACGGCTGGTTCAAAGACACCGGCGTCGACAACGCCTATTTCCCGATGTTCATCCCCGAGAGCTTCCTCGAACGGGAGAAAGACATCGTCGAAGGGTTCGACCCCGAAGTGGCGTGGGTGACCCAAGGCGGCCACGACGAACTCGAAGAGCGACTGGCGGTACGCCCGACCAGCGAGAGCATCATCGCGCCCTTTATGGCCGACTGGGTGCGCAGCCACCGCGACCTGCCGCTGCGACTCAACCAGTGGTGTAGCGTCGTCCGGTGGGAGGCCACCGAGACGAAGCCGTTCTTCCGCACTAAGGAGTTCCTCTGGCAGGAGGGCCACACCGCCCACGAAAGCGAGGACGAGGCGTGGGACGAGACGATGCTCCGGCTCGACCAGTACGAACGGCTCTTCGAGGACGTGCTGGCGATCCCGGTCATGCGCGGCCGGAAGCCGTCCCACGATAAGTTCCCCGGCGCCCACACGACGACGACCGTCGAGGCGCTGATGCCCGACGGCAAGTCCGTCCAGAGCGCGACCAGCCACTACCTCGGGACGAGCTTCGCCGAGGCGTTCGACCTCACCTACACCGACGAGGACGAAGAGGAGGAAGTCGCCCACACCACCTCGTGGGGACTGTCGTGGCGCTCGCTCGGCGCGCTGATCATGACTCACAGCGACGAGCAGGGACTCGTGGTCCCGCCGACGGTGGCGCCCACGCAGGTTGCGATCGTTCCGATCTGGCAGGAAGACACCAAAGACGAGGTGCTCGAATACGCCGAGGGAATCGCCGAGGACCTCGAAGACGCCGGCGTCAGCGTCGACCTCGACGACCGCGACGAGCGCAATCCCGGCTTCAAGTTCAACGAACACGAGCTCAACGGCGTCCCGGTGCGCTTCGAGATCGGCCCTCACGAGGTCGAGGACGAGGAAGTCACCATCGTCCACCGCCCCGACGGCGAGTCGATCGTCGAGGACCGCGCGGAGATCGCCGACACCGTCGAAGACCACTTCGACGACGTGTACGACAAGCTCTACGAGGCCGCCCAGCAAAACCTCGAAGAGAACATCCGAGAAGCCGACAGCGCCGAGGAGATTCTCGGAACGATCGGCCAGCACCGCGGCTACGTCAAGGCGCCGTGGTGTGGCGACGAGGCCTGCGAGACCGCGATCAAGGAGAAGATCGCCGCCGAGATCGTGATGTGCCCGCTCGACCGGGATGTCGAGCCCGAGGCCGACGAGTGCGCGATCTGCGAGGACGAGGCGCACGAAGTCGCGTACTTCGCGAAGTCGTACTGACGACTGCGGTTCTCCCTACTTTTCGCTGGCTTCCGCCGGATCGACGGCGGCCCCGGCGTCGGCGTCGACACCGACCCGATCGCACAGATCGGCCATCGGGCATTCCTCGGCCCCATCCAGACACGCGGGCTTGCGCGCCGAACAGTACTCGCGGCCGAACTGGATGCTCGCAGTGTGTCCGAACCCACACTTTTCCGGCGGCACGTCGCGCTCGACCACCTCCCGAACCCCCTCGTGGTCGGCGTCCGGCGGCGCGACGCCGAGGCGACGGTAGATCCGGTGGACGTGGGTATCGACCGGAAACACACCCTCGCGTCCACCCGCGAACAGTAACACGCAGTCGGCTGTCTTCGGCCCGACGCCGCCGAAGTCAAGGAGTACGTCTCGAACTGTTTCCGGGTCGTCCTCCCGGACGAAGTCGTCGAACGCCGCGGCCGAGCCGTACTCGTCGAGCACGCGCTCGGCGACGGTCTGGATGACCTCCGATTTCTGGTTGTAAACAAAGTCGCGTAAATAGATTCTATACACGTCAGCAGTACTCGCAATCGCAGAACTGCTCGCACACCGGGTTGCTGCAGTCCGCGTCCCGGGCGGTGCAGTAGGCGCGGCCGTGGTCGATCAACAGCCGGTGGAAGCTGTACTTGATGTCGGATGGCACGTGCTCAGTGAGCAACTCGTGCGCACGAGCGTAGCTGGCGTCTTCAGGGATCAAGCCGAACCGCTTTGCCAACCGCTCACAGTGCGTGTCGACGGGGAAGTAGTCCATACCGAACCGGAAGAGCAAGATGATACCGGCGGTCTTGTCTCCGATTCCCTTGATATTCGTCAACCACGACTGCGCCTCGTCCACGTCCATCTCCTTGATGAACTCAAGAGAGTATTCGCCGCCGGTGTGTTCGCGGATAGTACGGAGAGAATCCTGAATACGCGAGGCCTTCTGATTGGCGAGTCCGGCGGTTCTGATGGCATCGGCCAGTTCGTCGTGGTCGGCGTTCTCGATGGCCTCGTAATTATGTCCGAATTCGGAGACAAGATCGTCCCACGCGTTGTCTCTGTTCTCGTCGCTCGTGTTCTGACTTAGTATCGTGTGGATCACGGAGTCAACCGGATGCATATCCCGAGGTGGCTCCGGTTCGCCGTGGAGGTTAACGAGTGCGCCGTGAATATCGCTGATGCGATCTTCCATATCCGATTTCGAGGATTCGAGCATATTCGATGCGCCGATTCGCAGTCGCGATTGCCAACGAGCGGTTGGGAGCACTTAGATGCCGGCCGGCCTACCGTGCCACTATGACGATCAATTACGCTCTCAGCGAGGAGGACGAGGAACGCATCAACCGCGAGCATTCGTCTTTAGTTGGCCCTCACACCTCGGTCGCGTAGCGGTAGCGAGCGTCTCTTGCAGTATGGGTCGTTGCTGATGGATTTTCTGTGCGTCCTCAATCAGCCGTTCTAACAACGGATACGGCGAGCGGGGAATCATCTTGACGAGGTTCGCCGTCATCTTCTATGAGATGTTGACACGCGCTCCTGATTTCGTATGCAGATTTTGATGAGTTGCATTTGTCGGCGTGGACGAGAACGGCGTCCGTGGCGACGTCGACGGCTTTCAGACTTTCTACCGATTCGACGTCGAGTACCGAATTGTCCAGCTCCGGCTCGACCATTCCTGTTGAAGTGTTGGAAGGTGAAGTGTAAAGGATCATTGTATGACAGTTTGCGGTGAACTGTGGAAAGAAAACGGTGAAAGCGGCTTAATCCTCGGCGTCCAACGCCAGCAGGGCGGCGCGGCGGACGTGTTCGGGAACATCCTCGTCCTCGATGTTGCGAGCGGTGAGCCACCAGCGGATGCCCTCCTCGTTGGTGATGACGGCGACTTGCTCTCCCGGGGCCGGTTCGCCGCGGACGTGGCCGGAGCCGTGCTCGTGTCTGCGGAGTTCAACATCCTCGACGGGAGCCTGCAGCATCTCGTCGATGCGCGGGTCATCCGCATCCACTTGCTCGCCTTCTTTCTCCTCAAGTTGTCCGAGCGCCTGCCCGTGCGCGTGTCTTCTCGGACTGTCGATCCGGATCACACGTCATCACCGGCCAGCTCGGCCTGCTTGTGCGATATGAAGCGACGCTCCGCCTCGTTGAGATCGTCCGGCCACTCCTCCGGGTCTTCGAGCATCCGCGGGCGGACTTCTTCCAACCACTCGGGGTGCTCGGCAGCCCACTTGATGATGATATTCTCGTGGGCGACTGCGAGTCGCTCTTCGCTTGGCGATTCCCGATGGAATTCGTCTGCGTGCATCCAAGTCGAGTCCACGTCTGCAGACTGCTTCGACACGACTGCATCGGATTTTGGAACGGCTTCCGGAAAAGTTCACTGGTTGACACCCCGTCGGAAAGACGCGGTACTGCAACGTGAAATACTGTTATGAGAAAGTTAAGTGAACTGCGGCATCAGAGTTTGCCCTCGAACTTCAGGTCTGCTATGGCCTCCGCGAGCAGGTCACGTCGCTCGATGAACTCGCGCTCCACGTCGTTCGGCTCCTCAGGAATGTGGAGGGGATCGCGGATGACTTCGTCGGAGACCCGCTCAATGTCGTCGGGGCGGAGGTTGCTCCACCGGGACTGCAGGTACCCGGTGGCGATGCCCAACCCGTACATCTCGTGGTCGTCTAGTTCTCCGAGATCGTCGATGACTTCCCAACTCGCCGCCAAACCTATTCGGTTAATGTCGCTGGCTGATTCGGACTGGTCTTCTGTCTCTGCCACGACTGCACGTCATACTTGGGCCGTCGGTCAGAAAAGTGCAATGTCTGATACCCCGCTAGAAAAACGCTGTATGGCGCGGTAATCTGTATTGTCTGAAATAGAATTGGTATCCGCCTTCAGCCGACGGCGATGACCTCGGAGCGGCTCTCGACGCTCTCCAAGAAGTCCGAGAGCTGGAGCTGACCATCGCCGAGACGGCGATTCAAAACGGGTTCCTCAACGTTGTTTCGCGCGTACTCGATGACGTGTCCCGTCACAACACCGCTTGGCACCCAAGCCTCTCCTCTGCGATGGAACTCATATAGATGCACGTCCTGATGTCGTGGGTTCGTCTTCACGATCAACCTGTCCTCGTCGCTCCCTGCGATCCACGTCTCCTCGAAGGTCATTCAGCATCTCCCGGACTGGCTACCGAGGCCAAGGTCTGCTGTTCCATCTCGGTCTTCGGTTTGGTCTCCGCCAACTCTCGGAGACTGTCCCACGACTGGCCGCAGGCCTCGCACTCGTATTGATGAACGTCTGCCGTGACGGCTCGGGTGAAGCACTGCGGGCACAGGTACTCTATCGTCATCTGCTATCCGACGGCGTGTCGCAGCCATCGTCGGTCAAGTCGCTCTCCGGGCTTTCGCTCCCCCCGTGTACCCGAGTCACTTTCGCGGCGATGCCCTCGTACGTCCACTTCTCACTCCTGTTCTCGTGGAACAGCCGCTTGTCGTTCTCCAGCCAAACCATCTCGTGCCCGCAGTACTCCACTTGCAACATTTCCTCCTCGTCGCCAACCTTGTTCTCGATGTGCAGCACATCGCCGTCTTCGATGGCTTCTATGTCGATACTGTCCGGATCGGAATCAGATGTGTTGTCGGACATATTTTTACAGTGGATTGATTGGATCACCTCCAGTCGCCTACTGACATCCAAGTCGAGGGCCGCCGGTGGAGTCGAACCGCCGCACCCGCAAGGGTGGCGCCGAGCGCGGCTGGCCTGTGAGAAAGCGGTCGTGGTTCTCAATCGCCGGTCACGCCGTGGGGCGTCATCTCCTGCACCTCCTCGTCGGCGAGCATCTCGCCCTCGTGGGAGCCGTCCATATCCCAACCCATCTGCAGGACGTAGCGCAGAATCACGCGGCCGTCGGCGGCCTCGTGATAGGCTTCTATGTCGCCCTCGATGGCGACGTACTCGTCGGCTTCATCCGGCTGTCGCTCGCTGCTCTTCAGGGATTCGATGATTTCCTCAGTGGTTGGCAGACCGGTGCGCCGAACGCGGCACTCGACGTGTTCGCACCGCCACTCATCATCGTGGAACAGCCGCCGGTCGATATCTTCGAGGTGGACGGTGGTGAGCTTCTGCTCGTCGCGGGCGTGTTCAACGCTGCTCACCGTCGTCACGACTTCCTCGTCGGTGGGTATGCTCTCGATGCGAATCTCGTCGCCTTCTTCGAGCAGCGTCGGTTGGATGCTGTTCTCGCTCTCGATGTCGATGTTGTTGTCGGACATAGTTTGTCGATAGTAGTATCACCTCCAGACCGTCGGCAGGCATCTGACTCGTGAGGCCGCGCCCCGGGTCTTGCACCCGAGTCAAGAACGTTCGCGCGGTTGGCCGCGAGGAAAGGGGTCGTGAGTTAGTCGAGCAACCCCGTGATGTCCTCTTCTACCGTCGCCGTTTCATCGTGGTTCAGGAGCCGCTGTAGGCCCTCGTAAACCTCGCCCACATCAGCGCAGTACGCCACATCCCCAACGCCGGCACCGGCAACGTAGTCGTACAGCACGACTGCGGATGACTCGCCGCCGTAGACCGAGATGATGCAGTAAGCCTCATCCCCGTCTCCAACCGTGATGACTGTCTCCGCGTCGCTGATGTTTCGCGTCTTCACGAAGTCGGCGAGATCGCGTGAAAGCTCTGCGTCTGTCGTGATCGATGCTGACTCGGTGTCCGTGTATTGTCGGGTCATAGTTTCGTGATTGTGTATCACCTCCAGAGTCGTCTACTGACATCCAAGTCGAGGCCGCGCCCCGCCTGTGAGGCGAGTCAACGTTCGCGCGGCTGGCCGTGGTGAAAGTTGAACGTCAGTCCCGCGTCCAGATCGTCTCGCCGTGAATGGCTTCCTCCGGCCACTCGTCACTTGGTTCGGGAGCCTTCGCGTCGTCGATCTCCCACGCGACGGTGCCGTCGTCCTCCTGCACGAGGTAGCAGTACACCCACAGCATCTCGTCTCCGTCGACGTCGACTTCTTTGTCAACCGTCTCCGCCCACAGTCGTCCGTTTTTCACGAACACCCGCTCGAAGTCGTGCGTGCCGAGGTAGTTGGCGTGCTCGACGCCGCTGATCGGCATCTCGATCTCGTCTGACTCGTATTCAACGTCCGCGGCGGAAACGTCCAAGACCAAGACCTCGTAGCGGGACGTGTTATTGTTGTACTGTCTGTACTCTCTGCTCTTGACCGTGATGTCGATGTTGTCGGACATAGTTTGTCGGTAGATTGTCTTCCAGCACATCACCTCCAGAAGCATCCGAGTCGTAGCCCCGCTCCCGGTTGTGAACCGAGTCGAACGTCAGCGGGCAAGATGGGGCGGTCAATCGAACGGGTCAGTCGTAGATGGCATAAACCGACGCATACGAGAACCAATTCTCTCCCTTTTCCTCGATGAATATCGGCGCTCCAGATGTGTATTCTACTTCTTCGAGAATTAGGTGAACTCTATCGTCAACGTCGTTGCGGCAGATGATCTTTCCGTCACCGAACTCGTGTACTTTCTCGTCGATGCGGAAAACCCCACCTCCAGTTTGCTCGCCGTGCTGGTTCATCAATTCAAGATCAACGACATCTCCAACGTCCGCCTCGTTCAAGGCGTCGTACATCTCTTCGATGTCTGTGCTTTCCGTGTCGGAAGTGCTGTTGTTGTCAGACATAGTTTGCAGTAGATTTGATCACCTCCAGTCGCCGCAGAACAGCCGAGTCTGATGCCGCTGCCGGTTGTGACGCCGGAATACGTTCAGCGGGCGGTCTTGTTTACAACGCTACAATCTCATCCTATCCATCGACTACGATGTAGGTGTTCCCGAAGTCGGGGATGGAAACACATCCATACTCCTTGATGAACTCCTCGAAGTCCTCGTCTGGTGTGACGAGGGACGGGGAGTTGGTTTCAATCTCGATTGCAGGACGGTTGTCGATGTGTGATTCCTCCAGCAGGTGAACATCGGCGGAAAGCAGCATTGTTCGGTCATCAGCGAACAGGTCTTCGAGCGTGTCGAATTCGGATCGTGTGTCGGACATAGTTGAATGGTAGTTAGTGTCGCAGAACGTCTAGATCACCTCCAGAGCAACAGGGGCAGCCGGGGAATCGAACGCGCGACTCACCACGAGGGTGAGGCACCAGCCTGCCTACCCGCGCGGCCTCGCGGCCGCCGGGCTGAGTAAACCAACATAGTGCGCACGCACGTTCGCCGAGTCGGTCACGGCTCTCGTGCGTGCGTTCCCGGGCTTGCTTCCCGGCGGAGCCGGGCCGTACGGGAACTGAGTGCCGTCCATCGTGGTTTCAGCGCCCTTGTAGTCGCCTTGACCCGCAACGCACCTCGGTTGCCCGAGGAAGGCATTGCGGGCTTTTCACCTCCGTTTCGCGCCCGTCTTTCCAATCATCCGGGTGCGGCGGTGGGGTACTACCACGCTCGCTGGCTCATTCCATCGTTGGTTTGTGCGCCAAATCACCTCCAAAACATCCGAGTCCCATATCGTGTGTCACCTCGTTTGCTCTCTTTTTCTGTTCACTCTATTCTTGCTCCATCTGACACAAAAGGGTTACGGGGTAGCACCACAAAGTAAAGCAAACGTACTAAGTGGGTGTTAGAGGTCGTTTGTAGTCGGATACTCAGAACCACTAAGTGGCACTATAACGTACCACTACACGTATATGAGTGCAGAACAGAAACCCACTCCGACACAGGAAGAAGTGATCGAAGTCCTTCGAGAAGGCAGAGCGACGCCGAACCACATCAAGGAGAACACCAGCATCGACAGCAAGCACGCCGTCCAGCACCATCTGAAGGAGCTGCGACTGGCTGGTCTGGTGGAGAAGGTCAACACCGGACTCTACGAGTTGGCCAACGACAAGTGACTTTTTTGCTGACCTTCTGCAGCCGGCTGCACGCCGGCGTTTAATACAAATCAACCCCGAGTATGAGGTGCGTCCCGACGACCGGGGCGTAGCAAGGCTGGCTCCTTTGGGAGGGTGCCACCGACGCTGCTCACGTCTTTCGTTTCCTCGCGTCCTTCATTCCTCAAACACCTAGTCAATTCGATGAATATACCTCAATACCATCCACTTCAAACTTTGATCTCTACCGCCACACCCCGAGACAGTGCTCTTTTCTGGGCCACGCACCAACTATCAAATGCAGAGAATGGGAACAAAGACAAAGATGAGATTTGCAGACGATGACGACGAGGTGCTGGTATGGAGACAGAGGGATGGCTACCCCCGCATCGTGCTCACCCACGTCCACGACATCATCGAGCGACTGGAAAGCCGCACCGGCAGAAGCCCGCACCCGCCGGGTCTCGCTGGCCTGCTCGTCGCCGTCGGCGCACGCTCCCCTCACTGTCCTTACCGCGACTACGAGGACGAGATCGAGGCCGCGTTCGCCAGCAGTTACGAGATTATGACGGAGGAGGAGTACGAGGCACGATTGGCCAGTTTCACGTACGACTTCCGCTGCGACGACGAGCGGGAGTGGAGCGTCCGCGTCGGCGTTATGAAAACCGACGTCGATGATCTCGAATTTGACTGGACTGACGAGGTTCCAGTCGATGAAGCGGTTGACAGGTGGGGTGACATTACTGACTGGAGGAACGCAGACGAACTATTGGGCATCGAGTAGCAGACTTTCTCTCTTTCCAAAGTACATTTTCAAGTCGATAGTGGGAGAGATTCGGGTATGGACGAGCGCGACTACCGAAAGAAACGATGGCACGCACGCGGGGGTGCGGTTGTGGATCTAGACGAGTGCGTCAACGAGAGCGGCGACTTCTCGGAGTGGGTGGAGAGACTGTTGAACGGCGAGTGACTACTCGAATTGCTCGACAATCGCGTCAAGCGCGTCGAGTTGCCGCTCCCTGTAATCCGCCGCGGACTGTTCCCGGGGTGGATCAACCCCGTCGGGGTACTCCCGCTCCAAGTCGGCGAGCGACTCCGCACGCTCCTCGATGATCTCCCGCACCTCGGCAGGATGTTCGGCAGCCCACTCCACCGCATCGCGGACGTCTGTCTCACTTACCTCGTGTTCCTCGGCCACCTCCTCCACGCTCGCCCTGCTACCAACACGGAGAGCGAGACCAACCTTTCTCACCTTGTCTTCGGGCACGGCTACAGCCACTCCGGCCGCGGCCGGTCTCCAGCCCCCACGTCCGTCTCCGCCGCCGAGTACATATCGTGCAGGATGCCGATCTGCTCGTAATGCCCGATCTGCTTCAACACCTGTATCCCACACTCGGTGACCGTGTAGTACTTCCCCGAGTCTCCAAGCGTCGTCACAAGACCGTTCTCTCGCAAACCGTCAAGATGCTCCGCAAGCGTGGCCTCATCCTCCCGGTTGCGGGCCGACAGTTCCGTCAGCGTCAGCGAACCGTGGCGGTTGGCGAGTAGTTGCTGGAGCAGGCGGATGTCCTCGCTGTTCACGCACGCAGGTATGCACCCGGGCGGGAAATTAGTATCCCGGCTTTCAGACTCTGGAAAGCGGTTTTTCAAAGGGATGCGTGACGTACAACCGGACGTGAACGAGGTGCGAAACGCGCTGGACAAAATCAAGCGCGGCGAGGCCGAACCAGACGAGGTGCTGGAGAAGTACTCGCACATCGACGGAATCGAGCGATCCATCTCAGTCGCGCTCGCCAAACGGGAGCAGGATGCGGACGAGGACTTCGAGGACGAATGGCAGGCCGACTTCTCCATAAACTGACTCTAGGCGAAACCCTTGGTACCTTGGTACCTGAGAAAACGCCGGTACTCGTGTACCTGAGGTGTCGAGAACAAGTCGATAAAACGAGACGAGAAACGAGTCGAGTAGAGTACAGGCGTCGAAAACCGTGAAATCGACGGGTTCCGAGACAACGGGGTTATGTCACTCCAGTGCCTAATACCTAGTGCAGTGGCAGTACCAGATGTCATTAACACGCTAGCGTCGTTGGAAGATGGAGACGAAGTTCGCGTCGAGTTGAAGAACGGAATCGAGTTCGATGGCGTCGTTGAATGCACGGATGTGATGCTTCACGTGAGACCGAAGCATCACCGCGAGGTCACAGTCACCGTCGCCATCGACGAGGACACTGCCAAGCGCATCGACACCGTGTACCACTCGGTGCCGGTCTCGGCCTACCGGAAGCGGTCTGGATGGACAAACGCAACGGTGTCGCACCAGCCGGAGTACGACGAGGAGAAGGGTAGGGCACCGTACGAGACGCTCGGCGTCGTTGACGAGATCGAGCGCATCGACTGACTGCCAACCCCCTTTCTTTTTCGCGCGTTTGAGACAGGTCGGTCGAAAGATCGCTCCAACTGTCGCCACGCCTCCTCGCGGTTGCCTCGTATCGTTTCAGGAAGCCAAGTCGAATCGGTCGTCGATGTTGAGGGTCACGCTCAAGAAGTTCAGATAGCCCTGTAAGTGGTGTTTTGAGATGCCATGGGACTGTCGCCTGTTCTGACGCTGTTCTTATCAGTCCCACCACGATAGCCACGGATATGGACACAGCACATCAGAAAGCGATGGCTTCGCTTGCGCTCGCTGTCGACTCGGTCGTGGAACGTGCATCACGAGATGTGCCAGACGATACGCCGCCCGTGGCGTGGCTTATCGAGTGCGCTCACGACGAGCCGGATCGCGTTGAGGAGTGGGTTGACGAATGTGTGGAGGACGTGGAGTGGCGAAGCGCGAAGTACCCCACCGAGGAGTCGTGGGGCCGCTCTCCGGGGGTCTGCTTTACGCTGGGAGATTGCGAGATCGAACTGTACGACTTTGAGGGCCACGTGTATGTTGAGGGACGGCAGGTCGGTTACCTTGACGTGGAAGAGGGCGAGTTTGCCGATCAGGTCTCCGACCGCTTCGACATCGAATAGATGGGCGGAAAACCACCGTACCGTCCGGGATTCCGAGACATCCCATCGTCGTCTGATCCCTCGTCACGCCACCACGAAATGATATTTATTGTCAGATAACATAATATCTGTTGGAGGTGTTCACAGAGTTCGAGTTGAACGAGGTATCGAGCGACAAAGACCACGACCACGTGCTGGTTGCGACTGACGTCCCCGACGAGGCCGACGAGATGGAGACGTATCGATGTTGGGAGGCCGCAGACGAGCCGTTCCTCTTGGCCATCGAGGACGACGCTCCGGAGGCGGCGGTCGAGGTGGCGGAGAGCGAGGGATGGGAGGTGACGTTCTGCTCCGAGCTGGAGCGAGAGAGGGTCAAGCGAGTGCAGGCGGAGGTGACCGAGCAGACGGTTTACTACGCGGAGGAACCGCCCGAGGAACGATTCATTCCCATCGGGCGACGGCGAGCGAAGCGATTTCTCGAATCCCGCGGCGTGTGGAGCAGGGCCGCCAAACTGAATGATTCGTGGCTGTATCCCGAGTTGGAGGAGTTCGTCGCCGTCTTCGATGAAGTGGACGAAAGTGGCGAGGCCGCCCGCGTTGCGTGGCGTGCAAGGGAACTGGATGCGAGCGACATCGACCTGCTGCTCGAGGGACAAGACCCGCAGGAGATCGGGGAACAACCGAGGCGAAGCATCGACGAGTTGGCGGAGGTGATCGACGAGAACAGCCCGATCGGAACCAGAGAGTCGGAGATTATGGCCTGTTACCTGCACGGCATCGACTCGCACGCCGAGATGGCCGAGCAACTCGATGACGTGAGCCGCGGTGCGATCTCCTCAAGCGCGTACCACTTGGAGGACAAGGTTGATGGGATGGCGTGGCTGTTCATCAACGTGATCGCGAACGTTCCCGAGGAGAACAGGCCAGATGCGGTGAACGAGATGCTTGACGCCGTGCAGACCGGTGATCCGATCGCACACGATGAGATGCAACTCGACGGCGAGACGCTACTTCGATGAACAACACGCGACCTCTCCTGCTCTCGCCGTGCTCGTTGAGCCGGTTACTCACCAACGTATTTTCGACGGAGAACACCTTGACCGCATTGAGCGGCACCTCGTGTTCTCGAAGCGTCGTCACATCGTTTCTGCTGTGAGGAGTAGACGGTTCTGTACACGTCTCCAATCCCGCTTACACCAGCTCTAGACGAAGTCAGTCAAGTGAAATTAATACGGACGAAATTAGCAATCTTATACATCAGAGCACTTTTTTGTGAATTCCACGTATAAAACAGTACAACGATGGGGAATGCGGATGTCGTTGAACTCGTTCTTCAGCGGCAGGAATATCTGGAACAGCTCGCTACACAACCTCAGCGGCGCAGCGATCTCGTGGACTCAGTTGGGGACTCGCGTCCGACAGTCCATCGAGCGACCGAAGAACTTGACGAGGCAGGGTTGGTGGAAAAACAGAACGGCACATACGAGGTCACCCGAGAGGGGGAACTCATACTGGACGCAGTGAGAGGAGCAACAGCCGCCACCGAGACGATTGAATCCGGAAATCGGTTGATTGAGCACTTTCCGGACGAGGCGCCTCTTGATCCCGTGTTCTTCCGCGATGCGGAGGCAGTTCCGGTACAACCGCCGTCGATGGAAGCGAATGTGGAGAAGGCTATCAGACGGATCAAAGACGCTGACCGTCTCTGTGGACTTGGCGTTGCCGACAACAGCACGAAGTTCGCGCAGACCATCTACGACCAGAGCGTGGAAAAAGAGGAGTTGCAACTCGATCTCGTCCTCGAGAAGCACGTGATGGAGTCGCTCGTAAACCGCCATATCGACTGGATGGTGAATCTGGTCGAAAGCGACTACGCTGACATTCGCGTGTGTGAATCGATTCCGTATGGAATGTACGTCGCTGATGAGGGGCCATCTCCAGCGGACGGGATCGTGTATTTGCTCGTTCACGGGGAACAATCAGAGTATCTCGGTCATTTCGAGGCAGAATCACAGCCGGCGATCCGCTGGGCAGAAGCCGTATTTAGGGACTACTTCGTGGCTGCCGAGCCGTTGGCAGAGTACGTCCCCGAGGAAGCTCCGGAGTCAAAATCCTCTTGACGGCACACGTGACCTGTTCACGCCGTGAACAGGTGTTAGACCCATTAATTACTCTCGGAGTCGCCCCCGCTTTTGGAACGATATGTCGGAAGACACGCAGCAACGGCGCTGGTATCGACGGACAGTTCTTTCTGCAATGGCAGCCAGCCTCGCAGGGCTCGCCGGTTGTTCATCTACAGGTGGCCAAGGCAATAGCCCGCAGACGAGTTCGCCCGGCTCCGAGGAAAATTCGACGGAAACGCCCTCGTCCGAGACTAATGCGACCACTGAAGGCTCGGATGCGCCATCGGGCCCCTATCAGAATGATATCGGGCTCATCCCCAGTCACCTTGACGGGAGTTCGGACAAGTATACTGCCGACTACAGCGGCCCCGGTTCAAACGCGACCGAGTTGTGGACGGGGAATGTTGGTTCGTATGGCAATCCGCAATCGGTGGTGATCCATAACGGTCAAACGACAGTCAGCGGTCACATCTCGGGGAAAGGGCCGCGGATGCGAAGTTTCGATGGCGCAGGAAACAAACTCTGGGAGCGCAATCTCAATTACGACCTGTATCCCGCCAGCGAAGAAACACTCGTCGGCGCCAAACAAGGTCGAATAATCGGTCTGTCCACCACAGATGGCAGCCGGCAGTTCCTATACAATGCACCTTCAGAAGCAACCGAGATACCAGTCTTTGACGGCCAAAGACTGTATTACCGAAGTCAAGCCATCTCAAGCTCTGAAGCGACAATCTTAGCTTTCGACATTCGAGAGGGTAGTGTCGTTGATGAAAAGACCATCACGGGCGAAAGCACCTCGATATATACAGATTTGTCCGGCACGATAGTCGGTAATCGACTCATCACCTATGGCTCCCCATCTACGGTATTAAACATCGATGACTTGTCGAGGGAAGCAACACTCTCTCTTGGCGTCTCCTCACTTGAGGTGTACAAGACAAACATCGCAGCAGTCGGAGATATGCTGTACCTTCACGCGGTATCAGATGGGCTATTCGCGTACGACCTGAATGCGGGAGAGTTGCGATGGAGCAATACCGATATTTACAACGGAACAGCGGTTAGAGCAACGCTTGCAGATGATTCTTCTGTCTACCTTGTTCGACCTCAAGGCATTCTCGCATACTCAGCTTCCGACGGCTCAAAACAGTGGGAAGCACCTCTGACAAATCAAATTTCGACACTTTCGTTTTCGAGGGTGCCTGTGGCGATTGGGGACGAATCGCTGTATGTCGATCTCGGTAATGCGACTATTAGTGTGATGAGCACCGAAGACGGACAACAGAAAGGTCAAATAACGAATACCGATGGCGGCATTCCAACAGTTGTCGGCAACCGTCTGTACACGTTGGGTGACGACCTTACCGTGTACGGGCCAGCCTGAGCTGAATTAGATACTTTCTGATCCTCATTCGTTCAACAAGTGAACAGGTGTTAAGCCCATTAATTACTCTGCTGTTCTTGCCGAGGTATCGGCTGAAATGGCCCAACACGAGAACGTATCTAATCACGAGCAGGTCGAGATCGAAAACACCGTCTACGTACACGAAAAGCGACCGTACATCGTGAAGGCAACGGCACGCGACCGAGAGGGAAACGTTGCAGAAGGGATTGGCACTTCCTTCACCTCTATTGAATCTGCCCGAGAGGAGGCCAGCGAACAGGCACAGAATTTGGCTCGGGAGTACGATGTCGGATTCGAAGTGCTCAACCTCACCTACAATAGTCCCTTTCTGTTCAGAAAGCTAACTATCGATGCCTCGTTCAGGGATGGTGAGTTCGAAGTAAAACGGCGGACATCATTTCTGCCGAAGGCAAAGGTGAGAGTGAGTGGACACAAGAACGGCAAGCAACGAGATGCTTCGGGGCGAGTGCTATTACGGCCGGGTATGGAAGAGAAGGCGGTTAAAAGCGCGGTAGAAGACGTGGCGGCACAATTGCGTTAATTAGGGTCACGGTCGACGAGACTATTTCACGGTAGGATTGCTGATCTGTTTTTCAGATATTTTCCTCTCCTGTAACGGGTGAGCGGACGACTCGGGTGTGGTTGTTGAGTGATGTAGGTGATAGTGGACAATCTATTCGGATTGATCGAGGAGTTGGATAGGGATGTTGAGACGTCGTTGAGGAGATTGATCCTCGACGCATCCGAGAGCTGATTTTCACCTATTTCAATCACTCGCCGCTATTCTGTCGAGGAGCGGCTGATGTTCTGGAATACCCCCGGTTATTCTGCCTCAAAACCGGTTCCTCACCAACGAGCTGTTTCGAGGTCAATCAAGAGTCTCCTCCAAGAACTGTCTGAAGGCGTCTACGTCTTGGTATATCTCCGTGTCGAAGGCATCTCCAACATCGAACCTGTGCAGCATCCCGGCGAAGAACTGCTCGGTCACGACGATGTCGGCGTACGGTGCTGCCACGGCCAGTTGACTGATGTCCAGCACGTCGTTGAACTCGGGCTCCCTATCCGTGTGTGCGTCCACGGCGAAGTGCAGAGTCGAGTAAGTGTAGAACGCGGGGAACCGTCTGAAAAACGCCTCAAAGGACAGCTGACGGGGATCGTACAATATCGGCCAAAGCGGGTTCAGGCCCAGATCGCGGCAGTATCCTCTGACCCTCGGCATCAGCGTGTCGATGAACACATCGGACAGGTACAGGCTTCTCTCCTCTAGATCCTCCAGTTCCAACTCCTCACCGACCTCTTGGACTTTCTCACGATACCGGTCTTCGTACTCCCGCTTGTGCTCTGGAGTTACCTCGGGCGCGTCTTCGGTCAACCGGGCGTGAAGCAGTCTCCGATTCACCTCCTCATCCCTGATGACCTTGATGAACTCATCCATCACCTCCTCGGGCACACCTTTCTCGGACTCTATCTTCCACTCGCCGGCGGCGTGTGCCGTCCCCTTGCCGAACACGTACGACTTGGAGTCCAGCTCGGGGAGCAGGTTGTGTCGCTCACAGATGTAACTTCTCGCCTCATGGTCGAAGACATAGGGATAGTTCCTGATCGAGTGATTCCTCGACAAGTCCATCATCATATCGTACACGTCGGCCTTGAACTCCACATCCGATGCCGCGCTGGTCTCGATGATGTTCTCCAGCGAGAACGGGTAAACGAAGTCGGCCTCGTTGACGGAACGCTGGGCGAGTTCGTCAAGTGAAGTGTGGTCGGAATCGGCGTTGACCTTTGCGTCCCTGATCTCACCCCACACCTTCTGGTCAAAGTAGACAACGGTCTTGTCCGTCAGGTCGGCAGGGCTCTGGTTGTCCGGGTTCGAAATGGCCTGCTCGATGAGTTCCTCCGTGATCACTTCTTCCATGGTTGATACGTGAGGGAGTGGGGTCGCTTGTCACCCAATTGCGGCCCGGGGTAGATGATTGTTGTGCGGTTAGGCTGTCATAGAACGGTTGGCATGGTTTTCTGATACCGGTCAAGAGGACTCCTGTTGCTGCTTCTGAATAGCGGCAATATTTCCCACCTCTCAGACACCGGTTTTCGGGAAGCTACTGAGGTGTGTGAATCGTTTTATGACACCCTAGATTGTTGTGCGGTGTTTGATTGGACGTTACCAACGAGCGCAACACCCCACGTCTTGAATGAAAACACATTCTATTATAGGAAAGCCAACATTTAGAGTCCAATATGCCGATGCAATCGGTATGAGCGAAAAGTCGAAAACCGACCGGGCGAGGGAGTGCATTCCAGTTCTGCGCGACGTGCTGGAAGAAGTGCTCGAAGAGGGCGACAGCGGGCGAGGCCCTCCCCTCTCCGCCAGCATCGACGCAGCCCACGCGCTCGAAGGGCTCGATCGCGCAGAGGATTCACTTGAGGCGTGGGATGGATGGGATCGAGGCCGGCATATATCAGGGAGTAGCGGACATCCTCAAGATATGCCCGATGATGATAACCTCGACCACGACCATGATCTCGGCCTGACGTTGGAAATCCTCCGTCGCAATCTCTTCGAATACGAGAACGCTGACGATGAGATGGAGCGGAAGAAATCGATGCAGAACTACCTCGCATCGGTCAACACGCTCGTCGCTCACTCGCATCACCTTGCGAGAGAGGAGTTGGATGAAGAGATGGAGTGGTTGACTGAACAGAAGCGACAGGAGTTGCGCGAGTTGCTTGACGAGATCGAGGGCGAGTAGATGGAGTCCGTTGTCGAACTCCTCTCTGTGTGGTTGTCGTGCCCATCCTGTGGGAGTGGTGACGTGACGATCTCCCTGAGCGTCCCGGGTGGTATCAGCGTGGCCTGCGACGACTGTCGGCGGCGAGACCACATCGATGCGGGCGACGTTCAGCGCGGAAGCCCAGCCAATCATCATCCCTCCAGCAACGAGTAGGTGCGGCTGGGTTGGGCGACTTACCAACGAGTTCTGTTCGTCGAGCGGCTCACGTCGAGAGCAACCCCACCCCTGTTCGGTTCAGCAGCGAGGGCTGGTGACGATTTCTCGTAATTATCGGCACCTCGAATCAGCCCGAACCGCTCTATCCCGCAAAATCAGCCGTCTCAACACAGCCGACGAACCGAACACCCCCAGCCGGCCGGCACTTATCTGCCGGAAACTCATACTTTCGTCACGTCGATGCGAGTCAAGTCCACAGCCGGAGACTCCGAATACAAGCTCTGGCTGAAGCCCGAAGAGTACGAGGCCCTATGCGACGTTGCAGAGGACAGATCACACAAGCATCACGCCGTCGCGCTGCTCGGCGGCTCAGTCGGACTTCGAGCGCAGGAGATGGCAGCCGTCCGACCCGAAGACATGTACGCCGACGACGGTCTGTACTGGCTCCGCGTCCACGAAGAGGCGGGGAAGGATACCACCGGAAGCGGTGGGAAGCTCCGCGACGCCCACATCCCACAGGACGCGTACGTGGAGTTGCTGGAGAATCGGCACAAGCTGGACGTTGAGGAAGACGAGTTGCTTCTCGGCGTCACTAAGAGCCGCGTCCGAGACATCGTTCACGAGCTTGGTGACGAGATGGCCGCCCGGGGCGATGATGTCCCGGGTCGGAGTGCGGACTGGGAGAAGCTGTCCGCTCACGACCTCCGTCGGTTCTTCGCGCAGGATCGACTCGTGCGGAAGGAGATGAACCCACACACCGTGATGGCCATCGGCGGCTGGTCGTCACTCGGAGCCATGGAGGACTACATCAAGACGCCCTCCGACGATGTGGTCGCGGACGAGATCAAGCGCGTCGGCCTGAGTTGATCACGCCGTAGTGTTAATCCCAGTTCGGCACGTCTTCTTCCGGGACAATTTTCTCGGCACCCTTGTTTCCACACGCGGG
Organism: Natronoarchaeum philippinense; assembly: GCF_900215575.1. Taxonomy (NCBI): domain Archaea; kingdom Methanobacteriati; phylum Methanobacteriota; class Halobacteria; order Halobacteriales; family Natronoarchaeaceae; genus Natronoarchaeum; species Natronoarchaeum philippinense. The sequence goes on along the minus strand of NZ_OBEJ01000002.1, from coordinate 223,637 downwards.
ACACTCCAGTCCGTGGTCTTCGAGTTTCTGGTCGCGGATCGGAGCGTTGGCGTTTCTCTCGGAGATTTCGATGGCACGGACGGTGCCACACTCCCAGCACATCCACAGGTCGTAGAGGTTCTCTTTGAGGGCGCTTGCGAACACCATACCAGTTGTCTTGGTGCCTGTCACTTAGGTTTGTGTGACGGTTTGGTGTACCCCAATCTGCGAGATACATATAAGAAAAGAGATGCAACTGTACGATGCCTGCTCGTCAGGCAGGCCGCGGAACACGGCCTTGAACCAACCGACCACAGCATCCGACACAGAGGTCAACTGCGGGACGCAAGTGGTAGGATGCGAGCATCCCGCAGATACAACGGGGGTTTACTCCTCCCCGTCTTCTTCCTCTTCGTTCTCTGCCTCGTCTTCAACGTTCTCTCCTTCATCGTCGTCCCAGTCGCCCTCTGCAATCTCACCGACATCGGGCATATCATCGTCGGGCCACACCGCTTCCGCAGCCTCCTCAAGATCGTGCAACACGCCAAACACCATCTCCTCCTGATCTTCGCACACAGGCACACCCACCAGCGATTCCGCGATGTCTCGCTGTGCGGCCAGCAGATCGATCGCCAGTCGCTTCTGGCCCAGACGGTCGAGCGCGTGATCGACCTCCTCCGGGTCAACCACGTCCATCTCCTCACCGTCGTTGTCGTTACTATCGTCTTCGGGCATAGCACCCCGCGGTCGACCGTAATTGCATTTAAACGCCGGCCCAGCAGCCCCACCCCGCATCCGGGTGTGACTTTTACTGAACGAACCCGAACTTTCGCCTAAAATGCCCCGTGAACACGTGATGACGGCAGAGGAGATCGCCGAAGAAGCAGATGTGGATTTGGACACAGTAGAGGAAATGGTCGAGGCGGCTGGAAAAGCTGCCCGCGGCGAGGTCGGAGAAGACGAAGACTGACCCCTTCCTTTCCTGTGGAACGTTACCAACGACGGGAGTGTCTATAGACACACCCCACGTCTTGAATGAAAACTCGCCGGAATCAGCGTTTAGACCACCTCTTGTCGCGGTACTCGTCGCGCTCCTCGATGCTGCACGGATACCACCGTTCCCCGTCGTTGAGGGATGACACCCAGTCGAACCCCTCCAAGACCTCTTCCGCACGGCCAACATCCACGTCGGCACGCTCCGCGATCCACTCCGTCTCCCGAGGCTGTCGAAGCCCGTAGACCACGGACGTCAAGCGGTCTGCGGCGTCCCAATTTGGCGGCCAGTTCATTTCCCGCGCCTCGGTCAGAGTGGGCCACTCCCTATCAAGGGAGAACTCGGCGGAGAACGAGTCTTCAAACACCTCCTGAGTCATATCCTGATTTCGCTTGGCGAGTGCAACAGAGATGCTGCGCTCGATGCCGTCGACGTGTCCGTACTGTTCTCTCACTTTCGAGGCCGTTGTCTCGCCGTCTTTCAACGCCTCGAGCGCTTCATCCACGCTCTCGAATCCATCCGCCATCAAGCGGTATTTGGTGCCGAAAACAGGAATTTATTTGCTTTATGATAATAGAAAGCCTGCTCAATTTAGAGCCCTTTCACCTCGGGAGACAAATCGGCTGGCGCGAGCAGAACGGCGCCCACCCTCTCGCGGAGCAACAGGCAGGGCTGCGGATCGTCCACCAAACAATCGTACAGGGTGAACTCGGACTCGTCGTATCTGCCGCCACCGTTGAGAACGCGAACGGCCGCCTCCACCCACTCCGAGAATAAAGCGTCGTCGCCGTGCTGGATCATCGGTTCCCGGTTATCTGGGAATCGCGAGTAGTACTCGGGGATGTCAACGGTGTCGTCCGCAAGCACGTCCACGTACTCGTCGACCTTCGTCGGCGGCGAGACGACGAGGCCGATGGCGCCCTTCGCCGACTCGTCCGTCAGGCGCATCCCGTCCGGTTCGACGGGACGGTTCGGCAGAATCTCCAGCTCGATCACGGTGTTCGTCTCGTCCTGCCACTCCATCACGCCGTGTGGCAATTCGTCCGACCAGTTCGATTGCAGTCGCTCAACGACAGTCATACCCGTCTGTGCGACTTCGAGTGACTTAGAACGCGGGCTCGTGAGAAGTCTCGGCAGCGGGCTACCGTGCCGGCCTTTTTGTTCCAACCTCCGTAACCAACGAGGTGAGTTCGTCTTGGGCAGACGGACTCGCTGCTCACCTCGTTTCCTCGCACCTTTGGGAGGGTGACCAACGCGGCTATTCTGGCCCCAACATCGGGGCCAGCAGGATGCATCCAACATTTTCACGTACAATTGGGCACGGTTTGGCGTCCCCGCCAAGACAGTCATACAGCGTGAATTCAGACTTGCGGTACCGCCCGCTGCCGTTCAGCTCCCTGATTGCCGACTCGAGCGGAGCGGCACGAACTGCATCCCCGCCCCGCTCGTATAGATTGACCCGCATCGAGTCTCCCTCTGGAAAATCCGAGTAGTACTGCGGTATATCGATCGTTCCATCTGCGTGATCCTCAACATACGTCTCCACCGTCTCCCGCGGGGAAACAACGAGGCCAAAAATTCCCGGCAGAAATCCACCTCGGTCGACGTGTTCCGGTGCCTCGTAACCGCTGACGATGATCTCGAGTCCAAGGACTGTCCGTGTCTCATCTTTCCAGTTCAACTGTCCCCGGGGCAATTCGTCCAACCAATTCGATTGCAGTCGCTCAACGACGCTCATACCCGCCTGTGCGACTTCGAGCGACTTAGAACGCAGGCTAGTGATCGATCTCGCCAGAGGGCTGCCGTGCCGGCCTTTTTATTGCAACCTCCGTTACCAACGAGGTGAGTTCGTCCCGAGGAGGCGAACTCAGCTGCTCATGTCTTCGCACCTTTGGGAGGGTGCCACCGGACGCGCGGTTTTTGACCGCGCCGTCAGTCGACCGCTGAATTTGACCCGGTTAGATTGTGATCCGTATCCGTACTCAGGGCGGGGGCGATGAGTACGCAGCCAACATCATCACGCAGCATCGGGCATGGCATCGGATTGCTGTCGTCAAGGCAATCGTACAACGTGAACTCGTCACGGGCGTATTGACCGTTGCCGTTCAGGAGTCGGAGCGCCCCCTCAACGCAGGCTGACCACAGACTGGAGTTTTCGACCGAGTGGACGGGTTCATCACCGCGTTCAGGGAATCGGGAGTAGTACTGCGGGATGTCAAGCGTCCCGTCAGCGTGTTCGTCGACGTATCGATCCACGGCAGAGGATGGAGAGACGACGATTCCCAGCACCTCTGCGAGCACCGCACCTCGCGTGTCCACATGGGGAACACTCCCACGTCGCGACACGAGAACGTCCATATCTCCTACTTGATCCGTTCGCCAGTCCATCCATCCCCGAGGCAATTCCTCCGACCAATTCTGGTGCAGTCGCTCGATGGCGTCGTCCGACATGCACGTTCCGGGACTTGCACGGCGAATGACTTTGATTTTCAGAAAATTGGAAGCCACTATGTGGGTGGCGCGGCGAGTCGGTCGTGGGCGGGAAGTGTCACACGCTCCATTCTCCGCCCATCCCCTCACAAGTGGATCAGATGCCAACGTTACCGTTGCTCGGCTCTCAACACAGCGGCAAGCGTGTCTGTATCGCTCGGAACTCCGCCCCCGGCCGGTAAAACACGAACGCCCGAAGGAAGTCAAAACCCGTCAAACGTCTGCTGACCTGACGCCTCCGCGTCTGGATCATAGTTGAGCCACACGGCTGAAAATCCGTACTACCACGAGACAGTAGGAGATTCCGCGCAACGCCGAACCACCACACCGCTTGCACTCACACGAACTCGAGCATCACTTTCGGATACTGGTCAAACACCGACTCCAGCACGTCGCAGAAATCATCCACGCAGCCAGCGTGCAGGAACGGCGACGAATCCACGGCCCGCAACTCTGCCGCCGGATGCTGACACACCTCAGTCATCACGTGCTGCTCTCCCGCAGTGTACCTGTCCTCCAAACATATCGGACACTCGATCCCCCTCCCACCGCTCTCCGTCCAACGCGCCCAGTGATCAAATTCGCCGCCGGAACGCAACCTCGAAATGCAGTCCTGCACCCGCTCCGCCGATATATCGGCAAACACCGGAGCATCCCATTCCTCGGAATGCAGCCATATGCGGAAGTGGATGTCTCCGCCCGACAAGTGCTCTCCAGTGATTATACAGCTGCTGGCCAGATCGTCAGCCAAGACGATGCGTCCGGCGTCGTCCAGCTGATGCCTCATACACATCAGTACCGCATTCCAGCCTGTTAGATGTCACTCCGGCACGTGTTGTCCGAACTCGTCCGCAGTGCAGAATGCAAGGATTTCGTACGTCAAGCCGCAAGATGCGCCTCAACGCCCGCCGAATCGTCAAGAACAGCGGACACCAGCCGCACCCATTCCTCGACGTGTAGAATCACTCCGGTTTCAGCGCCGGCGTGAGAAGCACGCACCCGTGACCCCCTCTGACGAGCGGACAGGGCATCACGTCATCACTCTGCAAACAGTCGTACAAGGTAAACTCAGATTCATCGTACCTGCCACCACCGTTCAACACCCGAATGCCCGCCTCAACCACATCCGATCGAAGACCATCCCCACCCCGCTCCACAAAAAGGTCGTCGCGCTCCGGGAACCCAGAGTAGTACTGCGGCACGTCGATGTTTCCATCCGCGTGCGTTTCCACGTACTCGTCCACCCTCTCCGGCGACGACAGAACGAGACCCAAGTTTCCCGTGGATGGCACCCCCAGCTGCATTCCGTCCACGTCCCCGGATCGATTCGGCAGGGTTTCCAGACCGGCCACCTCGTTGACGTTCCCTTCCCACTCCATCACTCCGTGCGGCAGCTCCTCCGACCAGTTCGATTGCAGTCGCTCGATAGCGTCCGACATGCACGTCAGCAGATCAGCATCGATTCACTTTGACTTTCAGAAACGCTCATCTGTAGCAGTCACTACCTACGGGCAACCGACAGCAGAGTCGCCCAAGTGACGAACTGACACCTGTGAGCAGAGAAGGTCAAAACCACGGGGATTCGCTTCTACAGATGAGCGTCGCAGCAAAAAGCAGGCCAAGCGGCAAGAGAACGGGATTGGCTACTTCGTGGACTGTCCTTGTCGGCCGAAAGACTGACTCGGAAAAATACTTCAACGTGGGGAATCAAGCAACGACTGTATACTGCTACGCGGGCGTGCGGGACAACGCGATCCCGACGCTGCACTCGCTCCATCCGACGCCATTCATCGCGTGTAACGGCGCGATGAATGAGACGATGGGGATGTGGCCACGTCCGCACATACTACTCCCACATTCCAACCCTGCTCAGTCACTTCTTCAACTCCTCCCCGTACTCCTCCAAGTCCACGAACTCGTCCGCGGCGGCCTCCAATCGCGACGCTGCGGTGTGATCGAACTGTGAGACGACGACGCGCTTCCCCGCCTCCTGCACCTCCCTCACCGCCAACTCGAAGTCGCTGTCACCGGTGAACAGGTACGCCACATCGTATGAGTCACGATAGGCCTGTCCCACCATCTTCGTCGCTATCCCGATATCAATGCCCTTCGAGGTCATCCCGGTGTCGCGCTCGCGCGTGGGTTTGTCAACGACCCGGAATCCCTGCATTCGGAGCGAGTGGTACCACCCGTTCGGCTTGTCGTCGGGATCGAAGCTGTCGAAGAAGTAAGTGCGGACGAGATCGTCACCGGCCACCTTCTCGACAGCCTCCACGAAATCCATCTTGGCGCCGAACTCGTTGTGAGCACCGTTCATCAGATTCCGAGCGTCAATGAACGCCATCCCTCTCGACATTCCTATTCACTTTCTCATATCCCATACTTATTAAAGGTAATAGAGAGCGTCTGAGGTGGCGTGGCGGCCCCATACAGACGGCCACGCACTCATTCCACCACCCCCTCAATAACACCATCACGAATAAGACCCTCCTGTCAGAATCTCGGATCACGCGACGAGAAACCACTTTCACCCCGATCTGGTAATTATTAACATACTGGGCACACGAACCACTAAATCGGAACAAGAACCTCGGAAGAATGTCCACCACCAGCATCCAAAGCCGACGTGACCTTTTCGAGCACCTCGAGTACACCATCGAGGGCACGTACGACGAGCTGGTGGACGATCAGGAATTGCAGCCCGGACAGACGATGCTCAAGACGTTCCTCATCGAGTCGAACGTCACCCCCGAGCAACTCCGGGAGCGAGTGGACATCGCCGAGGCACGCGAAGTGGACTTTGATCTCCACGAACTCGTCATCCGCCGCAACGGCAACAAACACACCTTCTTCCTCGACTCCAGCGACTCGCGATTTTGGACGCTCTACACCCTCGAGGAGTCGGACGATGCGAAGGCGGTCGTGAAGGATATGGTGAGCGGCGTCCGCAACGGCCTTGATTACACGTGGATGCCCGTCGAGCAACAGCGCGACATTATGGAGATGGGCGAGTTCCGCGACGTTGGCGTCAGCTACGAGGCCGACGAGGTGTTCTCCTCGGACTACATCGAGGACAGGCTCGATTTCGGAGACCTCTCCGTCCAGAGCAGCGGTCGTGGAACCAGCACCCTGTTCGATATCCTCGACAGTCAAGAGGAGCTGTCCTCCTTCCTCTCCCTCTCGGCGGTCGGCATCAAGCGCGAGATCGGTGGCTCGTTCGTCTTGGAGCGCGTCACCCACAACGGTCGCTTCACCACGTCGGGCGGCGACTCCATTCAACTCCACATCGACACGGTGGACGAGATCAAGAACCGGTACGCTGATCTCCTCCAACGGATCGAGGAACATCACCGCATATCCTACGAGTCGAAGGAACACGGCACCGGAATCGACGGCACGCCACTCGTCATCGAATTGGATAACGAAATTGAGGACGTCCGGGAGTTCATCGAGAACATCATCACCTCGAAGAACCCGCTCCGCCTGTGGGGTGCGAAGACGAAGTTGGACGACCAGTACTGGAAGGTGAAGGGGATCGATCTCCACAACAACGACAAGTACACGATGGAGATTTGCCCGGAGTGGATTCGCCTCTACCTCGATGAGGAGGCGTGCGGGAACACGGCCCTGCGAATCTACGCCAACCTCCAACGCCACTACGACTCGAACGCCGTGATGGAGGTGCTGGAGTGATGCAAAACGTCTCCGATCACACTCAGCAGATCAACGCTTGGATCGCCCTCTGCCAGATCGACAGGACGTTCCCCGACGCGCTCCGGCGCCTCGGCTACACCGTCGACATCATTGATCCCCACTTCTTCCATGACGGGGACGCGGTGAACCCTGACCTGATTCTCACCAGCCGCGGCCACAACCACTCCATCGTCATCGACTGCAAGTCGAAGACTCTGAAAGAGGAGCAGAACGAGAAGTACGAGGCCATCCACCACTCGCCCGAGTTCCTGCTCACGCGTGGCGTCGTCTCGTCCGCCGAGGCCAACGAGGACTACGACGCCGAGTTCGCCTACTCGTCCTTCGCCGATCTCTCGGTTAACCCGTTCCTCCCCGAGAATGACTTCGCGGTCGTCCACTTTGACGAGGACGCCAAGCAGTTCACCATCCGCACCCTCGAGGACTACGAGTTCAACCTCGATGAACTGCAGGCGCAGTTTCCGATCCGGACGGGAACGCGGCGACTTCCGACGGACTACTTCCCGTTCGACGTGGGAACGAGCGATGACGACTACCAGCAGTTCACCATCTCCATCCTCCAATCGACCGTCCACGTCGCCCTTGAACAGGACACGTTCGACGTCGATGACCTGCTTGAGGACGCGCACCCTCTGTGGGTTGATCTTGACGAGGAGATGAAGAAGGAACTCCGCGCTCACACCGAGAAGGTCATCAACAAGTACCAGCAGAAGGGACTGAACGAACACATCGAGAAGGTACAGGCTGGGAACAAGGATGAGTGGAAGGCCGTCTCGAAATCCTTGCAAGCACTCCAGCGGAAGGTGGACGAGTTCGTTGAGGACGTGCAGGCCGAACTGGAGCAGACCGAGATTGGCGACTTCGCAGACTGACGTCGTTGGTCGGAAGTCACACAGATACGTTATAAACCGCTCATCCAAAATTCGCCCTTGGCGGTGCGGCTGTGTCGGCCCAATAGCAGTCGTATGCTCCCCACGCCGCCGACTCGCAGCAATCGTTATTGTGCTTTGATCCGCAAGTCGACTTAATGACCCTGTGGAAGTTCACCTGCACGTGGGACACCGAACGGGAATGTATGATCCGCCGCCTGTTTGGCAACCACGAGAAAACCACCGGTGAGGGTGAACCGCTCGCTGTCGAGGAGAACGACAAGCTCCTCCTCCACCGGATGATGCGAAAGGACAGCGACAGACACGGATTCCTCCTCGGCCCGTTCGTCGCCGTCTCCGACGCACAAGAGAACATCGAGCCGAACGCTTGGAGTCACATCGGTGGCATCAACTGGCAGGTGGAGATCGACTGGGTGGAGACCGTGTACTCCCTTGACTTGGACGACTGGCTGGAGAAGAAAGACCCACCGGCAGAAATCACGCAGTACGCTCAGAAGTTCAGCGAGGTCAACGGAATCTACTTGGAAGGGCAATTAAAGAACGAAGGGCAGGTCATCATCGACTACCCTTGAATTTCTCAAACAGCAACTGCTGCGCACAATAGGAGGGTGAGAACCGTAGTATGAACACGGCCTCCATCAGTTCAAGGTCTATCCGTTTCCACAAGTCGATCAGACAAGAGCTTCCTTCAAGTATCGAGTTGAGTGAAGCCTCTGCACAGATTATGATGGATTTCGAGACGCGGCCAGTCACGGTAATGGGAATCAAATTCCGCAACGAAGAAGCAGACCCGCCGGGACGATACCGCGTGAACATTCTGGACGACGAGCGAATTCGCATCAACGCTCACTCGGTAGTGAGAAGAATCGGAAGGGACGTGGGTGAAGGACGGTACCCGTGCTGGTGGGACTCCGATTCAGAAATGCTGCTGGTAGACCTTACCGAAGACGAATAATCCCAAGAATTTCACTCCGAACCAGACCCCGAGCATAATGAGGCCAATTAAAACCGACGCGATACAATTGCTACTCATAGCTAATGCCGGAGATAGTGAACGTCGTCGCGGCGGGCAAGCTCGGTCGGGAGATCGACATTCCCGCAGTTGCTGAAGACATCGATGCCGCCGTGGCCAAGCTCTCCAGCGAGAGCTACTCGCACCGCGTCGTTTACCTGCGGCGCGAGGAAGGCGGCCCGATGGCGACGCTTTTTCGCTCCGGCAGCTACCACATCACGGGCGCCGACAGCATCGAGGAAACCGAGGAAATGAAGGACTGGATGGTGGCCGCGCTCGAAGACCTCGGCATCGAGGTCACGGCAACGTTCGCCATCAAGAACGTCGTTCTCACCGGCGACTTGGAAGAGCAGATTGACCTGAACACGCTCGTTATCGCGCTTGGACTCGAGAAGACCGAGTACGAACCGGAGCAGTTCCCGGGTGTCGTCTACCGCCCGCCAGACATCGACTGCGTGTTCCTCATCTTTGGAAGTGGAAAGGTGGTTATCACCGGTTCATCGGACGTAGAGACCGCCACCAAAGGATTCGAGAAAGTGACCGAGCGGCTAAAACAGACCGTCGGTTGACTCGGCGGACTTGAACTCGCCCAGCGTCGTGTAGTTGAAGGGCGGGAACACGACGCGGTTCTCGTACGGAATCGGGTCTTCCAACTCGTAGACGGAGTCTTCCTCAAAGAACAGCACCTTCTTCCCAGAGTCATACCCCTCGTACTCCTCCACCGGACGGGCCAACTCCGCCTCGTCGGCATCAACAATCTCCCGAACCTTGCCGATGTACTTCACCTGCTGGACGTCCTCGCTGATGTAGATGGCCACGTACTCCGGCTCGCGGTTCATCCGAACGAATCCCCAAGCGTTGTTCTCCCGGATGAACTCCACACCCTCCTTCCGAGAGGGTGCGACGGCCACGAGATCGTCGTCTTCACCTTCGATTTCGCCGCGGGTCACCGTTCCGGCAAACTCTGTCTCTGCGCTCATACTTCCCTGATAAGCCTGTCGACTCTTGATGCTTGTGTCTCGCCGCGATGACACCAGTGCGTTTTACAGCAGGGGTCTCGAAGCGAGTGAAAAGAGGGATATTTCGGATGAGTGTATCGGATAAGACGCTGGAAGAGCTGGCCGAGGAAAGTCGTGAGCAGGAGAAAGAGCGGTACGTGAAGAAGTGCGGCGAATTCCAGCGAGAGATTTTCCAAGCCACCGAGGAAGTGTTCAGAGAGCTGGCCGAGGCGTCCAACAATTTCAGAGACGTCGACATCGACTTCGTCCGAGAGAATCCCATCACCGTCCGCATTCTGCGCTACCTGACCGAACCGATTCTGAGCCGCGACAAGTTCAGCGAGTACTGTGATGTAGGCGATCAGACTCTCCGAAAGTATGAGGACTACGAGGACGACACGACGCCGCAGCCGAACACCGCAGAGAAGATCATCGGCACGTTCGAAGAATTTCGGAACGAGACCCTGTTGCCGTGGCTCGAAGTGGAGCAGATGGAGTACCACGAATACGACGAGGAAACTCTCGTGAAGAAGCTCCAGACGGCCATCGCCTACAATATCGCAACGTCCGAGGCGAACACGGAGTACCGAAACTGGCGGGCCACCATCCAGCACGACGCCATCAACGACGAACTCTTCGAGGCCGGCTTCGAGAAGGTGAACGTGGACGACGTGGATGAGATCGGCCCCGGGGAGTACGTGCTGGAGTTGAGCGTCGAGGGGAAGGAGGCCGATTTCGCCATCCGCAACCGGGACAGCGATCTGTTCCTCGTGGAAGCGAAGATGAGCGGCACCGAGATCAACTTCCACAAGCGCCGCAAGGAGATGATCGACGACTACAACGACTGGACGGACGGCAGGCCTGACTCAGAGATTGTCGCCGTGATTGGCGGAGTGATAGACACGGACGACGTGGAGCGGCTCGAAGAGGTTGGCATCACCGTGTTCTGGGATCACGAGTTGGACGGACTTTCGGACTTCCTCGAGGCCTGAATCACACGTCGAGGATGTCGTCAAGCGCGGCGGTCAACTGGTCAAGAACCTCTTCTTCACCACCGTTTCGACTGGCCTCACAGAGGTCATCGAACAGTCCGGCCAGCCGGTCAACGGTCTCGGAGTCAAGCGTCCGGGGATCGATGACCGGCACGCCCTCCAACTCGTTCGGCTCCACTTTGTCCATCCCCGTGCTGTACGTCCGTCCGTGCCGCTTCACGATCTCGTCGGCAAACGGACTGTTCAGGTAGGCCAGAAGCGCATCGATCTCCTTCTCCGCCAACTCCACGTCAAGGTAGACGCAGTGCAGATTGGTGAGATTTCGCGCGTCGGTGCGGTTGCGCACGAATCGTCCCCGGGAGCGGCTCATATACGTGTAGAGAATGGGTGCGGGATCGCGGCGGTCGAAGACGTACCACGGCTCGCGGTTACTCGCCAGATACCCGTCGTGAACCTCCAACTCCTCCATCCCGTACTTCAGATACTCCACAATGCTCGGCAGGTCTTCCTCGTCCTCCTCGGAAGCTGCACCGAAGTCGCTGATGCGAGCGTTCTGGCTGTCTTCCCCATCATCTGAGTCCGGGTGAAGTTGCGGCACCCACTCCAACTCATCGAGGTGGTAGAGAATCCACACCTCCTCGCCCTCGTTGCGTTGCCGCTCCCAATCCTCCTCACGGTAATCGAAGTTGGGAACGGCCCGTGCGTTTCGGATGAGCGGTGACAGCCACCGGTCTTCGATGTCCCACTTGTACTCGCCCGCAGAGCCGGACAGTTCATCTTCGCTCAGGCAGAAGTAGTCGTTCTTCCCGGTGGCGATGCCTCGGTTCACCTCACCAATCTCGGAGAACGGGACGAGTTGCTCGTCGTCACCGATGTCGAGCGGGTCAAGCAGATCGTCCCACTTGTCCTCTGGCTCCAGATCGGACTGTCGAACCGTGTTCACGAACCCCCAGTCAGTCTCACCCTCCGTTCCATCGTCAACAGCGTCGAGAACCGCGTCCTGTCCCGGCCACTCGTCCACGCGGACGAACTTGGTCAACTCCTCGTCGTCGTCCTCGTCAGCAGTCTTTCGCTCGAGGAAGCTGATGAACGAGGTGGTGAGTGCCTCGTCGAACTGCGAGTCCGCCTCCCGGTCGTACAGCACGAATCCGCGGATGTGGAAGTTGTCCAGCAGGAACGCCTTCAAGTCCTCACCGTACTTCGTCTCGAGGAACTCGGACGGCGTGATGAACGTCGCCCTCCCGTCGTTGGCGAGGAACTGGGTGGCGTGGATGTAGAAGTAGGCGTAGAGTGGAGAAAGGGTGGAGATGGAGCGGTCGGCCTCGTTCTCCATCTGTCGGTTCATCTCGGCCTTCACGTCCTCATCGAACTCGTGATGTCGCGTGTACGGCGGATTCGAGATGACCGCATCCACCTTGTCAACCTCGTCGGGCTGGAGATCGATGAAGTCGTGTGTCTGCAGGTTCGGACTCCCGCCACCGTTAGAGAGTCGGAGCGCAGTCGTGCCCATCAGAACGGACAACTCGCTCACGTCCACGCCAAACATCTCGTCCAACTCTGACTCGTTCTCACGTCTCTTCTTCGCCGCGTACGCGCTCGTTGAGAGAGCCGCCGCACCGATGCCCGGATCGAGAACCAGATCAGAGCCGTCCCGGACAACCCACTTGGCCATCAAGTCCGAGATAACGGGCGGCGTTCGGAATTGACCGAGCTTGTGCCGATCCTTTCGCGGGACGAGCGACTCGTGAACGTGCCCGATGGACTCAGCCGGATCGTCGGCGGAGAGAAACTGTTCCCGGGTCTCAATCAGGCGAGAGAGATCGTCCTTGGAGAAAAGATCGGCAACCTCGGACAGGAAGTACGGTTCGAAGGACTCATCTCTAGTCTCAGCACGAGCCTCGGAAACACTTTCCCGGTAATTCTCGGCGTCAAGCGACGGCAGCTCAACTCCTTCATTCCGATACGACTCGTGGAGCGTGGAGACAAGAGAAACGTGAAAGGCCGCCTGTCGAGCGACGATCTCCTCCGCGGAGTCGGTGCGCCCGAGACCGTGCGCCTCAACCCATTCATCGAACCCATCCACCGATTCAACGTCATCCTCGATGGACTCGGCCACGTCGGAGATGACCTGCTCGACGGTGCCAGACCTACTCATAATATCGCCCTCCAACAGGATTCAAAGCGTAAAGGATCACGTTGCTCCGATGTTCCGCCTCATCCTGTATGTATCTATCTGACTGCATCGTCTCGGCGCCGACGACGTCAGTCCTCACATAAAAAGATATCAACCCAGCATGTATCCTGTCAGTATGCAGCTCTCGTCTCAGGAATCCATAGAGGATGTCGTTCAGGAAAGCCAGCAATTCGAGGAAGAAATCTTCTTAGACGCAATCCGAGACTTCTACGAGCAGGAGTTCGAGGATCACAAGGAACTGTTCGACTACGCGGCCGAGCGCACCAACAACTTCCGCAACTTCGGCCCCTCCGTCATCCGAGACAACCCGAACGTGGTGAAGGTTCTGCGCTACCTCGTCAAACCACCCATCTCGCAGATGAAGTTCGGTCAAATGTCCGGCATCAACTCCACGGACTCCTACGAGAAGGACAACCCCACCACGCCGAACACGAACACCGCGGAGCAGATGGCCGACTTCGTGGAGCGCAATCTGGACGAGCGAAAGGTGCCTTGGCTGCACGAGAACGTGCAGGACGAGGACTACGAGCTGGAGCAGTCCCGGGAGTGGGTCTGCGACATAATCGCCCAGTCCGAGGCGAAGACCCGCTACCGAAACTGGCGAAAGGACGTGCAGGAAGAGAAGGTGGCCGAGACGATGATGGAAGCCGGTCTCGAAAAAGTGAGCCGGTCGTCCGTCCTCGAATCCAAGGACGACATTCCAACTGGATCGTTCGTCCCGGAGACCAAGGTAGCCGTCAGCGGGGGAGACAACCAGAAGGCCGACTTCGTGGCCCGCAAACGCGACGGCGGTCTCGTCTTCATCGAGGCAAAGGCGATAGGCGTCAAAATCGACTCCTACAAGCGGATCAAGGAGATTCGCAACAAGGAGTCCGACTGGCGAAGTACCTACCCCGACGCCGACGTGGGCGCGGCACTCTCCGGCTGGATTCCAGAGAGTCAGATCGATACTCTCGTCAACGACAACATCACCATCTTCTGGGAACACCGCCTCGACACCCTCCACAGCTACTTCTCGTAACTGGCGGAACGCTGATATCCTGCCTCTGTCACGTACAGGTATGGACATCGGAGACATTCCACGCGGCGAGGACTTCTCCCACAAGTTCGCCCGGGGCGAGTGGGCGGAGACCGTTCTGATGGAGACAATAGAGCGACAGGACGGTCTGTTCGCCTTCCAGTACGGCGTCTCTCGGGGCGACGCACTCGACACGAAGGACGAACTCGACGAGGTGAAGGAACCCGGCGTCGAGGAGATGAAGCGGCCCGACGTGCTCGTCTACGAGGAAGAGGACTTTCGAGGACTCGCCGGTGATGCCCGCGAACTCGTGGAGAACTACATCGCGGGAGACCCCGACGAGAGAGCATCAATTCTGCCGGAACTGGAGCGGTCGGAAGCCATCGACGCAGCGGAGATGGCTCTCGAAGCCGAGTCGAGCAAGTTCCACATCGGAGAACGGCAATACAACAGTTCCCTGTCCGCGTACGTGAAGGACGAGGACTTCCCCCGACTCCAGTCGTGGCGAGACCAGTACGACGTCCCGATCTTCGTCTGTCAACTGTTCTTCGATCGTGGGTACATCATTCCATTCGCCGCCTACGAGGATCACGCCGAGGAGGCGCGGAACGGCTCTGCATCCGTCCCCGGGTTCGAACACGACACCATTCCTGTGATCTGGAAGGACGGATTGCAGGCCAAGGTTGAGAACTTTCCTTACTCGGAGCTGCTTGGAACTTTTGAGGAAGAACCATCCGTTGTCAGAAGCGCAGGGGATGGAATCGAGGAATGCGAGTTCAGTTGGTCTAGATCCGGGCAGATGGACGCCGACCACGATTCAGCATTCTTCGCTGGCGGAAAGCTTTCGCTTGAACGCCCCTTCACGGAGTACAAGTGACAGAAGATGGATTTCGACGGTTCGATACCTCTCCCGATTGGAACGGAAGTCCCGCAGAACACAGTACTGGCCAACTCGATGCTTCAACTCCACGGAGACAACATCGAGATTCACGACGAGACCGACGGCGGTTGGCCCACCATCATCACGCTGGAAACGGATAGCCACCCCGTCGGAATCGCTGTGGATTACCTCGGGACGTGGCACGGTCAAGACGTGGGAATGGAAGAGGTAGACCTCCTGCTTTCCTACGAGGACGGAGAGTGGGGATGGAGGGCCATCGTCGCATTCAGCACGAAGAAAGATGCAATTGACCGCGGGCGGTACGAGACTGACGGATACAACGGACACGAACTCGTCCCGTGGAACGATGACAGCCGCTTCGAAAGGATGGAAGAACTACTGGAAGAGGACGTGACCCCAATAACGTACACCGAGAATCACCCCACCTACCCGGCCCACGCGATGCAGGAAGCGGAAAACATCCACACGTTGAACAGGATGTTCGGCATCGGGAAGCTGAAAACACTCACGAGGCGACGAAAGCGACTTTTTACCAAAGTAGTCCCGAAAGAGGTTCGATGGGAAAACAAGGACACCAGCCTACAGGAACTTGCCCGCGACATCGTGGGTGACAGTCAAGACGTTCCCCAGCCAGCGGACGAACCTTACGAGGTGGGCGATAGGGTAGAGGTCTACCTTGGCCCGGACGATTCGGACTCGCATCACCACGGGACGGTCGGAAAGATCGCTGATGTCCTCGAGGATTCACTTGGAGAGGAAACCGAGCGAGAACTCGACTCCTACAGCTACCGTATCGAGTCGGACGGCGAAGAAATCGACGTGTGGTTCAGACACCGAGACCTCGTACCAGCCTCCCGCAGCTAACTTGACAATACCGCCGGTTCAGCCAGTAGAGGGGACGAACTCAAACGCCTGATAAACACCCTTCTCGATGACATCGCCTACTACTCCTGCAACACCGAACTCGGCATCCGAGCCGACGAACTGGAGCGCGAGTCCGAACAGGTCTACACTACCCGCCACGACTTCCCCGGGGACAACTGCAACATCGAGTACGACGTGCGAAGCGTATACACGAACTTCTCTGCTTGAGATCCGGCTGGCCGGAGTAGTTTACTCTTCACCGACCTCTTCGGTTCGGGCGTCCTTCCCTTCGACCTGATATCCGACTTCGGTTATCGGAGAACTCAGGTGGTCGTCGTTGTAGAGGTGGATGACTTCCCAGACATTTCGCTTGTCTTCCAGCACGATTCCCTCTTCACCATCCCGCTCCTCGATGTCGATGGAGAGGTCGAACTCGTCAACGATGTAGTCGAAAGTATTCATATCGACATCCTCGTGCTCCCAAAGCGCCCGCTCGCGCACAGCGTAGAAGATACGGGTCGCGTTCGGATAGGAGGTGACCGCGTCAAGGAACACGTCATCGGTGTGAATGGGAACATCGCTGTCAACGATCTCCTCAACGGTGTCCTCGGCGACCTCGTTGAACTCGTCCATATAATCGAAAATCTTCTCGAAACGCCGCTGGTCGAAAATGAAGATGTGGCCGTCGTAGTACACGGCATCGATTCGGTTCGGAACCTCAACGATGGTCTTGTCTACGTCCGTGTAGTGGTCATCCGTCGACCAGAACCGAATTTTATCATCCCTGCCGAGAATCTCGCGCCGGGTGATGTCTTGGAAGACGAGGGCTCGGTCTTCCGTTCCATCGCGAATGAGAATGACTTGGAACTCCGGGCCTTCACCGTCCTCATTGATGTAGTCGGTCTGCTCGAAGTCGTCGGTCGTCAGCAGGTCTTGGTACTGCTCGAATCGGGGGACATCATCGGCAAGGACGTGTTGCACGTAGTCGGACTGATTGGAGATGTTGGCCGCGGCGTACTCGACGGCTTCCTTCGACTCGTCGGCCACCGCTTGCTGCTTGGTCTCGATCTTGTCCTCGGCGAAGTTTCCCAGTCTCTCGGGGAGATCGCCGACGGTCTTCGCGCGTTTGAACTCGTAGACTGTGTGGTTGTTCTCGTCGTCTTCATCCTCTTCGCCTTCCCTCGCCACGATGAGGTCGTACGGGTCGTTATCCTCGTTAACTCCCTGAACGAAATCGACGACTTCCTCTAATTTCTCCCCAACGTCAATTGGCTCTTCTACTTCCTCCGTGGCGCCCATCAACTGGTCGTTATGTAGACATCATTACTTAACTCCACTGCTGTGACCGTCGTCTCCTCGGAGTTGGCGTGTTCGTAGGTTTTGACCAGCAACATCTGCCCTCGCGTGTCGGCGTCCTCTATCTCGTACAGGTCGTACCTCATCGCCGACAGGATGGGGTTGACATAGAGGTACGACGACCGAACTTGGATGATCCCGATGGAGAGGAAGAGAAAGATGAATGCGAGAAGGTTCAGGGTCTTCGAGTAGTTAATGAAGGCGAACGGAACCACGTGGACGAGGATGTACGTGATGATCAGCTCGTTCCGCTCAGCCGGCTCGCCGACTTCTTTGGGTTGCCCGTTCTCCGCTCGCTTGAATCGGACAACCACGTAGAGAAAGGCGAGAACGAACAGCCCGAAGACCAGAAAGAGGGCCGAGACCAGCGAGAGCTTGTACCCGGCAAGGTGGTACACGGGCGTCTGGAAGAGGAGGAAGTCAAAGTTCGACGTCCGGGTCTTGACGGCGATGATGACGTAGAGCGGAAAGTAGGAACTAAAGAAGAGCAGCCACTTCGCCCAATCTTTCAATCCACCCTTATTGGTCGTCATCAGTGAAGTTCACACCTGAAACCGGGGAGCGATTCAGGGGCTATAATTTCGCTTGTGTACTCTTCAAAGTGTCTATCGTCCCTAATGAGTGTCTTGTGGGGCCCCTTTACCGTTCTGTGGGTGGTGTTTACAATCCTTAGTAGGCAACTATCCTCTAATATTTCACTTTCACGTCGGTTGACCCAGACTTATCTGTCATCCACCACCACATTCGATATCGTATGACTACACGGCTCCTCCACGTCAGCGACACTCACCTCGGGAACCGCCAGTACGGGAGCGATACACGCCGAGAGGACTTCGCGGACGCATTCGAGCAGGCCATCGAATACGCCATCGACCAAGATGTCGACGCCGTCATCCACACGGGAGACCTCTTCGACACGCGGGATCCCCGATTGCCAGACCTGAACCGCTGCATCGACATCCTCCAGTCGCTCGACGCCGCCGACATCCCCTTCTACGGCATCGTCGGCAATCACGAGCGCAAGATGGACGACCAATACCTCGATCTCATCCGCAAGACCGGAGCGGCGGAGCGTCTCGACACGTCTCCAACTCTCATCAACGACGAGGTGGCCATCTACGGCATCGACGCCGTGACACGGCCGGCGTGGCACGCCGAGGACTTCACACTTGATTCGCCTCCGGAGGACGTCTTCACGATTCTCTGTATGCATCAACTCCTCCAGCCCCCGGTTCCGGAGATTCAGGCCGAACATCCCCTCGAGGACGTGCTCGACCGCTTGAATCTCGACCTCGATGCGCTTGCGCTCGGCGATTATCACGAGTCCGTCGGGACTGTCGAACGGGGAACGACAGTCTGGTACGCCGGGTCGACGGAACGGTGCGCGGTGGACGAGGATGCGTCTCGAAGCGTCAGTCTCCTCGAAATCGAGAACGGTGAGCTGACGCGTCGGCAGAAAGAACTGGACACGCGGGATTTCGAGACGATCACGATCAACTTCACCGAGGATGATAGCTACGGTCACGCGGAGGACGAGATCGATCGCCACGTTGTCGAGAAAAAGGTCGTTCTCGTCACCGTGGTCGGGGAGTCGAATTCGGTCACCTCGAGCGACGTTCGCGGGATCGTTATGGATCGCGGTGCGGCGGTCTGTTGCGTCGATGACGAGCGGGGCGGCCCCGAAATCGACACCTCGGACGGCCCGAGCGGCGACGTGCAGAACAAGGACAGGCGAATCGAGGAGAAGCTCGCAGAGAAGGATCTCAGCGACATCGCCGCCCAGATCGACGAGCGCGTGCGCACCGAGGGCGTGGCTCCATCGGGCTTCGACGACGAGGTCGAGGAGATGGTGATGGACGCACAGGCCGAGGCGTTCGATGAGGCTGCCGAAGCGACTCCAACGGAGGTGACAGACGAATGAAAATCAAGCAACTGCATCTCCAGAACATCCGCAGCTACGCCGATCAGACAGTTGACTTCCCCGAAGGCACCATCCTCATCCACGGGGAGAACGGCGCAGGCAAGACCTCACTTCTGATGGGCGTGTTCGGCGGCCTGTTCCTTTCCGAGATTCGGAACGTCGGCACCAACAATTTCGCGCTCGATGAGTTCGTCCGCCGCGGCGAGGACAAGGGCGTCGTCGAACTCACCTTCGAGGTTGCCGGCACGGAGTACACCGTCGAGTGGGAGATCTACACCACCAGCACGCCGAACGACGCCACGCTGACATCGGCATCCCTGTCCAGTCCGGTGTCGGGCATCCGGGACGTCCGCAGCGAGATATCTCGCATCCTCGGTATGGACGAGGAGGACTTCGCCAGTTCGGTGTACGTCAAGCAGGGTGAGATCGATCGTCTCATCGAGGCGAGCGACCGCGCCGAGATGATTGACGGGCTGCTCGGCCTTGACGAGATCGACGAATACATCGAGCGAATGAAAATGGCGCGGCGTGGCGCGGGACGCGTCCAGACCCGCAACAGCGACAGCGCGGACGAGCGCCGCTCGGAACTCAATGAGGACTTCGACCGCGATGAGGAGGACTTCGAGGAGGCAATCGCAGCAAAGGACGAGGAAATTCGTGATGTCGAGGGGAAGATCGACGACGTGGAGGACTACCTCGATGAGCTCCGAGACGCGCGGGCCGAGGTCGAAGCGGACATCGACTCCTACGAGGAGGTGGCCGAAAAGAAGGCCGAGAAAGAGGAGCAGATCGAGGAGACCACCGAGGAGCGCAACCGCAAGCAACGCCAAATCGAGGAGTGCGAGGAGCGCATCGAGGAGCTGAACGACGAAATCGACGAGCTGGAAGACGAGATCGAGGAACTCGCGGATTCCGTTGATTACGACGCCAGCACAGCGGACGCCGCAGCTGATGCGCTCGATACCGTGCAGGATGAACTGCAGGACGCCTCGGTCGAGGCAAACGACCGGGAGAATGCGCTGGAGCAGGCTCAAGATGAACTCGACGACCTCGAACAGAAGTTGACAGATGCGAAGGACGAGCTATCGGAACTGCGTGACGAGCGCGACGACATCGCGGCCGAAATCGGGGGTCGCCAGACCGATCTTGACGAGGCGGAGGACGAACTCAACGATGCCATCGACGATCGGGATGAGTTGGCAGTCGAGTTTCTCCCGGGGCCAGAATCAACGGCCGACGTGGACGCCTCGACCATCGAGGACGTTGAGGCGCGAATCGACCACCTCGAGGACGAGCGCAACGACATCGAGACCACGTTGGCCCAACGAGAGACCACTCTCGACGAGCGACAGAGCGATCTGGAGGAGGAGCGCGAGCAGTCCCAGCAGAGCGAGCAGGAGCTAAAGGAGCGACAGAGCGATCTGGACGCGCTGCAGGCCGACATAGAGGACGCCGAAGAGCGCGTCGACGAGGTTGTCGACGAGTTCGAGTCGCGGTTCTCGTCGCTCGAATCCCGCGCGACGGAACACGACATCGACCTCGCGGCCGATGAGTTGGAGACGGCGGCCAACGAGCGGTTGCCAGACCTGCGTGCAGACGTGAGCGAGGAGTACAACGAGATTGACAACCGAATCGCCGCGCTTGAACAGCAACGAGAGCAACGCAACGCGGACTTGGACGAATTGCGCGAGCTTGAGGAGGAAAGCAAGTGTCCCCGCTGCAAGCAGCCGGTCGATGAGACCCATATCGAGGACGAAGTTGCGGAGATCGAATCCGAGTTGGACGAGATCACCCGGAAG
This sequence comes from Natronoarchaeum philippinense, assembly GCF_900215575.1. Classification (NCBI taxonomy): domain Archaea; kingdom Methanobacteriati; phylum Methanobacteriota; class Halobacteria; order Halobacteriales; family Natronoarchaeaceae; genus Natronoarchaeum; species Natronoarchaeum philippinense. The sequence continues at coordinate 202,518 of NZ_OBEJ01000002.1, read as the reverse complement.
TTGGAGGCCGCTCGAAGCGAGCGCGAGTCGCTGGAACAAACGCGCGACGAAATAGATGCGCTACGCGACGACGTTCTCGACCTCATCGAATTCCGGAACGACGAGGTGAAAGCAGCGAAGGAGAATCTCGACGAGCTTCGGGAGCGAGAATCCGAGCTGGAAGAGGAAATCGCCGATCTTGAAGAGGAGTTGGAGAGCCACGAGGACACTATCGACGGCCTTGAGGCAGAGATCGACGATCTCGAAGACGAAATCGACGGACTCCAGACCGACCGCGATGAGGTGGTCGAGGAAATCGAGACCGGCGAGACGCTCGCCAATCGCTTCGAGCGCGTCGAACAGAAGCGCGAACAGGTTGAGGACATCAAGTCGGAGATAGAAGACCTCGAGGACGACCGCGAGACCGTGGAAAGCGAGATCGAGGACGTGGAGGAGCGCATCGAGGAGTTGGAAGCAGATATCGACCAACAGAAGGAGACCGTTGCCGAGCGCGAAGGATCTCTCGAAGAGGCCGCGGAACACGTTGCTGACCTCGAAGAGACGAAGGAGACGGTGGCGGAGATCAACGATCTCTACGAGCAGATCGACGACCGAGAATCCGAGCGAGCGAACGAGCAGCAGGATATCGAGCATTACCGCGAAACCATCGAGAATCTCAACGAGCAGCTCGCCACGCTTCGCGACGAGCGTGACGACCTCACGGAACGACTCGGTGACACCGATATTGAGGAGTTGGAAGAGAAGCTCGAGGAGGTCGAGGACAAGATCGAGGAGCGCGAGCAAACGCGCGACGAGTTACAGGAGCGAGTGCAGACGCTCCGCGACGAGCGTGCGGAGTTGCGGAATGAGCTGTCAAATCTGCGTGACCTGAAGGAGAAGATCGACACGTACGAGCGCAAGACCGAGTGGGCGAGGGAAGTCCACGACGAGTTGGACGAAACCATCTCCGTCTACGAGACGGTCAAGTCGGAACTCCGCGAGGAGTACCTCGCCTACATCAACGAGTACACGAACGACATCTTCCAAGAGATCTACCGCAACAGCAGTTACCAGCGCGTGGTCATCAGCGAAACCTACGACGAGCGCAGCAACAGTTACGATTACGACATCCAGCTCCTGCGCGATGACGGGATGACCGAGGATCCGAGCAACGCCAGCGGCGGCGAGCGGGCCATCGTCAACCTCGCGCTTCGCGCGGGCATCTACAAGCTCATCGCCGAGCTGGAGGGCGGCGACCGCGGGCGGCTCCCGCCGTTCATCCTCGACGAGCCGACGACGTTCCTCGATGAGGGGCACGTCGATCAGCTCGAGGAGATGCTCGACCGCATTCGCGACTGGGACGTGCCGCAGGTCATCGTCGTCTCCCACGACGAAACGCTCATCCACGGCGCCGACCACGCGTGCCGCGTCGAGATCGACGAGACGACAAACACCAGCCGAGTGACGATGAACACGGCGGGGGCGGACTAACGATGGACTCGGAATCGCTCGGCATCGTGCGAGAGATGTTCGAGGCGGTCGATCAGGCCGTGCCGCGTGAGCCGACCTCGCAGGCCGATCACGCCCGCCAGCTGTTCGAATTACTTGCTCGCGAGGGCGGACACGTCGAGGCCATCGGAGAGCCGCAGTACTGGCGGACGCGCATCGATGAACTCGGAACGTGGAGCGACGACCCGTGGGCGGGAGCTACATATGGGGTCGACGCCGGCACGACTCGCCCCATCGAGTACAATAATGGGCTCGTCGTCGACACCGCGTATGCGAAGACTGCTGTCGCGGGGAATGATGACGGCGGCGAGATCGAGCGTACCGGACACATCACGGGCGTCGCATACTTCGATGACGATGACAGTACGCTGCACGCCCAAACCTTCGATGGCGATAATGTGACAGCAGAGCTGATCCCCTTCCCGCAGCCGGCCAAGGAACCGCGAAACATCGGAAAGTCGGTTGCGTCCGTTGCACAGCGGATGAGCGAGAGTCGGCAGGCGCTCGCCTCGGTCGAGAGCGTCGACGGCCCGCTCTTTCTCGATGGTGCCGTTTTGCCGCTGGGAATCGTCTACTGGTTATTGCTGGACTACACCGGCGGCCGCTCGCCGGCGGGCTCGTGGGACGTGCCCGCCGACATCGTCGGCAACTATATCGAGGTGATCGACCGGCAGTACGAGCGCGACCAGCCCGTGATCGGCATCGTGAAGACGTCATCCCTGTCGCAGTTGCTGTCGTCGCTCCGGGAGAAGATTGCCAGCCACAATATCCGTGACGACAGTGGGCGACTGGTGAGCGTGCCGTGGACGCGCGACCACCAGTTTATGTCCGAGGTGCTGCGGTTCGACGACTTGGAGTACCTCACCTACACCTCGTGGTTCGTGCAACAGTCTCGCGAGATTCAAGGACAGCACGTCGAGGCCTTGGAACCGATATCGGGCCGGGGACGACACGGTGACGCCGAGGCGTATCGGCGGGCGTTTTGCTACGTGCGACTGCCGAAGACGGGTGACCTGCTGCGCATCGAGGCGCCGTATCTGATGGTAAAGGACGAGGATATGCGCGAGCAGATGCGGCTGAAGGCGCTCAAGGAGATCGCTCAACGGCGCGGCGTGCCCCGTGCGATTCACCGGGCTGACCGGCTCGCCCGCATCAGCCGGGAGAACAGAGACACGATACGCGATATGATCGAGCGCACGGAATACTCGTACGACCACAATTGGGATGGCCGCTGGAGCGACATCGAGGAGGATCCCGAACTATGACCGATAACGTAGACGACGTGCTCGAAAACGATCCGATCGAAGGCGAACAGACATCTGAACAGGCAAGCGATGTCGGGGCAGACGACCAGAGCGATACGGAGATAGACGACGGGTCGGATACTGCAATTCCGGAGGCATCCGTGTCAAGCGCGACGACGGACGCAGACGAGGGCGAGATCGGTCACGTCCTCGCGAGTGAGGAAATTCACGTCACCCGCAGCGAATACAACGTCAACGCGTTCGTGACAACCGATCATCGGGATGCTGTGCGTGTCGGGGATTACGTTCAGATCCCCTATCCGAGCAGCGACGACGAGCTGTTCTCCGTCATCGATGGCCTCCGGTACGAGCCGTACACCGAACTCGACGACAAGTCGGATACACACAATCAGATCAGCCGCGAGCGCGAACTGGACGAATCGGAGTTCGTCCTCGTGGCCGAACTCGAGCCCATCGCTATCCTCCGTCAACAGGGAGACGAGCTTGAGCGCGGTGTCGTCAACCGCATTCCGAAGCCGAACACGCCGGTCAGCCTCTCACGAGATGACGATTATCTCCGCACCGGACTCAACATCCCGAAGGAGGGGATCTTCGCGGGCTACCTCTCCGTGGGTGGCGATGCGATGGAGATCGACGGCGAGGAATTCCCCTACTACATTCAGAATCCCGGCATCGATCCCGATACCAGCGAGATCGAAGACGGTGAGCCGGCGGTGTTCAGACACACGCTCGTCGCAGGATCGACCGGCGCCGGCAAGACCCATTTCACGAAGAATCTGCTTCGGCAGTTCGTCAGCGGCAAGCGGTATCCCGTCGATGTCGGGGAGGGCGAGATGGAGCGCAGTCGTCTCAACGTCGTCGTCTTCGACCCCGAGAACGAGTACTGGGAGATGCGCGACGACAATCCGGAGCTGACCGACGATCAACGCCGGAAGCTCCGCCGACAGAATATCGAGTTCGATGGCGTCGACGACTTGGAGGTGTTCATCCCCGAGGTCGATCGCACCCGGAGTCCATCGACAGACGAAAGCCAGCAACTCACCATTCCGTTCTCGGTCGTGCAGGACGAGCCGCGCCTGCTGATGCCGTTCGATCAGATGTCGGACGTCACGCAGGGAGCCATCACCGACTGCATCGACGCGTACTTCAGCTGTTTCGATGACGAGAACGACGATTGGCCCTCACGGTCGGTCGTCGATCCCCGGTACAAGGACTTCATCGAGTTCCTCGGTGAGCACGACGATTCGAACAGTCCACTCCGCGACCGGAACAGCATCGGCGACGGAACGTGGGAAGCCGTCTGGCGGCGCACCAAGCAGGCCGATTACTTCGACGTGTTCGACACGGGGACGAATCCGTTTCCCGAGGTCAGTGACCAGCTCTTCCGAGAGGGGCAGGTCACGGTCATCCCGACGAGCCACCTTCGCGGCGAGAAGGAGTACCTCGTCGTGCTGTCGATCCTCTCGTACATCATCGAGAACAAGATCGACGACTTCGATGTCGATTCGGCGGTCAAGCGCACGCCGATGCTCGTGGCGGTCGACGAGGCGCACAACTACTTCTCGAGTCCGGACAACGTCCGAGAGGCCTACATCGTCGGGCGGGCACGGGAGGCGGCCAAGCAGGGCCGCAAGGACAAGCTCGGGTTGATGATGATCACGCAGAATCCCGAGGACATCGACGGAGACATCCTGAAACAGACCAACACGAACGTGTTTCTCCATCTGCGTGAGGAGGTCGTTGAGGATGTGCCTTCGGTGCCGCGGGGCTACAGCCGTGACATTCCGAAGTTCGGGAAAGGGCAGGCAGTGATCAAGGCTCCGGACGTCGAAGCCGTTGAAGTCGTTGGATTACCGTACTGCTTGACCCGACACGACAACTAGTCCACGGGCGGACAGGTCGAGTGCCTTGCGGGCTTGACTCCGAGGCAGTTCACCATCGTAATCAACGGACAGTTCAGGGTCTCGATGCTGGAAGCCTCAGTTTCAGCGTCAGTTATCAGTAAATCCAGACGATCACGCCAGTAACTCCGGCAATATTTCTGCACGCGAGTATATGAGAAACATAAATTCCTCTTCACCAGTTTCTTCGAGGGCTTCTTTTGGAGGTTCCCAGTTCAGAGAGTGAATGCCCATTAACCCATTTCCGAGCACAGGTGCCCCACTCAACCCGTTGTAATCCTCGTCAGCTCCCACGAATTCCTCGTCTGCAGCAATTGCCATCAATCCGGTTCTCGATAGATTATCCTGTTCCAACATTTCGTTTTCCACAGGGAGCATAACGGGTCTGCCAATTTCGTCGCGGTACATTTCCACATCGTACTCTCTATCGCTACTGGGGAATGCAGCCCCATCGAATCCGATAATATCCAGCATCTCCGCCGATCCCACGGGAGAGACCACGTCATCCTGTTCCCACACGTGGTACCCGTACTCGGCTGGGTCGGGATCAAACGGGATACCGATAACATCGATTTCAGGTGACTGTTTCACGCCATCAACGTCCCTGATGTCAATACGCTCCACGTCGAGTCCTCCGGACGACCGCAAGTAAACGTCGATAACTGGGCGGAACTCTTCCGTTTTGAAGTCAAGAGAAATCGCCCCAGATCGTATATTTTCCCTAGATGTGGGCAGAGCATTATGACGGGCCGTAACGAGGAATGTTTGATCTTCTACACGGAAGAAAATACCATTCGCACGCATATATTCACCACAGACGATTGAACAACCGACCAAGGGAGCTGTCTCAGCTCGATTCATCTGCTTGTTGTAGATTGGAATCTGAAGCCCTTCAACGTCAAGACAGATGCTGCCCTTTCCCCGCGAAGCGGTGTTCTTTTTCACTCGGTTCGAACAGGATCACCACCGATGAGTGTGCAGCAGACGTGCAGCCTTGAAGTAAGTGAGATGCTGACTGGGGGCCGAAATGACCTGCAAGGTTGATCGAGTCCGGGACGAGTACGACCTGTACAACCTTGACGAGCGACTCTGCCATCGCTACGAGACCGGTGACGTGGGTGTGAGAAGGTTGGAGACGTGGATCAACCAACAACTGCTTCGGCGAGCGATGGAGCGGGCTGGAATGACTGTTCTGGATGGCGAGGAAGAGAACTACCACAGGTTGTTGACCGATGATGAAGTGATGGACTCCGCTCAAGACAAGGCGAAGCTCGAACTGAGAGACGCGGGCGTGGATGTCGAACAGGTTACGTCGGATTTCGTCTCCTATCGAACCGTGTTGAAGCACCTGAAATCGTGCCTCAACGCCGACACTAGCCGCGACTACTCCCCTGACCCGGAGCGCGATCTCCAACAGATCAAGAAGATGCGAACACGATTTGCCAACGTCATTGAGGGGTCGCTTGAACGTCTTGCCCGGGAAGGCGAAGTCGAGATCGATGAACCCTCGGCCAGCGTTCAACTCAAGGTCAGGTGTGGGAACTGCAACCGGCGGCACGACGTTCTCGACTTGCTCGCCGATTCGCTGACTTGTCCCTGTCAGGATGAGGAGAACGCCGATACCGGTGATGGTGTCGAAGCAATGTTCCGCTCGTGATGCACACGCCTACTCGAGTGATATTGACGCCCGGGCAGCCTCCGGGGCACACGTATTTAACCAGCGAGGAGAGCACTCGAGTCCGAGATGTTCTTCGACCCCTACAACCGAATCACCAACGGCGGACGATACGCTGACGATGACCTCGAAATCCTTTCGGTCGGGGCCAACGGTGTCAACGTCCAAATCCAAGCCCGGGCGAATGAAACCACGGTCAAAATCGACACCCGGGGCGAGCAAACCGTGGAAATCGAGACCCGCGATGGTCATCTCCAAACCGTGGAGACCTGAAGTACCAAGTGTGTGGGGGCGAAGTCTGTTCGGAAAACTGATATATTGTCCCGGGGCGTTCCACGGGATATGGCCAGCGTTGAGTTCCACCACGAGGTGAACTTTCCGGATTCCGACCTCCGGGCAGTCCAGAAAGACGGTGTATGGTGCTTCAAGCGGGGCGAGACATACTACCCCAGCGTCAACGAGATCGTGCAGAGAGTGCCTTTCAACCACCCCATAGAGGGAGAACTGCACGAACCTCTGTTCCCGCTGGAAAACTACGACCGGAGCGTCGAGAACCCGGAACACGTCCGGGAATACGCGGGACTGGTCGGACGCACCGCACACTTGAACCTGCAGGAGAGTCTGGAAGACGACTACCGATCCACCCACAAGCGAGACGACATCAAAGCCCAACTTCTCGACCCCAACACCGGCACAGAGGTCGAGGTGGTCTCCACGCTCAAGGACTACTACCCCGACCGATTCATCTTCGACGATCTCGCCAAGCAAGCCCAGTCGGATGCCCGCGACATCACGTCCCGGGTCAAGGACGCGCTTTGCAACCTGATCGATGCCGAGACGTACGCGGCCGCGAAAATACAGGTCATCAGGTGTGAACACCCTGAGACAACTAACTTCCTCAACAAGGAACGCGAGCACGGCGAGGCCGGTTATGCCGGTCGAATTGACCTGCTGCTCCTACATCCTGACACCGAGGAAGTGATTCTCGTTGAGATCAAGACCTCAAAAAGAGTTACCAACGCCTCGAAAATGCAGACAGTTGCCTTGCATCAACTCGACTCGCTCGACATCGACAGCGCCGTGATCGTCCGTGCGGGGCGCAACGACTACCGTATCCACGAGGCGGATGAATGGGACGAGAGAAGGCTGTACAACCGGTTCAAGGCAGAAGCCATCACGCTGTTTCAAGAAGTCAATTGAACCATCACCGCCGCCAGTCCCGTAAATCGTCTGGGCCGTACGCCGATACGAGTTCCTTCGCCTTCCCCACGCTGAGGTAGTTCGCCACGCCGGTCTCTATCTCGAATTCCATCACGCGTGCCCACGCCTCCTCAACGAGTCGGCGGTTCCGAACGACAGCCTCAACGAGCGTCTCGTCGCGGCGCGTGGTCATATCGGTCTCGCTCCCCACCAACTGCTCCAACTCGTCCACTCGTTCTTCGAGCTTCTCGCGCTCGCGTTGCTCGGCCTCCAACTGATCCACCATCGAGGCGACCTGCTCGCGCAACTGTGAGAAGTTGCCCTCCATCCCGCCCCGGAACTGCTGCCACTCGCTGAACAGCTCGTCCGCTATGCCCTCGATGTCCTCGTCCATCTCGTCCAGTCGCCGCTCGAAATCATCGATGCGGTCGTGAAGAAGATCAAGACGGTCGTGCGTCTCCTCGGCGGCGTCAAGCACCTCGTGGCGGCGTGCGTAGTGGGTCAGGTCACTCCACATATCGCTGACGTACATTTGCCCCTCGTTCGTCAACTCAAACACGCGCACGTCGTTGCCGGCGTGTTCCTTGCGGTCAACCTCGCGGACGAGTCCCGCGGGGGACAGGTACTCGTCGATGCGATACCTGATGCTACTGCTGTCGCCGCCGGTCATTCTCCTCAACTGCGAGGTGCTGGCTCGACCCCGCTTGTGCAGCGCAGACAGCACCATCTGACTGAGATCATCGCACCTCTCTGGCTCAGAATATGTAGCACGCACTACATTAATAACTCACTCACGACGGTGAATAAATCACTCGGCAGAACATCCGGCAACTGCCGGCTATGGCCACAAATATACGGGATTATTGCCGGGGGATTTGCGGCCAGCGGCGGAATCGACTAGAAGCCCAATAGGACATCCCCCGGGTGGGATCACAGCGGGTTCGCGAGCCGGGGAACACCCCGTTATCGAAGTGAAAGTCTCGGGCCGAAGGGCCCCGTGATGAAAGGGGTCAGCACCCCGCGAAGGACTTACCAACGACCGGGGGGAGCACAGCACCTATCAAAAACGCGTAACAGCACCCGGATATGCACACCGCGTGGAACGATGAACTGCCCCACGACAACATCGACTGGTCAGAACCGACAACGCTGGACAATCTCACGCCTGCGCTGACAGTCAGAATGAACACCGAGGGAGAGACCGAGGCCACCGACAAGCCACGCACCATCGGACTGGTCACGTCACCGCCAAACCGCGTCGACGACTTCATCGAAGGGCACTCCCGGGGCAAGATCGCCGTCCCGGACTACTACAAGGACTTCAGCGACCTCGAAGCACCGACAGGGCCGAGTGACGAGCAAGGGCGCGAAACCACGCTCACTCCAGTGATCCTCGAAGGAGGCGTCAGGGCGCTGAATGGGAAGGGCCGATACAGCACCGACGAGTTCACCATTCACGACTGTCTGCCGGAAGGCGCCATCGTCCGCCGGCGCATCAACGGGGAGAACTACGGTGCCGCGTTCATCGCCGCCGGGATAACCGAGCTGGGGATATAGGTCTCACTCCGCAACCATCCGGTCAAACAGAGTCCGACATCGCTCACCGGCTTCTGTGAAGGACTGATACCCGATCTCTGTTTCAGTCAGGTGCGTGTAAGTCAGCCAACCATCACAGAACTCCCCGACATCGTAGTAGTCCTCGTCCAACCATTGACTGATCTCCAGTCCCTGCGTAATCTGCTCCTCGAGGTACGCGGCGAGAACCAGCACGGCGCCATCCGGCGCGTGATCACGTGCGTCCTCGAATTTCTTCTTCAGCTTGTTGTCGATGGAGTTCCCCGTCTTATCACCGCTGATGAACCCAACCTCGTCGGGCAGACTGGCCGCGTAATCCGGCTTCATGACCTCAATCCACACGTCGTCCTCCTCGGTCAGCACACGCAGGTCGAAGTCCTTCGACCCCTTGCCATCGATGCGAGCATTCATCACCACCTGATCTCGCCCGTAGGCCGTCCGAAGATGGTAGAGCAGGATCAGCTCGGCGAAAATCGAGTTGATGCGGTCAACATCATTCTTCTCCAACTCATTCAACCAGTCCTTCGTCGGGTCTTCGTCGGGGTCGACCACCGACAGGCAGGCATTGATCTTCTCTAGATCCGGGCGCTTGAACTTGCCGAGGAGTCGCTCGCCGTCGACGTGACGGCTGCCGAGGAGAGCGTCGATGTTCTCGTAGCCACGGGGCGAAGGGATCAGGTCGTAGTGTCCGAACCGAGGACGCAACGTCCGCTCCTGCACCACGGAACGCACGCTGTAGGTGTGCTCATCAAGACTGTCTCCCGAGTGAACTTCTTCGACCTCGCACGCGTAGCGATGGGGACGGCCATCCACATCCACGGTGGGTGATATATGGACAATATCGCCCGATTCAAACGGGCCTTCTGCAGGAGTGATGCCGTCGCGCATTACTGACGAACACGTGAAGGAGACTCATAACAACTGGTGGCCCACTTATCAACGACAGGTCGAGCAGCGGACGTCACGGCGTGTGCCGCCGCGCGGAAAACACTCTCCTGCGGCCGTGCATTATGCACACGCGCAAGTCTCAGATCGTCTCGTCTGGGCGGCTGCTGGACGCGCAGATCGGTTACCAACGACGGGCACGGTAAGTTGGCCACAGAGCAGGAAGAAGTCGCTGCTCCGTTCTGTATGTGCGGCGAGGTGCGGACGCACGCGAACGAGCCAGTCGTGGTTTCGGATGTGCAGAACGTGAGAGACGTGCGGAACGTTAGAAGCGTTTCAAACGGCCTACTCCTCGGCCTCCTCAACTTCGAGACGGGAAGCAGCACTCTCGTACTCACGACTGGCCTGTTCCTGCGCACGCTTGAACGCCTCCTCATCCACCTCCCGCTTGAACTGCTCCAGCGACTCGATAAGGTCACGGATCATATCCTCCGAGCCATCACGAAGAATCAAGAGTCGCTCACCCTGCTCGATGAGAATCTCAACGGCACTCTGCCCCGACTCGCCGAAGTACCGGGCGAGTTGGATGTCACTAAGATCACCCAAGTCCAACTCCAACACCTGATTCACCAGCGAAACCCACGTCCGAAGATACGCCGAAGACGACGTGTACGTCGCCTTATCCTGCTCAACCGTCGGCAGTCGTGGCTCGCTGAACCCGCGGTTAACCATCTCTCCCGGAACGTCAGCACGGTCGGGGTCGATGTAGTAATCGTTGCTTCCCCGGCCAAGCACGCGGACTACGATGGTTTCCGCACTCGCCCGCCCGAACGTCTCGTACTTCGCTCGGGCCGCCGCCATACACAGATCGATGCGCTCGTCAAGGTTGTACAGCTCGTTGGCGGCGCCATCGGGGATGTGAAGCGGGTTGATCGCTGGCTCGGTGCGCTCGTCAAGGATGCGCCGGATCGTCTCTACATCGAGCTTCTCTGAGCGGCGCTCGTTGGGATCGTAGTCGATGCCACCGTCACCATCCACGTCCGCATCTCGAAGAGCCTCGATGGGATCTTCGGCGTCGGACTGCTCCCAGATCTCGTGAGCCGCGTCGATGAGATGGCGGCCGAAGTCGGTGTTTGTGCTCGTACTTGATGCGGCCAACAATTCTTCGAGTCGCTCCTTCCTGTCGTCGTCGTTGACCGGGACGTTGAGTCCACTTCCCATTTCGGCAATAGGTTTTAATGTCGCCTTGGTTATAAGACCTACCAAGATTTGACAGATTTAACAGATTATGATTCGCGTTATTTCGTCTATTTCGAGTTAAATTTGGCAAATCGTTTAACAAGCAATTTCCGTCGATTTAGACCCTATCAATACCAGAATCGGCGGTTTCAACCTTTCGTCACAAAACCGCGTGTGAAGTGCAGAGAGTACCGGGGTGGACGGGACTGGCCCGGATTCACGACGCTTGTTAGATCACTTTACAAGCGTTCCCCGGCAGTTCAGACACTCTCGACCGAGAAATATCGGGATTAAGAAATCGATTTTCAAACCGTGTGTGAGAGTCGAAAGGTGGGGTGCCCTCGCGCCTCGCTCGGGAAGGGACGTTGTTTCCTTCCCTTCGCTTTTGAACAACCTCTCGGGATAGAGTAAGTGTGTAAGGTTAATAACACTTTCGTCCGTGAACACTAGTCCAACCGTTCCTCTCCATTGTACTTTCAATGAGAGGAAAGTTAGACTGAGCAGTCAGAGTGAACATCCCTTGCCTGCGGCGACGACTCGCACGCCACCCCTACTCTCCACGTCTCACACACGGTCTTGAAGTCGACGAACGGAAATGTCTTCCTCGGCGTTTTCACCCGCCTCAAACGTCGATGTTCGCTTGTTAAGGGGTTTGACAACGCCTTCTCTCTCCAAACCACCGCCACCTTCCACGCCTCATACACGATCTCGGGAGTCAAATCCGATTCCACCGATCTCGACGTTGTCAGCCAGTGGCAGCGGTGGAATCGCTTGTTAACCGTATTGTTAGATCATACTTGAAATAGACGAAACGGGGGTAAATGTCGTTCAGCCGGGAGGTTTATAACTGTCTCTCTCCCATTTTTAAGTGAGGAGATGACTGATCTCGTCTGCTCGGACTGTCACGCTCGCGTTGTTCGCGGTGAGTTGGACGGGCGGGAAGTGCTGTCCTGTGTTTGTCAGTTCGTTTACGTAGGTGATCCTGTTGGCCCTGTTGAGACGTGGGAACAAGATCACGGTTGCGAGGCCAGTCCCGTAACCGCGTAGATTCGCCCCGGGCCGCTTCGGCGGCGCTTTGGGGTGGCTGCGCTCCCTAGTTGTCGGTTGATTCACTTTTAACTGGGATGACGCCATATCACCGCCCGTTATGTCGGTGAACGTCTCTGAACTTGGGAGTGCCGACCGCGGAGATGTCACGGACATCGAACTGGAAGACGGCAGCGAGTTCTCGGGAGTGATCCGTGACGTGTTCCCCGAAGATGGAATGATGGCGCTGGACGTGCCGTTCCGCAGTGAAAAGCTCATCACGCTACGAAGCGTGTTCGGCGGTCATCGAGTCGAGGATGACGGGGACGTGATCGGCAGGGTTGCGGACGTGGACGTGCGATCGACGGTTTGGAATCCCGAGGACGTGTACGAGGTGCTGCAGGACGTTGAGGAAGGCGACGAGGTACTGGTACGCGGGGTTGTGACTGGTCTGCTCGGTGACGTGGATGCGGCATCGAATGATAGTGAGGTTCGGCGTGAGGTTCGTGGCGAGGTGGAGACGAAGACCCACATCAGCTCGGATGATGGTGATATGGGGACGCTCAACATCCACGTCGATGTGGATGGATTCGAGCATCTCAGCGTGACGGAGAGGTATTACGAGGACGTGGTTGAGGAAGCGAGTCTAACCGCGACGCCAGACGGTGGGGACTATCAGATGCAGGGCGCGGCGGACTGGCTTGAGCGGGTATAAACTTGTCAAGGTCGCAGGCGTAGACGTACACCGATTAGACAAACGACTAATGACTACACTTCGGGTGCGTTCCGGTGCTGTGCTCGCTTTCTCGCCTCTGTTTTAAACTGTAGGTAGTGTTGCGTGACGCTGATGTCGTGATGCCCCATTAGCTGCTGGAGAGTCCGCACGTCAGTACCGTTCCGCACGTGTCTGACGCCATATCCGTGTCGGAGAGCGTGTGGTGTGATCCGCCGTCGCTCGTTGCCGTTGGCATCGACATAGACCGTGGACTGTATTCCAGCGTTCTGCGCGGCCTGATCGACCATCGACGTGACCCGCTTTGGGGTGAGTTGCTCGCTGTTCCGCGATGGGAACAGGTACTGGGATTCGTCGGCGTAGTAGACGGCCTGACGCTCCGACTCGATCCACCGCCGCAGCGGCGCGGCCAGCGAGTCACGGAACCAAAGCTCACGTCCGCCACCCTTGACATCCGGGACGGTGATCTCGTTGTCACCGAAGTCGATGTTGCCGTACTCGTCCTTGTGCGGCATCTCCGGCGTGATCTGCATCTCGGTCACTTCCATCCGCCGAAGGCCGAGATGCCACAGCATTTTCAGAATCAACTCGTTTCTGAATTTCGGCGCCGGCACGTTTTCCTTCAGCAACTCGTACTCGCCCGCCTCAACGAAGACGACTCCTTCCTTTGATGATGCCTCGTTCCCCTTTTTTGTCTCCCCTCTGTCGATGTACTCCTTGATTTCGAGATGGCGTGAGTCGATGGGTAGCTGCTCGGAGTCGGTGTAGTACCCCTTCCGGGCACGCAGCCACTTGATGAACGACCTGAGGTGGTTGTACCTTGTCTTCGTTGTGGACTGCGAGTACTCCTCGACCATCGAATCGATGAACGAGTCGATGTCCGTCCAGTCGATGTTTTCAAGGTCAACTCCCTCCCCCTCGATGTGCTCAAGGAAGCTCTTGACCGTCCATCGATACCCCGTCAGGGTGCCCTCTTCGACCTTGTTTCGGTGCGCGACGCAGAACTCGTAGTTGATCTTGTGATCGAACTTGTCCCGTGTGACGTTCTTCATAGGTGGATCACTCCTGTTCGAAGACAACCGTGTATTCGAGATCGTCCACGACGTGAACGCGGCTGCTGTATTCCTGCACGCGTTCCAAGGCGCGTTGCATCGTGTAGTCGTCTGTCTCGAAGTACAATTTGTACGCCTCAACCAGCCCGTAGAAGTTCTCTTGCTCCGCGAAGTCCTTCAGGGACTGTCCGCGATCCATCCGCATCTCAACGTCATCGATAATCTTCATTCTCGCAATTTCGCGCGGCGAAAGGTCGCGCTCTCTGCTCTCCGTCTCCGCCGATCGACGCGGCATCGTGTCGTATATCTTGTCCGCAATCTCCTGCACATCTTCCGTGTCGGTCAACTCGGCGGCCTCAAGGGAGTGTACCGCGCTCCGCAGCTCGTCCAACTTCGAGTCGATGTTATCGATCTTCGATTCCAACTGCGTGAAATCAACGTCGACGTCGAGTTCAACGTCCTCGGGGTCGATGTCGACGTTCGACCCGCGCTCGCCACTGACCTCGCGCTGCACCGACAGTCGGATCAGGTGGGATAGCGATGTGGCTTCCTCGTGTTCCTCGATGTACTTCTCCCAGTCCTGTTTCATCGAGACTGGGACTTTGACGTTCACTTGGGTTGTTTCCGCCATCGCTGCGGCGGAAAGCTGATGCGCTGGCGTAAATAATGTTTCTTTACTTTACTGAGGGCTTCTGGTTGTACAATCCCGCGGGCCGGATCGTCTCTGCGAGCTCCTCGCGGTCGGCGGCCACGAGCGCCGCGGCGAGGTCGGCGTCCTGCCGAGACGAAGTCGAGGCAGGGCTCGACGAGCTGCGCTCGGCGGCGTCCGGCGTCGGCGCGGCGTCTTTGCCGGTTTCGGCGTTCTCGGCAGGCGCGTACCGCTCCATCAGCGCGTCGTGAGCGGGCTGGCTCGCCACGTCGCTGGTGTTCTGGCTCAGGATCGTCCGGACGAGACACTCAAAGGCGTCGCGTCCGCCGTAGGCTTTCTGCCAGTACAGCTCGCCGAGCCGGTCGACGACGGCCTCGGCGCGGGTGTCGGCGTCGCCCGGTTCGAACGCCGCAGCACGACCGCCGCGGGCCGCGCCACCGCTGATGTTCTCGGCCGGTTCCTGATCGTCGGACATGCCCGACCGTTGGTTCGACAGCCACTTGAGGGGTGCGCTCGCCAACCTGCGAACCGGCCGAAAACGGCCCGAAGTGCCCGAAATCCGTCACTCAGCGTTTCCAAACCGTTTATACACCCGCGGATATTACACCGCTGGTATGGCGAAAGAGCAGAAGGAAGTGCGAGATCTTCAGGAAGGTAACTACGTGATGATGGACGACGAACCGTGCAAGATCACCGCCTACAGCACGGCCAAGCCCGGCAAGCACGGCAGCGCGAAGGCCCGTATCGAGGGCAAGGGCGTCTTCGACGACCAGAAGCGCAGCCTTTCCCAGCCTGTGGACGCCAAGATCTGGGTCCCGATCGTCAACCGAAAGCAGGGCCAAGTCGTCAGTGTCGAGAGCGACACGGTCGCGCAGGTCATGGACCTCGAAACCTACGAGACGATCTCCATCAAGACGCCCGGTGACGTCGACCTCTCGCCCGACGACGACATCGAGTACCTCGAGATGGAAGAGCAGCGCAAGATTCTGCAGGACTGATGTTTCCCGGTGCCGGCGCCGCCCGCGACGAGGCTGACTACGTCCTCGCCGGCGCGCCGCTGGACGTCTCGACGACGTTCCAGCCCGGCACCAGATTCGGGCCGGACCGGATTCGCCGGTTCGCCCGCACCTTCGACGACTACGACCGACGGACGGACGCGCACTTCTCTGAGCTTTTCGTGCACGACCACGGCGACGTCCGCGCGTGGGACGACGCCGCCGAGTACCTCGACTATCTGGAGGGCGTTGTCACGGATATCGTCTGGGACGACGCCGTCCCGCTCGTAGTGGGCGGCGAGCACACCGTCTCGATCGCCGGCGTCCGCGCGGTCGAGCCCGACGCGTTCGTCTGTCTGGACGCCCATCTCGATCTTCGCGAGGCTTACGACGGCAACGAGTTGAGTCACGCGACCGTCACCAGCCACGCGCTCGATGTCGCCGACGAGGCGTTCGTGCTGGGCGCGCGCACGGGAAGCGAGGCCGAGTGGGACCGCGCCGAGCGCGACGACGTGACGGTGGTTCCACCCGAGGAAGTCGCTGCGTGGACGCCGCCGGAGCGGCTGGCCGAGCAGTCGGTGTACCTCAGCGTCGACATCGACGCCGCCGATCCGGCCGTCGCACCCGGGACGGGCACGACCGAGCCGTTCGGACTAGACAGCCGCGAGTTGCGCGATGTCGTCCGCGAGGTCGGACCCCACGCCGACGCGTTCGACGTGGTCGAGGTGAACGACCGGGACGACGGGCAGGCCGCGACGCTGGCCGGGAAGCTCCTCCGGGAGTTCGTCTTCTCGCACGCGGCGGCCCACAGATAGGGACCGCAACGCCCTTTCTCCCCGTCTTCGAAACCCCGCGCATGGAGCTTTCGGAACTCGTCGGACGCTACGACGATCGTCTCGATACCGACGCCTACAGCGATGTCGACGCCAGCGCGAACGGCCTTCAGGTCGGCCCGGACTCAGGGACCGTCGAGCACGTCGCATTTGCCGTCGACGCCGGACGGGCAACCATCGACGCCGCCGTCGACGCCGACGCGGACGCGCTGGTCGTCCACCACGGGCTCTCGTGGGGCGGCATCGAGCGCGTGACCGGCACCGAGTACGGGCGGATCGCACCGCTGATCGAGAACGACATCGCGCTGTACGTCTCGCACCTGCCGCTGGACGGCCACCAAGAGCTGGGTAACGCCGCCGGAATCGCAGACCTGCTCGAACTCGACGACCGCGAGCCCTTCGGCACCGTCGGCGCCGAGTACATCGGCCAGCGCGGGCGGGCCAGCGAGCCGATCGAAGCTGACGATCTGGAAGCCGACCTGCGCTCGCAACTGGACACCGGCGGGCGCGACGTTCGGGCGATGACCTTTGGCCCCGACGAGATCGAGGACGTGGCTATCGTCACCGGCAGCGGCGTCGACTGGCTCGAGGACGCCGCTGCGACCGGTGCGGACGCGCTGATCACCGGCGAGGGCAAACAGAAGGCCTACCACCTCGCTCGGGAACTGGAGATCAACGTGTTCCTCGCAGGCCACTACGCCACCGAGACGTTCGGCGTCCGATCGCTGCAGGAGCTGGCCGAAAAGTGGGGACTGGAGACGACCTTCGTCGACCATCCGACCGGACTCTGAGGAAAGTTACGGCTGGGTGAGGGGCGAGCAGGCGACGCTTCCGACCGGGGGATCGAAGCGGCGTCGACCAGCCCCGCCGCGACGCGGTGCGTCGCGCACCGGCCTACTCCTGCGTCGCGGCTAGCAAGTGGCGGATGGGGGATTTTGGCCGCTCACTGTCGGATAAACCTGTGCTGCAGTAGCTGGAGAACCGAATAGCATGATACCACCGCCTCGAAAGCCCCTGCCGTCTCGGGTCGAGGGCTTCGTTGCGCTCCTCGCCACCGTCAGAGTAAGGCTCTGACGAGGATCGCCTCGCTGCGCTCGGCTCACCGCCTCCGGCGGCTGCGGTGCTTACGTCGGCCGTCTTCCCCGAGACGGCAGCCCCTTTCAGTCCCTCCTGCGCCGGTTGGTCAGCCGGCATCGGGCGGGACTGAAAGGGGCCGATCGCTGGCGGCGCCCGGACGACGAAAGCACGCGAGCGAAGCGAGCGCGCGCAGCGAGTCCCGGCCCGCCAGCGATCGGGGGCTTTCGAGGCGGCGTTGGTGATACCGAGAGATCGAACAGCAAAAGCAACCCATCCTAGGACCGTCGCGTTCAAATCGCTCGCACCGCGAGAGAGTCGTATGAGCGACGAGGACCACGAGAACCACGACGAGCACGAAGAGCACGAACAGCCGCCCCGTGAGGAGTTCGCGCACGACCCGATCGGGCACGCCGACGTGCGCGGCGGGATGTCGGTGGGCGAGCTGGTCGACCAGTACGGCGAGGCCGGCATCGGCGCCGACGACCTCAACCGCGCCGTCGACATCTACGCGGAGATGCTCGGCGACGACGTGACCAACTTCTTCGGGCTGGCCGGCGCGATGGTGCCGACGGGGATGCGCAAAGTCGTCGCCGATCTGATCCGGGACGGGCACATCGACGTGCTGGTGACGACCGGCGCGAACCTCACCCACGACGCGATCGAGGCGATCGGCGGCAAGCACCACCACGGACGCACCCACGGCGAGGGGACGATGCGCGAGCACGACGAGCAGTTGCGCGACGAGGGCGTCGACCGGATCTACAACGTCTATCTCCCCCAAGAGCACTTCGCGCTGTTCGAGGACCACCTGCGCTCGGAGGTGTTCTCCGAGGTCGAAGAGACCGTCACCATCCAACGACTCACCGAGGAGTTGGGGCGAGCGAACGCCGAGGTCAACGAGCGCGAGGGCATCGACGAGGGCGCCGGCATCGCCGCCGCGGCCTACGAGAACGACGTGCCGATCTACTGCCCGGCCATTCAGGACTCGGTGCTCGGCCTGCAGGCGTGGATGTACTCTCAGACGACCGACTTCGAACTCGACGCGCTCGGCGACATGACGCCGCTGACCGACCGGGCGTTCGACGCCGAGCAGTCCGGCGCGATGGTCGTCGGCGGCGGCGTCCCGAAGAACTTCGTCCTCCAGACGATGCTGGTCGCGCCCGATTCCTACGACTACGCCGTCCAGCTGACGATGGACGACGAACAGACCGGCGGGCTCTCGGGCGCCACCCTCGAAGAGGCTCGCTCGTGGGGGAAAATCGAGAAGGCCGGCAGAAACGCAAGCGTCTACGCCGACGCGACGATCACGCTCCCGCTGGTCGTCGCCGCCGCGCGCGAGCGCATCGGGGAGTGAAGCCTACACACTTCGGCCGCGAGCCTACGACGCCGGAGGCTGAACGGGCGGTATGGAACACGAAACGGCGGTCGAAGACATCGAAACCGAGATCGAGGACGCGATCCTCGGCGGCGAGGCAGCGGCGATCCAGCGCATCCGCGGCGTCGGGGCGGTGCTCGACGACGCGTTTCGCGTGCCCGGTACCGAGATGCGGTTCGGACTGGACCCGGTAGTCAGCGCGTTGCCGGTCGCCGGCGACTGGACGATGGCGCTGATCTCGCTGTACGTCGTCGCCGAGGCGATCAACCTCGGCGTCCCGCGGCACGTTCTCGCGCGGATGGTACTCAACATCGGCATTGACGCCACTATCGGCTCGGTCCCGGTGCTCGGGACGCTGTTCGATGCCGGATGGAAGGCCAATCGTCGGAACGTCGAACTCGTCGAGGAACACGTCGACGCCGACGTGTAAGGGAGTTTACTCGACAGAAAGCGTCAGCGTCGCGTCGGCGCCGTCGGCCAGATCGGCGACCAGATCGCGGTCGAAGCCGAGCGCGGGACTGTCGGCGTTCACCATGATCGTACGCTCGTCGACGTGTTCGCTGGTGCGACCGACGGCGCTGCGCTCGCTCTCGAAGGAGAGATCGGGGTGGCCGCTGCCGGTGACAGTCTCGGTTTGGTCACCGACGGCCAGCTCGGCGGTGATCGTCGCGTCGGCGTCTTGGCAGGCCGCGACGAAGTCGGGATCGAAGTCGGCGGGGGCGCGATCGGCCTCGACCGCGAGGATGCAGTCGCCGGCCGTGGTCAGGTAGTCGTCGGTCGTCACCTCGAACGTGCTCGTGTGTTCTGCGAGCACGTTCTGGTGCCCCGTCGCATGGATCTGTTCTTGCATGGCCGAGCCTTCCCGGCCGCGAAACTTGAGCGCACGCATCTCCGGTCGGGGGTGTCGGGCGACGCCGAACGTCGGTTACTGCTCCCGGACGACGGTGATCGTCACGGCGCCACAGTCGCACTCGTAGGCGCGACGGGTGCCGGACTCCGTCTCCATCGCAAGCATCAGGTGCTCGTCGTCGAGCGCACGGTCGCAGTCCTCGCCCTCGCACGTGCTGGTGAGCCGTTCGAGCATACTACCGACTGGATGGGCAAGCACCCTTAAACTGCGCCTCCCCCGGAGTGAAAGTGAAAGTGAACAGATCGGGTCGTCGGCGCAGCGACTGCCGGCGGTCCGGAGCCTATCGAGAGTAAGACCTATTTCGGTGCCGGACGGTGGAGTCGATAACCGATGCTGGACCAGTGGCAAGGGGCCGCGGTCGAACCGAGCGACGACGACGAGCCGCCGGTCCTCGATGACCCCGATCCAGTCGATATTCCCGGCCGTCCGGACGCGCTCGCCGGAGCGGACGCCGTCGCGTACCGGACGACGTTTCCGGATCCGCGTGACGACGAGGAAACGCGCGCGACGCTCGTCCTCGACGGGCTGTACGCGCACGCACGCGTCTGGCACGACGGCGAGTTGCTCGGCGAGCACGACACCTACTTCCGACCTGCTCGCTTCGAGTTCGAGCCCTCGGCCGACAACGAGTTGATCGTGGAGTGCCGGCGCCCCGACGACGGCTTCGGCGGCGTCCACGAGACAGACCGGTTGCCGGAGAGCGCGCGCGTACCGGGTATCTGGTGGGATGCCCACGTCGAGACGCACGGACCGGTCGCGCTCGTCGACCTGTCGGTGACGCCACGACTCGACGAGAACCGCGGAACGATCACGGCCGAGTTGACCGTCGACGCCGCCGAGCAGATCGACGAGCGCGCGACGCTGTCGCTCCGGCCCGAGGGGTTCCGCGGCGGCGGCGCGATGGAGCGGGTCCACGTGCAGGCCGACGCCGGTGAGCGCGTCACGGTCCAACGCGAGATCGAGGTTCGAGAGCCGCGGCGCTGGTGGCCTCGCGATCTGGGCTCCCAGCACCGCTACACGGTGCGCGCGAAGCTCGACGGCGCGGAGCGGGCGGCGACGACCGGCTTCAGTACGGTGTCGCTCGACGACGACGGACTTCGCATCAACGGCCGCCGTGCCCGCGCACGCGGGGTCAACGTGGTTCCGAGCGAGGATCCCGTCGGAGCTGTCGAGGCCGCGGCGGCCGCCAACGCCAATCTCGTTCGCGCACACGCACACGTCGCCTCGCCGTCGTTCCGCGAGGCCTGCGACGAGGCCGGACTCCTGCTCTGGCAGGATCTCCCGCTATCGGGCCCCGTGGATGTCGACCCCGAACGGGGCGCCGAACTCGCCGACGCACTGGTCGAGACGACTCGCGCCAGCCCCAGCGTCGGCGTCTACGGCGTCCACGACGACCCCGCGGATCCCTTCGAGCAACCGCTGGGAAGCGGCACCATTGCGCGCTCGCGGCTTCGTTGGCGCGCGTGGCGCACCGACTACGACCGATCGACCGCCGACGAGATCGCCGCGACGTTCGACACCGATCGACCGGTCGTCCCGGTCGCCGGCCCGCCCGGCACTGCGCCCGACGCCGCGAATCTGTACCCCGGCTGGGACTACGGCGTCGCCGCGGATATCGACCGGTTGCTCGACCGCTATCCCGGGCTCGGCGAAGTCGTGTCGGAGTTTGGCGCCGGATCGGTCGTCGATCCCGACGGGACCGACTCGGTTCCCGGACTCGCCGATCGCATCGAGGCAAACGACCCGGAGAGGACACAGCGCGAGCAGGCACGGACAGTAAAACGCGTCGGCGAGACGCTGCGGCGCAACGGCGCGGCCGTGGTCGCCGCGTTCGCGTTGCAGGACGCCAGACCGGCGGGCGGGATGGGCCTGCTGGCCGCCGACGGCGGTGAGAAACCGGCCTACAGCGCCCTCGCCGACGCCTACGAGCCGCTACAGGCCGTGCTCGACGACACGCCGCGTCCGGGCACCGTCGGCGTCACGGTGGTCAACGACACGGGCGAGCACGCCGAGGCGACCGTCGAGTGGACGGCCGGCGACCGTGGCGGCTCGTTCGATGCCACAGTCGAGCCGCTCGACAGCGAGTCCGCCGGCGGCGTCAAGATTCCCGACGGCGCCGACGAAGTCGTGCTGACGCTGTCGAACGACGGGGAGGGGGTCACGAACACGTACCGGCTGTAGTCGGCTGGACGCCGTCATACAGGGTCCGATGGGGCTGTTGCTGAGAGTGCGTCGAGCATCGCGGCCGGTACGCGTCGGCGGCGCTCGTTCGCCGAGGGCGTCGAGGACGCGCCGAGCAATCGCCGGGCGGAACGGCGGGACGCCGAGGTTCCTTTTATATGGTTTGGCGGGGGTCGTGAGAACCCTTTACACGGGGAGTCAGGCCGCTTGCTAACTGTTTTCAGGGGTTTGATGACCGGTACTTTTAAATTGTAAGCCCCGTTACTAAGCAGTACCAGAACGTCACCGGCGTTCGGGTAGCATCGCTCGCAGACCAGAATGACAGGCAATCCTTATAATCGGACCGTCATCGTACGTCACGAGCTATTGCTACCCGCCGGTGCGGGTATGGCACAGAGGCTTGACTAACAATGGTAGATGCACAAGAACTCGACGAAGCGGACAACGTCGAACTTACGGAGGACGACCTCGAAAACAAATCGAAAGGACAGCTCATCAAGCTCGCAGGCCAGCTGCGAGACCGGCGAAACGAGCTGAACCAGCTCGCATCCGAGCGCGCATCCAAGCGCGACGACCTGAACGCGAAGACACGCGAGAAGGTCGACGAAGCTCAAGAGCACCGCGAGCAGCGCGACGAGCTCAACGAGCAGGTCCAAGAGCACAAAGAAAAGCGCAACGAGCTCAACGCCGAGGCAAACGAGCTGTTCGACAAGGTCGAGGCCATGAAGTCGGACATGGAGCTCGACGAGGGCAAGGACCTCGAGGAGCTCGAAGAGGAGATCGAGGAGCTCGAATTTAAGCAGCAGACCGAGGTTCTCAGCACCGAGGACGAGCGCGAACTCATCGAGAAGATCGAGGAGAAGCGCGAGGAGTACACGCAGCGAAAGGAGAAACTCGATCAGAACGAGGAGCTCGATGACCTCGTCGAGGAGGCCGAAGAGGTCCGATCGGAAGCCAGTCAGCACCACCAGAAGGTGACCGAGCTCGCCGACAAGGCCCAAGAGCACCACAACGAGATGATCGAGGCCTATCGGGAGGCCGACGACATCCGTGACGACGCCGACGAGATGCACGAGCTGTTCGTCGAAGCCCAAGAGGCCGCCGACCGTCACCACGAGGACTTCGTCCGCGTCCAGAAGCGTCTGCGCGAACTCGACAAGGAAGAAGAACAAGAGCGCAAGTCCGAGCGCGAGCAGGAGAAAGAGGAAGTCGAGCAGGAAGCCGAGGAGATCTACGAGCGCTTCAAGGACGGCGAGACCCTCGACACCGAGGACCTGATGAAGCTCCAGAAGGCGGGCCGTCTCTAAGGATTTCGGGATTCTTCTGCGGTTTTTACGCGCGACAAGCGACTGCTGTCGCCACTGTGTAGCGTCGGCGTCGCAACCGGGAACCACCACGCTTAAACGAGCGAGCGGCTAACCGACGGGTATGGCTACGTTCGAAAAAGCGGAGGGGCGACTGCTGAACAAGATGATCTGCATGCGGTGTAACGCGCGCAACGCCGCCGAGGCCGAGAACTGCCGGAAGTGCGGCTACGGCAATCTCCGCCCGAAGGCCAAGGAAGCCCGCAGCGCCTGACCGCGCCGGATTTTCTACGGACGCCCATCCGATGGAGTCACTACTCCGCGCTGGCATCGCCGCCTACAACGCGGGCTACTACCACGCGGCCCACGACGCGTGGGAGGATCGGTGGTTGGAACTGGAGGAAGGCCACGACGAGCGCCTGCTCCACGGCCTGATTCAGTTCACAGCCGCCGTCCACCACGCGCACGATCGCAACTGGGAGGGAGCGGTCGGACTCGCCGAGAGCGCCGGCGCGTACCTCCGTGAGCTGCCGGCCGACTACCGCGGCGTCAACGTCGGGACGGTCCGCGAGACGCTTTCGACGCTTGCGTCCGACCCCGAGGTGATCGAACGGCGCCGTCCGCCCGAGTTACGGGTCGACGGGCGAGCTGTCGAGTTCACCGATCTCGACATCGGAGCGGTCTGGACCGTCGCGCCACTGCTCGCCGAAGCGGCCGAGAGGTACGACGAAGCGACGATCGACCGCGCCGTCGAGTACGCCCGTGATGACCTCGATGCTGGTGAGGAGGGGAGCCCGTTCGTCACGTTCGTGCTGGATTTCGTTCGTGACGCCGAAAACAGGGGAATCATCTACCAGCGACTGAGCCAGCACGTCGATCGGCGTCGCTCGCGGGAGCGAGATGTCGAAGGCCTGTTCGAGTAACATCGTTCGCGCACGGACGCCGCTGTGTCGCCGCCGTCGCGTAGAGTCGTAGTGCCGCGCTCACGCCTCGGGTTCGTCGACCCGCTCCTCGCCGTCGAAGTGTGCAGAATTGTCTCGCGGCTCGTATCCAAGTGCCTCCTTCGCGCGCTCGATCGAGTAGTACTTGCGGTCGTTGTCCGAGATGCCGTAGACGATTTCGTAGTCGTAGTCGGCCTGCAGGCAGCGATCGAACAGGTGGGCACAGTCACGATAGGAGAGCCACATCGCCTGTCCGCGCTCGTAGTCGATCGGGGGGTGGCCCTCAGTGAGGTTGCCGATGCGCACGCAGACCACGTCCAGTCCGTGCTGGTCGTGGTAGTACCGACCGAGCGTCTCGCCGGCGGCCTTGCTGACGCCGTAGAGGTTGGTGGGCCGAGGGAGTTCGGTGCCGTCGAGACGGAGCTCGTGGTGGTCGCGGTACATCTCGGGCGTGCGCTCGTCGGTCTCGTAGGCGCCGACAGCGTGGTTCGATGAGGCGAAGGCGACCTTCTCGACGCCGGCGTCGACGGCGGCCTCGAAGACGGTCTTGGCGCCGTCGATGTTGTTCTCCAGAACGCTCGACCAGGGCGCCTCAGGGCGCGGATCGCCGGCGAGATGGATCACCGCGCTGACGCCCTCCATCGCATCGCGGATGGCGTCGTAGTCGGTGACATCGGCGACGACGTACTCGCCCGGATGCTCGCCCGTCGGTGGCTCTCGATCGAGGAGTCGCCACTCGTAGTCGTCCGCGAGCCCGCCCAGAATCGCCTGTCCGACGCGCCCGCCGGCGCCGGTCAGCAGCACGGGGTCGTCCATTCGTTCGCCCAGTGGGACAGGGTCGATAAGTACCATGCGATTTAGGGCGCCACGCGACGAGTCACTGACATGGACAACACCGACGCGACGCCGACAACCGGCGAGCGAGCGGCGTTCGAGGCCGGCATCAAGTTCGGCACGCTGTACCACCAGTTCGCGGGCACGCCGGTCAGCCCCGACAATGCGTCCAGTTTAGAGCGCGCCATCGAGGAGTCGATCGAGAACCAGCCCCACTGCGCCGCGGTGTCCGTCGACATCCTCAACGAGCGTCTGGACGCCGCCATCGACCACGGCTACACCGAGTTGACGGGCGAGTTCATGGAGGTCGAGGTCGTCGTCGACTACGAGGGCACAGAGGTCGTCACCAGCATGCAGATGGAGGACGGCTACCCGCTGATGCGCGTCGACGCCGTGCGACGCGACGAGTAGCACGGCCGGGCGGTGCAGGCATTCGCTTTTTACTCGGTCGGGGCGTACTCGGTTGCAATGGTAGATGTCATGGGACACGTGGCGATGGGGCTGTTGTGGGCGCTGCCCGCGTGGATCGTCTGGGACGACCGCGTCAGTCTGGCCTTCGTCGGCTTCGCGGCGGCGGCGTCGATGCTTCCGGACGTGGATCTGGTGCTGTCGTCGCTGTTCCCGGCGGCGATCCACCACCACGGCGTCACGCACACTGTGGTGTTCGTCGTCGGCATCGCGGTCGTGGCCGGCGCGATCACGGCCGCCGCGCTCGCCGAACCGCTGGCGCGCTGGACCAGCGCGCGATTCGACGAGCGATCCACGTTCACATTTGCCACCGCGGGCTACGCTGCCGGCGGACTGAGTCACGTGTTCGCGGACATGCTGTCGGCGCCGGACATCTCGACGCCGATCGAACCGCTCTGGCCGGTCGTCGAGGGGTGGTGGGGGCTCGATCTGATCTGGTACAACTCGCCGTGGTGGAACGCCGGTCTGCTGACTGTCGCACTGGCGGCCCACGCCGCCGTCGTGGTCTCGACTGACTCCTTCGGCGTCGTCTCGGGGCGCGACGCGACGTAGCCGAGACAGACGACATTCGTTTCGAATCGTCGCCGCCGCCAAAGTCGAATCAACGCGCTCGATAGCTCTCGGCGGGATCTTCACTTTCACTTTCGGGCGACTTTTTAACAGTGGGCAGGTTGAACGTGGGGTATGAGCCAGTCGACGCTCGACAACGACGAACTGTTCGGCGAAGCCGCAAACGAGATGCGCGAGGACGTCGAGGCGTCGCTCGACGACGCCCGCGCCGCGCTCCCGGACGGCGACGCCGTCTGGGAGACCGAGGCGGACAACGTGCTCGGCGTGCTCAACGGGCTCCGCTCGGCACTCGACGTGGAAGACGCTCAGTCGGACCTGCGCGACGCCAAGAAGTGGTTCACGATGGGCCAGCGCGCCGACGCCTTCGACGACGCAGAGGACCTCGAAGAGAGCATCGAGGAGGTCGAAGCGCTGATCGAGACGATCGAGGAGGCCCACGATCAGGTCGGCGACCTCACGGCGACGATCCCCGATCTGCGGGGCACGCTCGACGACGCCGCAGACGCCGGTACGGACGCAGACGACGCGGATACAGAGGCCGATGCGGACGCCGAAGAAGCCGAGGCCGAGTGACGACGCCCCGATTGTCGTCGCGCTCAGCGCCGGTCGGGACGGCTCAGGTCCCGCTCCTCGATAGCGTCGAGTAGCGCCGCCAGCGCGTCGGCCCCAAGTTCGAGCAGTTCGTCTCCGCGTTCGGCGTCGCCCGCCTCGGGATCGCCGACGACGCCATTTTCGGTGAACTCCGCCGAGTCGAAGGCCAGATTGACGCCGCTTTGCCACTCGCCCCAGCCGTCGCTGGCGCCCTCGCGGGCGTCCTCGACCCGGTCCTCGCGGACCAGTTCGGGCGCGACGGCGCGCAGCACCGCCGTCTCCAGCGGGCCGCCGTGGCCCATGTCGGCGGCGTGCTCGCCGACCGACTCGAACCACGTGAACGGCACCGCGTAGGCGTCGTCGCGCCGGACAATTCTCCCGGCGACCTCCCGAAGCGCGGCGACGTTGCCGCCGTGGCCGTTGACCAGCACGACCCGGTCCCAGCCGTGGGCGGCGAGGCTGGCAACCGTCTCGCGGACGTACGAGCGGAACGTCTCCTCGGAGACCCACAGCGTGCCGGAAAACTGGCGGTGTTCCTCGGCGACGCCGACGGGGATCGCCGGCGCGACGACGACCTCGCCGTCGTAGCGCTCAGCACCGGCGTCAGCGACCGCCTCGGCGGTCAGCACGTCGGTGCCGAGCGGAGCGTGGGGGCCGTGTTGCTCGGTGCTGCCGACGGGCAAGACGGCGAGGTCCGTCTCGGCGTCGGCGGCGTCGGTCCAAGTCCGGTCGCTCAGATGCACGTGCGTTCCCTGGCGTGCCGGCGATAAATATGTGGGGCCAAGGGGTTTGTGTCCGCCTCGCGTTTTTGCACCCGGGAGAACACAATGGGAGACGACACCGAGACAAACGGGAGCGACAGCCGCGAGATGGGCGTCGACTTCGGTTACCTCGACGACGCGCTCGACGAGCTGTCGTATCCGGTGACGACCGAGAGACTGCTCGACGACCACGGCGACGCCGAGCTGGAGTACGAGGGCGGCAGCGCCACGCTCGCCGAACTGCTCGACCCGATGGGCGGACAGAAGTTCGAGTCGAAAACTGACGTTCAGCAGGCCGCGCTCAACATGGTCGGCGACGACGCCATCGGACGCAAGAACTACAGCGACCGGACGCCGCCGGCGACCGGCGAGGACAGACCGGAGGAAGGCGCGCCCGGCCAAGACACCGACTCCGATCAGGAGTCGCTCTAGGTGCTCGGTTCGGGGAGAAAGGAGCGCCTACCGGACGTGACGGGCTGGCGACGGCATCGAAGCGAGTCCTTACTCGCGGCAAGCACTCGCCGAACGGTTCGAAACGGTGGGGCGGCTTTTCACCGAAACCGCTCAATCGAGAGGGGAGTGGGACATGACCAGCGTACAGCACGGATCTGGCGGACAGTCGACGTGCCGAGTGACGAACGGGAGAGCGACGCACCGGCGCCGACCGAGAGGCCGGGGGCCGAACGTGCGGGCAAGCCCACGCGTCCGCCGGGGTGGTTCGACGTGACGCCGTCGGACGACCGATCTGGAGGGAGCGGCGCCGACTCGAAGGCGGCTGCGACCGACGCCGCGGCGTCGTTTCTGGACGGACGCCGCCTCGTCGTGATGTCGAATCGCCAGCCCTACAGTCACGAGTACGACGGCGACGAGGTCGTCGTCAACCGACCGGCGGGCGGGCTGACCGCCGCGCTCGACCCGGTGATCCAAACCGTCGGCGGCACGTGGGTCGCGTGGGGGAGCGGCGAGGCCGACCGCGTCGTCGCCGACGACGACGTGGTCGAAGTGCCGCCCGAGGATCCCGCCTACGACCTGCGGCGGGTGTGGCTCGACGAGGAGCAGGTCGACGGCTACTACTACGGCTACAGCAATCAGGCGCTGTGGCCGCTGAGCCACTCGGACACGACCCGGGCGACGTTCTCGCGCGACGACTGGAAGTGCTACCGCGAGGTCAACGAGCTGTTCGCCGAGGCCGCCGTCGAGGCCTGTGACGACGCCGATCCGGTGATCTGGTTTCAGGACTACCACTTCGGACTGGCCCCGCAGATGGCAAGAGAGCGCCTCGGCGAGGACGCATTCCTCATGCAGTTCTGGCACCTGCCGTGGACCGGCTGGGACGTGTTCCGAGCCTGTCCGCAGGCCGAGCAGTTGCTCGACGGCCTGCTGGCCAACGACTTGCTTGGCTTTCACACGGCGGCGTACTGCCAGCACTTCCTCGACACCGTCGAGGCGACGACCGACTACGACGTCGACCGAGGAACTCGCTGTGTCAGACAGAACGACCGCCGGACGTACGTTCGGCCGTTCCGAATCGGCATCGACGCCGACGCGCAGGCCGCCGCGGCCGACACCGACGAAGCGGCGTCGTTCTGGGAGACGTTCGCGGACGCCCACGGGCTCGAGGATCGGCGCGTCGGCGTCGGCGTCGACCGGCTGGACTACACCAAGGGAATCGTCGAACGCCTCGAAGCGCTCGAACAGTTCTTCGAGACCCGCCCGGAGTGGCGCGGCGAGTTCACCTTCGTCCAGAAGGGCTCCGAGAGCCGAAGTCGCATCCCCGCCTACCGGAAAGTCCAAGAGCGCGTCGAGGCGAAGGTCGCGGACATCAACAGCCGCTTCGGAACGACCGACTGGCAGCCGATCGTCTACACGACCGAGATGCTCTCTGGAGAGGCGCTGGCGGGGCTGTACCGCCACGCCGATCTCTGTCTGGTCACGTCCCTGCGCGACGGGATGAACCTCGTCGCCAAGGAGTTCGCCGCCGCCCAGCTCGACACAACGGGCGTGCTCGTACTCTCGGAGCTCGCGGGCGCCAGCGACGAACTCGGCGACGACGCGGTGTTGATCCACCCCTCGGACACGCCCGCCGTCGCCGACGCCATCGAGCGCGCGCTGTCGATGCCCGCCGACGAGCGCGAGCGGCGCATGCGCGGACTCCGCGAGCAGGTCCTCGACGCCGACGTGTACGAGTGGATCGCCAGCCAGTTCCGGACGGCCGAACGGATCGAGCGCCCCGGCCCCGAGCAGGAATCCGCGGTCGACGCCTGACAGATGGGCGGCGACGACGCCGTCCCGGCGACGCTTCGTTCGACGTTCGAGCGGCGGCTCGACCGCGCCGACGGACTGCTCTTTCTCGCGGACTTCGACGGCACGCTCGCACCGATCGTCGAGGATCCGACAACGGCCACGCCGCTCGACGGCGTTCCCGAGAGCCTGCGCGCGTTACGAGACACCGACCGGATCGCCGTCGGGCTGGTCAGCGGCCGCGCGCTGGCGGATCTCCGCGAGCGCGCCGGCGTCTCCGGCGTCCACTACGCCGGAAATCACGGGCTGGAGTTGCAAGCCCCCGCGGCCGAGGGCGAGGACGCCGACCCCGAAATCGAAATCCATCCGGACGCCGCGGCGGCGGCCGACGCCGTCGGCGAGGTGGCCGGCGACGTGGCGTCCCGAATCGATGGCATCGACGGCGCCGCCGTCGAGGACAAAGGCGTCACTGCGACAGTCCACTACCGCGGCGTCGACGAGAGTGCAGTGCCTAACGTACAGCGCGCGGTCGAGGCCGCCGTCGCGGACGCCGATGCCGACCTGCGGATCACGTCCGGCAAGAAGATTTTCGAGATCCGGCCCGCCGTGGACTGGGACAAAGGCGCCGCCGTCGAGTGGTTGCGCGATCGACTGGTCCCCGACGACGAGCGCTGGCTCACCGTCTACGTCGGCGACGATGTGACCGACGAAGACGCGTTCGCTGCGCTGGACGACGGCGTCGGCATTGCGGTCGGGCGGACGGAGACGGCCGCCGAACACGCGCTCTCCGATCCCGAGGCAGTGCGGGCGCTCGTGGGCTGGCTTGCGGGGACGGGGCGGCGTCACGTCGCGGGCGACGCCGACGGTGAGGCTTGAGGACGGTGTCGACGGCCATCGAGGAGGGCGTCGACGGCCAGCCGTCACCTCGACCGGTCAGTCGTCACCGTCTGCCTCAGTTCTGGCCTGCCGCCTCGCTGCGCGTTCGACGAACTCGTCGGGTAGTTCGTCGATTTCGCCGGCTTGGACGCCCCAGAGGTGGGCGTACAGCCCGTCGTTGTCGATCAGCTCCTCGTGGCGCCCGCGCTCTTCGATCCGGCCGCCTTCGAGGACGACGATCTCGTCGGCGTCCTTGATCGTCGAGAGCCGGTGGGCGATCGAGAACGTGGTCCGATCTTCGGTCAGTTTGTCGAGGCTGCGCTGGATCAGCATCTCCGTCTCGGTGTCGACGTCGCTGGTCGCCTCGTCCAGCACGAGGATCTCGGGGTCCCGAAGCACCGCGCGTGCGATCGAGATGCGCTGGCGCTGGCCCCCCGAGAGCTTGACGCCGCGCTCGCCGACCTCGGTGTCGTAGCCGTCAGGGAGATTCTGGACGAACTCGTGGGCCTCGGCGGCTCTGGCGGCCTCGATCACGTCCTCGCGATCGGCGTCGAACGCGCCGTATCGGATGTTCTCCTCGACGGTGCCGTAGAACAGGAACGTGTCCTGACTGACGTAGCCGATTTGGCGCCGGAGGCTGGGCAGCGTCACGTCGCGCACGTTCGTCCCATCGATTCGGACCTCGCCCTCATCGACATCGTACAGCCGCATGAGCAGTTTGAGGATCGTCGACTTGCCCGCGCCGGTCGGCCCGACGAGCGCGAGCGTCTCGCCGCCCTCGACGTCGAAGCTCACGTCCTCGATGATGGTCTCGCCGTCCTCGTAGCCGAAGGTGACATCGTCGTACTCGACGCAGCCGTCCTCGACGACCAGCTCCTCGGCGCCGGGGTCCTCCTCGATCCGGGCGGGTTCGTCCATCAGCCCGAAGATGCGAGCGCTGGAGGCCCGAGCGCGCTGGTACATGTTGATGATCTGTCCGAATTGGGCCATCGGCCAGATAAAGCGCTGGGTGAGCAGGATGAACGTAACGAACTCGCCGGCCGACAGCGGGATCGTGAAGATCCACGGTGCCTCCCCGCCCTCGCCCGCGAGTACCCACAGCCCGCCGACGAGGAACGTCGCGACGAAGCCGATCCCCGCGAGGATCCGCAAGCCCGGGAAGAACTTGATCCGGGTGCCGATCGCGTCCCAGTTGGCATCGAAGTAGTCCTGCGAGACGTCCTCGACGCGGTCGGACTCGTAGGGCTCGGTGTTCGAGGACTTGATCACCGTGATCCCGCCGAGATTGTTCTCCAGCCGGGAGTTGACCTTGCCGACGGTCGAGCGCACCTCCTTGTACTTTGGCTGGATGATCTGGATGAACTTGTAGGTGAAGAGGCCGATCAGGGGCACCGGCAGCAGGGCCACGAGCGCGAGCTGCCAGTTGTAGATGAACAGCACGCCCGCGATGCCCACGACCATCACGAGCAGGCGGAACATCGAGTTCATCCCGTCGTTGAGAAAGCGCTCCAGTCGGTTGACATCGTTCGAGAGAATCGACATCATCTCGCCGGTCTGTTTGTCCGCAAAGAAGTCCATGTTCAGCCGCTGCATCTTGTCGTACGTGTCGGTGCGAACGTCGTGCTGGATGTTCTGGGCGAAGTCGTTGAACCCCCAGTTTCGAACCCAGTGAAAGCCCGCGGCGGTGAAAAACGCCCCAGCGATCAGCGCGACGGTGAGGAGTAACTGGCCCTGTTGGTCGGCCGGGATCACGCTGTCGGGCACGAACCAGATGCTCGAGAACTCCTTGTTCTGTTCGAAGATGGCGTCGAGCGCGAACCCCAGCAAAATCGGCGGCACGAGATCCAACAGGCGGGCGAACAGGCTGCCGACAACCCCGACGGTCGCCGAGAACTTGTAGTCTCCGCCGTAGACCCGAAACAGCCGGCGCATCGGGTTCTCGACCTGCTCCCGCTGCTCCTCGAAGGGATCGTCCTCGTCGAGATCGACGCCGCTCATGACCCCGCTCTAGCGGATAGCCGTCTAAAAGCGTTTGCGAGTGACCCGAACGGTGCCGGTTTCTCGGGCCTCGCAAATTGGAGTGTGGCGTCCCGCCGCTCAGAGTCGGCGGTCTTCGGCATCGGCGTCGATGCCGGCGGCTGCGAGGTCCTCACGAATGCGCTCGCGCAGCGGATCGGGGACGGTGTCGCGACCCACTGGAACGGCCGTCTCGCCGTCGTCTTTGACTTTCCAGTAGAGCACGCAGTCGCTCGGCTCGTAGTACTCGATGCTGAAGGCGTCTCCGGCGCCTTGGTAGTGTACCCGCGCCGCGAAGTCTTCGGCGCGCCACCCCTCGCGGTCCGCGAGCGCGTCGACGTGCTCACCCATGTCTCTCCCTGCTGTCGGCGGGCGCGTATGCGTTACGATCAGGCGTCGTCACGCCCAGCCAGCGGCGGGACTTATGACTGGTCGGGCGCTACTGAGAGTATGGCACTGACCCGCAAATCGCTGGCGACCGTCGCCGCCGGGGCGCTGGCCGCGTGGACGGCGTGGGGGCTGTACGCGAGACAAAGCGCCGATCCGGTTCCGTCGACGACCATCCGGATGGTCGACGGCGTCGAGTTGCGACGGTATCCGCCCATCGCGGTCGCCGAGACGACCGCTGAGGACCAAACGACCGCGTTTCGGCGGCTGTTCAACTACATCACGGGTGACAACGAGACGGCCAGCGAGATCGAGATGACGGCGCCGGTCCGGTCGGAATCGACGAAGATCCCGATGACGGCGCCGGTCCGCTCCAAAGAGTCCGGCGACGGCATGACGATGGGGTTCTACCTCCCGCCGGAGTACGGCGTCGAGACGCCGCCCGAGCCGACGGATCCGGACGTGACGGTACGCAGCGAGAGCGAGCGCGTGCTGGCGGTACGCTCGTTCTCGTGGTACGCGACATCGGGTCGTGTCGATCGGATCGAACGCGATCTGCTCGACACGCTGGACGAACACGGCGTCGAGGCGATCGGCGAACCGTTCTTGTTGCGCTACGACGACCCGTGGACGCCGCCGTTCATGCGCCGGAACGAGGTTGCGATCGAGGTCGCCTGAGTCACTCGTTGTACTCGATCGTGATGCGGTCGCCCTCGGTGACGTTGTGCTCGGCCATGTACCCCTTTGGCACTTCGAGCACGTACTGGCCGTAGCCGGGGTACTGCATCGACTCGCCGTTCTCGTTCGGCCCGGGTGCGCGGGCCTCGTGGATCTCGGTGATCCGATTGTCGGCGTCGACGTAGACGATGTCGATGCCGAAGGACATGTTGCGCATCACGTAGGTGCGGTCGTCCGCCTCATTGTAGACGAACAACATTCCGCGACCGGGCTCTAACGAGGTGTGTTCGCTCAGCCCGGTGTAGCGCTCGTGGCGCGTGTCGGCGACCTCGGCCTGCACGACCGCGAGCCGTTCGCCGTCTTCGTCGGCGATCGTCACCGTGGCCTCGCCGTACTGGTCGGCCCACGGCGTCGGGACGTAGCCCGCCTGCACCGCCAGCGCGCCGAGCAGCAAGACGACGACGAGGCTTCCGACTGCCGCTGTCGCGCGCGTGTCTGCCATACGTGATCGTAGGTGCGTCCCGAGGTAAGGCTACCGACCGAGAGAGAAAGCGTTATTTCGTCGGATCCTCTCGGTTCGACTGTCGGGTTCGTAGTCTAGCTGGTTATGACGTGGCCTTTACAAGGCCGAGATCGGCGGTTCGAACCCGCCCGAACCCATCGACTTTGACTGCGAACGGACGTGAGCAGTCAAATCGTTTACTCGAGGGAGGTTCGAACCAGAGAGTGAGAGGTGAGCGAGCGCAGCGAGCGAACGGGAACGAACGAGGTTCGAACCCGCCCGAACCCACTTCTGACGGCGTAACGCGACGAGCGTAGCGAGGAGCTACGCCGTCGAAGTGGAAACGCGGGTTCGAGCCCAGAGGACGAGCGAAGCGAAGTCCTCGCGGTTCGAACCCGCCCGAACGGCGTTTCACTCCCAACCCCCACCGAGCACCCACCAGTAAACCGATCTCCGGCGGCACCCCACCACCGGCATCGCCTCGACCGCGTGCGCAACGACTTTGCGCCGGCGGGCGCCGAGTACGTGCATGGTGTACGCTGATCTCCACGTCCACACGACGGCGTCCGACGGCGCGCTGACGCCGGAGACGATTCCGGCGGCTGCCCGATCGGCCGGCGTCGATGTCGTCGCGGTTACCGACCACGATCGGTTGCAGCCCGCCCTCGACGCTCCGGTGACGACGCTCGACGGCGTCACGGTGATCCGCGGGATCGAGTTGCGGGTCGAGGCCGCCAGCGGCCAGCGCGTCGATCTGTTGGGCTACGGCGCGCGCTCGACGCCCGCTCTTGACGAGGAGATCGAACGACTCCAGCGCGATCGGATCGAGCGCGGGCGGGCGATCGTCGACGCCGTCGAGGACCGGACTGGCGTCGCTCTCGGCGTCGACGCCCACGAGGGGATCGGCCGGCCCCACATCGCGCGGGCGATCGCCGACCATCCGGATCTCCCGCAGGACTATCAGGGCGCCTTCGCGGAACTGATCGGCAACGATTGTCCCTGTTACACCGCGCGGACGCTGCCGACGTTCGAGCGCGGGCGCGAGGTCCTCGACGAGGCCTGCGCGCTCGTCGGACTGGCCCACCCGTTGCGGTACGACGATCCGGCGTCGGCGCTGGCGCTGACGAGCGACCTCGACGCCGTCGAGCGGTACTATCCCTACGGCGAGGCGGTCGATCACGAACCGGTCGAGCGTTCGATCCGCGAGCACGATCTGGTGGCGACTGGTGGGAGCGACGCCCACGACGAACAGCTCGGCGTCGCCGGGCTATCGGAAGCCGACTACCAGCCCATCGAGGATGCTCTCAAGCGGGCCGACGAATCGTAGGGCGTGTGCGTATGGAGACCGCGGCGGGCGCGGCCGAAGCCGTAGCGTTCAAACTGCTTGGGCGGATAGAGAAGGTATGCAGTGTCATTACTGCGACGACGACGCCACCGTCGCCGCCGAATCCGACGGCATCAAGGTGGGACTCTGTGAGGCGCACTTTCAGGAGCGTCTCGAAGAGCTCGCCGAGTCCGACGCCCTCGAAGACCTCCGCGAGCGCGTCGACGTAGACCACAAAGACTGACCTCCCAGCGTGTTCCGGACGTGACGAGTGATCCCGTCTATCGATCCGCATGACGGAGCGGTCGTCCATGATAGCCTGCCGCAACTATTCTCGATTGCTGACTGACGGCGAAGTACGCTCTCGCTAGTGACTCTGTGGCACTCGTTGTGAGTGTCTGACAAAATGTATACCTTCTTTATGGTCGAGAAGGTAGTGGTAGGTATCCGATGATCCTGCTCCAGATCTTGGCCGTCGTTGCAGCGGTGGCCGGCGTGATCCTTGGAGCCCTTCTCGTGGGCTGCGTGGGAGTGGATCGCCTCTCGGCGATTCTACGGAGCCCCGCAGAGCGCAAGCGACGCTTTCGTGAGATCGTGCCGTATCTCGGCGGGCTTGTCGCCGTGTTGCTGATCAACAAGGGTCTGCTGCAGTACAGTCTCAAGGCCTCGCGGCTGGTGGGCTGGAAAGCGACCGGCCAGATCTACGAACTCGAAGGCGAGTTCGTCGCGTGGATACAGGACCTGTTCCCCGACGCCGCACTCCTCTACTTCGCGGGGATCTACGTGTTCGGCTACGTGGTGTTGCTGGTGTTCCCGCTGGTGGCGTACTTCGTCGCCGACCAACTCCGGCATCTGAAGGTGCTGTTGACCGCCTACGCGATCAACTACGGCGTCGGCGTGATCTGTTATACCCTCTTTGTCGCCTACGGGCCACGGAACATGATGCCGACGGCGGTCGCCCAGCCGATGTACACCCAGTTCCCCGAGGTGATGTATCTGACCGCGATGATCAACTACAGCTCGAACGTGTTCCCGTCGTTGCACACCTCGATGTCGCTGACGGCGATGGTGCTGGCGCTGATGAGCCGCGAGGAGTACCCGGCGTGGACGCCGATTGCGACGGTACTGGGCATCAGCGTGATGATCGCAACGATGCATCTGGGCATCCACTGGCTGACCGACGTGATCGCCGGCATCGTGCTCGGAGCCGTCGCGGTGTACGCCGCCGATCGGATCGTCGCGTGGACCGAGCAGCGCCTCGTCGAGCGACGGAGCGGGTCGAACGGACGGAGCGTCAACTGGTCCGACTGACGGCATCTCCGAACCGGCGGACAACTGTCATCTCGTCCGACGAGCCACGAACAACGTCTCGTTCGGAAGCGTCTCCCGCTCGGCTGAAATCGCGGGTTGATCGTACCCGAGCGTCGTAAAGAGGAACGCAGCATCGACAGCACGGGCAATCTCGGCGCAGGGGCGATGCAGCTCCGGCGGCGCGTTGAGTGCGTAGACCGCGTCGGCGTCGGCGTACACCGATCGGGTCGGATCGGTCACGTCGTCGCGGACGAACTGGACCGACGCCGGCGTCTCGCGCGCGACGACATCCGTCGCGGTCACGTCGACGCCGGCGTCCGCGAGCGCGGCGGCGACGCCGGGGCGACGGCCGACGCCCACCTCGACGACGCGCTCGAAGCGGGCGAGTCGTTCGACGAGCGCGTCGGAATCAGCGTGTGGCACGGCGGGATATTTATGCTCGGGGCGATATTAGTGGTTCCCATGCTCGTTGACATCGTCCCGGTGGGGGACCTTCCCGCGGAGGTAAAGCGGAAGGCCTCTGCCGGCCTCCGGACGGTATACGACTGTGATGTCACCGTCCACAAGTCCCAGCCGATCCCCGACGGCGCGTTCGACGCTAACCGAAATCAGTACCGCGCCGAGGACTTCATCGAGATGGCCAGTCACATCGGGTCGGGAGAGAAAAACATCGCCGTCACCGCCAAGGACCTGTTCTACCGCAAGCGTAACTACGTCTTCGGGCTGGCGTACCTCGACGGTAACGGGAGCGTCGTCTCGACGTACCGCCTCCAGACCTCCAGCGACGGCGGGTTCTCCGAGCGCAATCCCGACGAAATCTTCGGCGACCGGGTTCGCAAGGAGATCGTCCACGAGATCGGTCACACCCTTGGATTGGAACACTGTGACAACAACCGCTGTGTGATGAACTTCTCGCCGACAGTCCGGGAGGTCGATGTCAAAGAGGAAACGCTCTGTGGCACCTGCCAGCGGCAGGTACTTTAGTCGTCGACTGCGTCGGCCATTCGTTCGGAGAAGTCCCAGCTGAACGCCCGCCTCGGTTCGATTTCGATGCGCACTTCCTCGCGATTGTCATCGAGTAGCTGATCGCCCAGCGACGACTCCGTCCCACCGAGATATCGCTCCAGCAGCGACGCCAAGAGCTCCTTGCCGCCATCCGACCGGACGTGCGCGACGCCGTTGCCCCGCACGCCACGGTAGGGCGGGTCGTTCGTCGAGATCTCGAAGGCGACCTCCTCGTCGGCGCGCAAATACTCGACCACGTCGGCGTCGGCCGCGGTCGCACACCACAGCCGGCCGTCCCGGTACCGGTACCACAGCGAGAGCATCCAGAGCCGACCGGCCGGCGTGTGACACGAGAGCCTGAGTGGAACGGTCGTCTCGCGGAGAAACGACTCGACGCGCTCGCGCGACCAGACGCCGGTGCAGGTGAACTCGCTACGGTCGGACACGGGAATCGTCTTATCACACGCAGGGCCGGACCTTGTAGCTTGTGAGCACCGGCAGTCGACTGCGTGGCTTCGGGGGCTACCAGCGTTTGCAGTCGACACAGACCATGGCGGTGTCTGGTTCGCCCGCGTCGTCGTCCGGACGCCACAGCCGACTCGTCGCCTCGCCGCAGCGCTCGCAGGTGGTTTCGGTACCCCACTGGTAGGTGACTACAGCGGTACCAGCGGCGTCATCGGCGATGTCGCTGGCCTCGTCTGGGTCGTCCGCTTCGTCGCCGAAATCCGCCAGAGAGCTGTCGTCGGACACGCTCCGGCGTTCGACTGGCAGCTACAAATCCGTTTCGCGCTTGGTCAGGATGCCACGGCGTAGGCGTCGCCGCGCTCCTCGATCAGGTCGCGACCCTGCAGCGTGTCGAGAATGCTAAACAGCGTGATCTTCTTCAGCCCCAGCGTCGCCTGAAGGTCGGTCAAATGGGCGCTGTCGGCGGTAGCAATGTAGAGGTACACCAGTTTCGCGCGCGGGGAGTCGAGTTCTGCGGGCAGTGTGTCGACGGCCGGCTCCGAGATGGACTCGTGAACCTCATCCGTATGTCTAGTTCGAGCGACGTGGTATAAGAAACTATGTTGAACCAGCCCGACATTTATCGTGTCTAGATGGCGCCGTAATCGGCTGCAACCGAACGCAACGACCGTCATCACGTCGCTACGCCGGCCCGAGCAGCGAGTGGCCAAACACCTCGTACTCCTCGGAAAGCAGATCGCGGATCGCCGCGGGATCGGCTTCGCCGTCGGCGTTGACCGCGTAGGTCCGCCCGTCGACATCGTCGTACGAACCGTGAAAGTCGTACACGAACCCGTACACCGACACGTCCTCGGACAGGTCGGCGTTGTCGAGCAAGAACCCGATCTGTTGGTTGACGTTGTACTCGACGAGTTGGTCGACGACAGCAGCGTCGGCGGCATCGGCATCAATCTGTCCGCTGTCGAGTCCGTTCTCGACAATCGGTACCAACTTCCCGACGCGCTCGCGGATGCCGGGGTGGTCGACTTCGTCGCCGTAGCGCACCCAGTTATAGGCTGCTGTCACGGCGCCACACTGGGTGTGGCCGACGACCGCGATAGTCCGTGTATCAGTGTGTTTTACCGGGTACATGATGTTGCCGTCGACGACGAACTCACCCTCGTGCTCGTCGCGGGTCTGATTACCGATGTTGCTCGCGGTAAAGAGATACCCCGGCTCGTCGACATCGAACATCCCCTCTTGCGAGACACGCGAGTCCGAACAACACACCGAGACGACCGGCGGTTGCTGACCGAACCGGACGGTGTCGAAGTAGCCGGCCGGCAGCGAGTCGGTGTGCTCGCGGTTGCGATCTAACAGCTCCCGAACGATGTCGCGCGCCATACTTGACATTCGTCCAAGCGAGAGAATAAACCAACTGCCCCGCGGCGTCGTCGCTCGCGCTCGGTAGGTGGGCTCTTGGGCCGTCGACCAGCAAACTGCGTCGCCACTCGACGGCGGCGCGTGTCAACTACGTGACAGCGCTGCCGCTGTGGAATGTGAGGATAGTAGGAAGGTTACTCGGCGTTTACAGCCGGGTGAGGTTCGTCGCGCGGGGACCCTTGTCGGCCTCCTCGATGTCGAACTCCACTTCCTGTCCCTCTTCGAGGTCCGGGCCGCCGACGTCCTCCATGTGGAAGAAAACGTCCTCGTCCGCGTCCTCAGTGTCGATGAAACCGTAGCCGCCAGTGTCGTTGAAGAAGTCAACCGTTCCAGTTGCCATTGCTTCTCAACAAAGCCCCACGACACGGATAACCTTTCCGGAGTCGATCCGCCGTGTCAGCCGTCCACGCGACTGCTACCGCTGGATGTGGCCGAACGCCACGCCGTCTGCGGTGTGGCGGCACCCGAGTGACTGGCCAATGATCAATCACACACCGACAGCGAGCATACTGAGGGCCCACGATCTGGAACTCAACTAGAACCGGTCCACAGCAGACAGGAACCGCTCGGATTTGAACTCGGTGCGAGACTCGCGTCGCTCGTCTCGCGTAGTTCAAATCCTCGCTCGTCAGATTGCTGCCGCTCACGGAGTTGCTCGCGGCAGCAATATGGGACCGCTCGGATTTGAACCGAGGTGGCGAGCACCCAAGGCTCGAAGGATACCAAGCTACCCCACGGTCCCGTACTACGCCCTTCGCCCGAGTACGGGTAAAGCGTTTCGCTCCCCCCGTGGGC
Source organism: Natronoarchaeum philippinense (assembly GCF_900215575.1). Lineage (NCBI taxonomy): Archaea > Methanobacteriati > Methanobacteriota > Halobacteria > Halobacteriales > Natronoarchaeaceae > Natronoarchaeum > Natronoarchaeum philippinense. The sequence continues at coordinate 161,968 of NZ_OBEJ01000002.1, read as the reverse complement.
GTGAGTATATTTAACAATACCACAGAGAAACGTGAACGTATGCCGATCACGAACGCGCCGACACACGTTGACTTCGACGCCGCGGCGGCTACGGAACTCGCTCGCGAGCAAAGCGACGACCGCGTGATCGTCGCCGCCGAGTACACTGTCGAGGAGTTTCAGGTACTGTACGCGAGCGACCGCGTCCTCGAAGAGTACGACGATCCCGGTGCGCTCGACGACGTTGGGGATCGGCTCCACTCGTACATGCACGTCGATTTTACCGAACGCAAGCTGTTCGAGGATCTGTATCCGCCAGCCAAGGAGACGCGGGGCTTTGTCACGTACACCGACTACACGACCGTCGTTCGGGTGCTCGACGGCGCGGAGGGACTGTATCTCTCCTTCGAACCGGGCGTCGCCGTGACGCCGATCGTCGACGAAGTCGCCGACATCGTCACGCAGTAGCGCGAGCTATCCGACGACTCAGCCGAAATCGAAGTCGAGGTCGTCGGCGTCGATGCTGTCTTCGTCGTCTGCGTTTTCTTGGGAGTCGGCACCGTCCTCGTCGCTCGACGACGCGGCGTCGGCGTCATCGCGTTCGGACCCGGTGTCGCGTCCGGCGTCATCACGCCCCGCGTCGGCGTCGCCGCCGTCGTCGGTCTGAGTGGCCGACTCGGCGTCGTCGACATCGGGGATTTGGGTAGCGATGTCGTCGTCGCTGGCCTGCGCGCTCGTCGAGGGCGACGCTCGGCCGCCGTCCGCGACCTCGTACTCCTCGCCGTGTGCGTCGAGTCTGGCGGCGATGTCGCCGTCACTGGCCTGTCTGGAGCCGCTCGTCGCCGGGATGCCGTTGCTGAGACTCGGGCTGCCGTCGTCGTCTTCCGCACTGCTTTCGGCGTCCTCGAGGGCTGACTCGTCGACCAGATCGGTCGCCGTCTCGGGGTCGATCACCTCGTCGAACAGCGATCCGAACGTCGCAACGGTCTGGTCGTCGAACTGGGCGGGATCGAGATGAAAGTGCGCGACAGTATCGACCGACGAGAGGCGTTCGAGCAGCGTGTGCAGAAACTGAAACACGACTTGCGGGTCGCGGTGGTCCAGCAACTCCGACAGCGAGTCGAAACAGAGCACCATCAGGTGGCCGCTGTCGGCCCACGCCTCGCAAAACTGGCTGACGCTGGTGCCGAGCCCCTTGAGGTCCGCGGGATCTTCGACGATATCGGTTGCGACCGGCTCCTCGAAGGAAGGCGCGGAGTCGTCGGCCGACCGAAGCACGTCCCCGACCGTGATGTGACCGCGCTTGGCGGACTGGCGTCCCGTCGAGCCGGTGTCGAGGCGTTCCCGGTCGGTGACATCCTCGGAAAACGTGACCGAAAGCTCGCCGCGGCGGTCGGCGCTGCCAACGTCGAGCAGGGCGTCACAGCAACGCTCGGTCTGCTGGTCCGAGCCGCCGAGCAAGAGTGCGTTGGCCCCGTCTGCAACGTCGATTAGTTCCTCGCTCATGGATGACCGATTGCGGTGTGATGACTGTCCGGACTGGACAGCCGACAAGCCGTCTGTGCGTACCTGACGCTCGTCGAACAATACTGTTCCGGCATCGGAAAGAAGCTGTGGGGGAGACGAGAAACGATCGTCTGCTCGCTACACGCCCGGCGAGCGCGGGCGAACAGTGCTAGGCGACGTTGAAGCCGCGGTCGCGGAGGAAATCCTCGACGCGGCCCGAGTGGTTGCCCTGAAGCTCGATCTGGCCCTCCTCGACGGTGCCGCCGCAGGCGAACTTCGACTTGAGGTCCGACGACAGGCTGTCGAGGTCCACGTCGTTCGGATCGAACCCTTCGATGATCGTTACCTCCTTGCCGTATCTGCGCTCGTCAATGCGGATCTGGATCTGCTGAGATTCCTTGGCGACGTCTTCACAGACGCAAAGCTCCTCGGGCAGCCCGCACGTCGAGCAGACTTCCGACATTACAACCGGGTGTACGAATGGGTCCTATTAAACACTGTCGGGACCCGGATGGCGCTGGCGGCCGTTTTCGCGCCGTCGCTGGGCCGACACGGGTGTCCGGCGCTATCGGTTGTTGGGCATCCACCGGGTCCGCTCGGCCACGAGGTCATCGATGGCATCGACGGCCTCGTCTGCCTCCGCGGGCCCGAGGTCATCGCCGTACCGTGCCCGTTCGTAGAGCCGCCGGAGCTGGTCGATCCGCTCGTCGTCGCGGTCGGCGGCCATCCGGTCGACGTACTCCCGGGGCGTCTCGGTCGGTGATCGTGGTCGTTTTTCGCGGGCGAGCAGGTATTCGAGCCGGGTGAACGCGCGCTCGACGTCCTCGCGGGGCGTTCGACCGCGGCCCTGCCGATGGACGCCGATAGCACGCCGGGCGCGGGCGGCGTGCCCGGTTCGGCGCGACAGCACTCCGAGCCCGAGCAGGGCGATCGCTGCGACCGCGAGCATGTCGGGCGGTGGGAGCCACGAGAGCGGGCCGCCGGTCTCGTCGGGTTGCTCCTCGAACTCTTCGATCGAGGGGACGCTCGAGTTCGTCCGATTAGTGTCCTCGGGATCGGTCGTGTTGGTCGAGTTCGTATCGTCGTCCGGGTCGTCGATCGAGGGGGTCGAGGCCGTCTCGTTTTCGTACTGCGTCGGTGGCTGGTCGCGGCTCTCGTCGGTGTCGACGGCGTCGTTGCCGGCCGAACGGGCGCGCTGGACCCAGCTCTCACGGAGCTGCTGGCGTCCATCGGACGGCGTCGGATCGAACGTCACCCAGCCCTCGCCCTCGAAGTACACTTCGACCCACGCGTGGGCGTTGAGCCCCCGGACGACGTAGCGGTCGTCGTCGACGGGTTGGCCGGTCGAGTAGCCGACAGCCATCCGGGCCGGCACGCCGATCTCGCGGAGCATCGTCGTCATCGTGGTCGCGTAGTACGTGCAGTAGCCGGCGTCCATCTCGAAGAGGAAGGCGTCGGCGATGTTGCCGTCGGGCCGGTCGATGTCGAGCGAGTAGGTCTTCTCGGCTTCGAGGTAGCGCTCGATGGCGATGGCGGCGTCGTAGGGGTTGTCGGCGTCGGCTGTCAGATCCGTGGCAAGGTCGCCGACACGGCCGGGCTGGTTCGAGGGGACCTGCAGGTACTCCGCACGGATCGAGCCGGGGTAGTCCCAGTCCGTCTGCCGGAGCTGTGCGGGCGCGGCGTCGGGGCGGAGGCTGGTGACGCGATAGCTGTCGCCGGATTGGAACGCGCGCTCGTAGACGAGCGATCCCTGTCGGGAAATCTGGGTCGCGTCGGCCACGTCACCGCTGAGTTCGACGGGCTGGTACACCGACGGCATCGCCCCGGTCGGGCGCTCGATCTCGTACACCTGCTCGACGGTCTCGGTCGATCCGGGCGGCGACTCGACGGCGCCATCCCACGCGTTGGTTCCGCCGGTTCGGTACCAGCCGTCGCCGGTGAACTTGTCGTAGACGCCGGTCCGCCAGTAGCCCGGCTGGCTGCTCTCGACGGTGAATCGAACTTCCGGCGATAGCTCGACGCCGCCCTGTATCTGGAACTCGCCGCCGCTCTGGATGACGCCGCCCTCGATCGTCTGGCCCTGCCCCCCGCCGACACCCGAGGCGCCGTGGAACGACAGTGGACTCCCGCTTCCGGCGGGGATGACCGTCACAGTCATCGAAAGCACCGCCATGGCGGCAAAAGTGACGGCGAGCGCGTCGGCCTGCTCGATCGAGGCCCCGCGGCGCTCGAGGTCGCCGAACCCGACCGCACCCGCAGCGCCGAGCACGCCCGCGAGTGTCACGAGCGTCCCGGCATCACCGGTCAACACTAACACGATCAGCGGGGCGAGGCCGATAGCCGCGCTCACCGCGTAGTGGCGTCGCACCGCGAGATACCACGAGAGGAACACGGGTGCCGGGACCGAGCCGACCGCCCACGCCCCAGCGTTGGACAGTTGGACCACCGACAGTCCGGTCAGCAGCGACACGGCGTCGGACAGCAACACCCGCCAAGCATCGAGGAGGAGGCCGACCGTCGCCGGCGTCGACTGGATATACCAGAGGTTCCCGAGGAGCATCAAGAGCAGCGCCGCGCTGATCGCGGTGCGTTCGCTGACCAGCGCCGCGACGACGCTGGCGACGAGCAGCGTGACCAGCGCGACCGGCACCACGTCTGACCCCCCGCCGACGATGACCGCCACCTCGTTGAGAACGCTGACGTACGACGCCGTCAGGACGAGGACGCTGGCGAGTGCGGCGCCGCGGAGCATCCGCTGGTCGTCGTACGTCCGGCCAGCCGCAGGCATCGAGACGCTCACGCGACCACCTCGCCGCCGGCCCGCTCGGCGCTGCCGGCACCCTCCAGCGGGCGCTCGTGACGGACGCGGTCGCCGTCGTCGGTGGCGACGATTTGGTCGAACGAGACGGTACCCTCGTCATCCGCAACGACGACATCACCGCCGGCCCCCCGAACCACAAGATCGGCTCGCTCGGCGTCGGCGTCCGACAACTTCCCGCCGTCGAGACGAGCGAGCGCGGCCAGCGCCGTGCGCCGGTGGAGCCGTCCGGCGCCCGAATCGAGCGACTTCTCGGGCGTGTAGACGGCAACGTCGAAGCCGGCATCGAGCAGATACACCACGATGCTCGCGGCCGCCGCCGCGACGCCGTCGCCGCGCTCGCCCGGCGAGACGCCGACGGTCAGCGTGCCCCGGTCGTCGATCGTGTCGTACTGACGGACGAGCAGTTCCTCGTCGGGGCGTTTCGCGCTGGCTTTCCAGTGAATTTCGCGGCGCGAGTCACCGCGCTCGTACTCGCGGAGCCCGTCGAACTCGTCGGTGCCCGCCGCCGGACGCTTCGCGGGCAGCCCCGCCAGCGCGTCGGCCGGGGGTGCAAGTTGGAATGTTCGTGGATAGACCAGCACCGTCGCGATGTCGTTGTAGTAAAACGTCGTGCGAGCCAGCCCGAGCAGTCCGCTCGCAGTCAGCTCGATCGGCCCGACGCGTCGCTCGCCGCGGCGGCGAAGCGATAGCTCGTACCGCGCCGATGCCGGAGACCCGACCGATCCGTTCGCCGCGGCGTCAGCGGTACCGACGGTCGCCGTGACGGGGAGCCCGCGGGCGACGAGCCCATCACCGACTCCGTCGTCGAGCGTCGCGCCGAACGGTCGGTCGGCGCCGACGGCAAACTCGACGGAGACCGTCTCGTCGACGAAGCCGGTCTCCGGAAGGCGACGCTCGACGGGCGGCTTGTCGCGCAGTCCGACCTGCACGACGGCGATGAGAAGCGCCACCAACGCGGGCGCGACGACGGCGTTGATCGAGCGGGGGCCGTTCGCGCCAGCGAGGGCGAACAGCACAGCAGCAGTCGCGGCAACTGCCCAACCGCGGCGTGTGAGCCTCATCGGTCAGGGGACGGGAACTGTTTCGAGCGCGTCGGCCACGATATCGACGCCCGAGCGCCCGGCGTCGCCCGCACGCAGTCGGTGGGCGAGCACCGGCGACGCCTCGACTTTGACGTCGTCGGGAACGACGTAGGCGCGGCCCTCGAAGGCCGCCCGCGCCTGCCCGGCGCGCAGCAAGGCGACTGCCGCGCGGGGGCTAGCGCCCAGTTCGGCGTTCTCGCGGGTGTAGCCCGCGAGGCTGGTGACGTACTCGCGGATCGGCCGTTCGACGGTCACCGACGAGACGGCGTCGCGCGCACGAGAGAGGTCGTTCGCACTGGCGATCGAACTGAGCGACTCGATGGGATGCTCGCCGGCGACGCGGTCGAGCAGTTCGATCTCCTCGTCGGTGCCGGGGTAGCCGAGTTGGAGTTTCTTCATGAACCGGTCGACCTCGGCGAGTGGCAGTTCGTAGGTCCGCCCTGGCTCGACGGCGTTTTGCGTTGCGATCACCGTGTACGGCGAGGGGACTTCGCGGGTCGTCCCGTCGACCGTGACCTGCGATTCGGCCATGGCTTCCAGCAGCGCGCTCTGGGTCTTGGGCGGCGCGCGATTGATCTCGTCGCCGAGCACGACGTTGGCGAAGATCGGTCCGGGCTGGAACTCGAACTCGCCCGAGCGTTTATCAAAGACGTTCACGCCGGTGATATCGGCCGGTAGCAGATCCGGCGTGAACTGCACACGCTTGAACGAGCAGTCGAACGAGCGCGCGATCGACCGGGCCAGCATCGTCTTGCCGACGCCGGGAACGTCCTCCAGCAGGACGTGACCCCGCGCCAGCATGGCGACGACGACGTGTTCGATCACGTCGTCCTGTCCGACGATCACCGTCGTCACGTTGTCGAGAACGTCCGTGGCGAGCGATCCGACCTCGTCGATGGAGAGCGCGTCCTCGCCGGGGCGGGCGGTCCCGTCGAGCACGTCCGAGTGGTTGGCGTCAGTCATGATTGCACGACGCCCCGAAACTCCCGCAGTGCCGGGGATCCGTTATCGATTGTTTGGAAAGAAGCAGTGAAAATCTTTGTGTCGCCGGCAGCCGATCACAACAGCGAGATCGGGCGCTTCAGCCGCCGAAACCGCACAGGTTCGGGGAATGCGTGTGGGCGGTCAACGGCAGTCGCGCACGTCACACAGCGCCGTGGCGTCGGCGACGATGAAGGCGTCGTCCCGGAGGGCGTCCTCGTCGGCCGGCAGGAACAGCCGCTGGTCGCGACCGCCCGTCTCGACGGGGAGCACGTCCCACTCGCTCGACTCGTAGCCCAGATCGGACTCGGGATCGGGGTCCATGCGGAGCTGCTCCCAGCTTTGCTGGTCCGAACTCATGATCGATCACCGACGGGATTCTGGGCGGCCGGGGTGGCTTTCTGAGCGTTCGAGCCCTCGACGACGTTCTCGGTCTCGACGGCGATTTCGTGGTTGCCATCACCTTTCAGGTGAACGTTTTTGAGCAGGTAGTCGCCGCCGTGCTCGTTAGCAACCGGCGAGTCGGAGTTCGTGAGGACCCGCGTGTTCTTGATCACGGCCTCGCCGCCCGAGAACTCCTCGGAGAGGTCGATCGGCTGGGAGTGGTCGATCGAGTGGTAGATGTCACAGCTGTCGACGACCATGTTCTGGCCGGGCTGGCGGATCCGGAGGTTACGCTGGTTGTAGACGCCGTCGTTGGGGGGCGACTGGCCGTCGTGAACCATCGCGACGTTCCGGACCTCGGCGCCGTCGGTACCGATTCGGACGTTGGAGATGTTGTTGTTCCGGAACAGGCCGCCCTCGACGATGACTTTCCCGTTTTCGGCGTCGTCGAAGTCGGCGCCCGGACCGCTGGCGTACAGGCCGTTGTCCGAGAAGTTCTGGACCCAACAGTCGACGATTCGGATCGTGCCGGCGTGCTCGGCGCCGACGTAGATGCCGACCCCGTCAGCGCCATCCTCGACGCCGTCGGGGAGCCAGATCTTGTCGAGCACCATCGTCGCGTCCTCGCCGCGGGCCTCGGCACGGAGCTTCGCCTCCTCGCCGCCGGTCGCGCCGCGGATCTGGAAGTTCTCCAGCCGTACCTCGCCGGCCTGCGCGCGGACGGCGTTGTACCGGTGCTCGCCCTCGGGGAAGTTCAACTCGACGGCGCCGGGCTTGCCGTCGCCGATCAGCGCCGCGTTCTCGTAGTCGCCGTCGAGGCCCTCTCCGTTCCACTCGTAGCTACCGGGCGGGATATGGACCGCTGTCCCATTGTCGAAGTGTTCTGCCAGATAGTCGTCGATCGCGTCGCCGTCCTGTAGCCCCTCCGCACCGAGGTCGACGGTCTGCCGGTCTGCGCTGGCCGAGCCGGTCGAGCCACCGAGTAGGCCCGCCGTACCCGCTGCAACTCCCGCTGCCCCCGCGAGCGCGAGGTAGGAACGTCGGTTAAGCTTGGACATCGTCGCGGTATCGTCGGTCTGGCGTTCTGCCATACACGGGTAGGATCGAGGTATACATAAAGTGATTTTCGCGAGTTTACCATCCGAAGATGCGTCTATAGCGATTCTTGGTTGCGAGTTGTTGTGCCTGCCGACCGTGACGCCGGCGGACTCGCTTTCGGATACTTGCGCGAATCCGGGCGTTCGACCGGCGCCGCGAAATGCGGTCCTACGCGAGAGCACGATACGATTACCTCGAGTAAGCCGTCTTCGAGACCTATTACGGCCATATTGACCACGTCGAGGCGAGTGTTATGAGTGCCCACACCACGAGTACGACGCCGTTACCGCGATCGGCGACTCGATGCTCGAACGGTATCGCTCGCGCGACGCTTACATCGACGCGCGGAGCTCCTCGACGTGAACGTCACCTCGACGCGGGAGGCGGCGCACACACGTGCGTGGGCGCAGAGACTCCAATAGATGATCGACAGTCAGCTATCGGCCGCTGAATCGCTGGCCACGACTCCACAGCGGCGTCGACCATTCTACAACTGCGTCGATCAGTTCACTACGGCGTCGCGCTCGCAGCGGGGCCGACAGCTGTCGCCGTCGCTTGAGGACGCCGAAATCCGGCAGTAAGGACACCTTAACCGCGGTAAATTGAGCTTTCTGGAAACGTTTGGATGCAGATGCCGAAACCCACTAAGTACCAGTCCAAGCGCGCCAGCCAGCTGAGCGCGAGAATCGTGGAGACGCCCATGTATCAACAAATAATGTAATCGAGTCGGAGGTGTCGCTATGGAGCAGCCCGACAGGCCGATGGGGGATCTCGAAGAGTTGCTGTTTGCAATCGAAATCACGCTGGTGGGGCTCGTCGCCGGTGTGCTCGCAATTCCGTACGACTCCTTTGAGTTGACGATGGTTGCGGGCGGACTGGCGCTCGTCGGCTTTCTCAGAGCAGCCAAAATACTGTGAGGTCGATCGACGCCGACAGCCCGCGAAGCGACGCCGTCGCGTCGGCGTCTACACCGAGTAGTAGTACTCGCCGTCTTTCTTCTGCTGGCGGTCCAGTTGGCTGTCGGGCTTGTTGATGCGCGGGCGGCCGACGCGCTCGTCGCGTCGGAACGTGATTTCGAGGTTCGAGAGGAACTCGTTCATGCCGGCGCGCATCTCTTGGGGCTGGCCGGCGTGACCGTGCTCGGCGGGTTCGCCGTCGAACACCATCAAGCGATCGGCCAGCAGATCCATCATGTACATGTCGTGGTCGATCACGAGCACGGTGGCGTTTTGCTGCTCGGCGTAGCGCCGGATCGCGCTGGTGGCCTGCACGCGCTGTTCGACGTCGAGGTGCGCGGATGGCTCGTCGAGCAGGTACAGGTCGGCCGACTCAGACAGCGTCGCCGCGATGGCGACGCGCTGGCGTTCGCCGCCCGAGAGGTCGGTGAGGTTCTGCTCCATGATCCGCTCTAGCTGCAGGGGCTCGGCAATCTCGGTGTTCCAGTACGACGAGCCGAACTGGTCGGTGATCGACGACAGGAACGCGTCGACCCGCATCGGCTGGTCGATGTCGATGTACTGGGGCTTGTAGGCGATGTCGAGCGCGAAGTCGAGGTTCCCCTCGTCGGGTTCGAGTGACCCCGCGAGCAGCTTGGCGAACGTCGACTTCCCGATGCCGTTCGGGCCGACGATGCCGAGCACTTCGTTGCGCCGGATCTCGCCGCCCTCCACGTCGAGCGAGAACTCGCCCTCGCCGTAGCTCTTCGAGATGTCGGGGTACTCGACGAGCGTGTCGGCGGTGCTGACGGGACGGGGGGCGTGTTCCTCGAACTCGATCGGGTTCGGTCGGATCCGCATGTTCTCGTTTTCGAGATAGCCCGAGAGGTACTCGTTGATGCCGTTGCGCACCGACTTGGGGTCCGTGACGACGCCGTAGGCGCCGGGGCTCCCGTAGGCGACGTGGAGCGTGTCCGCCAGCAGATCCAAGATGGCGAGGTCGTGCTCGACGACCAGCATCGAGCGGTCGCCCTCCTCGGCGAGTTCGCGGATCAGCCGCGCGACGGTCATCCGCTGGCCGATGTCGAGGTACGGCGTGATCTCGTCGAGGAAGTAGAAGTCGGCGTCCCGCGCGAGACACGCCGCGATGGCGACCCGCTGGAGTTCGCCGCCCGAGAGGTTGTCGATGTTCTGGTCCATGACGGGCCCGATCTCCATGCGCTCGACGAGGTAGTCGAGTTCGCCGCGCTCGTCGGTTCGGTCGAGCAACTGACGCGTGTTGCCGTCGAACTGGCCGGGGATCTCGTCGACGTACTGGGGCTTGCGCGCGACGCTCACGTCGCCGTCGCGCACGGCGGCGATGTAGTCCTGGAGTTCGGTGCCGCGGAACTCGTCTAACACGTCGTCCCAGTCCGGGGGCTCCTCGTGCTGACCGAGGTTCGGGACGAGTTCGCCCGCCAGCACGCGGACGGCGGTCGTCTTCCCGATGCCGTTCGGCCCGAGGATGCCAGTCACCTGACCCTCCTCCGGGACCGGGAGTCCGTACAGCGAGAACGCGTTCTCGCCGTAGCGGTGCGACGGATCGTTTTCGAGTTCCTGTGGCAGGTTGATGATCTCGATGGCGTCGAAGGGGCACTTCTCGACGCAGATACCACAGGTCTCGCCCAGACAGATCTCCTCGGAGATGCGCACCTGTTCGGGCTGGCCCTCCTCGGCCTCCTCGCCCCGGAGCGTGATGCACTCCTTGCCGGTGCGATTCGGCGGGCAGTAGTTCTTGCACTCGTAGTTGCACCGGTCGGGCTGGCACCGCTCTAGGTCGACGACGGCGATACTATCCTTTGCCATGTTAGACGGTGACGCCGGTCATCAGGATGATTCCCCACGTGAGAAACCACAGCGAAAACGTCATGAACACGACGAACAGGAAGTCTTTGACCCCGCCGAAGTCGTCGTAGCCCAAGATGCTGTAGAGTGGGAACTGTACGACGATTGCCGCCAGCACGACCAGCTGGGCCTGCTGGTTCTTGGCGGCCTCGGCCGCGCTCACGTCACCGGCCAGAGCGGCCGACGCGAGGGCGGCGCCCACGCCCGCGAGCGCGGTGATCGTCGTGATGGTGACCGACCTGAGGTGTGACTCCCTCTGGTCGGCGGATTCGGTCGACATACCGTGTGCTCGGTGACCGCACCTAAAAAGCCGTTCGCTTGGACGCCGACGGTCTGTCGGCGCCACGGTCTCGGGATGGCGGCGTCGACACCGAACACGACCGCCTCAAGCCGCCCAACGAACCCGTCGTATCAATCTTTATGCTTCTGGGACCGTTCGATTCGTAACGATGGCTGGCACTGACGGGGAGGAGATCGAAGACCTTCCGCCGAGCGCGAAACTAGTGTTCAAAGTACTGGAGTACGACGGTCCGCTGACCCAGAAACAGATCGTAGAAGAGTCGATGCTGTCAGCCCGGACCGTCCGCTATGCGCTGGAGCGGCTCGAAGACATCGGCATCGTCGACGAAGACGTCTACTTCGCCGACGCCCGCCAGAGCCTCTACGAACTCGACGAGGACGCCATGGCTGCCGCCGAGGGCTGTGCCGAGCAGGGCACCTGCGCGGAGTAACGGCGCTTCGGTCGAGTTCTGACACGTCTCGTTTCTGTCGCTGTCTGATCGGTTGTTCGCGCTCCGGTGAACAGCGCGGCGTGCGGGGGACACGCCGCCAGCGGAGTGGGGAGAGCGGTGTGGGGCGCGCGATTCGAGAGGATGGGAAAGTGGCCAGTGCGCGCCCGAACGGGAGATGGCAGGGAGACGACTTAAACACCCGTCAGACGGACGTACGACGGTCGTCTCCGGGCCGTTTTTGTGGCGCCGACGCTTTCTTCGGAGCATGACGTGGGCGGATCTGTTCGACCGAGCCGAGGGGTACGACGCCGACGAACAGCGAGTGAGCGACACACTGGCGCGCCGCCGCGAGGACGCCACCGATGAGTGACACGTCCGACCCGGCGCGGGTCGTCGCAGACGCCGACGTGCTCGCCGCGGACGTGCTGGTCGGCGGGCCCGCCCGCGCAGCGCTCGATCACGTTCGCTCGCACTCGTGGATCGACCTCGTCGCAAGCGATCCACTGCTCGACGACGCCGAAGCAGTGCTTGCCGACCTCGCCGACGCCGAGTTAGCCGCCGATTGGCGCGAGCGAATCGAGCGCGAGCGCGTTCCGGTCGAACATCCGCAAGGCGATCATCCGGCGCTGGCCAGCGCGTATCACGGTGACGCCGCGCACGTACTGTCGTTCGACGACCGCCTCGGGAGCGTCGAGGCCGGCGCCCGACTCAAGGGTCGGGCCGCGATGAGCGTCCGGCATCCGAAGGCGTTCGACGCCGTGTTCGATCCCGCGGGCCTCTACGACGCCGTCGTCGGGGGCGAGTATCCCGGCCCCGACCGCAATCCGAGAGAGTAACCGCCGACCGCTGCAGCGCTACTCCTGCTCGGCAAGCCAGTCCGCGAACGCTGCGAGTGCCCGGCCGCGGTGAGAGATAGCGTTTTTCTCCTCGGTCGACAGTTCGGCGAACGTCGACCCGTCGTGCTCGAAAATCGGGTCGTAGCCGAAGCCGTCCTCGCCGCGAGGTGCGACGATCCGCCCGCGGACCGAGCCCTCGAACGTGACGAGATCGTCGCCGTCGTAGTAGGCCAGCACGGTCCGGAACGCCGCTTTGCGGTTCGACTCGTTCTCGACGAGTTCCCAAACGCGCTCGATGCCCAGCGTGTCCTCGACGTACGCCGAGTAGGGGCCCGGAAAGCCGTCGAGGGCCTCGACGAACAGGCCGGTGTCGTCGACAAAAATCCCCGACTCAGCACCCAACTCCTCGTAGGCCTCGCGGGCGCCGCGGCGGACGATCGTCTCCAAGTCGTCGCTCTGGACCTCGGCGTAGTCGTACTCGACCTGTTCGACCTCGGTCGGCAGGTACTCGCGGGCCTCCGCGACTTTGCCCTCGTTCCCGGTGACGAAACGGATCATACCCGGCGGTCGACGCCGGCGGCGAAAATAGCCGTCGATCAGTCGTCGTCGACGACGACTTCGACGGGGTCGTCCTTCGCGTCGGCGTCCTCGCTGCTGCCCTGTTCCTGCCAGAGAAGCGCGCCCGCGATCGCTAGCACGACCCAAGAGCGCCAGTTGGCGAGGTTCAGCGTGTATCCGATGCCGAAGGGCTTCTCGACGAGCATCCCCTCGCCGGGCTCCCAGTACGACGACAGCATGCGCCGGAATTCGGGTCGCTCGAAGTTGTACGGTACGCCGAGGATCTCACCGGAGGTCGGCTTGTCGGCCATGCGAGAGATTAGGGCACAGAAGGTTAAAACGGTTAGTGGTTGGAACCGCGCGACGCCGGCGATCAGCGCGGGCGCTCTCGGCGTCGATCAGCCTCCGATCAAGTACGTCTCGAACGTTCGAACCGCTCGCCGATAGCCGAGCGCGCCGAGGCCCATCGCCACGAGCGCCGTCGCCGCGGTGCCGGCAACGACGACCGCGCTGGAGGGCGCCGCTGCCGTGCCTTCGCGGGCCAGATAGTGGCCCGCGAGCACCGGTGCGCCGACGGTTCCGATCGCCGTCGAGTAAGCGACCACGGCGTACACGTGAGGCGCGGTCATGCCGGCGTTCTCGGCCGGTCGGATCGCGTCGAACTCCGGGAGGACGGTGCCGATGCCGAGCGCGATCGCGGGGAGCGACGCGGCCAGCGCGACGGCGAGCAGGCCGGCACCAATAACGACGACGATCGAACCGGACGCCGCCGCGGCGACGCCGACGGTCAGCACCGAGGCGACGCCGGCGCCCGGCAGCGCCGCCGAGACGAGATATCCTCGGACGACGTGGCGAGCGCTCCCCGGCGTCGTCAGCGTCGCGGGAAGCCCGCGCCCCTCGTTGCCCAGCGGGTTCAGCGTCGCGCCGGCGCCGGCGGCGCCCGCCCCGTAGACGGCCACCAGCGCCGGCACCGACGCGGGCAACGCGCGGGCGAACTCGACACCGACGGAGACGAGCAACACGACCGGTAACAGCACGTACAAAAGCGCCTGCGGTTCCCGGAGCGCTCGCCGCCAGAGCGCACCGGCGACTGCGCGCGTCGGCCGCGAGCACGTGGCCGCGAGTAACCGATCGAACAGACCGAGCAGACCGGACGCCTCCGCTTCGGCGTCGGTCGGCTCGGCTGGCGGATCGACGAGCCACGCCCGACGCGCCAGCGGCGTCCCGACGGCCCAGAGCCCTGCGAGCGCGACCGGCGTTCCGAGTACGGCGCCGGCCGCCCGGAGCGGGTCGCCGCCGCCGATCGACGCCAGCGCGAGGTCGGCGTACCACGCGATCGGGAGATCGCCGAGCGCCGCCCCGGCCTGTCGGCTCCCGACGAACAGCCCGAAGTACAGCGCGGCCAGCGGCGAGCCGACGAGCAGACGATGCTCCCGGACGACGGCCCATCGCCGGAGGGCAGCTAGTCCAGCGAGCCCGACGACGTAGCCAGCGCCGACCGCGACCGCGACAAGGCCGACGGCGCCGACGAGGACGCCGACAGCGCCGAGTGGCCGGCCTGCGCCGAGCGCGAACGCCGCGGCGCCGCCGACGATCGCCACGGAGAGAAATCGGCCGGCCTTGATCGCCTTCGCGGCGGCGTCGCCCGCGACGATCGCACCGATGGGCAGCGTCGTGAGGAGGCCGTCGGAGCGCTCGCGCCAGCCCTGTCCCTTGATCGTCCACAGTATCGTCACCAGCGCGACGAGTACGAAGGCGATACCTGCGAAGCCGCGGACGGCGTCGGCGGCGCCGGGGCGGCCCGCCGCCACGGCCTCGGCGTAGTAGTACGCCCCCGGCTCTGGGTAGAGCGCGCCGCCGGCGACGGGAACGCGTCCGACGACGACGAGCGCGGCGGTCACGACCAAGAACAGTTCCGAGAACGACCGCCAAGAGTGCTCGCGCTGGCGGCGGTAGTGGCGCACGGTCTCGACGCGCGCGATCTGTAGTGCCTGTCCGAGCCGGCCGGTCATGCGGTCGTCGTGGTCTCTTCCTCGATCCGCTCGGCGCCGTGGTCGTGGGTGATATCGAGGAAGGCATCCTCCAGACTGCGCTCGTCGCCGGCCTCGGCACGGTTTTTCAGGCCATCCGGCGTCCCCTCGGCAACCAGCCGGCTGTCGTGGAGCACGCCGACGGTGTCGGCGAGTTCGTCGACGACGGGGAGGATGTGCGTCGAGAGGAACACGGTCATCTCCCGATCTGCGAGTTCGGCGATGGTGTCCCGCATCGTCCGGGCGGCGCGGGGGTCGAGGCCGCTGGTCGGCTCGTCGAGGAAGACCACGTCGGGCTCGTGGAGCACCGCCTGAATGACGCCGACCTTCTGGCGCATCCCCTTCGAGTAGGCGTCGATGCGCTTGTCGGCGTCCTCGGCGAGGCCGAACCGGTCGAGCATCGATTCGATCTGCTCGTCGGCCTCGGCCTCGGGAATATCGCGCAGTCCGGCGATGTACTCTAGCTGCTCGCGGCCGGTCAGTTCGTCGTACAGCGGCGGTTCCTCGGGGAGATAGCCGATGTGTGGCGTCACTGCGTCGCGGTCCTCGATCGACTCGCCCGCGACGTTCGCGGTGCCCGAGGTGGGGCGGGTCAGCGTCGTCAGCATCCGCATCGTCGTCGTCTTGCCGGCGCCGTTCGGGCCGAGGAAGCCGTAGACGCTCCCGCGGGAGATCGAGAGCGTGAGGTCTTCCACGGCGGTCGCGTCGCCGTAGCGTTTCGTGAGGGCTTGCGTCTCGATAGCGAGGTCGGGCACGGTACCGGCGATTTATTGTCCGATCATAAAATGTCTACCGCTGCGCGTGAACCGAACCGCGCGCCGGCGTCGTGCATGGCTATGCTGTCAGGCCAAACGAGGCGCCGAAGCGAACGCGTCGCCGGCTCAGGGACGCCGGAACTCGATCGCCGCACCTTGGCCGAAGCCGACACACAGCGTCGCCAGCCCGCGGTCGGCGTCGCGCTCGATCATCTCGTGGACCAGCGTCACGGGCAGGCGCGCGCCGCTTGCGCCCAGCGGGTGACCGAGCGCGATGGCGCCGCCGTTGACGTTGTAGCGGTCCTCGTCGATGCCGAGTTCGCGCCGGGCGTAGACGGTCTGGCTGGCGAAGGCCTCGTTGAGTTCGACCAGATCGTAGTCGTCGATGTCCCGACCCGTGCGCTCCAGCAGGCCCTCGGTCGCGGGGACCGGGCCGATGCCCATGACGGTGGGGTCGACGCCGGCGACGTTGTTCGCGCCGATCTCGGCGAGCACGTCCAGATCGTGCTCCTCGGCGAACGCCTTGCTCGTCACGAGCGTCGCGGCGGCGCCGTCGCTGACCTGCGAGGCGTTGCCCGGCGTCACCGTGCCGTCGGACTTGAACACGGTCGGGAGCTGGGCGAGCTGTTCGAGCGAGGTGTCGGGGCGGATCCCCTCGTCCTCGTCGACGACGCCGTCCTCGGTTTCGATCGGGATGATCTGGTCGTCGAAGCGACCCTCCTCGGTCGCGGCGGCCGCGCGCTGGTGGCTCTGGAGAGCGTACTCGTCTTGGGCCTCGCGGCTCACGTCGTACTCCTCGGAGACCTTCTCGGCGGTCATCCCCATCTGAAGTTCGCCGACGTTGTACAGGTCGTTCAGGCGCGGGTGAACCTTGTGGGTGTTCTCGCCCATCTTCACGCGGCTCATCGACTCGACGCCGCCGGCGATGACGGCGTCGCGTTGCCCGGCGCGGACGGCGTCGGACGCCGAGATCACGGCCTGCATCGAGGAGGCACACCAGCGGTTGATCGTCGTCGCGGGCACCGACTCGCCCAGTTCCGAGAGCAGCGCGATCACGCGGGCGAGGTTGTTGCCCTGCTCGTCGCGCTGCTGAGCACAGCCCCACATCAGGTCGTCGATATCCTCGCCCGAAAGTCCCGTCTCGGCGAGAATCTCGTCGATCAGCGGGACCGAGAGGTCCTCGCTGCGCAGGTCCGCGAAGGCGCCGTCTTCTTTGCCCTGGGGCGTTCGGTACGCTGCCGCGATCACCGGAGTCGTCTCGTCGCTCATACGATCCGAATCGTCTTTCGTGAACTTAAATGGGCGTAGAACTCGCCCCGCTCGCGCTGGGAGTTTACTGGCGCGATCGAACGTCTCGGTTGCCAGCCGGTGCGTACGACCCTTCGACGGTCTTAAGGGCAGTCCGGTCCAACCTATCGGGGAATGAGCAACGCGGCGATGGACGTCGTCGAGTTTCTGTTGACGACGCGGATCTTCACGGACGAACGGGACCTCGACGCCAACGACCTGCCTCCGCGGTTCAGACGGGTGTTCTGGACCGACGGCGAGATCGAGCGCCCGCTATCGGCGACGAACAGCACCGCGCGGGCCGGCACCGGCGTCGACCAGCCCTGGGAGGCCGTCTCCGAGCTGATGTTCACCGAGCGCGACGAGTTCTCGGGGTCGATCTCGATCAACCAGCCCGAGATGGCCGAGCAGTGGTTCACCGAGCGCGTCGACGACGAGCGCCTGCGCTCGAACCCGACGCTGGCGTACCGCTTCGGCGAGGAGTTCGACATCGACTACGAGCGCGTTCGGGACGCGAACCGGCCGATCGAGGCCGACCGGGTGTGGATCGACAGCCTGCTCGAGGAGTACTTCGAGGACGAGGAAGAAGAGGAGATGCTCGACCTCGTCGACATCCACGCGCCCGAGGAGATCGAGATGACGCTCGACGATCTGGTGCTGACGACCGATCAGGAAAACGAGATCCACAAGATCGTCAAGGCGATCGAGCACCGCGACTACCTCGCCCAGATCGGCCTGCGCGAGATCGGCAAGCTACTCTTCGTCGGCCCGCCGGGCACCGGGAAGACCTCGACCGCGCGAGGGCTTGCCCACTCGCTCGATCTCCCCTTCGTCGAAGTCAAGCTCTCGATGATCACCAGCCAGTATCTCGGCGAAACGGCCAAGAACGTCGAGAAGGTGTTCGAGGTCGCAAAGCGGCTCTCCCCGTGTATCCTCTTTATGGACGAGTTCGACTTCGTCGCCAAGACGCGGGCCTCCGACGAGCACGCCGCGATCAAGCGCGCGGTCAACACCCTGCTCAAATCGATCGACGACGTGAGCCTCATCCAGGACGACGTGTTGCTGATCGGCGCGACGAACCACCCCGACCAGTTGGACGCCGCGGCGTGGCGTCGCTTCGACGAGATCGTCAACTTCCCCAAGCCCGACGCGGGGATGCGCGCCGACATTCTGCGCGTGATCACCCGCGCGATGGACATCGACGAGTTCGATCCCGACGAGATCGCCGACATCACCGAGGGACTGACCGGCAGCGACCTCCGGATGGTGCTCCGCGAGGCCGTCCTCGACGCGCTGACCGAAGAGCGGACCACGCTCACGCAGGCCGATCTGGTCGACGCAGTCGAGGACTTCGAGGAGCGTGACAACCTCAAGAACATGGACATGATGGACGGCGACCACGACGCGCTGGTCGCCGGGGGCGATATCGGCGCCGACGGCGGCGACGGCCACTCCCACGACCACGCCCACGAGCACTGACCCGACCGCATGCAGGTCACCTTGCTCGGGACGGGCGACACGACGGGGACGCCGACGGTCGGCTGTGACTGTGACACCTGCGAGCGAAGCCGCGACCCGGGCGACGCGTTGCGTCGCCGACTGCGCGAGCGAGGCGTCGACTCGCCGCGCGAACGAGATGTCGAGCGCACGCGCTTTTCGGTCCACGTCCACAACGAGCGCACCGGCGAGTCGCTGCTGATCGACGCCTCGCCCGACTTTCGCTACCAGTTCCTCCGCGAGGGCGTCGACCTGCCCGACGCCGTCGTCGTCTCGCACGTCCACTTCGATCACCTCGACGGACTGGGCAACGCCTACCGCCTGCTGGAGGACGTGCCCGTCTACGCGGCCGACGAGACCGATCCCAACACCGGCGAGAGCGTCGCCGAGACGATCGAGGACAAGTTCGACTACCTCGACGCGATCGAGGTGCGACCGCGCTCGCCGTTCGAGACGATACGGACCTGCGGGCTCGACGTGACGCTCGTCCCGGTCGATCACCCGCCGCTGGTTTGCTACGGCCTCGTGATCGAGGACCCCGAGACGGGCGCGAAGCTCTCGCTGTCCGGTGATACGAGTTACGGCATCCCCGAGCGTTCCCGGGAGATGCTGGCCGATCCGGACCTCTTTCTCGCGGACGCCATCGTCCCGGCCGACCTCTGCGAGTACCATCCCGCCGGCGGCGCGCACCACGACGACGCGGGCGTCCCGCGAACCTTCGGCACCAAGCACATGACCCGCGAGGGCGCGCTCGATCTGGCAGACGATCTGGACGCCACGGAGACGCGGCTGGTCCATCTCGCGCACTTCTATCCCGCAGACGAAGCGTTCGAGGAGCCACTTGCGATCGACGGCGAGCGCTACGAACTCTGAGCCGGGCAAGCGCTGGCCACCGCCGACGGCTACAGGAGTCCCCGGAATCCGACGACGGCTCCGGCGCCGACGACGATCGCAAGCAACACGCTCTCTGTTTTCCACGCGACCAGCAGCGCGACCCCCGCTGCAGCCCACTCTGCCGGGCCGCCGGCGGCGAGTTCCGGCCCGATGATCGACACGACGATCGCGCCGGGGAGCACTTCGAGCCCTGCCTCGGCGCGCTCGGACACGTCGATCCGGCCGAGCAACCATAGCCCGCCGGCCTTGGCGACGTACGTCGACACCGCCATCGCCAGCACGACCGCGACGACGACCGGATCGAGCGAGAGATCAGGACTCAACTCGGATCACCTCCACGAGAAAGCCGGCGACGCCGCCGAGCGGGATGTACCAGCTTCCTGGGAGCAGTTGGGCGCCCAGCACGGCCGCGAGCAGCGCGGCGCCCCACGGCGCGAGGTCCGAGGCGCCGTCCCATAGTTCGACCGCGATGGCGAGGAACACCGCCACCAGTACGAAGTCCAACCCGTACCGGGAGGGCTCGCCGACCGCCGCGCCGGCCGTCGCGCCGAGCACCGTCGAGCCGATCCAAAAGGCCCAGATGGCGAGGCCGCTCCCGAGGAGAAACGCCCCCTTCCGGCTCCCCGACTGGAGTTCGCCCATCGTCAACGCCCAGTTCTCGTCGGCCATGAAGAAGACGCTCCCGTAGGCCTGCAGCGGCGTCAGCTCGCGCAGCCACGGCCGCAGCGCAGCGCCCATCAGCGTGTACCGCAGGTTGACGATGAATGCGGTGCCGACGACCAGCGCAGCCGGGATCGGGTCCGCCCAGAGTTCGACCGCGATGACTTGGGCCGCGCCGGCGACGACGGTCGCGCTCATCAGGGTTGCCTCGGCGACGCTCAGGCCCGCCTGCTGGGCGAGGACGCCGAAGGCGACGCCGTAGCCCGCCACGCCGAGCGAAACGGGGACGCACTTGATGAAGCCGTCCCGGAGCCCGCTTCGGGTGAACGTCACTGATCGCTCGTGGTCGGCACGCTCGTCGTCGGAGCCTGTCGGCGCGTCGTTCACGGCGGTGGGGTCGCCGCTGTCTGTCGAATGGTAGCTGTCAGATCGCATTGTGTTGGAGGGAAGATCGACGGCGCACTGCCTGCCAGTCCTCTCTGCCTACGCCGTCGCGTGCCATATCTTCTACGAACCTGCTCGCATCCGGACGACCACGCAGACGGTGCGCCGTCCACTCCCCTGAGCCTCATCGGACAGATAGTTTCGTCGCAGATCGTAACGCTCTACAGCGGTACTCGAACTATCGAAGGCATGAACGTACTGCCGCGCGGGCTCGGGTACACCGCGCTGGGGCTGACGCCGGCGGTGCTGCTCGCAGGCGCGGTCGGCGTCTCCGACGCCGTCCAGTCCGGACCCGTCGGGATCGGACTGGTTCTGGTCGGCGCCGTCGCGGTCGGTGCCGAGTACGACCGGGCGCTCGGGCCGATGGACGGGGTCTCGGTCGAACGGTCGGACGCCGTCGACGCCGGGGCGGTCGTCGCCGGGGCGCTCGCCACGTACTTACTGCACGTCCACGCCGCGCCGGGGCCGGTACTCGCCTCGGCGCTCGTCGGATTGGGTGTCGGCGTCGCCGCAGAGGAGATCGGCGTCCCGGCGTACTGCGGCTCGTTCGCGGGGATGGCCTCGCCCGCGCTGTTTCCGTCGGTCGCATACGTCGCCGCCGCCGGTACGGTGGCCGGTCTCGCGTACGTTGCCGCCGACCGGGCGTTCGACGGCTTCGGCGGCAAACTTGGGACGATCGCGTTCTTGGGCTGCGTCTCGACGGCGTCGCTGACCGGCGCGACCTACGCCGCGGCGAGTCCGCTCGCTTGGCACGACGCCCGGCTCGTCGTCCCGGTCGCAGCCGCCGGAGCGGTCGCAACCGCCCTCCTGAGCCGCCGCCTTGGACTCGGCGCCGTGATCGGATCGGCGCTGGTCGGCGCCGTCGCCGCCGTCGCGCTCCCGGCCGCTGTGCCCGCCGCGGGCGACACGCTGGCCGCCGTCGCGTTCTGCGCGTCGTTCGTCGGTATGTCGGCGTCCGGGCGGCTGGACGGCGAGGTGCCGGTCGCGCTCACCGGCGCGCTGTGTGGCGTCGTCTTCGTCCTCGTCGCGGGCGCGTTTCCCGGTGCCGGGGGCAAACTCGGGACGACGGCGTTCGTCGCGTGTCTCTGTTACTCGGGGGGAGAGCAGTTGCTCGACGAATCGCTGTCTCCGGTGTGAGGCGGTCTGTCCCAGAACCGTCACTCCCTGTCTATGAACCGGCTCAGACCCGCCTGTCGCCGCTTTTGTCCCTCGGGATCAGCGACCCACGGCGACGACGCCGCGCGCGCCGCGGCGAGGTCGGCGTCCGGCGGCTCGGCCGCGTCGTACCCGCCACAGGCCGGCCCACACTCGCTCGCCGGATCGACCAACCGCCCTTTCCACGCACAGTAGGGAAGCCCGGCGACTCCCTCGCGCTCGGCGGCGTCGGCTGCCGCACAGCCGGGAAGTTCGTAGGTGCGCCACCCCTTTCCGTAGGCGCGCTCGGCGAGGCGACGCCGCGCCCGCGCTTTTTCGGCCGCAGTCGCCGGATAGATCTCGGCCCGGCCGGGATGCTCGTCGTGGAGTTCGATTCCCGGTTCGTCGACGGCGAGCGGCGTCGGCTCGCGGAGCACCTCGATCCGTTCGGCGGCGCCGGCCGAGAGATCGACGCGCCAAACGCCGATCTCGTCGGGAATCCGATTGAGATGGGCGCCCGTCACGTGGCTTTCGGTCGCCAGAATCGCCTCGTCGACCAGCCCGAGGCTGGCGTCCTTGCGGAGTTGGGTTTCGAGGTCGCCGGGCGTCCCGAGATCGGGCTTGTTCTCGATGCCGACGATCCGGTCGAACCAGTCGGCGGGGTAGCGCGCGACCTGCCGAACGTGCTCGCGCCCGCCGCGGCGCTCGCGCTCGAAAAAGCCCGCCTCGACGGCGCGTTCGACGACGCGGCGCTTGCGCTCCGGGGACCCCTCGATGACTCGTCCGCGGGGCTGGAACCGGCCCGACCCGGCGTCGCACTCGATCGCAGCGTCGGGAATCGCGGCGGCGGTGATCGCCGTCCGCTCGTCGAACGCCGGCCCCTGCTCGACGCAGACGACATCGACGATTCGCTTGCCCGGCCGGTCGACGCCGGCGCCGAGCTGGCGGCTCACGACGTCTTCGGTCGTCGCTTCGAGGTGAGCGCACAGCGACAGCTCGAACGCGAACTCGCGCACGGTCGTCCGTAGGTGTGGATGGACAAAAGTCGACCGGCGGGCGGGTTCTTCTGGCAGGTTTACAGCAGCGTCACGACCGAGACGAGCGCACCCATCGCGACGACGTAGTACAGCACCGGAAACAGGTTGAGACGGACGACCCGTCCCTCCTGTCCGACGAGCCCGACCGTCGCCAGCGCGGCGATGACGTTGTGGATCGCCAGCACGTTGCCGATGGCGGCGCCGACCATCTGGGCGGCCAGGATGTGGTGGGTCGGCAGGCCGAGCTGGACGGCGACGTCGTACTGGAGCTGGCTGAAGGTGAGATTCGAGACGGTGATCGAGCCGGTGATGAACGTCCCGAGGACGCCTACGACCGTCGCGACAGCCGGGTAGACGTCTCCGACGACCGACGCCGTCGCGTCAGCGAGTACGATCATCATGCTGTCACCGCTGGGCGCGTTCGGCGCCGCCCCGGACTCGGTCATGATCCCGACCATCGCGATGACGAACACGAGCGCGACGGCCGGCGAAACGAGTTTCTGGCCTGCCTCGCGCCACGCGCTCTCGACCTGCCCGCGGTCCATCCCGAACAGCGGGATCGCCGCCAGCGCACTCAGAGCCAGCCAGGTTCCCGGCACGTACGCCCACCGAACCTCGCCGCCGATGTCGGTGCCGAGAATGGCATCCCAAGCGGGCGCCAGCGCCGAGAGTTCGGTGAGCGCGACGCCGATCGGCGTGAAATCCCGCGTCGCGATCAACAGCACGACGAGGAGGACGTACGGCGTCCAGGCGCGGGCGAGCGACATCGACGCCGCCGGGGCGTCGTCGGAGAGACCGTCGGTAGCGTCCGAGCTGCTCGACGTGCCGTTGCTGCCGGGTTCGATCGACCCGATCCAGTGATCCGGCCAGTGCTCCCGAGTCCGGAACGTCCACTCCTCGTCGGGGTGCAGGTAGCCCGCGCGCAACACGGCGACGACGACGGCGGCGCCTACCATCGCGCCGACTATCGACGGCAGCTCTGGCCCGACGAACAGCGCAGTCAGGGCGAAGGGGACGACGAACGCGATTCCTGCGAACAGACACAGCGGAACGACCTCGAGGATCGCCGACAGCGACCGCTCTTCGGGGTCGCCGAAGAAGTGGACGATCATCCCGACGGCTACCAGCGGCATGAAGACGCCGACGGCGACTTGGTACAGCGCCGCCGCGCCGGCAGCTTGGAGCGTGACGTCGATCGCCTCGGCGCTCGATAGCGACTCGAGAGCCCCGAGGGGCTCCTCGACGCCCGGCCGGACCGGAACGCCGACGGCGCCGAACGTCGTCGCGATCGCGTGGCCGACGAGCGCGGCGACGACCGCGGCCAGCGGCGGAAATCCGAGCGCGAGCAGCAGCGGCGCCACCACGGCAGCGGGCGTCCCGAACCCGGCGACGCCCTCGAGGAACGTCGCCAAGAAGAATCCGACCAAGACGACTTGGACCCGTCGGTCCTCGCTGATCGCGACGAACCCGGCGTTGATCCGGTCGACCGCGCCGGCGCGCATCAGCGTGTACAGCAGCGCGAGCGCGCCGAAGACGATCCAAAGGATCTCGATGGCGGTCAGAACGCCCGAGATGCTGGCCGCTAGCACCCACTCGACCGGCATGTTCCAAGCGACGAATCCGACGATCGCCGCCGTCGCCCACGCGACCGGCATGGCCCTCGTCGCTGGCCACAGCGCACCCACGAGCAGAGCAGCGACGACTGCGAGCGGCGAGAGCGCGGCCAGCGCCAAGAGCGGGTCAACCACGGTGATCCCCTCCGACAGCCTCCCGGCTGGCGGTGCCGCCAGTTCTGACGAGCGCGCCGCTCCGACCGACCGGCGTTTCCATTCGGCACATACGCGGAAATTTATCGGCAGCCGCCATTAAGTCACACCGTATTCTCGAAATCTAATAATCGGCGGCGGTCGACGGATCGCGCCGCGACTGTTCCGTGGCGGCGCTTGGCTGCGCTGAGGGCGAGCGTCGTCACGCCGGGGCGCGTCGAGAACAGTAGGTTTATCAGTCGTTCGGGGCGAAAACCTACCAAGATTACTCCCCATATGTCAGACGATCACCGACAACCGGAGGTGAACATCGGACTGGTCGGCCACGTCGATCACGGCAAGACCACGCTCGTGCAGGCCTTGTCCGGCGAGTGGACCGACCAGCACTCCGAAGAGATGAAGCGGGGTATCTCTATCCGTCTCGGCTACGCGGACGCGACGTTCCGCGAGTGCCCGGACAAGGAGGCACCCGAACGCTACACCGCCGAGGAAACCTGCGAGGACGGCACCGAGAGCGAGCCGCTCCGCACCGTGTCGTTCGTCGACGCGCCCGGCCACGAGACGCTGATGGCGACGATGCTGTCCGGCGCCGCGATCATGGACGGTGCGGTGCTTGTCGTCAGCGCCAGCGAGCCGGTCCCGCAGGCCCAGACCGAAGAGCACCTGATGGCGCTGGATATCATCGGCATCGACAACATCGTCGTCGTCCAGAACAAGGTCGACCTCGTCGACGCCGAGCGCGCCCGCGAGAACTACCAAGAGATCCAAGAGTTCGTCGAGGGCACGGTCGCCGAGGACGCGCCGATCGTCCCGATCAGCGCCCAGCAGGAGGTCAACATGGACGTGCTGATCCAAGCGATCGAGGAGGAGATCCCGACGCCGGATCGGGATCCCGACGCCGACGCCCGGATGCACGTCGCGCGGAGCTTCGACATCAATCGGCCGGGGACGACTTGGGAAGACCTCACCGGCGGCGTGCTCGGCGGTTCGCTCGCACAGGGAGAACTGAACGACGGAGAGGAGATCGAGATCCGCCCCGGCCGCGAGGTCGAGGAAGGCGGGCAGTCGGAGTACCGCCCGATCACGACCGAAATCCGATCGCTGCAGGCCGGCGGCGAGAACGTCGACACAGTTTCGCCGGGCGGACTGCTCGGCGTCGGCACCGGGCTCGACCCCAGTCTCACCAAGGGCGACGCGCTCGCGGGACAGCTCGCCGGACCGCCGGAGACGCTCCCGCCGACGTGGAACTCCTTCGAGATGGAGGTCGATCTGCTCGATCGGATCGTCGGGCAGGACAGCGGCGAGGTCGACGAGATTTCGACCGGCGAGCCGCTGATGCTGACGATCGGCACCGCGACGACGGTCGGATCGGTCACGAGCGCCCGCGGCGACGAGTGCGAGGTCGCGCTCAAGCGGCCCGTCTGCGCCGCCGAGGGTGCCAAAATCGCGATCAACCGCCGTGTGGGCGCTCGCTGGCGGCTGATCGGCATCGGCACGCTACAGGGATAGGATGGCACCGACCGTCGTCGTCGACACGAACGCGCTGATGATGCCAGTGGAACTCGACGTCCGGCTGTTCGACG
This sequence comes from Natronoarchaeum philippinense, assembly GCF_900215575.1. Lineage (NCBI taxonomy): Archaea > Methanobacteriati > Methanobacteriota > Halobacteria > Halobacteriales > Natronoarchaeaceae > Natronoarchaeum > Natronoarchaeum philippinense. The sequence continues at coordinate 136,086 of NZ_OBEJ01000002.1, read as the reverse complement.
AGCTGGACCGGCTGCTCAACGGTGCGCCGCGCGCACCGGAACAAGCGAGCGGCGATGAGCCGCGAGCAGACGGGTACGAGCCGACTACACCCCAGTCGGTCGTCGAAGAGCTCCGAAAGCTGTCCGAGAAGGGCGGTGAGGAAGGCATCGCCGCGAGCGTGGGACACGATCTGGCGACGGAACGGTGTCTGATAGTCGATACCGAGGCGTCGTACGCCGACGACGCGGTCGTCGAGCTCGCCCGCGAGGGCATCGCCGACTACGTCGTCACGAACGACCAGCCGCTCCAAGAGCGCACGCTCGACGCGGGCGTCGCAGTAATTGGTTTAAGGGGCAAGAACAAACTCGCAGTTACTCAACCATAGCAATGTACAAACGGGTCAGATTGAAGGATACGGTCGAGGTACCGCCGCGCGAGCTCGCAAACGTCACGCCGGAGCTCGTCAAGAAGCTACTCCAAGACAAGCTCGAAGGGCGCATGGACGAGGACGTCGGGTCCGTCGTCAGCGTCGTCAACGTCCACGACATCGGTCAGGGCGCCGTCCTGCCGAACCGGCCGGGCGTCTACTACGAGGCCGAGTTCGACGCCGTCACGTTCGACCCCCAGATGCAGGAGGTCGTCGACGGGACGGTCGTCGAGACCGTGGAGTTCGGTGCGTTCGTCGGGATCGGCCCCGTCGACGGCCTGCTTCACGTCTCGCAGATCTCCAACGAGTATCTGGCCTTCGACTCGGAGAACCAGCGGCTCGCCTCGAACGAGTCCGACCGCGCGCTGGGGACCGACGACGCCGTCCGGGCGCGCATCGTCACCAAGAGCATCGACGAGCGCAACCCGCGAGACTCCAAGATCGGCCTGACGGCCAAACAGCCCGGCCTCGGCAAGCACGGCTGGCTCGAAGAGGAGCGGCGCAAGCGTCAGGCGCAAGCCGGTGAGAGCTGATGGCCGAGGACCGACTCGTCTGCCGCGAGTGCCACCGCGTGAACGATCCCGACCAGCAGACCTGCGATGGCTGTGGGTCGAGCAGCCTCACCGAGGACTGGGCGGGCTACGTGTTCATCGCCCACCCCGAAGAGAGCGGCATCGCAGACGAGATGGAAGTGACCGAGCCCGGCGCGTACGCGCTGAAAGTCCGGTAACGCAGCGTGGCTCCCGAGGACGGCGCTTCCCAGAACGATGCCGCTGACGCCGCCCGTCCCGAGAGCGACGCCACAATCGTCGTTCGGCTTCCCGACGAGCTTCGATCGGCGTTCAAGGACCCGCTTGGCCCCCTCTACACCGACGCCGAGGAGTTACTCTCCGACGCCGGCGAGCCCCTGATCGCCGTCGGCGACATCGTCACCTACCACTTCGAGCAGGCCGACCGACGGCCCGATGTCGCGCTGGTCGATGGCCGCACGAAACGCCAAGCCGTCGACGACGAGGTGCGCGAGACGGTCGAAGCCCCGCCCGACCGCATCGCCGCCACCAATCCAGCGGGCACGCTGACCGTCGAACTGCTGACGGCGCTCGGCGACGCCGTCGCCCGGGACGGTCCGACGACCGTCGTCGTCGACGGCGAGGAAGATCTTGCGACGCTCCCGGCGGTGCTGGCCGCGCCCGAGGGCGCGACGGTCGTCTACGGCCAGCCAGACCGCGGGATGGTCGCCGTCGACGTGACGGCCGAGACGCGCGCCGAGTTCCGCGATCTTCTAGAGCGGATGGACGGCGACCGCGAGCGACTGTGGGCGCTGCTGGACGCCGAAGCGTAAGACGCTTCGAGCCCTGACTCGCCTTCCTCGTCAGGGTACCGACGAGTAAACTCGTCGAACCCCGGCTCGCCTTCCTCGTCAGGACGCCGGAGGACGCGATGCGTCCTCCGAGCCCTCGCTCACTGGCGTTCGCGAGGACGCCGAAGCGTAAGACGCTTCGATCCCTCGTTCGGCGTCGCCTCACCAGAGATGAGCACGAATCGTTCGGAAGCGTGCGAGTCCGCCGTCGCGTGCAAATCGTGAACACTCTTAACGACGGGGCATCAATGGCTCACCCATGGGATTTGACGAGATGGACGTCGACACCATCTGGATGGACGGCGAGTTCCAAGATTGGGACGACGCCCAGGTGCACGTCCTCACGCACGGTCTCCACTACGGTACCGGCATCTTCGAAGGCGTTCGCTGCTACGACACCGCCGACGGCCCGGCGATCTTCCGCTGGGACGCCCACCTCGACCGGTTCTACGAGTCGGCAAAGCCCTACGAGATGGACATCGAGCACGACCGCGAGGAGCTCACCGAGGCGACGATGGAGCTCATCCGCCGGCAGGACTTGGAGTCGTGTTACATCCGGCCGGTCGCGTTCTATGGCTACAACAGCCTCGGCGTCAGCCCGAAGGACTGCCCGACGCAGGTCGCCATCGCGTGCTGGCCGTGGGGTACGTACCTCGGCGAGGACGCCCTGCAGAAGGGCGTCGAAGTGATGGTCTCGTCGTGGCGCAAGCACTCCTCCAGCCAGATTCCGACCAACGCCAAGACGACGGGGCTGTACGTCAACAGCATGCTCGCCGGCGAGGAGGCCCGGCGCAACGGCTACACCGAGGCCATCGTGCTCGACAAGGAGGGCTACGTCGCGGAAGGCCCCGGCGAGAACATCTTCATGGTCAAAGACGGCGAGCTCTATACGCCGGCGCTCTCCCAGTCGATCCTCGACGGTATCACGCGCCAGAGCGTCATCGAGGTCGCCCGCGATCTTGGCTACACGGTCCACGACCAAGCGACGATCTCGCGCGGCCAGCTCCACACCGCCGACGAGCTGTTCTTCACGGGCACCGCCGCCGAGGTGACGCCGATCCGGCAGGTCGACAACGTCGAGATCGGGTCGGGCACGCGCGGTCCGGTCACCGAGGAGATCCAACAGACGTTCTTCGACCTCGTCGAAGACCCCAGCGACGAGTACGCCGACTGGTTCACCTACGTCTAACTACGGTTGCGACTCGGCGGCGCTGATTTTCGGACGAAATCCGGCAGCCAGCGACGCCTGTTTGTCCGTATCCTCGCGAGGGCAGCGCCGAATCGGTGAGTGACGAGTCTACTCGTCAGCACCAGCGTCGGCCCGGCCGTCCGCGTTGCTCCGATCCGCATCAGAGCCGGCGAGACGACCCGTGTCGGACTCGTGCACGTCGATCGGGACGCCGTGGAGGCCGCCGCTCTGGTTGTTGGCGTCGCCGAAGCCGGCGCTCAACAGGCGGGTCAGCGAGTCCTCGACGCGCTCGTCGATCTCTTGGATGTCTTCTGGTTCGACCTCGATCACGAACCCGGTCGTGATGTTCGGCGCGGTCGGCATAAAGAGCAGCTCGCGGCCGTCGTCGGTGCGCTTGCCCGTCTTGAACGCCGTCATGCGGACGCCGTCCCAGACCTCGACTTTGACGGGCGTCTGGAGCGCTTCGGTTCCGCCGAGGGCGGTTTCGGCGGCCATCTTCGAGGCGTTATAGACGACGCGGAGTCCCGGCAGGCGGTTGATCAGGTCGTCGATCCGGTCTTCGAGAACGTTGCCGAGCGCGGTTCGCATCAGGTAGCCGACCGCGAACACGAGCGTGACGAAGACGACGAGCGTCACGAGCACGCGCACGGCGCTGACCGCGCTGGTGCTGATCCCCTCGAAACCGAGATCGACGAGCAACTCCTGATTGATCTGGTTGACCAGCGGCGCGCCCGCGATGAAGTTGAACAGCCAGACGAGGACCCAGAGGGTGACGATGATCGGGACGAGGACGACAAGACCGCTCCCGAAGTCCCGCTTCCACGTTGCCATTGCCACTCCCTTTGGCACCCTGCCTAATCAGCGCTGTTATTGTCGGCGGCGTGACGACACGACGGTACTCCAGCCGCGACCGATCGCCGTCGGACGTGCGTACGGCGGCGTCACCGCCCGATAGCAGCCCGCAGCGCGAACAGCGCGTTCGCCCGGCGCTCGGCGACCCGGCGATAGAAGTACGACAGCCAGCGGTTCCCGTAGGGGACGTACTGGTAGACGTCGTAGTCGGCGGCCAGATCGTACTGGGCCGACTCGCGGACGCCCATCAGCATCTGGATCTCGAAATCGGTGCCGTGCTCGGCGGCGAGATCGGCGGCGTGTTCGATCATCACCGGATCGTGGCTTCCGACGGCGACGCCGCGGTCGCGGTGCTCGAAGGCGTACCGAAGCAGTTCGCGGTACTCCTCGTTCACCCGCGGTTTGCGCGTGTACGAGAGGTCGTCCGGTTCGTCGTAGGCGCCTTTGACCAGTCGGAATTTTCCGGGTACGTCGATCAGGCGGTCGAGGTCCTTGCGCGTGCGCTTGAGGTTGGCCTGCAGGCAGACGCCGACGGACCACTCGTGGGCCCGGGCCAGCTCCTCGAAGGCGTCGAGCGTCGCGTCGGTCGTCTCGTGGTCTTCCATGTCGATCCAGACGAACGCGTCGCGCTCGTCGGCGCGCTCGGCGATCACCTCTAGATTCGACCGGAACGTCGACTCGCCGATGTCTAAGCCGATCTGGGAGGGTTTGACCGAGACGCAGGCGTCGATCCCGGCGTCTGCGATGTCGTCGATCAAGCGGACGTACGCGTCCCGGTCCTCGGCGGCCGGGCCGGGTCGCTCGTAGTGTTCGCCAAGCAGGTTCAGGATCGTCCCGACGCCACGACCGTCGAGGTCGCGTGCGTGGGCGATCGCCTCCGGCGCGGTCTCGCCCGCGACGAAGTTGTCGGCGATCGGTGGCAGCATGACGCCGACTTCGTGCCGAGAGTTTGTAACGTTTGATTGCTAGAGAATTCCACGCGTGATACGTGCGGGACCTGATTCACCGGCGCGCAGTGGCATCGCCGCGTCGAAATCGGGAGCGTTTTTATCGCGGGCGCGACTGGTCCCGGTTATGAGCGTTATCGAAGCCGTGGTCGTCGCCGTCTGGGCGATGCTCCCGGCGTACGTCCCGAACAACGCCGCAGTCCTCGCGGGCGGCGGCGCGCCGATCGACGGCGGTCGGACGTGGGGTGGTCGGCGGGTGCTCGGCGACGGCAAGACGTGGCGCGGTACCGCGGTCGGAACGCTGGTCGGCGTCGCGCTCGCGGCGCTGTTGAACGCGCTCGCGCCCGGCGCCGAAGACGCGCTGGGCATCGGCGTCCCGACGTTTCCCGCGGCGGTGATGGTCTCGCTGGCCTTCGGCGCGATGCTCGGAGATATTCTCGCCTCGTTCCTCAAGCGCCGGACCGGACGGGAGCGCGGTGCCGCCTTTCCGGGCGTCGACCAGCTCGATTTCGTCATCGTTTCGCTGGGGCTGACCGCAATCGTCGCGTTCGACTGGTTCACCGACGTGTTCACGCTGCCGGTGCTCGCCGTCGTCGTCGTCTTGACGCCGGCACTGCATCTGCTGACAAACGGCATCGCCTACGCGCTCGGACTCAAAGACGAGCCTTGGTGACCGCACCGCGAGCGAACCTGCCGTCGGGGCACAGTTCGGGAGAACATTCTTGATCGATCGCCGGCTAGTTTCGACTGTATGACTCGTTCAGCGACCCAACCGAACCCGGCGGGGACGAACGCCGAAATGAGCGCGATCGGGCTGCTGGTCGCTACGGGAACGCTGCTCCTGATGCTGCCGATCGCGCCGTTTCTGATCGCGCTGTGGCTGCTCGACAAACTTCGCAGCGGCGACGAGACGCCGGAGCAGTAGCACGCACAGGGCGGCGACCGCGAGATGATTTTCAAAGATGCGCTTTCGACGAGCGGCGGCGTCACCACAGCAAGCCGGTCGCCGCACCCGAGGTCATACTGGCGTACAGTGCGGCAAACTGCACCGCATTAAACGCGCCGTGGGCCATCGCCGGGACGAACAGGCTGTCCGTGCGCTCGTAGACGTACCCCCAGACCATCGTGACGACAAAGAGTACGCCGAGCGTCGGGAGCCCGTCAGTCCAGCCGTAGTTCGGCAGATGGATCGAGACGAAAATCGCGCTGGAGGCGACGATGCCGCCGCCGACGCCGACGCGATCGACGAAGGCGTTCTGGATGACGCCGCGGAACAGCAGTTCTTCGCCCGGCCCGACGAGCAGAAAGGACAGGGGGATCAACACCAGCAGGATCTCGGGGTTTCCGGAGGCTGTTTCGGCGATCGAGTGGCCCTCGCTGGAGATACCAAGTGCCGTGAGGAGGAGACTCCCGGCGATCAGCAACCCGTAGCCGGCGACGAACGCCCCGATCGTCCACTTGATGTCGTTCCACGTCGGCATCCGCGCGCGGACGTACTCGAAGCCGAGATCGTTGTACCGGAGATACACCAGCGCGGCGGTACCGAAGCCGATGCCCTGTAGCAACACGGTGCTGAGGACGAGTTGGAGCGCGAGGTCGTCGAGCACGTTGACGCCGACCGCCGTTGCGAGCACGGCGACGAGCAGGAACGCGGCGTTGCTCACGACCAGCGCGATGCCGACGAGACCGAGCGAGATGCCCGACATCTTGAGCACGCTGCCGAGCGTCGCCGTCGCATCGGTATCGCCGGAACCACCGGCGGCGTCCGGCGACGCTCCCCGAGGCTGTGGATCGGTGCCGGTGTCCCAATCGCCGCCGTCGCTCTGCGCCCGGCCGTCGCCGTCTCGTTGGCCCCAGTCACCGTCGTCGTCCCGGTGGTCGTCGCTGTCCCAGTCAGCCATCGGTTTTCCTACGGCGTGACGACGGTTGACGTTTACTATCGCGGCACCTCGAGAGACGCTCAGAGGCTTTCGCGGGTGTCTGCCAGTTGCTCGGCGTCACCCGTGCCGTCCGTCTCGGAGAGCTCCTGCACGCAGTTCCGGCAGTAGCGGTAGCCGACCTCGTTTTCGGCGCCGCAGTGGTCGCACACGACCGTCACGGTCTCGACAGGGTCGGACGATGTGTCGGAACTCGAAGCGCCACTCGAACGATAGAGATAGTACAGAATTGTCCCGTGAACCAGAACGAACGCGACCGCGTACCCGTAGACCCACTGTGGGAGCGCCGCGGGGTCGACCATATCGAAACCGATGGCAGAATCGCACTTAACGGTTGGCCCGGCCAACGCCGCGTACCGAACAGTTGCGCGACGACCGGCCGGACCGAACGATACTAACCGGCGCGGGCACGACCGGAACCCATGCCGACGACCACGCGAAACGGCGTCTCGCTGTACTACGAGTGCGAGGGCGACGGCGAGACCGTCGCGTTCATCGACGATCTGGGCTACGGCGCTTGGCAGTGGGGCTGGCAGTACGACGCGCTGGCGGGCCCCTTCGAGACGCTCGTCTGGGACCTGCGAGGAACCGGGCAGTCCGATACCCCGGAAGGCCCCTACGACGTTGCCCAGCTTGCGGCCGATCTGGAGGCGGTGCTGTCGGACGCCGGTGCGCGGACTGCCCATCTCGTCGGCTGTGGCCTCGGCGGGATGGTCGCCCTCGAACACGCTCGCCGGTACGGTCGCGCGAAGACGCTGACGCTGCTTGGCACCAGTTCGGGCGGGCCCGACGCCGACCTTCCTGCCGAACCCCGAACTTCGATGTTCGCGCCGCCGGACGACGAGCGGGCGCTTCGGTCGTCGCTGGAACCGGTGTTTTCTGCTGATTTCCGTGAGAGTCATCCAGAGGCGCTCGACCGGATCGCCGAGTGGCGCGCCGACGACGACGCCGAGCGAGCGGGCTGGGAGGCTCAGGAACGGGCCTTTGCCACCTACGAGCACGAGGGGCCGCTGTACGAGACGACGCTGCCGACGCTGGTCGTCCACGGCGCCGAGGATCGGGTCGTCCCGCCCTCGAACGCCGAAGCGCTGGCCGAGGGGCTTCCCAAGGCGGAACTAGAGATCGCACCCGATGCGGGGCATCTCGTCGGCATCGAATACTCGGCGGCGGTCAACGACCGGCTGCTCGGCTTCCTCGAAGAGCACGGCGACGTGGACCTGTAGGCGCGCACCGGAGAAGCTGCTCGACGCCAAAGCGGATCGTGGCTGGAACGACGCCGAAGCGAGGATCACAGCTGGAGGCACCATTCGCGGGCGGCGAAACCCCTTTTGTGCGCGGTCTACTTGTCACTGACACCGATGAGTCGACCGCGAATCGCCGTGCTCAACGCAGCCCACGACGACGCCCACACCCCGCGGAACTTCCGCCGGGAACTCGACGCCGATCTGGCGGAGTTCGACGCCAACGCGTCCGAACTCCCGCCGTCGGCCGAGCCGTTCGACGGCGTCGTCGTCACAGGCTCCCGGTCGTCGGTATACTGGGACGAACAGTGGATCGAGCCCACGAAGGCGTGGGTTCGGGAGGCCGCAGAGGCCGGGATCCCCTGTCTGGGCGTCTGTTGGGGCCACCAGCTACTCGCGGAGGCGCTGGGCGGCGAGGTCGCGGCGATGGGCGAGTACGAGATCGGCTACCGCGAGATCAGCCACGGCGGCGACTCGGTGCTGTTCGACGGCATCGACGAGCGCTTCACCGCCTTCACGACCCACTCCGACGAGGTCGCCGCGGTGCCGCCGGGAGCCGACGTGCTCGCCGAGAACGACTACTCGATCCACGCGTTCCGCAAGGACCGGGCCTTCGGCGTCCAGTTCCACCCCGAGTACGACCCCGAAACCGCCCGTGACGTAACACTCGGAAAAGACCTGCCCGACGAGCGCATCCAGCGCGTGCTCGACGGCATCACCGAGGAAAACTACGCCGCGGCCTGCGAGGCCAAGATCGTCTTCGAGAACTGGCTCGAATTCGTCGAGGACGTTCGTGCGTCCGCCGACGCCGATTCGAGCGCCGGCTCGGCCGGTTCCGCGGGTGCAGACTGACCGGTTCCAAGCGAGCGTTCCCGACCCACAGGCCGTTTTTCCAGACCCTGTCGATCAGTTGCCACTGCCAGTCTCGACCGTTCCAGTGTCTCCGACCTGTGCGCGCCAGAGTCGGGCGTAGCGTCCGTTTTCCTGTATCAGTTCCTCGTGCGTCCCGCGTTCGACGACGCGCCCGTCCTCCAGCACTGCGATCGTGTCAGCGCCGGTCACCGTCGAGAGCCGATGAGCGACAGTGAACGTCGTCCGGTCGGCCGCGAGCCGATCCAGCGCGCTCTGGATGCGCCGCTCGGTCTCGGTGTCGACCGCACTCGTCGCCTCGTCCAAGACGAGCATCGCGGGGTCCTGCAGGAACACCCGGGCGAGGGCGATGCGCTGGCGCTGGCCGCCCGAGAGTTTGACGCCGCGCTCGCCGACCTCGGTGTCGTAGCCGTCGGGGAGGCTCTGGATGAACTCGTGGGCCTCCGCCGCTTTCGCCGCCTCGACGACGGCGTCGTACTCGGCGTCGAAGCGTCCGTAGCGGACGTTCTCGGCGATGGTGCCGTCGAACAGGAACGTGTCCTGGCTGACGTAGCCGACCTGCCGGCGCAGGCTGGCGAGCGAGTACTCGCGCACGTCCCGGCCGTCGACCCGCACCGCGCCGTCGGTCACGTCGTAGAGCCGGACGAGCAGTTTGACCAACGTCGACTTTCCGGCGCCGGTCGGCCCGACGAGCGCGACCGTCTCGCCGGGGGCGGCGTCGACCGAGACACCGTCGATCACCGTCTCCTCGTCGCCGTCGGCGGTCAGCGCCGAGTCGTAGGCGAAAGTCACGTCGTCGTACTCGACGCGGCCGTCGGCGTCGGTCAGTTCGACGGCGTCGTCTCGGTCGTCGACGTGAGTCGGGATGTCCGAGAGTCCGAACACGCGCTCTGCGGAAGCCTTGGCGTTTTGGGTCTGGTCGACGATGTCGGACACCTCCGCCAGCGGGGCGACGATCCGCTGGCTCATGAACACGAACGTGACGAACGTGCCGACCCGCAACTCGCCGGTGAGAAACAGCGGCGCCGTGTCGGTCAGCAGCCAGTATCCGCCGACCAGAAACGTCACCGCGAACGAGACGCCCGCCAGCAGCTCCATCCCCGGCCGGTAGAGATAGCTCAGGCGCAACACCGACATAATCTTCCGGTAGAGGTCGTGGGCGGCGTCGTCGACCCGCTCGATCTCGTGGGGCTCGCTCGCGGTCGTCTTGGCGAGTTCGACGCCGCTGACGCCGTTCTCGATCCGGGTGTTGAACGCGGCGACCGACTCCTGACGCCGGCGATACCGCGGCGCGATCGCGCGCATGAACCACCACGTGAACCCGACCATCAGCGGGACCGCGACGAGCGTGACCGCCGCGAGTTGGCGGTGGAGCCCGAAAAGCACCGCGGCGATACCGCCGACCATCACGACCAAGCGCAGCGAGTTCATCAAGGCGTCGTCGAGAAACCGCTCCAGATTCGAGGCGTCGTTGTTCAGAATCGCCATCACCTCGCCGGTCTGCTTGTCGTCGAAGAAGGCCATGTCCAGCGCCAGCAGCTTCTCGAAGCTGTCAGACCGGACGGCGTACATCACGCCGTGGGCGAACTCGTTGCCGACGACGCCGTAGATCCACGTGAAAAGCGCCGTGGCGAGAAAGGATACGGCGATCAGCGCCACCGAGAACCAGAACTGGGCCTCCGGCGTGGCTGGAATCCACGCCTGCGGGACGAAGAGGAGGCTGTAGGCCTCCTCGCCCCGAAACAGCGAGTCGATCGCCGCGCCCAGTACGACCGGCGGCACCAGCGACGCCGCCTGCGCGATCACGTTCGCTACCAACCCCAGCGACAACAGCCGCCACCGCGGGACGCCGTACTCCCGAAACAGTCGGGCCAGTGGCCGGTCGACGTCCTCACGGTAGCGATCGAACGCGCTGGAGTCGTCTGTGCTCACTACACGACCGGCACTCTCTCCCGGTTCAAAGACCCCGCGACCGACGAGGATGTTGCCGGGACGCCGTCGCGTCCCCAACTTCGGCGTCGTACCGTTGCAGGACGCTGCCCTCGCCGCGGCGTCGTGACGCCGTCAGCACCACGGGGTCGACGAACGTGACCACGACCGCTTCGACCGCCGGTCGCGCACGCCGCTACCCTCAGCCCTAACCGGCAGAGCGTCCACCGTCACAGTATGGTCGAAAACCAGAGCGACACGTTCGAGCTTGGCGGCGACGACGAGATCCACCGACTCGGCTACGGCGCCATGCGAATCACGGGCGAAGGGATCATCGGCGAACCCGACGACGTAGACAACGCGAAGGCGGTGCTCCGACGTGCTGTCGATATCGGCGTCGACTTCATCGACACCGCCGACTCCTACGGCCCCGGCGTCAGCGAGCGACTGCTCCGCGAGGCGCTGCTCGACGATCCCGAGTACCGCGACGACGTGCTCGTCGCCACGAAGGGCGGCCTGCTCCGGAACCGAGACGGCGACTGGTTGCCGATGGGCGATCCCGACTACCTGCGGGACGCCGCCCTGTCGAGTCTCGACCGGCTCGGCGTCGAGACGATCGACCTCTATCAGTTCCACCGTCCCGATCCCGAGACGCCGTTCGAGGACTCGGTGACGGCGCTGGCTGAGTTGCAAGACGAGGGGCTGATTCGTCACGTCGGGCTGAGCAACGTCGACGCCGAACAGCTCGACGCGGCGCGCGAGATCACCGACATCGTCACCGTCCAAAACGAGTACAACCTCGGCAACCGCGAGTCCGAAGCCGTGCTCGACGCCTGCGAGGACGCCGGCATCGGCTTCATTCCGTGGTTCCCGCTGGGCGCGGGCGACCTCGGCGACAAGGAGGCCGTGCTGGACGAGGTCGCCGATGCCCACGACGCCTCCCGCTACCAGATCGGGCTGGCGTGGCTGCTCGAACACTCCGACGTGATGCTGCCGATTCCTGGCACGTCCTCGATCGAGCATCTCGAAGAGAACGTCGCGGCGTCGTCGATCGAACTCACCGACGAGGAGTACGAGCGCCTGACGGCCTGAGTCAGGGCTCCATCCGGAGCGCGTAGAGGATCGTCAACAGCCCGGCAAGCTGGCTGCACTGCTGGATAACGAGCGCGATAGTGCGTCCGGCGGTCGAAAGCACGAGTTGGGCCGGAAACAGCGCCAGCGGGATGCCGAGCGTGAGGAAGAATCCGATTGCGATAAACAACATCGGCCGGGAGTCGTTGCGTCGGTAGCCCCGATAGGCCTGATAGGCGATGAACAGTCCGATGACTGCGCTTGCGAGGCCACTGAGCTGGCTGAACAGGATAACGTAGTCGGGCGGCCGGAACGTCTCGGCCAGCTGGAGCGGGACGGTCTCCACGGTCAGATCCCCTCGATCAGCCGCGTGAACCGGTCGGCGATGTCCGGCCGCCGGTCGACGCTGAGGTGTAACTCGCCGTCGCGCAGTTCGACGGTGATCCGTTCCATATTCGTCGCGTACACTGTTTGGTGGTGGCCGCCCTCCGGATCGGGCTCGGTCTGCTCGACCAGCAAGTCGAGTTCTCGCAAGTCGTCCAGCCGCCGATACACCGTCGGCTTCGAGGCGTCACAGCGCTCGCTCAACGTGGTCGCTGACATGGGTTCCAGACTCGTCTGGGTGAGGATCGTCCGGGCCGTCCCGTCTTCGAGCACCGCCGCGACGGCTTCGATCTCGCAGTCCTCACTCACTGTAGCACACTCGACACGAGACCACCATAAATCAGTACCGCCGACTGCAGCGACTGAAGTCGTGCTCGCGGTACTACATCCCTGCACGTCGTCCATTCGTACGAGATGCCGATCACCGTCACCTCGAACGGCGACGCCGCGGAACCGATCCTCGACCGACTCGCGCGGGCGTACCGCCCCCTGCAGGCCACCGCCGTCGTGCTGACCGCGTTCACCGTCGCGGTCGGCGTCTGGGCGGCCGCGACGCTGTCCGATCCGATGACGATCCACTGGACGATCGGCGCCGACGGCAGTCTCGTCGCCGACCGAACCGCCGGCCCGGTCGTCGGCGCCCTGTTGATCCCGGGGTTCTCGGCCGCCACGCTGCTCGTCTGTGTGGTGGCCGCCAGACTCGTCCGCGACCGCGCTGCGGGCGCGCTGGCCTACGGCGTCGCGGCGCTCACCGCGCTCGCGCTGTTTGGATCCGAGTTGCTGCTCGTCGGGTCAAACCTGATTTGAGCCGTACTGCTCGTCGAGCGGGTCCCGGAGTTCGCCCATCACTTCCTCAACGGTGTCAGTCGTCGTGACGAGCCCGACGGTCTCCTCGCCGTCGCGGACGAGTGCGAGCTCCTGACCAGCTTCTTGGAACTGGTCGACCGCGTCGCTGACCGACTCGTCGGCGTCGACGACCATCGGCTGGTAGGCAACCTCCTCGAGGTCGACCTCTCCCTTACCGAGCTGTTCCCACTGGCGGGTCAGTTCGGGGACGTAGACGATGCCGCGGAAATCGTCGAGACTGTCACCGACCAGCGGGAAGCGGGTGTGGGGCGACTCGTTGACCCGTCGGATGTTTTCCTCGGGATCGGCGGCCGTCGAGAGCGCGACGATTTCCTCACGGGGGACCATCACATCCGCGACCGGCGTCTCGCCGATATCCAAGGCGTTCATCACTTCACCGCGGCGCTCCTCGGGGAGGTCACCCTGTTCGAGAACTTCCCCGAGCTTGTTCCGAAGTTCGGCGCGGGATTCGATCACATCAGCCTCGGTTTCGAGCCACGCGCCGGTCATCTCGACGCCCATCAGCCCGAGCGTCCACTTCGCAACCGTGTCGCCGACGCTGATGATCGGCGAGATGATGTAGGTAAACCAGTACAGCGGCGCCGCCCCGTACCGACAGACCGTCTTTGAGCGCTCGACGCCGAGGTACGTCGGCGTCTGCTCGCCGTGAGTGAGGTGGACGAGGTTGATGATCAGGAACGCGATGACTGCACCGGCGCCGACCGACGCCAGCGCTGTGTTCGCAAACAGCGGCTCGAAGATCGCCGCCAGCGCCGGCTCGGCGACGATACCGACCGCGATACTCGACGCCGTGATGCCGACCTGACAGCTCGTCAGATAGATCTCTAGGTCGTCGGTCATGTCCCAAGCCCGCTGGAGACCGGCCTCGGCGAACTCCGATTCGGGGTACTGTCGCGCCCGCGTGAGGGCGAACTCGATGGCGACGAAGAAGGCGTTGGCCAAAATCAACGCCAGTCCCGCGACGATTCGGACGACGATCCAGAGCGGTTCCATGTGTCGGGCGACGGTTTGGTCGGGCCCGTTGAAAGTCTGGTGGAACGGCACGACAATCCCTCGCCACGAAAAGGCCCGGCATCCCCGTCAAACGAAGAGTGATCGGGTCCGACGGCACGTTCGGCGATTCCGCGGCTGCACTCGGTTGTCCGACGGTGGGCTGCAACGGTTTTGGTTCGTCTCGACGATAGTATCGTATGTCCGACGCCGATCTCACCGACCGCGAGCGCGACGCGCTGCACGAGTTCCAGTTGGCTGCGGAGTATCTCCAGCGCGCCTACGGCGCCCTGCTGGAGTCCCACCATCAGGTCGGCCACGCGATGGATCGCATGGCCGACGCCGAGGAGTTGCTGCGCAACGCCGGCCACGAAGAACTCGCGGACGAACTCCGCCACGAGCACCTCCCGGCCGGCGCGATCGAGAACAAGTGGACCTACGAGATCGTCGAGGAGTTCCGCGACGGCTTCTATGCAGATCTCACGGACTACGAAGCCGCGGTGCGGGACGAACTGGCCGCCGGCGAGCGCCACATCACCGAGAAACGACAGCGCGACCGGCTCCGCGAGCGCGCCGACGGTGACGCCGACGACGGGGTCGGCGGAACGTCCGAGGAGTAGCGGCATTGTATCGTTGAACAACGGCGTCCCGCCGAGGGCCCAGCGGCGTCGCGTCGAACTACTCGGACTGTGCGGCCTCGACCTTCTCGGCGTGTTTCTCCAGATCGGCGGCCAGCGTCCGGGCCTGTTCGGGCGTGAGGTGGACCTCTTCCATGTGGGCCGGTAGGTGCTGTTCGGTCATGTTGTCGAGTTCCAACTGGAGCTTGACCTCGTCGGGGTTCTTGCGCGGCGAGGTCGCATTTAGCACCGCCAGCGAGTCGTCCTCGAAGTCCTGTCCGGTCACCGTCGCGTCGACCAGATCGAACGTCGTGTAGGCGTTGACCTTCATCAGTCGGTCGGTCATGTACGAGCGGTCGGGACGAATCCACTTAGCCCCCGCGACTGCCGACACTGGCAGAGAAAAAGAAACGTCGCCGATCAGTCGTCCGCCGGAGTGGGCTCGTCCTCGGGCGCCGTCGGCGCCGGACTGGCGTCCATGTCGTCCTCGTCGGCGTAGGGGTACCACGTCCGCTTGGTGTTGTGCATGAACGGGTCGTCGTAGCTGGTCTCCTCGGGCTCGATCAGGTCGGCCAGCTCCTCGTCGTCGCGGTCGACGACGAACTCGCGGAACGTCTCGCCGTCCTCGCGCAGGTCCTTGAAGCTCTCGACGAGGTTTTCGATCGCGCCGGGGACCTCGTCGGCGGGGATGCGCTCGGCGACCCAAGAAGCGAACTCGGGATTCTCGCCGAGGCCGCCGCCGAGGCCGATGTCGAGCGCTTCGACGGGCTCGCCGTCCTTGCGCGTCTTCATGCCGCGCAGGGAGATGTCGGCGATCTGGGGCTGTGCGCAGGAGGCCGTACAGCCCGAGAGGTGGATGTGGAAGTCCTCGATATCGTCGGGCAGGTCGACGTTGTCCTTGAGCCAGCGCGAGTAGCGAACCTGTCGGTTCTTCGTTTCGACGATCGACAGCGAGCAGAACTCGGTGCCGGTACAGGCGATCGAACCGCGCTGGAAGGGATGGGGATCGGGGCTGTAGTCCTCCAGCAGGGGTTCGTCGAGCAGGTCATCGAGGTTCTCCTCGGGGATGTCGGTGAGGATGATGTTCTGGCGCTGGGTGACGCGGGCCTCGCCGCTGCCGTACTCGTCTGCGAGATCTGCGAGTTCGATCACGTCGTCGGCGCCCATCCGGCCGACGAGCACGTCTAGGCCGACGTAGTAGTTGCCGTCTGCCTGCTCGTGGACGCCGACGTGGTCGGCGTGGCCGTGGTCGACGCCGGCGTTGTAGGAGTACTCCTCGCGGTAGTCCTCGCCCGCGGTGTGGAGCTCGAAGTCGACGTACTCCTCCTGGAGCACGTCGCGCATCTTCTCGGTGCCCCACTCGTCGACGAGGAACTTGATGCGAGCGTTGTAGCGGTTCTCGCGGTCGCCGTAGTCACGGAACAGCGCGGACATCCCGCCCGCGACGGCCGAGGCCTGCTCGGGCGTGACGAACACGTCGATGTCGCGGGCCAGTCGAGGCTCGTTGCGCGCTAGGCCGCCGCCGACGCGGACGTTGTACCCTTCGACTTCTTCGCCGTCGATCTCCTTGGTCGCCGGTTCGTAGGCGAGGTCGTTGATGTCGCCCTGTCCACAGCCCTCTTGGCAGCCGGTGACCGACACCTTCCACTTGCGGGGCAGGTTCGAGTACTCGGAGTTGCCCTTGAACGTGTCGTTGAGTTCGTGGATGGTGTCGATGGCGTCGACGTGCTCGTGCTTGTCCTTGCCGGCGACCGGGCAGCCGACGATGTTCCGCCAAGAGTCACCGCAGGCCTGCAGCGTCGTGAGACCGACTTCTTCGAGTTCGTCCCAGATATCGGGTACGTCCTCGATGTTGATCCAGTGGAGCTGGATAGCCTGTCGCGTGCTGTAGTCCGCCCAGCCGTTGCCGAACACGGGGTTCTCGGCGGGACCGGTCGAGTACTCCTTGGCAATCTCGCCGATCTTGCGAAGCTGACCGGGTTCGAGAATGCCAGCCGGCGGGCCGATCCGCATCATGAAGTAGCTCTCTTGGCCGGCGCGCTGGTGGTACAGGCCGTACCACTTGAACCGCTCGAACCAAGCGTCGTGCTCGTCGTCCGGGATGGCGTCCCATCCCTCCTCGGCGAACCGCTCCATGTGGTCACGGATTTCGGTTCCGTAGACCTCCTCTTTCCATTCCTCGACGTCAGTGGGCATGTATGATTTCCCTATAACGGTCCCGGCATATACGACCCCGTCTCCCGTCAGTTCTCCCCTCGTCTCGTGCATACCGGAAAACGTTGCCTGACACGTCCTGACGTGCCGTGCGAGTCGGTTCCTCACGCCGCGGCGTCGGGACGCCGAGGCGACCGCAATCAGCGCTTTGGACGCTCGCCAACCAGTGTGCAGTCGCTCAGCTGTCGGGTTCGAGCAGTGACTGGAACTCACTGGGCTCGTAGGCGTGGAACTCGCCGTCGACGATCCGCCCGACTGCGAGGTCGTCGATCGAGTCCTGCCGACCGCACTCGATGCACTGCCCGATCGCTCCGACGAGGACGCGGTGGCGGTCGACGCCGACATCGTAGAACGACTCCAGCAGGACGTATGAGACCTCACAGTCGCAGAACTCGTAGTGCGTGAGCGGCCAGATGCCGCTGTTCGATACCGCACGCGAATCGTTGATGCTGATCCAAGCTCCGTCGTCGAGCGTCCGGACGGCCACGGGCATGGTTTAAGTACTATTGCTCCAGTCACCTTAGCCTCTCGCCGACTACAAACCTTACCGCTGGTATGACGCCACTCAGACCACACAATCGCAATACTGCAGTACAATTTCTTCGGATTTGCCCGACCGAGAAACCGGAGATAGAACCCGGTAATCGGGAGCTAGGGTAGGGCTTGGTGGTGAAGCCCTTTTTTAAGATGCTATAGCCGTAACGAGGGAGTGATGACAGACGACTCCCGCGGAGAGCCAGCGTCGCGGCAACACGCGCCCGCCGACGCCGCGCCCGAGCTCTACGAGGGACTACGAACGGAGGCTCAGAATGACTAACGCAACTGCTACGCACGACGCCGAAGACGAGGAGCCGGACGACGACCATCTCGCGGATATCGAAGAGGGCGCCGGCTGCACCGAGATCTGGGAGCATCTTTCGGAGCAGCGTGACGAGGACTGACGACCGCACGCTCGGAGACGGACCGAGTAGCGGGCTTTTTTACGCTGCCGCCACTACCTCGCAGCAATGACTGCAGACCGGTCGGGCGACCAGCCTGAGACGGACGGTGGTGACCGGCGGGACGCCGCCGAACGGGCGGGCGAAGCCCCGCTGCCGTCGGACCGCGCGGAGCCGGTCGGCGCGCCGGTCGTCCGCGGTGACGAGGCGGTCACCGGCCAGCACGCGCAGGAAGCCGTCCAGTTCAACCCGGACGACGCCGATAGTCTCCAGCAGGCCGCCGAGACCGTCGAAGCGTTCGCGCAGAACACGGCCGGCGCCGACGACAACGTATACATGCTTCGCGGCGCCGCAGCCTGTGCCGCGCTGGTTCGCGGCGAGGGATCGTACAAGGCCGCGGCCGAGCGCGCCGGTGGCGAGGCGAGCGTCGCCTTCATCCGCAAATGGGCGCGCGTCCACGATCTTCCCCAGTCGATCCGCCGACACGTCGCCATGGGCCATATCGCGCCGACCGCCGCAAAGCACATCGCGCGAGTCAGCGGCGACGCCCGATTCGATCTCGCGTGGGCCGTCCTCGACAACGACCTCACCGTCCGCGAGGTGCGCACGCTGGCCAGCGAGATCAACGACGGCACCGACGCCGAACGCGCGCTCAGCGGCCACGAGGTGCGGTTGGGCCGCATCGCGCTCGACCTCCCGCCGGATTTGTATCGGGAGCTTCGGCGTCGCGCCGCCCTCGACGGCACCGATCCCGACGAACTCGCCGCCCAAGCGCTCGCCCGCGAGTTCGACCGCCACTGATCGAGCACATCAAAAGCGTTTAAACCTCGCTCCTCCAAACGGGGGACACGGGGCCGGTAGCTCAGTTAGGGAGAGCGTCTGGCTTTTAACCAGACGGTCGGGGGTTCAACTCCCTCCCGGCCCGCTTTTGTGAGGGTCTCGTGAACAGAGTGAGCGGGACGCCGTGACGAACGTAGTGAGTCACGAAAAACAGACGTGACGAGCGAAGCGGCCAACTAACCGAGCCGGTGGAATCAGGGAAAAAGCGCCGAGCGACTGCTCTCGGATCGGCGTCAAGCGACAAAAACGAAAACGGCGTTATTCGCGGCGCGGCAAGTAGGCCGTCGCGAGCAGGATGAACCCGGTCGCTCCCGAGAGGAACGAGATCATCAGCAGTCCGTCAGTGCGATCGTGGAAGAACGCCTGCTGGTCGGCCTGGTCGTTGTACGCCGCGACGTTGCTCGACAGCACGAGATGGTCGCTGTCGGGGAAGTGTGCGACCAGCATCTGGTCGCCGAGACGCTCGGTCGTGTCGCCTTCAGCGAGCGCGACATCTTGGGTCTCTTGGGCGGTCCACGTGATCGTCGCGGATCCGTTGGTCACGTTGCCGACAGTTGCGTTCTGGCCGTCGTACTGGATCGCATCGCCCTCGCTGAAGTCGTACCGCTGGAGGCCCTGATACTGATCGATCGGGACGATATCGGTCTGTCCCCCGCGTTCGACTTCGACCACTCGGTCCCCGTCACCGTCGGTGTAGACAGTGACGTTGTCGCCAGGAACCTCGCGCAGGGTGAACTGCGAGACGTTCGTGGCGTTCTCGATGACGACTTCGTAGTCGCTGTCCTGATACGTGACGGCGTTGTCGGGGCCGGTCAGCCACTCTTCGCTCGCCTCGGCGGAGGTGTTCCACTCGACTGTCGCTTCGAGGTGGGCGCTGCCGCCACCGCCGTGGCCGCCGCCGCTGGGTTCGACTTCGCCGATGCTGGCTACGGTGTAGGTTGTCCCGTTGATCTGGAGTTCCTCGTCTGCCGTGAGATTGTAGTCGGGGTTATCGACCGTGATGGGAGGACTCTGAGCCGCCCCTGCGTACGCGAACGCCCCGACTGCGATGACGAGAAAGAGAGCGACATACACCGCCGCTGCTCGTCGTTGCATGTTCGGGAGGTGGTACGCGTACCGTATAACGATTACCTTTTGCTCGAAGCTAGCTGCTGGTAGCGCACGAAACCATAGATCGGCCCGCGATAGTTATTTTTATCCGATATATCGAAGCCATTAATATCTCGCCAGACGAACGTAGCATCGCCAGCGCTCGCTGGGATGCCACGTCCAGCTGTGTATCCTCGCGTTCGTCGACTGGTCGGGCATCGGACGTAATACGCGGGTTCCCGCGGGCGGGCGAGTCCCGCCGTCCCGTTGTACGACGTGCCGAGCGTTGCTGACCGGCGCGAATATACACAAAGTGACAGGACGGCCTGAGTTGAATTTGACGGTGAGCCGTCGACCACGAGTAGCATCGTCGCTATCGGCTACGAAACGCCTCGTTGCGAGATGGGCCCGCTCGGACGTTCGGAACCGATTGGTCGGTGCGCTCGGATAGTAATCTCGTAGCTCATGTGTTTGGCAGGTACTTGCGCCGCTGTTCGGACTTCTCACGCTCCGAACGGCGGTCATAGTGGCGGTCAAGAATCTGTTCGCTCGCATTCAGTCGATCGCTGACGATCTCGCGCGGCACGTCCTCCCGTCGATAGGCAGTCACCCGCCCGCTACGAACGTCGTGGGGCGACCGGCTCGACGGGCACTTGCTCGCGTGGTGGTAGTGCGTCGCCTCGCACGTCTCGATGTCGCGGTCGTGCGGACAGCCTTCCCCGCGCCAGCACGGGCGCGTCACCGAGTAGATCGTGTCGCGGATCGTTGAACCGGACGGACGCCCATGCGCCGTCGTCAGGAGTGGGTTCCGGCCGTACTCGTCGGTGACATCGTTCCGCGGACCGTTGACGTAGTCCTGTATCGTGTGCGCGACGTGTTGGCTGATCGCGTTCCAGCGTTCTCCTTTGTCCGCGTTCTTCAGCGGCGTGTCGGTGTCTGGACGGTGTAAGAACTCGATGCCGGGGCTGTCACCTTCGAGGTCGATATCCTCGATGTCGATCCCACGGATTGCCCCGCACCGAGCGCCAGTGTGCCACGCTATCAGCACCGTGATGTGCTTCCGGCTGGCGTAGTGGTATCGCCCCAGATACTCCAGAATCTCGACGGCACGCGACGGTGCGAGCGTGCTGTCACTGACGCCGCCGGCACCGGAAACGGACGGCACCGGCACCTTT
The DNA here is from genome assembly GCF_900215575.1 of Natronoarchaeum philippinense. Lineage (NCBI taxonomy): Archaea > Methanobacteriati > Methanobacteriota > Halobacteria > Halobacteriales > Natronoarchaeaceae > Natronoarchaeum > Natronoarchaeum philippinense. The sequence goes on along the minus strand of NZ_OBEJ01000002.1, from coordinate 115,169 downwards.
TCAGCGAGGTCTTCTGGGACGGCGTCGACCGACGCACAGAACCGAAGGAACGCCCGGACAGTCGAGAGCTGCCCACGTAGCGTGACGGTCTTCAGTTCCGCGCCGTCTTCGGAGTAGCCGCCTTCGCGTCGCCAGATGCGGTACTCGTACAGATCGCGCCCACCGAGGTCGTTCAGGTTCTCGATCTCCTCTTCGTCGCACCACGCGACGAACGCACGGAGTCGATACTTCTGTCCCTTCAGCGTCGCGGCGGCCAGCTCGTCTTTGCGACCGTCCAGATACATCTGGACCGCTTGCTCTGGGGAGAGGGGTTCCAGATCGGTCACTACCGCTCCCCCCGATGTAGACTCGTCTCGGCGTATCTGGCGGTCCCACCGTCGGTGGTCGGAGCTAAGGTCGCCTGCTCTGTATCCGCGTCATCCTTTGCCGCGAGGATTGTCCGGATACGCCGCTTTTGCTTGAGATATTCCAGCGCGGAATCTCGCCACGTCTTCGACCCAGCGTCAAGATCGTTCAGCACACTCCACTGGGCCTGCATCTCGTAGGATTGCGAGTCGGCCGACGTGAGAGCGTCCCGAACATCGGGATACTGTAGGACGGACCCTTTGACGCCGAACGCGTGCAGGCGTGTAGAGGACGGAAGCGCCTTACGAACCGCGAGAATGATTCGACGGATCTCAGCCTCGCGGTTTCGGCGGCAGACCGAACCGATGCCGACGTAGTCCGTAAGTGTACCAGCGTCCCGCATCTCGTCGACGTGGTTGAGATAGTCATCTATGGTCCAGCCTTGGAGTACCGAGATTGGTTGACCAGAGATCTCAAACCCGCTGAGGCTGTTGATGAGTTCTCGGTGACGATCCGTCGTCATCCGCTGATGTTCACGAACCGTCCTCCCATGCGTCTCCAGTACCTCGGGTTCACACGGGTAGTCACGGAGCGCATACAGCGTAGGCGAGTGATCTTCGAGGAACTCCAGATACGCCGCGTTTGACGTGGTGTACTCCCCTTTCCCTTTCATGAAGGAGTACCCGCCAGAGTCGATGAACAGCCGATCAATGCCGTCCCAAGGGGTGTTGTTCTGGGTGGCATAGTTCAGCATCACGTTGGGTTCGTGCAGTTCTCGAAGCGCCTTTCGAGAGCTGCCACTGGCGGCGCCGAAGTAGAACGTGAAGCGGTCTGCGGACTCGCGCATCATGCCAGCATCGCCTCCCGGTTGTCGGCGACGGGGACGGCCAGCATGGCGCTGTGCTTGCGGTCGCCCGTCCCCATCGGGTTTTCTTGCGCCGAAATGAACCGCTCGGACTCTTGGGCGGCGTTAATCGCGTGGTCGAAGTACACCCATATCGACCGGCGTGGACCGCCGCCCGGTCGGTCGACATGAGTGGCGTTTTCTGGCGGTTCTTCGAGACGGAGAACGGCCTCGTCGTCGGTGGTGTCCCACTCTAAGGACACCTCATCGTCCGGCCAACGGCCGTCCATCAGACGCTCGAAGTTCGCTTGCCACTCGTCGAGCAGGGCCTCCGGTCCGTCGTACTCGACAGGATCGAACCGCTCAGCACCGCTCGTGGAGTCCTCACTCATCGTTCTGAATCCGTGGAGCGAGCATGTACGTTGCCTCGAAGCCCCAGTCGTCGTGTTCGACTTCGAACTTCGCGGGGAACTCGTCGCCCCACTTGACGAGCAGGCGGTCGGACTTCCCGCGTTTGATCGACGCCGCGATGTCCGTCAGGTAGTCGAGACTGAACAGCGTCGAGCAGGGTTCGCCGTCGCCGGTTTCGTCCCACGCACAGTTCGTGAACATCACTGCGTCCTGTGGATCGTCTTCGTCGTCGTCAGGCGTCGTATCGCCGCCATCCTGACTCCCGAGTACGAAGGTCGATCCGTCGCGGGTCACGTAGGCTTCCTCGTGATTGCTGTCGATCGCCTTCACCGCCTGATTGAACGCTTTGACGCCGGGATCAGCTCGCCCCGGCAGGGAGAGATCGGGCATGTTCGGCTCTTCGCGGATCTTCTCTGGGTCGACGCCGAACCACTCCGTAACGCGGGTGATCTCTTGGTCCGGACGTGTGACGCGGACGCGCATCCGCGCCGGGTCGTCGTAGATGTCGATAGCGACGGGGTCGCCGTCGCCGCCGCGCTTTCGAGCCCATGAAACGGCGTTCTTGAACGCCGAGAGGGAGAGGCCGAACGTCGTTGGCTCAGTCACATCGAACTGCTCGAAGCCTTGGGCGTGGGCCGTGAAGTCGATGAGTCCGACGTTCGCCGGATCAACCGCGCGGGTGTGAAGGCCGTCCCCGTCGAGCCGAACGCGGAACTCCTCAGCGACCGGGCTGAGAAGTTGAACCAGCGAGCGGATCGGATCACCGTTCGTGAGGATGCTCACTGCGGCGTCCTCGTCGGTGGTCACGTCCAGCTCGTCGCTTCGGTCGTCGGCTTCGACGGCTTGGCTCATTCGTCCACCCCCTGTTCGCTCTCGTCAGTGGTGGGTGGCATTTCGGCAGGAACGTGACCGACGGCGTCAGCATCGAACGAGTCGATGACGGCGACTGTACTGCCGTTGTGGGCTTTCTCGTTGTGCGACTTTTGATCGACTTTCGCGCCCACCTTGTGGATATGCGGGCGATTGATCCCGTGCGCGGACTCGCACGACGAGCACACCGCGCGATAGAACGTCTTCGTTTCGCGGTCGGTCCCGCCGTCGGTTGCGACCGGCTTCACGTCGACGTCGACCAGCTCACCGAGTCGGGTGTTCTGGCCTTCAGTGATGCTGTAGGCGTCGAGCATCTGGCCGCCGGCAGGATCGAAGCGCGCGAGCACAACGCGGTCCTCGCGGGAGTCGTCGACGGCGATCTCGCAGGCAGTCTCGGTCTCCAGATCATCGCCGTCGAACGCGTTCACGTCGAGAATCGGCCCGCCCACGTCGATCGGGTTCTCGCTCCGGATGCTTTCGTAGGTGAGTGTGGCGACATCGCCGGGCTGGGGACGTTCGGACTTCCGCGTTAGGGGCTTGACCGCGGTCGGCGCGCACGTGATCCCGTGATTGTCGGCGTGACTGTGTGCTCCGGCGCGGGAGCTGTGGAGCTTGAGCAGGCCGCAGTCGGTACACCGAACAGAGAACTCGTCGGGATCCTCGTGGTCGACGACGTAGCCCCGTGGGACGCCCTTACGCATCGGCACCACCTCGAACGTCGGTCGTGGTCAGGCCGCCGTCGGCCCACAGTTCCGCACAGTCCTCGCAGGTGGCTTCGCCCAGTTGGGCGTCGTAACCGTCCGCTTCCGCACCGCACGGGCAGCGTCCAGCGTCGTCAGGTCTTTGGGCAGGCGATACCTCTGTCTGGTCGTGGGGCTGATGCCCCGCATCGGTTCCGTACATGGGTTCTCCAACGGAGCCACCTTCTCGGGGCGCGTTGCAGCGCGCCCCGGCATCACCGCCCGACAAGACTCATCTACGTCCCAGTTAGTTGCTCCGTACACCCACCGATGAGCGCTTGTCACATATAGGTTACGCTGGCACTTTCAGAGTTAATTCGTTCCTAAGAGTTCTCTCCGGTAGAAGTAGATGAAGCGAGCACACAATAGTGCTCAATGAGACATTCTGGAACGTGGATGACGCTTTGGGACGATCGCCTCTTGGAAGTCATACGAGAGGAGGATTCGGGGGCACCCACTGAACTCTCTGATCAAGACACAATTCGGGTATCCCGGCAACACATCTCTCGCCGGCTCAAAAAACTCGCAGAGAACGGGCTGTTACAACCACTTGGCAATGGCGTCTATGTCATCACAGAGGAGGGAGAGGCATATCTTGACGGCGAATACGATGCCGAAGCTGGAGCGTATCTTAATGGTGCTGATGATAGAAATGGACCTTCTGCGAGTGAAACCTCTAAATCATAGATATGGCCCGGAAGCAAGCCCGATGGATGTGTACACTGGATGAGCGAATACTTGAGCATCTCGAGGAAGATTCGTGGTCGACACCGCGGTATATGTCGAAGGAATTCCGGTTCAACGCATCACGGGGACGGGTAGAAGAACGTTGTAGAAAGCTCACGCAGGCAGGGCTAATCGCGCCAATCTACGAGGATGCTAATTTGTACGATATTACGAGTGATGGGCAGCAGTACCTTGAGGGAGAGTTAGATGCAGAACATCTATCTGTGACCTCACAACGTCCAGTTCACTGAGTTATGATTCGATCGTTCTAACCATACGGATGAATGACCTAATCGCCATACGGCAGTATATCGGTGGTCTTCGCCGGCGCGCCAAGATTGATAATAACATAACTTCAATCAGGTGGTAACCAGTAGGATGTCTAATAATGAATATAGTGTAGTTGATCTATTCAGTGGCGCAGGTGGGTTTTCTCTTGGTTTTGACCAACCAGAGCGATTAGAAGGTCTCGGAAATCTGGACTATTCGGAGATTGGCTTCAATTCCGGTGGGTTCAGTACGGATCTTGCTATCGACAACTATGAGGAAGCCACTGAAACCTTCTCGAAGAATTTTGACTGCCCAGTCATTTGTGCTGATGTAGAAAATATTCAAGCCTATCCGGGATGGGGAAACACAGATGTTGTTATAGGGGGACCACCCTGTCAGGGCTTCTCCAATCTGAATAGTGTAAAAACCGAAAAATTATCTGATGATCGCAATGGACTCTGGGAAGTCTTTCTGGAAGCGGTAGATGAAATCCGTCCTAAGGTCTTTGTGATTGAGAATGTTTCCCGATTTTTACGTTCAGCAGAAGGCTTGGCTGCTGTAGAGAAGGCTGAAGAACTGGGATATAATACGATAGTAGACGTTCTTAACGCCGCTAATTATGGAGTCCCGCAACGAAGAGAGAGAGGCTTCATAATCGGGAGCCGGATCGGAACACCGTTCTTGCCAGCGGCAACTGATCAAGAAACAAGGACAGTAAGAGATGCAATTGGCGATCTTCCCCAAAAGCCAACAGACGAAAATCTACACGAAACGCGAAATTTCAGTAAACTCCAGCGAGATCGTATGCGATATGTAGCTGAGGGTGAAAACAGATATCAAATTCCTCGATACCTGCTTCCAGATTGCTGGAAGGATTATGAGGGAAGTGGTACAGACCTGTTTGGTAGGCTAGAATGGTCTGAACCTTCGGTAACCATACGAACCTCATTCCATAAGCCGATGAAAGGGAGACACCTGTATCCGGAGAGTTTCGTTCCTAGGACACTGACTTTAAGAGAGGGGGCTAGGTTACAAACCTTCCCTGACAATTTCGAGTTCGGGACAAACTATCAGGTACATAGAGCACGCCTTATAGGAAACGCCGTACCGCCAAAATTAGCATATCATATTGCTCTTGCCGTTAAGTCTCATCTCGATGGATTAGAAGGACAAAAAAAGAAGGATGAGAATCTCCCACATGAGAAGTTCACTACTGCAAAAAGAGAACCCACAGATGTTCTAGAGGATTATCGGTAACGCCTTACTCTGTTTCGGCGTGAGGACAGATGTCGTTAAAATCGCATGTTCCACACTTCTCCTTGTCTGGAGTTGCGAAGAATTCTCGATCCATTATATTGTCAACGTTCTGTTCAACATTTCGTTCAACCTGTTCAAGCTTCGAATCAGAAAGGTCTACTGTGCGTCGCTCTCCGTCGCTTAGGTAGTGGATATACCCATCGACAGTCGAGAGGTCAAATTCAGACTGAGTTGCAGCTGCATACAGACGAACTTGGAACTCTGACGCAACTAGCTTGGGATCGTGAGGTGAATCTGGCTCCTGCTCTGTTTTGAAGTCGAGCACATTTACTTCTTCAATTTCTCCAGTCTCCGGGTCTCGTCGTTCCAGTAGATCAATTTCTCCAGAGATCAGAGCCTCTCCGTTCGTACCTGATCCAGAAATCAGATACTCAAAGGGCTCTTCTGCCTTGTAAGTGAGAGGGATGTCCTCAGAGTACTCTGTCACGTAGTCTACGAGGACTCTTTGTGCCTCATCTCGTAACAGTTGGTCAACTTCACCTCTAGCATGTCGTAGATAGAAGCGATCGGGATTTTGAACCATCTGCTTGATTTCTCCGGGACTTGGTAGAAGCCCTTGTTCATCATCAGCAAATCGCTGGTGTACCTCTCTCAAGATATCGTGTACAGCAAACCCATAACCGAATGCAGAGTCGATAGTCGGTGCAAAGTCATAAATGTGCCTCATTTTATAATCATATGGGCATTTCTGGAAATATCGGAGGTCGGTGAATGAGGTTGGATAGACAATGTCCTCCATTTCTGCTTCTGAATCAGACGGTCGTCGAGGTGTTGGGTCTGACCTCACCTCATCCATTACATGGCTATATTCCTCAGATTCGACCTCCTCAAAGAACTGGTTAGGGTTCTGAGAGATTTCATATCCTCTGTTCTCTCGAGCTCCGGTTAGAAACAGGAATTTTTTGGCCCGTGTGAGGCCGACATAGAACAGTCGACGATAGTCTTCTGTATCCTCTTCGTAAATATCTGGATCAAAGACATCATCTGGAAGCCAAGTATCTCTTGTTGCTCCTGTAGAACTCGTACTGAATTTATACGTAGAGAGTCCCGGCATAAACACTGCGGGATACTCTGTTCCTTTTGCCGAGTGGATTGTCATGAGATTTACCGCATTAACTAAAGTTGGATCTTCAATCCTCGGATTAGAGTTTTGTGCCGCATAATCTAGGAATTGAACCAAATCATGAATCTGTTCTGGGAATATGATTTCATATACTGCTTCAAAGTCTTGGAATAGCTTACTCACTTGCCCAAGCTCATACATAAGTGGTTCTGGGAAGACTTCATCATCAGACGAGATATCGCTTTCAACGTCCCCCATTCCCATTGCTGCAAGGATATCATGAAGTTCATCCTGTGGGTGTATCCTTCTGGAGGAAGGATTAGAGAACCAGTCTCTTTTCTCCCATAGTGTAGAGACGATCTCATCTTCTCTATCACGCAAATATTCAGATTGCTGGATAGTCTGTCTGAGATCCTCTTCAGACACGGACATAGTTACTGTTTCATCAAATCGAGAACTTCCCGACTCTTCAAGATCAATAACTTCTATATCGTCATCATGACCCCTAGCAATAAAGCCAATTGCAAGACGGATTATCTCTGTTTCTGGCCGGGCAAAGATACTCTCTTGGCCACGCACAGTATATGGTATTTCACGATCATCAAGTTCTTCTTGGACGATCTCCATGTCCCTTTTTCTACGGAATAGTATCGCAAAGTCCCCATAATTCAGCGGCCGCTCTTCCCCACTAGCAGGATCCTCAAAGGAAGTATGAACATGGTGCTGAATCTTGTCAGCTATAAATTCAGATTCCGAGCTATCAGTCTCAAAGTAATTTTGATAGATGTCTCCGATATCAGGCTCTGTATTGGAGAACATCTCCTTATCCAAACGTTGGTCATTCCGTTCAATACTATCTTGAGCGATATCAACGATTCCACTCGTTGAGCGGAAATTCTGCTCGAGTCGTCTCACTTCTCCATCGTACCTGTTTCCAAATTCAAGGAAATTCTCTGTTCTCGCTCCCCTCCATTTAAAGATGGATTGGTCGTCATCTCCCACTACGCAAATATTCTTCTTTTCTCCAGCTAATAGCTCTATGAGGCGTTCTTGAGCAAAATTGATGTCTTGATACTCGTCGATTATCAGGTACTCAAACTGATTACGAACCTTCTCAAGAATCTCGGGGTTCTCTTCCAAGATATGAATTGCTTGGTAAATAATCCCCTGAAAGTCATAGAAATGTGTATCATGCATTTCTTCAAGAAAAGAATCATACACCTCAATGAAATCTTGTGCAACTGGATCATTTGAAGCCCTGACTTCCTCTTCTACCAGTTCACGACGCATTGCGTCAATATCCTTCATAAAGCGTTGTATTCGACCAGTTTTCCCGTATGGCGGATCGCTGTCGTCGCCAATCTCATGTAACCCGATATATGGATATACTCGAGAGAGAAATGCAGAGAGCTGGTTGTCACTTAGAACATCGTAGCTGAGTGTGTCTGGATCAAATTCGTGCAAAACCTCATCAAGACAAAAGCCATGCACAGTTCCTACAAACATATCGCCGAGAATAGGGTTTTCTGGATTCGCTTTATCCATCATGTCCCGGATACGAACTTGCAATTCCTCAGCTGCATTTTCAGTAAAAGTGAAGGCGACAATACTGTCTCGGTCAACACCATCATGGACCATTTGGGCGACACGAGCAGCGATTGTTTGAGTTTTACCGGAACCTGCGCAAGCAATCACCTGAATTGGACCTTCTTTGTGATTAATTACATTTCTCTGGGAGTCCGTCCAAAAGTCATCTTCCGTCAAGTCGGGCATATACCGACAAGGGCAATCTGGGTACCTAAATCTATTGGAGAAATGAACTTATTACTGAATTCAAAGGCAACGCCTTATGCCCTTTTCAGTATGGCCCTCTCTTTCTATTACCCCCACACCTCACTCGCTTCCTCGTTTAGCTGCACGCCACTGTACTCAATGTACGTGTTCGCGCTCGATAGATCGGCGTGGCCCATCGTCTGGCGGATGTACTGTGGCGTCGCACCTTTCGATGCGATGAGCGTCCCGTAAGTGTGCCGGAGCACGTGCGGCGTCACCTTCTTCTGAATCTCCGTCTCGTCGGCAACACGCGTCACGCGGTGATACACCGCCTGCCGGCCCACGCCCACAGCCTCGTTGCGCTTGAAGAACTCGCGGATCACTCGCAATGTGTCGGGGTCACGAACGGGGATCGTCCGCGCGGCGTGCTCGGTCTTGGGCGTCCAGCCGTCCTGTTCGGCAGGTACCCGGAGCTGTTCGTTCTGCCAGTCCATCCAGTCGCTTTCCATCTGAGCGAACTCGCCAGCTCGAAGACCGGTATGTACCAGCGCCCGGATCGTGAAGTCGTGATCGAGGTCGAACGTCTCGGCGGCGTCGAGTAGTTCGCTCAGTTCGTCCTTCTCAAGCGGCTCGCGTTTCCAAGTCATTGTACTGAGACGCCAGCGGTGTGTAAAACGGTCTACAAAGAAGCTTGGGATTGGCCGGTTTCGAGGGGATTCGGCGGGGTGCGTTCTACAGACTTGTAAGACTGTAAACCAGCGGTTAGCGATTGATACAGAAGTGGCAATGTCCGACGAATGAGATCCGGTAATAGCTTCACCCCGCCCCGAGCTATTAATAGGCGACTCTGATTGGTGTGGATTAACAAGAATGAACGACAGATCAAATCAAGAAACAAAGGAATCGAGTAAATCGGTTAATGAGATGTTCCAGCATCTCGAAGAAGCCAAGCAGCGTGATGAAACGCCTCGAAGAAGTTCCAGTACCAGTAACACTTGGTCAAAAAAAGCGAGACTGATGCGAAAGCGCTCAGATCCGGCCGTGCTCGCCAGTAATCATGAATCTCGGTTACAAGAACTCGCAGATCTTGATATGGTAACTCACAGAGCGGGGAAACCGTGGACGTCGGTCAAAGCTGGCATTGAGGCTCACGGCAGTATCCCGATCTACTACCGTTTAGACGGGATGATCACGCACAAGGGATACATCGACCAGATCGTTATACGACCGGATGATGAATCAGACGTTCCGCAATCGATTAGAGATCATATCACAGTAGATGACACATACAGTGACTACCACGACAAGTATGATACTACCACGTTCCTCGTTACGAATGGTGAGCGCTTAGACGAATCGTTTCCACAATCTGACTTAGAGCGTCTTGAGGGGGATGAGTACGTTGACGAGGACTTCTCATATCAACCGGCATACGTTCGGCAGCGAAGCGGGGACTTTCCCGACTTCTGACCAACGTAGAAATAAAATTGAGAAATTGTGTCTCTCCTTATTAGGGTAGATTATCTGGGGTTCTACGGTCATACAGGACGGTATATCTTAAGTACTCTCTCTATGGCAGAAATGCAGATTGGATATAGAAGACGTATTGCCGACATTGCGTCGCGTTTTTGCTGAAATTGTTCCACAATGCTTAATGATCTAACACCCATATTGCAAAGCATGGTTGAATTATTAGCAGACGTTCAGACAAATAAAGGAAAAGACGTTGCTAAGGTTTACAGAACTCCTAGTGAGGAATATCACTATGAAATTAGAACTCCCTCAGAAACGGATAGAATTCACATCGATATGAAAGAGACAAAGGAAGCTATAAGAAGTAATGTAGAAGAATTTCTTGAATCTATAGATCATCCAGATGCGGATACCAATCTCTTTGTGAATATGGCATAGGACCAAAGTGAAACGTCACTAGACTATATTATATCTAACTTTGTTTTATAAACGTTGAAAGAAGCAATACAAAATACCATCATTAGATTGATGTGGTGGGATAGCCCGGTTAATAGCTAAGCGGCCGATTATGAATAAGGACGACTTTGATAATTTCGATAGACGAGATCGGCTGTATAGAACTGCTTTCGAGGAATATGATTCGTTAAAAACAACCTATCTAAAATTCTATGCGGCTTCTAGTCAGCTCAAAAAGCGAGGGAGACTTCTGACATATGGATCAACAATTTCCGGTGGTATCCTGTTATTCATTATTGGTTCTGTGATTTTGCGTGATAACCCATCATGGTGGAATGATGTTGCATTTGGTCTATCGATTATAGTTGCTGCGCTCTCATTCGTTAACGCAGTTGACAACCCCCAAAAACAGTCTAATGTTTGCTACAACTCAGGACAGACTTTGCAAAGGGTTTTCTTGGATTTTCACTATTTCATTACTGTTCGACTTCCAGACCCATCTGAAGACTTAGACGATCTGGAGGAAGAATATGAACGTTTGTTGGAGGAGAAGCATACAGTAAATGAAACCACACCTCAGCTTGGGGATAAGTGGTATCACCGAGTGAAAGAGAGAAAAGGAACTTGGAAGCCAAAGCCGCTTTTGAAGGTAACTGGTGAAGACAAAGAATTCCGGGTGGATGACAACTCGGAAGAAGATGAGGCGAAAATAGAGATGATCAAATCCAAAGCTGCATCACCTATTCGGAGGATCCTTAGGTGGGCAGGATACTAATATATCTCCTCTATTGTCACTTTTGCCTGTTGCGTATCACGGTGAGCGCCGCCACCATGCCACCGAACTAACGGGAGATCGCACGCACGGACCATCTTGTCGTCGAGCACGGTACAGCCCGAGCGCCCATGCGGCCGATAGACGACGAAACAGTACCACCCGTCGGCCCGCCGAAGCCGGTCGTGGTACTTCCGGTAGATCTTGAAGTTGCCCGGCTGGCCGTCAGCATGCTCAACCATCGTGCTCTTAATCTCGACGGGCGTGCCGTTCTGGAAGCGCGCATCGTGCCAGCTCGCTCGGTCGAGTTCGAACCGGCGCTTCCTCGCCATCCGCTTCTCGCAGATCGTCCCGAAGTGGTTCGCTCGCTTCGACCGATTCACGCGGACCACGCGCATCGCGCGCTGTTATATATAATCCTCCGCTGGCCACTTGCTCGCGCGCCCATCGCGGTCGCACGACGACCGTCAGGGAGTCGGGCGGCGTATGGGCTACTAAAGGGGGGTCGCTTGCGGTTTACAGCTTTACACCCTTGCGCCCTCATGCGATTGCGGCCTCCACGCTGGAAACCCACTCACGCTTCTCGCCGCCGTCGTCGTACTCGTTCAACCAGTTGTTGACGGTAGTGTGGCTGTAGGGCACGAACTGGGCAGTTTCACGTGGCGACATTCCTTGCTCACGGCAGGCCTGCATCGTCCACATGGCGACGCGCTTCACGTCCGTATCGTCGATCCCAGTATCGGCCGATTCGTTGCCCGAGGGCGCTTCCCAAGACCACTCGCTGGCTTCCTTCGTCGCCATGCTCCAGTCGGTCTGCGGGATGCCCCGGAGCGGGCGCGGCTCGACATCGACGAGCTTCCCGTTGGAAATCCGGTCGGCAACGATCGCCTCCTTCTTAGAGGTCTTCTTGATAATCGTCCCGACGCGCCAGAGCATCGGGTGGATCGAACTCTCGTCGTGGCCGATATAGATGAGAGCGCCGCCGTACTTGCGGATCTTGAACACCAGCGGACCCATCAACTTCCGGACCTTGTGGCCGTCCTCACCGGTGCCGCTGCCGTGCGACGAGAACTCGTCACCGATGAACAGCTTCGGCTGCTGAGGATTCTCGACCGGATTCCCGTCCTGCTGGACCCACTCGGTCAGCAGTGGGTAGTTTGGGATGTACCCGTCATCGACTGAACCATCCTCGCGCACCCACTCGTCGTTCCGCGAGAGCGTCCGGATGTTGCTCCCGACGAGTAGATCTTGGTCGACGACGTGCGCACGGAGCTGGCCCAACAGCCCAGCGAAGTCGGACTTGCCGGCGCCCATCTCGCCCAAGACGACGATCACCGGCGCCGGACCGTCGACGATCTGCTCCAAGCGCATCTTCGCTTTGAGCCCCGCGAGGTCGGCCTCCTGCGAGGGATCACCGATATAATGCTTGAGCGTGAGCGAATCGCCGTTTTCGAGCGCCTGTCGGGCCGTGTGTCCGCCTTCGGCTCGCAGGATGTCGCGGTTCTTCTGGACGCCGAGGTAGTCCGCCGGCGCTTTCGTCTCCCAGCGGTCGGGGTCGTGGTGGAGCGCCCGGACGGTCATCTGCCGGTCGAGCTGTTCGTCCCGGACGAACCCCGAGTGCGGAAGTACCTCGTCGGGATCTCGCGCGAGGTTGTCGCTCTGGAACTCGCGGAAGCCGCCAACCGTGTAGTTGTCCTGTTCGTCACTCATCGGTGCCTCCATCGGTGGTCGCGGGCGGTCGAATGTCGTGCTCCTGTGCGTACTCGCCGCTGTACTGTTCGATGTCCTGTATCTCGTCGTGTTCGGCCTGCTCGGCGTCCTTCTTGGCGGCCTCGAAGCGGTCGCTGACGGCGGTTCGCGGGTTCATCTGACCCCGCTCGTCGGCTTCGGCTTCCTCGTTGATCACGTCGGCTTGGATCTGCAGCCCGAGTTTCGAGATACGCCCTCGAAGTCGGTTCAGTTCCAGATACGACTCGACGAGGTCGCCGTGGACATCTTCGAGCATCGTCTTGCACGTGACGAGTTTCGAGTCGGCCATCTGGCTCATGTAGCACCCGCGCACCGCGAGTGTGCGGACATCCTCGTGCCAGTCGAACTCGCGTACCTCGAAGGCGTCGCCGTCGTTGCAGAGGTATGGGCTTGGGCCGTCGACGGTCTTCTCCGACCAGACTTCCGGCGCGACGTAGTATTTCTCGCGTTCGTCGGTTTGGCCGTTGATGTGGTAGACCGTCACCATGTTCCGATTCCGGAGCGCCCGCGCGCCGGTGACGAACAGCCCGAGTAGTGGCGGACCGAGTAGGAGCAGCGCGGCGAAGATGCCGCCGGCGATCGGCGGGATACCCGGCAGACTGGGCTTGAACCAGACGAGCAGGATGCCGACCGAGACGGCCAGCCCCGCCGCAAGGAGCTGACCCTCGGCCAGCAGGTAGGTGATGCGGTCCGACCAGCCGCCGAAGGTGCCACTCGTGTCGCTCACGCTTCGACCACCCCGGTGTTCTCCGAGCGGACCACGTACCACGCCGAGAGCGCCGCCAGCACGATCGTCATGAGCACGCCAGTGAACAGCCCGGACTCGCCCCCGAACGTCTTCAGCGGATTCTGAGACTGTTCTTCACGCCCGATCGAGACGTACGCGCCCGTCCCTTGGTCCATGCTCGCCGGCGTCGTGATCCCGACCGCGGCGCCGTCCCGATCGCTGACCGGCACCACAACCGTCGATCGGCCTTCACTCACCACTTGCTCGACGTAGTTGAACTGACCCGTCCCTTCGCCCCACGTCCCCGCTTCAGTAATAGAGACGCGCGTCGGCTCGTCGGCCTCGAACTCAAGCGAGAACTGACCGTTGGTGTACTCCCAGTCGACGAGTCGGACGTTCGGCCCGACCGTCTCCTCGTAGTTCGCGCCTGCCTCGACGGCAGTCCCGTTCGTCGCGTTCTCCTGTGCGAGCGCGCCGCCGGCGCCCATGCCCATCGCCAGAACTGCCGCTACAACCAGCGACAGCGCGAAAAATGTCCGGCGCATGGTCAGTTCCCCGGTAGCAGGTTCGACACGGCGGCGCCGGCCGCAACGATCACGCCGCCGATAATCGCCAGTCCTGCGAGCGGGCTTCCGCCGCCCCCGAAGTCGAAGTCAGGAAGCAACGGCCCGCCCCCGCCGCCTTCGTTGATCACGGTGATCGTCTGGTTGCGGGCGTCCTCCTGTGCTGCGTTCAGGTCTTCGAGATTCTCGACGACCTGTTGCCAGTCGTAGTCCGGCGTCGACACGTCCCGCGCATTCATCGTCAGCGTGTCCGAACCGTCCGCGGTCGTGACGATCTTGAACGGCTGGACCAGCTCGGAGTAGGTGCCAGTGTCGTCAGCCTGCTCGCCGTCGAGCCCACCGTCACTCGTGTTCGTCGTATTCCCGTCCGTGGTGTTGCCGTCCGTTGTATTCCCGTCCGTGGTGTTGCCGTCCGTTGTATTTCCATCCGTGGTGTTGCCGGTGGTTCCGTCGCTGTCAGGAGAATCCTGCGTAGACACGTCATTGGCCCAGTGCGCGAAGAAGATCCCGCCCTCCTGTTGCTCGGGATCGATCACCTCGCCAACGGGGAATCCGTCGGCAGGCGGGTTCGTCGCCCCGAGATAGCCGGGCGCTTGGATCGGGTTGCCGTCCAGATCTGTCTGTTCGGGGAACTCCAAGAGCACGTCCGTCTCGTTGTTGACGGGAATCCCCATCCCACGGAGCTGGAGCGCCGCCTCGGCGGGATTCGAGGCGTTGGCCGCCGAGTCCTGCAGGGCGGCCGGCCCGACCATGTCCGCGCGGTCCCACTGGTCGGGGTTGTCCCGCATCTCGATGTAGTTGCTGTTCGCCCACGCATCGACGGCGTCGAGCGAGTTCTGGCGCTCGGAGTCGATCGTGTCGAGCACGTTCAGGTAGCGCGTCATCACGAGGACGTGTGCGTTGGGCTTGTCGCTCACGTCCTCGACCATGTCCTCGTTTACGTCGAAGTGCGAGGGGTTCGGTGGGTAGAATCGCAACCCCATGTAGACCGGCTGGGGACCTGTGCCTGTCCCACTGACATGCACGTCCGCTTCAGGCGGTTGGTTGTAGGTGCCTTGGTCGTCGGGGTACTGAAACCCGTCCTGAATGCGGGGCCAGACTTCATCTGACCAGAACGGCGCATCTTGATTGGACTCCCAGCTCCGGCTCCCGCTGGACCCGTTCGTCGACGGCGAAGTCAGATCACCCGGCAGGAGCGCCCCGAAGAAGCCGTTCGGCATGACGTTTTCATAGTCAGAGATACCGAACCCCGCGATCTCTCGGCCGGTCTGTTCGTAGGTATCGTAGGTGTAGGTCTCTTCGCGCCAGACCTCACTTTGCTCGATATCCCCCGAAAACGGACACTCGGGGATCATGCTGTAGCCGACACTGCCGTCATCCGTCGAGATATCCGTCGGCAGGCCATTCAGGTGACTGTACCAGTCACGGACTGCCAGCACGTTCTGTTCCAGATGCGTGAGCATCTGCTGGAGGATCTTGTCCCATTCCTCGCTGACGACCTGTTTGGCCGCCGCGGTCGCGTCGGTGCGGCTTGCTCCTTGCTCGGCTTGGTTGAACAGTTCGAGCAGGCCGTCTTCCATCGCTACGCGGCTGTAGAGGTTGGCCTGATTCTCGACGCCGGTGAGCGCACGCTTTTCCATCTGCTCGAAGTCGTAGGCTCGCCGGTAGATCTCAAGCCGTTGCTGATACTCGTACTTCTCCTTGAACGAGCTTTCGTCGCCCCACGGCGCCAGCGAGGCAATGCCGTTGATGGCTTTGCCCGAGAAGTACGCGAGCGTCCCCATGCCGTAGCCGAACTGCTGGGTGGCGGCCAGATACTCACTCTCTGGAACGCTGTAGTTACCCGTCCGGTTGCGCGCCGAGGCTGTCCCAGCGAGCGCCGCCGTCGCACCGGCCGCACCGATCCCGCGCAGCACGTCACGCCGGCAGACATCGCAGTCCAGCCGTGGGCTGTGGGCCCCGCTATCGCTGTCGTCGGCCGCCATTCAGATCGCCCCCGTACCGGCCAGCGCCAACCCGGTGATTCCGGCCAGCGCGGTCGCCGCTCCCGAGAGCGCGAGGAAGGCGACGGTCGTCTTGTCGAGCTGTGCAACGTCGTCGGAAAGATGAGTCGTCATGAGTTGTGTCTCCGAGAAGCCGCGTTACTTGTAGGCGATAATCCAGAAGCCGGCGCCGTTCAGCATCACCATGAAGACGCCGACGTACCACGCCGCGCCGACGGCGACAGCGACGGCCGGCACGAGCGCGCTCAGGATGTTCAGGATGACCATCAGGAGCACGATCACGAACTCCATATCGGTCAGGTCATCCCGCGTGGTCTGGCCGTTCGTGATCCACGCGATGAAGATCACCGCCATCGTCACGACGAACGCCCACGTGATCTCGGTGCCGTGCGCCGCGTAGAGCGCGTCGTTGAACGACCACTGGTAGGGAAACGTCCCAGTCGTGAGGTTGAACAGCCCCGTCAGCGCGATCGTCGCCATCACGAAGATCGGCGCGAGGATGCTGTCGGTCAGGTCGATGCCGTCTTCCCGGCGCACGCCGGCAGGGATCATGTTCTCCGGTAGGTTCAGTGCCATAACCAGCGGCGGTGTGTAAAATCGCTCTACAAAAATCTCGGGGATAGGCCTCTGAAAGTGGCCTATTGCGGCGGTGCCGTCTGCCGAAGATGCCGGTCCTGACACCCGGACGTACACTCGGGGCAGTTCCAGACGTTCCCGTCGTTGTCGCCACAGACGCGAGCGAACCGGTCGGAAACGTGCGCCCCGCAGCTCTGGCAGTACGTCATCGGACGGTCACCCACGGATCGTTGATCGGATCACCGCCCCACGCGAGGTAGCCGCGCCGTTCAAGCGGCTTTAGCACGCGCCGGCTGACGCTCTCAGCAGGGATGTTCGTCTCACGGGCAACGATGCTCTTTGCTTCCCGGACCGGAACAGATCGGCCAGCACCCGCCTTCCGAAGCGCCGCGTAGCCCTTCGCCAGCGTTTCGTCGTCGGTCGGTGGCTGACGGCTCTCGTCGGGATCGGGAGCGTTGATGACGCTTCGCATGTAGCGCCGAATGTCCTTGCTCCGGTCCGTCTCGCGGTCGTCGAGCGCCTCGTCGTACTCGTCGAGAAGGCTCTCGGGAACCCGGATGGTGACGCGACTCGTCGCGTCAGTCGGGCTTTCCATCCGGCTCATGCCGCCCACCTCCCACGCATGACGGAATCGGGGCGTGTCATACGCGACGAAATCCCCAGACGGCAAGCGATTTTCGCGCAGGTCGACAGTATGTAGGACACCCCTCCCCGGGTCGCTGGGAGACTCACGCGCTCGCCCGTGCCCGTGCGTGGGACCGAGCACGACTGCCGCTCTCGACGCCGGGGAGTCATCGCTCACCCCCAACGGAGAGCCACCACGGTGGTGAGACGTGCGTATCTCCGGTGTCGAGATCGACGACCGAGAGATCCGACCGGACCCACCGCCACCAGCACGAGGCGACGTGAGCGCACCAGCCACGGTAGCGGAAGCCGTCACAGTCGCACTCGGCCCGTAGGGCGCCGTCGTAGATGGCGAACAGCACGCGGTGGGGCTTTCCCTCGCTGAGCAATACGACGCGCTCAGCGGGCGACACAGGGCCGCCAGTGTCGTGCTCTCGCTGAGCACGTTCCCACGACGCCGACAGCGTCCAGTCGGTGGGGAACCGGAGTCGCGGCGGTTCACCGAGCTGGCGCTCGATCGACGCCGCGGCCTGCTCGACGCCGAGGCTCATGCGTCACCACGCCCACAGTCGGGGCTGTTCTCACAGACGCGCCGGGTGATCCCGCCGCGAGAGGTTGTGGTGACCATCCGCCCACCGCACCGCGGACAGAACCGGCTCACGCGGACCACCTCCGACTATAATAAACGCTGGACGGCGGCGTGACGCGACTCGTCGTTGGTTCGGGTCGTTTTTGAGCGCCGTTTTCAGGCGTCGCTATTCGGCTGTTTCCGGAAGGTAGAACGCACCGAGACGGACATTTCCGGTTGAGGTTAGTATCAACCGTTTGTCGGATGGGCCCGCTCGGATTTGAACCAAGGACGAAGCGGTTATGAGCCGCTCTCTCTAACCAGACTGAGATACGGGCCCGTACCCCGTCGTTGGATGATGCCGAACTAAGGTTTGTCGCATTCCCACGGCTGCGGCTGTACCGTCGCGTAGAACAGTCTCTCAGCTACGCGAAGTAGAGTTGCAAGGAAGTTCACGGCATCGGAAGACAGCGTCTTGCGAGCTGTAGATTTCGGAGAAAGTCACGCCACCGCCAGGGCTCGAACCTGGGACAACCTGGGTAACAACCAGGTGCTCTACCAACTGAGCTACGGCGGCCCGTTGCACTTCGG
This sequence comes from Natronoarchaeum philippinense, assembly GCF_900215575.1. Lineage (NCBI taxonomy): Archaea > Methanobacteriati > Methanobacteriota > Halobacteria > Halobacteriales > Natronoarchaeaceae > Natronoarchaeum > Natronoarchaeum philippinense. The sequence goes on along the minus strand of NZ_OBEJ01000002.1, from coordinate 96,708 downwards.
TGTAGTCGGGTGTTTTTAATAGGACTTTCGTTTTCGCCGCGTCGTCGGGCACCGATATCCTTTCACGCGACGGGGAGCAACCACGGTTCAATGACTGACGAGGAGTTCGCGGCCGTTGTCGAGGGGGTGCGAGAGACAGTCGACCCGTCGACAGCCGAGCGCGAGCGGATGGAGGGGGTCGCCCAAGAGCTACGCCGGCGAGCAGAAGGCGCGGTCGACGAGCTACCGGTCGACGCCGACGTGTTGCAGGTCGGCAGCACGGCCCGAAACACGTGGATCAGCGGCGACCGCGACATCGACGTGTTCGTTCGCTTCCCGACTGAACTCGACCGCGAGGAGCTAGAAGAGTACGGCCTCGATGTCGGGCACAGCGCCCTCCCGGAGGGTCACGAGGAGTACGCCGAGCACCCGTACGTCAAGGGCGTCGTCGATGGGTTCGACATAGATCTCGTCCCGTGTTACGACGTCGAGGACGCCGCCGCGATCCGGTCGGCGGTCGATCGGACGCCGTTTCACGCCGAGTACGTCGCTGGTCGGTTGGACGCCGACCTCGCGGCCGACGTTCGCCTCGCAAAGCAGTTTCTGACCGGAATCGGCGTCTACGGCAGCGATCTACGGACGCGAGGCTTTAGCGGGTATCTCACCGAACTGCTCGTGTTAGCTTACGGCGGCTTCCGCGAGTTCGTCGAGGCGGCAGCCGAGTGGCATCCACCGGTCGAACTCGACCCCGAGGACCACGGTGACGAGACGTTCGACGACCCGTTAGTCGTCATCGATCCCACGGATCCCGAACGCAACGTCGCGGCCGTGCTGTCGGCCGACAACGTCGCCCGGCTCCAGCACTACGCCCGCGACCTGCTCGCCGACCCTCGCGAAGAGTTGTTCTTCGCCGATCAGCCAGCACCGCTGTCGGACGCCGCTGTCGAGGCGGCGATCGCCGAGCGCGGAACGACGCCCGTTGCCATCCGATTTGCGGCACCCGACGTGGTCGAAGACCAGCTCTACCCCCAACTCAGCCGGTCGCTCGACGGGATCACTGAGGCGCTCGACCGCCGAGGATTCGACGTGGTTCGGTCGACCGCGATGGCCGACGAAACCGCCGTCCTGTTGGCCGAGCTTGCTGTCGACGAGCGCCCGGCGATCGAGCGCCACGAGGGGCCGCCCGTCCACGTCCGCGAGCACGCAGCCGGCTTCTTCGAGAAGTATGCGGACGACGAGAGCGCCTACGGCCCCTTCGTCGAGGGCGAGCGCTACGTCGTCGAGCGCCCTCGGGAGTTCGAGACCGCAGCGGCGTTCCTACGCAGCGACCAACTCCTCGACGTTCGCCTCGGCACGCACGTCGCCAGCGCGCTCGAAGCGGACCACGAGGCCCTGATCGGCGAGGAAGTGGCGTCGCTGGCAGGAGAGTTCGGCGTCGAGTTGGCGCAGTACTTCGAGCCCGAGCCCTGACGGAACGAAGAGTTGTCAGTTCCCGACCAACAGCGGGTGGCGTGATCGAAGTCCTGTGAGTAGTTCCTCGACATCGTCGTCGACATCGTCGTCGGGTTGGACTGGATCGAGGCCGTCGAACACTTCATGGACCATTGCGACTCCTTCGGCGAGTACGTCGAGACCGTACCCACCTTCGAGAACGAATCCGAGCGCGGTGTCGGTCTCGTCGGCAAGGTCGCGCAGGCGACCGGTGAGGACGCCGTAGCCGTCCGTCGAGACGCGGAGCCGGGAGATCGGGTCGTGGCGGTGGGCGTCGAAGCCGGCGCTGACCAGCAACAGATCGGGATCGAACGATTCGACGGCCGGTTCGACGACGCGCTCGAACGCCGCGGCGAAGTCGGCGTCGCCCGCGCCTGCCGGCATCGGGAGATTCAGCGTCGTCCCCTCGCCGTCGCCCGTGCCGGTTTCGCCGGAGCCGCCCGTCCCGGGGTAGATCCCCTCCTCGTGAGTCGAGCAAAACAGCACGTCGTCGCGCTCGTAGAAGATGTCCTGCGTGCCGTTGCCGTGGTGGACGTCCCAGTCGACGATAGCGACTGATTCGGCCGCCGTGTCGTCGAGGGCGTGCTGGGCGGCGACGGCGACGTTGTTGACGAAGCAAAAGCCCATGGCGTCGTCGACGACCGCGTGATGCCCCGGTGGCCGGCCGAGCGCGAACGGCGTCTCGCGACCCGAATCGCCGTCCATCGCGCGCTCGGCGGCCCACGCCGACAGGCCGGCGCTCTGGAGTACTGCGTCCCACGTCCCCTCGACGGCGACGGTGTCGGGATCCCAGTTCCCGCCCCCATCGGCGCAAAACTCCCTGACCTCCTCGACGTACTCACGGTCGTGGATCGCCGCCACCGTCTCCACGTCGGCCGAGTCGGCCTCGACGTACTCGACGCCGTGCTTTCGCTTTAGTCCCTCCTTGATGGCGCGCAGGCGGTCCGGCGTCTCTGGATGGCGGTCGCCGGTGTCGTGGTCGAGGCAGGTCTCGCTGTAGCCGAATCTCATCTCATTCGAACAGCTCGAAGTACGTTTGGATGTCCTCGTCCTTGACTGTTCGGCGGTCGGCGTGTCTGGCGAGCGTCGCGGCCGCGGCGGCGACGTTGTCGGCGTAGTCCTCCAGAATGTCTGCCAGCGCGATTCGGGCGTCCATCGCAACGCGGTAGGAGTCGTCGATGTCGATGCGCGCGATGCGGTCGACCGGCGCGATCGGCAGTTCGATGTCGTCCTTGTCGACGACGGTCTCGACGCCGAAGTCCTCGGCCATCAGCGTCTTTCGCCCGTCCTCGGTCGCGTGTTCGGCGGCGTCTACGGCGAGGTCTGCCCCGCGAAGCTGGATCCGGTGGGCCAGCTCCTCGGCGGCCTCGGCGCTGACTCGCAGCTCACCGGCGTTCCGACGAATGATCGTGTCCACGGGAGCAAACGGTAACTCGACGCTCATACCCAAATTCGGGGAAGTGGGACCCTTAACATTTTCCGTGCGCGTTTCCGGCGGGGAAACGGTCTGAGAACGCGTCGTTTTTCCGGGGATGCGTGTCGCGCGGTTCAGAACACGTCGTCGGCGTCGAGTCGGCCGTCCTGAAGCACGCCACGGGCCGTCACTTCCTGCCCGAGGTGAACGTCGGCGTCGGTCTCGACGCTGATCGTCTCCTCGCCGTCGTCCAGCACCACCGGTTCGCCGGCCTGCACGACGGTCCCGGTGAACTCGGTCTGCTCGCCCTCCGCGAGCGCCGCGCCGCCGCTGGCAGCGACCGCGGCGGCGCCGTCACCGCTGGCACTCGAACTATCCGAATCGGCACTCCCGCCGTCGGCGTCCTCGAACGAGCCGAGCGTCTGGTCGGCGCCGCTGTCGGCTGTCTCGGCACCGCCTCCGGCACCGCCACCGAGGTCAGCGTCGTCGAGCACCGTCACCGTCGACTGCCAGCCGGCGGAGGCTTCGAGATCGTCCTGCCAGCCGTCCTGAATCTCGACGTCGGCGAGCGCGACCTCGTCGCCGGGTGCGATCTCCTTGTCGGCCTTGTCGCCCCAGAGCGCGACGCGAATGTCGCCGCTGTCGTCCTGCACGCGAATGTTGCGGACCTGTCCCTCGCTGCCGTCGTCGCGGTCGAACGTCCGCTTGGGGTCGGCCGAGCGAACGACGCCGGCCAGATCGACCGTCTGGCCGATCTCGAGGGTCTCGATCGGCGTCCGGTCGGGCTCGTACTCGATCTCCTCGTCGATCTCCTCGACGGCGCCGCGGTCGCCGACGTGCAGTTCCAGCGAGCCGTCTCGCTCCCGGACGTAGCCGTCGACGACCTCGACGGACGTGCCGGGCTCGATCTCCTCGGCGCGGTCGGCGCGCTCGTCCCACATCGTGATCCGAATCTTGCCCGTGGGATCGCCGAGCACGAGGTTGGCGACCTTGCCCTCGCTACCGTCGTCGCGGTCGAACGTCCGGACGGGTTCGGTGTCGAGCACCAGCCCCGCCAGATCGACATCCGAGAGGCCGAGCGAGAGATCCTCAACCCGGTAGGTGTCGGTGATCGCCACCTCGACCTCGGCGTCCTCGTCGGGTTCGGCCTCGTCGACGCTGATCTCGATGCCGTTGAACCCCTCCTTGGGGCGGCCCTTGATCCTGAGCACGTCGCCTTCGCTCAACTCCTCCTCGACGGCCGCCGCGCGCTCGTCCCAGAACGCGGCCCGGAGGCTTCCGGTCTCGTCGGCCACTTCGACGTTGATGACCTGCCCCTCGGGCTGTTCGTCGTCGTCGCGCTCGAAGGTGCGCAGGTCACCGACATCGACCACCTTGGCGATGAACTTCACCTCCTCCATCCCCGGCTCGATGTCGGAGATACCGTTGACCTCCTCGTCGTTGACCTCGTGGGCGACGAGCATCGCCGCCGTCTCCTCGTCGGCCAGTCCACCCATCTGGTCGACCTTGGCCTCGACGGCCTCCCGGAACTTCTCCAGGTCGACATCCGCGTCGAGGTCTTCGTATACGTCCTCGATAGCTCCCATTCTAGTAGTCTGTGGTGGTGTGGGCTCCGGTTAAGCGTTGTCCTTGCCGGACACAGCGCCGCCCGCTTGCGATTCTGTGGTGTGCGTTCGGCGTCACGATCGTCGCCAGAGCGGGGCGTCTTCGGGGCACGCTACGGCGTCGCCGCGGGATCGAATAAAAAGTTGTAGCTCACTCGCTGTCGGCGTCCCCGGCGGTCACGTTTGCCACGGTCGTCGTCTCGCTCGCGCCCTCGTGGACGACCACGACGTTGCCCGGTAGCCCACCGTCGAACTCGGCCGTCAACGTGTACGCAACACCGGATATCACCTGCGTACAAAGCATATCCGTATCGGTCTGGACCGTCTCGACAACGAACCGGAGCTTGTCGCCGGACTCGTCGTAGGCGGCGCGTTGCACCGCGGCGTCGTGACACGGTGTCGGTGCCGTGATCGTCCCATCGACTGTCACCGATCCCTCGTCGAACGTAACGACGGCCTCGTGAGTCGCCTCGCTGTCCGTTCCGGTCGTCTCGATTTGGGTTCCAGCGAGCGACGGGGGATCGGTCGACGCTCCGGCGTCCGCGGCGTCGCCGTCGGACTCGTTACCGTTGCCGTGGGACTCGGTGTCGTTGCCACCGTCGGTGACTGCAGGCTGTGTGCCGGGCTCGGCCGTCCCATCCTCGGCCGCTGGTCGGTCCGCGACACAGCCGGCCAACGCCGTGGCGACGCCGACGCCGCCGAGTTGCCGGAGTAGTGCCCGTCGTTTCATACTCGACAGTACTGTAGACAATATAAAAGAAATGCTGGTAGCTCAAACGCCCGTTTGAGTGATCGATCCCGGCGACGGCACCGTCACGCACTGTCACTCCGCCCCCGTATCGTAACCCCTTTAAGTAAACGCCGGATACGTAGAGATGAGTCCGGGTAGGGTAGTGGACTATCCTCTTGGCTTGCGGAGCCAGGGACCGGAGTTCAAATCTCCGTCCGGACGTTCCTTCACTCCTTTCAGTCGTTCAGTCACGACCGGACGTGCTCCCGCTCGCTTCGCTCGCGGGGACTCCGTCCGGACGCTACATTTTGCGCGAACAACACGGTGAGCGCTTATGCGGCCGCGAGGAGATTTGAGCAGCGAGTGGGAGGTGAGCGAGCGGGGCGAGCGAACGGGAACGAGCGAGTTCAAATCTCCGTCCGGACGTTCCTTCACTCCTTTCAGTCGTTCAGTCACGACCGGACGTGCCCCCGCTCGCTTCGCTCGCGTGAGACACCATCTGATCGGAACGATCAGATGAGCCCCGGATTCGTTCCGAATCCGGGACTCCGTCCGGACGCTACATTTTGCGCGAACAACACAGCGAGCGACCTCCGTGTTGCTCGCCTCGTGAGCGTTCGGCGTCGTCACGACGCCGAGTCGCTGTCGCACCGTTTTTCCCCATCGGGACGAAACGGGTGGTATGACCGACGCACGCGCGGAGTTTCTGGCCGGACAGCGACCCGAGGACGTGGCTATCTACCTCGCGGACGCCGCCGTCGACGACCCCTCGACGCTCGATTCCTACGGCGAGCGGGTCGACGACGGGACGCTGATCGTCGTCGAGGGCGAGAAGGGCCGCAGCGCGTTTCAGGCCGCAACGGGGATGGACGCGATGGGATTCGCCAAACAGGCGATGGGTACCGACGGCGAGATTAGCGAGGACCTGACTGGCGGGGCTTGTCCGGAGGGCGAAGACCACGCTACGCGGTTCGTGTTCGCGTTCGCGGAAGAACAAAACGAGGAGGTCGGCGGGCTCTACGGCGAGGGCGACGTGATCCACGCGTACGCCCAATGCGAGTGCGGCACCGCCTACTCCCACAAGTGGATCGCCGGCGAGCGTTGAGCGGCGTTTAGTTCTCCTTTTCGTCGGCGTCTTCGGCGTCTTCGTCGTCGTAGTCGTCCGGAACGACGGTCTCGAAGGCGTCGAGGATCACCTGCTTGGTCGTGGCGCCCCGAGAGGTCCAGTGGTTGGCGTAGTCGAGCATGTCGTCGTAGATGTCGGGCTTGCAGCCCGCCGCCTTCGGGTGGCCGCCGCCGTTGACCTGCCCGGCGACTTCGTGGCAGCGCTCGAACTCGTCGGTGCCCCGGATCGACGCCGATCCCGCCGGTTTGACGATCACCGAGGCGTCGGCGCCGGCCTCGCGCATCGCTTCTGCGACCTCGTTTTGCGAGCAGCGGCCGTAGGTGACGCCGACGGTCCACGGGCCGATCTCCTCGTACTCGGCGCGGGCGACCGCCCGCTCGATCAGATCCTCCTTCTCGACGCGTTGTTCTTCGAGGAAGTCGAGCACGTCCTCGGGAAGGTCGGCGCCGTGTTCGAGCACCGTCTCGACGTACTCCTCGGGGTCGGACCAATAGGAGTAGTCGGCGAGGTCGTCGCTGCGGGCGTCCTCGCGGATCCAGAGGTCGTGGTCGCGGGTGACGGCGGCGAGGGCCTCGAAGTGCTCGGGGAACTCGTAGTCCAGTTCGCGCAGCGCAACGTCGGCGGTGCAGACTTCGTCGGAGTCGCCGACGACCAGTTCGACGCCGGCGTCCCGCACAGCGGCGGCGACGTCGTCGTCCCACTGGTGGTGGTCGAACCAGCGCACCTCGCCGGCGCGCTCGGTCAAGGCGGCGAGTTCGTCCTCGACGTACTCGAACTTGTCAGGACAGAGGTCACAGACGAACGCCCGGATGTCGTCGGCGCCGTACTCGGCGACGTACTCCATGCCCTCCTCAAGATCGTGGGGGCCAGCGGGCACGAGCGCGGCCTCGCCGTACACTTCCCGGAGCAGGGCGACGCAGGCCAGTCCGTCGGCGTCGGGGTCGGCGACGACCGCGACGCTCGCACCCTCCAGTTCCTCGGCTGCCTCTTGCTCTTCGAGATCCTCCTCGAAGGAATCGGGAACGAAAAATCCCTCGCCGGGCAGCACGGACTTACGCGGCGGGGCCAGCTCCTCGTCGTCGATAAGATCGTCGTCCATGTGGGCCGGTGGGGCCCGCGAACGCAAGAAGCCGCCGGTTGCCCGCGCCGCGGCGTCGGGACGCCGTCGCGTCGATCGGATCAGGCCAACTGGCGCACCGACAGCACCGGCACCGGACACGATCGAACGACGCGCTCGGCGACGCTACCGAGCAGGAAGCGGTGTTCGCCGTGGCGTCCGCGCGTGCCGGTGGCGACGACATCGGCGTCGATCTCGCGGGCGTAGGCCGAGATCTCGTCGGCCGGTCGCCCTTCGCGTACTTCGGTGACAACCTCACGGTCGGTCCGCTCGCGGACGCCGTCCAGCGCTTCCTGCCCGCTCTCTTCGAGCGCGCCGTGGAGGTCCTGTCGTAGTTCTTCGGGCGAGGCCTCGACCTCGCTCTCGTCGATCACGTACAGGGCGTGTACCTCGGCGTCGAACCGGTCCGCGAGGTCGAGCGCGACGTCGACCGCGCGCCGGACGCTCGCCGACCCGTCCGTGGCGACGACGACGGTGTCGATCATAGCAGGAGGTTTCGCCGCGGCCGGCATTAAACCTCGGACCTCGTCCCGGGCGCGGCGCCGCCGGACGCCGGTGCCGCACCGCGAGCGTCGAACGCCCGGCGAGCGCCGGGCGGGAGGGGAGAGTTTTTAGACCGCGACGCCACACGTCTACCCATGAATACGGAACAGACGGCTGGCGACGCCGACGCGCTCTCGGTCGAGCGCGTGCTCGTCCCCGTCGACGGCAGCGACGAGTCGATGCAAGCCGTCGAGTACGCCGTCGCCGTCGCCGACCGGTACGACGCCGCGCTGTCGGCCGTGTACGTCGTGGGCGAGGACGTGGTTCGCGGCCTCGAAAGCGGCGAGATCGACGAGGACGACGTGGCCGAGGACAACCGGGCGTATCTGGAGTCGGTCGCCGACATGGCCGCCGACGCCGACGTGCCGGCCGACACGACGATCGCGTTTGGCTTCTCGACGCGCCGGAAGACCCAGCACCCCGGCAGCGTCATTCTCGACGTGGCCGACGAGGTCAGCGCCGACTTTCTGGTGATCCCGAGAGAGCCAAACGCCGACGACGAGCCGGACGTGCTCGAAAAAGCCGCAGAATACACGCTGTTGTACGCCAGCCAGCCCGTGCTGTCAGTGTAGCTGGAGCGACATTTCTAGCTCGAAGCTCTCGGTGCCGCTACGCTCGAACCCGACATCCTCGTACAGCGCGACGGCGGCCCGGTTCCACCGCTCGACGGTGAGCCAGACGCGATCGACATCCTGACTCGCACCGTAGCCAAGCAGCGCGCGGATCAGCCGGCCGCCGATCCCCGCGCGCTGGTACTCTTGGGTGACGAAGATGGCGAGTTCGTACGCCTCGCCGCCGTCGGGCACGAGCGTCGCGTGCCCGGCGATGGCGTCGCCGTGCCACGCGACGACGTTGTGGCCCTCGTCGACGATCAGCTCCAGCCAGTCGCGGACCCGCTCCTCGGTCGAGGGCGGGATCCCCTGCGCGCGGTCGGCCGGGTCGAACTCGACGTACATCTCGACGAGCGCCTCCTCGTCGCCGGGCTCGTAGGGCTCGATGTCGATGGATCGACCTTCGCGGTCCTCGAAGGACAGCGGCGGCTCGGGGAAGTCGCCCGCCGGCTCGTCGGGGTAGATGCGGTCGTCACTCATCGTACCAGCTTGACCGTGACCTGCGCGTTCAACAGCACGAATTCGGTGACCGATCCGAGCTGGATCTTCCCCATCGGACTCACTTCGCCGCCGCCGATGACGAGCTGGTCGAACTCCTCGGCCTCGGCGATCTGTACCAGTCGGCTCCCCGGATCGCCATCGACGTGCCGGATCGTCGCGTCGACGCCCGCCTCGTCCAGTCGCTCGCGTGCGGTGGTCTCGGTCTCGTCGGGGTCGCGCTCCGCGCCGGGCTTCTCGAAGATGGCGATCGTCAGTTCGTCGTCGGTCTCGGCGGCGCGCGCCACCGTCTCGTCGAGGGCGCGCTGGGACTCGTCGCTCCCTCCGATCCCGAGCAGTACCTTCATCGGGTGGAGATTTTCGTGCCCCCATCAAAACAGTTGTGCTGATTGCTCGGAGCGAGGCGACGCCGCGAACGACTCTGATGCCCCCACGACAACGCTTTTGAGGCGGCCACAGCAACGTCTCGACATGACTGACGAGTCGCCGACGCCCGGCGCCGAGGACGATCTTTCTGCCGACCGCGCCGACGAGCGAGACGACGCCGCGGACCCCGAGGCGTCGACAGACGACGAGAATTCGACCGAGGTCGACACCCAGACGGACGCCGCTGCGTCGTCAGACGACGACGCCACTGCGGCCCAGCCCTCCGTGCCCGACCCCGAGGCGGCGTCCAGCGCGGACGACAGCCCCGACGTGCCGCCGGACGTGCAGAAGTACGCCCGTTTCAAGAAGATGGACGGCGCGCAGTACGAGCGGGTCAACGAGTTCCTCCGGGATCGAACGTACGTGACGGCCCGCGAGTGGGCGATCGCCCGATTGTGTGCCGACTTCCGGACCGAGACCGGCGTCGAGATGACCAAGATCGGCGAGAACCTGCCCGATCTCGTGCCCTTCATGACCGACACGTACACGCCCCAAGCGGTCAATCAGGCCCGAGCGTCGTTCGAGGAGAAGGTCCGAAAGGCCGGCGCGACCTTCCTCTACGGCGCGATGTGTGATTTCTTCACCGCCGAGGAGCTCGACGACGTGATGTATGAAGCCACCGAGGTCGCAAAGTTCCTGCTGGAGGTCGAGGGCGTCGATCTCACGGTCGAGGAGGAACTCGACGCCGAAGACCGGATCTCGGCGGTGATGCGAGACGTTCGGGAGTCGAGCGCCGAGTTGCGCCACGACCACGCCGAGTGTCCCGAGTGCGGGCACGACCTGACCGCCGACGACTGAGCCGATCGGCTCGGCGCCGGATCAGCGCACCAGATAGTACGGATCGGCCTCGATCTTCGGTTCCAGCGTGTCAAGCAGGTCGTCGGCCCGGACCGAGAGCACCGACAGGCCGTTGAGGTCGTACACGTCGAGGACGCCCTCGGTCATCAGGTCGCGTTGGATGCCCAGCCGATTCCAGTAGTAGACGTACTTGTTCTTGCTGTAGTTTCGCTGGACGATCTCCTCGCGGTCGCCGTCGGCGTACTCGACGGTGCCTTCGACCTCCATCGTCCGAGTGTAGGGCACGTCCAGCACGCGCTCGACGTAGTGGAGCTGGGTCGAGACGAGCCACGGCGTCCCGACGTTGAGGATGCGCACGCCGTCGTCATTGAGCTTGCCGAAACAGCCCGCCGGCGCGAACGTGTCGCGGTGGGTCCGATCCTCGAAGCGGTACTCGCCTCGAACGAGAATGGAGTGGAGCGGATCGCGGGTGCGGTAGTCGGCGTCCTCGAACAGCAGGCTCGAAAACGCACCCACGGCCGGCTCGGTCTCGGCGCGGTGAAAGTAGCCCGTCTCGCGGAACGACTGGGTGAAGCCCGGCGTCAGGATCGATTCGAATTCGGCGTCGAGGCGGTCGAGCAGGAACTCGTAGGGATCGCCGCCGAAGGCCGCGCGAACGTCGCTCAGCCCGGCGTGGACGAACACGGTTTCTTCGTCGTACTCCGAGAGAATCGACTCGAACAGCTCCGATGACGAGGGGCCGGTCGGCGTGTCGCGGCGCTTCCGAACGTAGTGCGTCGCGCTGCGCCAGAGCGTCTCCGGCAGGTGGGCGACCATCACCGTGAGCGTCCGCCCGGGCCGGGTTAGTTATAGAGCGATTACCGACCGACGCCGCGGCGTCCGCGCGAGCTATCGCTCCCGGACGTTCCGGCCGACGGCATCGCCGAACTCGCCGTCGCGGTAGACGACCTCGCCGCGCACGAGCGTCAACTCGGGGAACACGCCCTGTCGGCCCTCGAACGGCGTCCACTCGCACTTCGAGTGGAGGTCCTCGCCGCGGATCTCGCGGGCGTCCTCGGGATCGAACAGCACGAGATCGGCGTCCCGGCCTTCCTCGATCCGACCCTTGTTCGGCAGGTCGAACACGTCGGCGGGATTGGCGGCGATGAGGTCCCGGACGCGCTCGTAGGAAAGCGTCCCCTGCCGGGCCTCCTCAAGCAAGAGTGGGAGCATCGTCTCGACGCCGGGGACGCCGCTGGGCGCGTCCCAGAGCCCGACATCCTTCTCCTCGCGGGTGTGGGGCGCGTGGTCGGTGGCGATCATATCGACCGTTCCGTCCCGGACGCGCTCGAAGACCGCCTCGCGGCGCTCTTCGGATCGCAGCGGCGGATTCATCCGGCCGTACGTTCCGAGTTCGTCGGCGTCCTCACGAGAGAGAAAGAGGTGATGGGGCGTCACCTCGCAGGTTGCGCCGCCGGCGCTGGCCGCGTCGATCCCCTCGGGGGTGCTGGTGTGGGCGATGTGAACGGCCGTCCCCTGTCCGGTGCCGACCTCGACGGCGCGCTCGACCGCGGCCTCCTCGGCTTCGGCGGCCCGGAACGCGCTCCAGAGATCGGCGTCGGCGTCCCGGCCCGCGCCGCCGGCGTCGACACCCTCCACCGACGAGTCGAACAGGTCGGCGTCCTCGGCGTGGACGGTGATGGTCACGTCGTGCTCGGCCGCCCGCGCGGCGGCGTCATCGGAACGCTTCGCGTTCCGATTGCTGGTTGCGCATCGCGCAACGGCGTCGGCGAACAGGTCGGCGTCGATCCCCATGTCGCCGGTCGAGTCCGCGAGAAACACCTCGCCGAGCGCGAACAGCGGCCGATCGAACAACTCCTCGGGATCCCAGTCGGCCGTAACGCCGCCGTTGATGCCGTAATCGACGTACGACGCCGCCGCGAGGTCGGCCTTCTCGTCGAAGCCGGCGCCGTCGACCGTCGCCGGATCGGTGTTTGGTTGGTCGACGACCGTCGTCACGCCGCCCGCGGCGGCGCTTTTCGACCCCGTCTCCCACGTCTCCTTGTGCGAGTAGCCCGGCTGTCGGAAGTGGACGTGCACGTCGAGCGCGCCGGGGAACAGGCGCTTGCCCGCGGCGTCGATGTCCGGTTCGCCCGAGAGCGAGGGCTCGACGGCGTCGATCTGCCCGTCGGCGATCCGGACGTCGCGCTCGCGGCCGTCCGGCAGCGTGGCGTTGGCGATGAGCATACTCGCTCTCGTCGGGGCGAGCCCCTAAACGTCTCGGAAGTGCGACTCCGAGAGATATTCGACCGTCGTCGCGCGGTCCCCGGCGATAGCGTCCTCGATCGTCCGGGCGACCCGCTCGGGATCGGCCGGCCCGCCGGCGCCCGCCACGCTCCCCACGGTGTCGGGATCGAACGGCACGTCCAGCGCGTCGTAGATCGGGTCGAGTACGTCTGCGATCTCCTTCCGACCGTCGACCACGACGACGGCGGCGACGAGCGCGGCGTTCTGTTTGACGCGCTGGGCGACGCCAGCCACCTTACGCCCCGCGACCTGCAGCGAGTGGGTGCCCGGACAGAAAGAGTTCGGCGGCTCGCCCGGTTCGGCGTCGACGCCGAGGCGCCCCAGCGCGGTGCCGAGCCGGTCGAGGGCGTCGCCGTAGCGCTCTTCGAGACCCTGCCGAACGTCCTCGATCGGGCGAGCGTGTGCGACTGCCAGCGTCGTGCCGGTGTAGGCGACCGCCCGGCCGCCGACGCTTCGCTCGATCGGCTCGAAGCCGTGCTCGCGTGCGATCGAGCGCGCGAGGTCGTACCCCTCGGCGGTGGCGTCACGACGCCCGAACGCGATCTGTCGGTGCGGTCGCCAGACGCGCAGGGCCGGCTCGCCCGTCTCGCCAGCCCGTTCCAGCAACTCGGCGGTGGCATCGCGGTCGGCCTCGGGCGTCGCGGCGCGCCCGCGGAGCACGCGCATGGCCGAGACTAAGCACCCCCGGCCCCTAAGCGTGTCCGATGGCCGTCACGCTTCCCGAGTCGGTGCTCGCGCGCTACCGGCGGTTCTCGCTGTACAACTCGCCGTTCGACGCCCACGACCGGGGCTGTGCAATCGACCTGTATCCCGAGGCCGACCGAACGACGGCGCCGAGCCCCGTCGCCGGCGAGGTAGTTGACACGCGAACCGTGCGGGCGCCGCCGAAGCCCTATGCCGCCGAGCACGACCACCTGATCGTGATCGACTGCGGCGACCGCCTCGCGAGACTCCTCCACGTCGATCCCGCCGTCGAACCGGGCGATATCGTCGCGGTGGGGGATCCGCTCGGCGAACTAGTCCGGGCCGGCTTCTTCGCGCCGTGGGTGCCAAACCACATCCACTTGGGCTTCCGGCCGCCTGACGCGAACCCCTACCGCGCCGCCGGCTCCCTGCGCGTCGAACCGGCCGTCGGCGTCGAACCGCTGGCGTGGGACGGCACCGGCCGCGTCGTCGACCGGGGCGAGACGTTCGTCGTCCTCGACGAGCCAGCACACCCGGCGCCCGGAGAGCGATTCGTCGGGATGGCGGCAAGAAGTATCGACGGCGGACCGCTCGGCGCCCTCGACGGCGGCTTCCCGCACTACGAGGGCGGTGGGCTGCTGTCGGCGGACGCCGAAGCAGCGCTGAGCGTTGCCGGCGCCGGATCGACCGCGGCGTCCGAGAGCGAACGGGCCGTGGCGCTGGCTGGCGACCGCGTCGGCGTCCTGTCGAGCCTGCGAGACGGGGCTCGCCGAGCTTCGCTCGTCGGTGCCGCGGCGGATCGCCACGTCGACTGGGACGACGTAACCGTGCTGGCAAACGGCGAGCCGATCACCGGCATCGCGCTGTTTGCCGCCCGCGACGAGTTCGGCGCGAAGCTGATCTGTCCCGACCGATCGTTCGAGATCGGAGAGCGAGTGCGCGTCGACGTGGTGCGGCGTTAATTCGGCATCGGATTCGTGCAGACGGCGTTCATCCCGGCTCGGAACACTATAACAATTAATAGCTATAATCCACGATGCTAGTCATGGGGGAGACAGATGACTGACCGCAAGCGGTTCGACAGACGGACAGTTCTGCAGGCGGCCGGCGGGGGGGCTCTCGTCGGACTAGCCGGCTGCACCGATCAGCTCACGCCCGACGACGGCGGCGGTGGTGGTGGCGATCCCGAGTCGTTCCCGTCTCAGGACATCGAAATGATCTGCCCGTGGGCAGAAGGCGGCGGCACCGACCGCACCGCGCGAGCGCTGGCCGACATGGTGCAGGACGAACTCGACGCCTCGGCGTTCGTCACCAACCAGACCGGTGGCTCGGGGAGCGTCGGGTTCAACGCCATTTCGAACGCCGAGCCAGACGGGCACACCGTGGGGGTCCTGACGGTCGAAATCTGCACGATCGACCATCTCGGAGTCGCCGACATCAGTCCCGACGATGTCGCCGGCGTGATGCAGTACAACTTCGATCCGGCGTCGCTGACGGTCCACCAAGACGCGCCCTACGGCACGCTCGAGGAGTTCGTCACCTACGCCGAAAACAACCCCGGCGAGATCAGGGTGTCGAACTCGGGGCAGGGAGCGATCTGGCACCTATCAGCCGCCGGGTTCGCCCGCGAGGCCGGGATCGAACTCGATCACATCGGCTACGACGGCGCGGCGCCGGCGACCGAAGCGGTGCTCTCTGGCGAGGTCGAGGCCACCACCTCCAGCGCGGCGGAAGTGGCCCCGCAGGTCCAAGACGGTCCGCTGGAGATGCTGGCGTTCTTCGGTGAGGAGCGCCACCCGCTGTTCCCGGACGTTCCGACGCTTCAGGAGTCGGGATACGACTTCTCGATGGGCGCTTGGCGGGCTATCGGCGTCCCGACTGGGGTCGACGAGGCGATCGTCGGGCAACTCCACGACTCCTACCGCTCGGTCTACGAATCCAACGAGTTCCAGCAGTTCATGCAGGACAACGGGTTCGGGATGGTCTACCGGGATACCCAAGAGTTCGAGCAGTTCATGGACAGCGAGTACGAGCGGTTCGGACAGCTGATCAGCGAACTGGGTCTCGGCGGGTGATCCCGTCCGTCGAGCACCGTCCACCGCGGCCGCCGTCGCCGCAGACGCGAGGCGACCAGCTGCGGTCGAACAGCGATGATCGCCGCCGACCGATCGGCGGACCGAACGAGAGGTGACGATGCCAGTCGAAATCGGACACACTGACAAGATCAGTTCAGTACTGCTGCTCGCGCTCTCTGCGGGCGTGTTCGTCGTCAGCGGCGACTTTCCCCGCGGCCCCGGCATCACCGGCCCGGCATTCTTCCCGCGGGTGATCTCCGTCCTGATCGCTGCGTTCGCTCTCGCACAGCTCGGCAAGCGACTGTACGTCTCGCGCGTTCGCTCCTACGAGATCACCCACGAAGTGGCGGTGCAGGTGTTCGCCGTGTTCGGCCTCGTCGTCGCCTACGTGCTGGCGCTACCTTGGATCGGCTTCGTCCCGGCAACGATCGCCTTCCTGCTGGCGGCGATGTGGTACTCTGGCGTCGGGTCGCTACCCCGCGCGGTGGTCGTCGCAGTCGGCGTGACGCTCGCGCTGTACTACACGTTCATCGTGTTCTTGCGCGTCCCGCTCCCGGAGGGCGTGTTCGTTCCGGTACGCCCGTTCCTCCCTAGCGTCGTGGGGTGGTCGCCGTGAGCGTCCTCGGTGGCCTGCTCGACGGCGCGGCGCTCGTCTTCCAGCCGTTCGCCCTCACGCTCATCGTCGTCGGGGTGTTCATCGGCATCGTAATGGGGTCAATCCCGGGAATGACCGCGACGATGACTGTCGCGGTGCTGGTTTCGTTCACGTTCGGGATGAGCCCGACCGAGGGGATGATGCTGCTGCTTGGCATCTACGGCGGCGCGCTGTACGCCGGCTCGATCCCGGCGATTCTGATCCGAACGCCGGGGACGCCCAGCGCCGCGGCGACGATTTTCGACGGCTTCCCGCTCTCTCAACGCGGCGAGGCGGGCAGCGCCATCGGGATCGCCACCGTCGCTTCGTTCGTCGGCGGCGCGATCAGCGTCGTGCTGATCACGTTCCTCTCGCCACAGATCGCACAGGTCGCGCTGGCGTTCGGGTCGCCCGAGTACTTCGCACTGGCCTTCTTCGGGCTGACGATCATCGCCAGCGTCAGCGGCGACTCGATCCTCAAGGGGATGATCTCGGGGCTTCTCGGCATGCTGATTGCCACGATCGGACTGGATCCGAACACCGGCTTCCCGCGGTTCACGTTCGGCGTCACCGAACTGGCCGCTGGCGTCCAGTTCATCGCGGTGATGATCGGCCTGTTCGGACTCGCGGAGGGGCTGAACCGCTATCGCGAGGGGATCGGCGTCGTCGACGTCACGCAGCGGATCTCCGGTATCACGCCCGGGCTCAGCGACTTGCGAGAGATCCGCGGCGTCACGCTCGGGTCGAGTCTCGCGGGGTCGCTCATCGGCGCGATTCCCGGCGCAGGCGGCGACATCGCCGCGTTCGTCACCTACAACGAGGCCAAACGCTGGTCCGGCGACGCTGACCCGCCGTTTGGCGAGGGCAACGTCCGCGGGGTAGCGGCAGCCGAGTCAGGAAACAACGCCAGCACCGCCGGCGCGCTCGTCCCGACGTTGACTCTCGGTATCCCCGGCGACTCAGTGACGGCAATCCTCATCGGCGCCCTGATGGTTCACGGCATCCGTCCCGGCCCCGGGTTGTTCGAGACCAACACCGCGCTCGTGTACTCGATCTTCATCGGGTTCTTTGTCGTGTACGTGGTCATCCTGATCGCCGGGTTGCTCGGGGCGCACCTGTGGGTGCGGCTGATCAACTTCCCGGCGAAGTACCTCTGGCCGGTGATCTTCGTCCTCTGCGTCGTCGGTTCGTTCGCGCTCCGTGGGGGGATCTTTGATGTCTGGGCGATGGTCGCCGCCGGCGGTCTGGGCTACTTGCTTCGGATCGACGGGTACCCGCTGGCGCCGATGGTGCTCGGGCTGATCCTAGGGCCGATCGCCGAGTCGAATCTCCGGCGGTCGCTCGAACTGTCCGGCGGGTCGTGGGACATCATCTACACCAGCCCGATCGCGGCGGCGATCCTCGTACTCTCTATCATCTCGCTGTTCGCGCCGTTCTTGGCGGAGTACGCTCGGTCGGACTGACCCCACAGCGGCGTCCCGGTCGGTGCTACGGCGTCGCAGCCGACACCGGTTGCGGCGTCGCAACCGATCCCATCGTGGCGTCTGCTCGAACGAGTCCTGCGCGAAGTTGATCTGTCCAGAAGCGTCATTCGAGGACGGGGAGCGAGTTCGCGTCGAAAGAGAGCAACGGTGACTGTCGTCAGGCGAACTCGATGTCCTCGCGGTCGACGACCTCTCCGAACAGCCAGTCGGCGTGCTCCAAGGCGTACTCCTTGTGCTCGTCCTCGATGGCGCCGATGGCGTCCTCGACCAGCAGGGGGCGATAGTCCCGCAGGCCGGCGCTCCCGCCGGTGTGGAGCACGCAGACGTTCGCCAGCGTGCCACAGAGTACGAGGTCGTCGATGCCGCGCGCGCTGAGCCAGCCGTCGAGTTGGGTTTGGTGGAAGGCGTCGTAGGTGTGTTTCTCGACGATCAGATCCTCCTCGCGCACGTCGAGGCCGTCGACGAACTCGGTTTCCCACGTCCCCTCGACGACGTGCTCGCCCCAGCGCTCGAACTCGTCGTAGTAGTGGTTCCCCTCGAACTGCTCGGGTGGGTGTACGTCGCGCGTGTAGACGACGCGTGCGCCGGCTTCCCGCGCTCGGTCGACCAGTTCCGCGATCGGCTCGATCGCGGTCTCGCTACCGGGGGCGTAGAGGCTGCCGTCGGGGTGGGCGAACCCGTTTTGCATGTCGACGACGACGACCGCAGTGCGCTCGGGATCGAGTTTCATACCCGACGGTAGCGCACGGCACGGCAAAAGTTTCGCGGGGGAGTTTCGGCATCCAGCCGCGGGAAACTACGGCGGGGGGCCACGACGCATGCGCCCGTGGAGTTTATAGTACAGTAGGCAAAAACGGGTGAGTATGTCCGACATACTCGCCGAGAACCTCTCGGGGAAGGCCGTCATGGGAAGCGACGGCACCGAACTCGGAATGCTGTACAACATCACGATGGATCTCAAGAGCGGCGAACTCGACGAGGTCCTGATCGAACCGGACGAGGAAAGCGTCCAGCGAAACGTGAACCTCGACACCGACAAAGCGGGGCGCTACCGAGTTCCCGTTGAGGCCGTGCAGGCGGTCAAAGACTACATCGTCGTCAGCCGCTAAATGTACGTTCTCGACTCCTCCGCTTTTATCAACGAGTATCACACCGACGAGGACATCGCAACCATCCCCATGGTCCGCGAGGAGCTCGAAGACGAGAGCGCCTACCGGTACGACGCCATGGAAGGGTCCGGGATGCACATCCACATCCCCGGCGAGGAAACCGTCGAGACGGTCGAGCGCGCCGCTCGCGAGAGCGGGGATTTCGACGAGCTCTCGACGACTGACATCAGGCTCGTCGCCGCGACGTTCGAGCTAGACGGCACGCTCGTCACCGACGACTACGCCATGCAAAACGTCGCCGACAAGCTCAACGTCACCGTCGAGGTGATCGCCCGCGATGGGATCGACGAGCAGCGCGACTGGCGATTCCAGTGTCAGGGCTGTGGCCGCGAGTTCGACGAGAACCGCGACCGCTGTCCGATCTGTGGCAGTTCGCTGTCCCGCAAAAACCCCTCGAACGCCTAATCGTCCGAGTCCGCGAGCGCCTGTCGGAGCAGCTGCCGGATGACCTCCTGTTCGGTCAGCTCGTACTCCCGGGCGATCGCGTCGACCCGGTCCCCGATGTCGTCGTCGCAGACGACGCAGTACTGCCGTGCCATGACAGGAACGTACACACCATCGGGGCAAAAAGCTCAGTCAGACGGCCGTCAGACTTCGAACAGCTCGCTGGGCGGGCACGGCGTCTCGACGCCGCGGTGAATGCGACTCTTTTTGTGTGACTGTCACGTCATCCCACCCATGCGCCCGCTTGTTGCCGTCGGCGCGGCGTTCCTGTTCGTCCTCTCGGGCGTCGTTGCTCCGGTTACTGCCGCACCCGCAGCGACGCCGGTGTCGAGCGAGGTCACCCCCGGTGCGACACCGATGCCCGATGGGACCGTCGCCGCCCCGGCGTCGCCCGCCCTCCAGCAGTCCAGTCCGATCGGGAACTGTGCCGTCCAACCGCCCGGAAACCACACTGACCCGGCCGAGGACGTACTTGGCTGGTCGGAAGGCTACTGGTACAACGAGTCGGTCGCGGTCGATGACTCCGACGGCCTCAACGAGACGGAACTCGACGCGCTGGTATCGCGCACGCAAGCGCGCGTCGAGGCCATCCGCTGTCTGGAGTTCGAGACGGATGTCGGCGTCGAGATCAGGACCCGCGCCGAGTTCCGGAACGCGTCGGTCTTTGGTAACGTCACTGAGAATCTGCGCCAGTTCGAGAACGTGACCTACGAGGCCCTGATGCTCGTCGGCGCCGACGAGGACGCCGTCGAGGTCCAGCGGGAGAACCTCGGCGCCGGCGTCGGCGGCTACTACGAGCCCACGACCGACAACCTCGTCGTCGTCTCGGACGACCCCGACGCCGTCCAGTTCTCCGAGCCCGTCCTCGCCCACGAACTCGTCCACGCTCTCCAAGACCAGCAGTTCGATCTCACGCGGTTCAACGCCACCACCATCGACGGCGCCAACGCCGAAAACGGTCTGATCGAAGGCGACGCGAGCTACGTCGAGTCGATCTACCGGCAGGCCTGCGGGGGCGTCTGGTCGGGGACCTGCCGTACTGAAGAAAGCGAAGGCCCCTCCGGCGGCGATCTGGCGAACCTCCCGCTGTACCTGCTTTCCTACCAGCCCTACAGCGACGGTCCCGCGTTCGTGGCTCACCTCCAACAGACCACTGGGAACTGGAGCGCGGTCGATCGGGCCTACGAGCGCGTGCCCGACACGAGCCAGGAGGTGCTGTACCCCGAGCGATACCCCGACGAGCGAACTGCGAACCTGACCGCGCCCAACGAAAGCACCGACGCGTGGGAGCGCATCGACATCGCCGGCCGGTCTGACTACGGCGTCGCCGGCGAGCCCGCGCTGTTTACCATGTTCGCCGCGCCGACGTTCCAGTCGCAGGGCGAGGCGCCGTTTATCGGCCGCGGGGAGTTCTTCGAGGGCGGCGCCGGATCGCTCGATCCCTACGACTACTCGGCGCCGCCGTCGGCCGGCTGGAACGGCGATCGGCTCACGCCCTACCGGAACGCCGACAACGAGACGGGCTACGTCTGGCAGATCGCTTGGGAATCGCCGAGTGAGGCCGAGGAGTTCGCCAGCGACTACGGCGACCTGTTGCGATACTACGACGCCGAGGCGGTCGACGGACTGGCCGACACGTACGAACTCGACGGCCGGTTCGAGGACGCCTACTCCGTCCAGCTCGACGGGAGCGTCGTCCGGATCGTCCACGCGCCGACGGTCGATCAGCTGCGCCAACTCGATCCCGACGCGGCGCCAGAAGGCGATTCCGACGTGACCGCGGCCGACGAACAGGATCCGATCCCCGGCTTCGACGCCGCGGCGGCAACGGCGGCGCTCGTCGGTGTTGCCCTGATCGCTGCGCGACGCCGAAGTTCGGATCGCTAAGCGGTTGGATATCCACTTCGGTACCGGCGTCACAGCACGATCGGGACGCCGCGGCGGCGAACGGATAGTTTTTCCCCGGCCTCGCGCAACGCTGGGGTATGAGCGGCCCATTCGATACGGTGTCCGACGAGGCGATCAGGGAGGGGACCGCGACCGACGCGTACTTCCAGCGGACCGAGCGCACGCTCGAGTACGCCGGCGAGAACCCCCGCGTCGTCGCCGAGGTGACGGTCGATCAGTTCCCGACCGGCGAGTTCGACGTTCTCGCGGGGGTCAAAGACGTCGCGCACCTGCTCGAGGGCCGCGCCGTGGATGTCGACGCGATCCCCGAAGGCCGGCTGTTCGACGGCGGCCCGGTAATGCGTATCGAGGGACCGTATCTGGAGTTCGCGCGCCTCGAAACCTCGCTGCTTGGCTTTCTCTCGCAGGCGAGCGCGTTCGCAACGCGGGCGCTGTCGGCGCGACGCGCTGCCCCCGACTCACAGGTACTCTCGTTCGGCGCTCGGCACGTCCACCCCGCGATCACGCCGCTGGTCGAACGCGCCGGTCTCCTCGCGGGCATGGACGGGATCTCTCACGTCGCTGCAGGCGAGGTGCTGGGCCGAGAGGCCGGCGGGACGATGCCCCACGCGCTCATGCTGGTCTTCGGAAAAGGCGAGCAGGAAGCCGCGTGGCGAGCATTCGACGACGCCGTCGACGCCGACGTGCCCCGCGTCGCGCTCTGTGACACGTTCACCGACGAGGTCGACGAGACGCTCCGGGCCGCCGCGGAGCTGGGCGACGACCTCGACAGCGTCCGCATCGACACGACGGGCTCGCGCCGCGGCGACTTTCGCCACATCGTCCGCGAGGTGCGCTGGGAGCTAGACGCCATCGGACGCGAGGACGTCGACATCTTCGTCAGCGGCGGCATCACGCCCGACGCCATGATCGAGTTGCGCGATGTCGTCGACGGCTTCGGCGTCGGGAGCTACGTGACAAACGCCGATCCGCTGGACTTCGCGCTCGATATCGTCTCGATCGAGGGCGAGTCAATCTCCAAGCGCGGGAAGCTCTCGGGCGTCAAAGACGTGTATCGGACGCCCGACGGCGGACACCACGTCGGGTTGGCCGACCGTGAGGCTCCAGAGGGTGCGGAAAAACTGTTCGAGCCGCTGGTACGCGATGGAGAGATCGTCCGAGAATTTGGTCTCGACGCCGCGGCGGCGCGGCTCCGAGCGGACGTAGAGGCCGTCGAGTTCGAGTAACGTCGAGTCCTAGTCGAGCTTCAACTGCTCGACGCTGCCTTCCGGCTCGCGCTCGCGGAACGTCTGGCCCTCGAACAGCGTGACCATGACATCCTCGCGCTGCCACGCCTGCGGCGGCAGTCCCGCCTTGCGGCAGGTTCGGCCCAGATACTCCTCGGCGGACCAGTTGTTCTCGACGGGCACCGTCGGGTAGAGCCAGCCCGTCTCGTTGCCGGCATCGACGACGACGCCGTGGCGGCCAAGTTCGATGTCTTCGATCGGATCGTCCGTCAGAAGGAGGTTCGTCACCGCACAGACCGAGACCGTGATGTTCGACAGCTCGGCCGGTCGTACCTCCGAACCACAGGAATCATCGCTTGCCGCCCGGATCGCGGCGTCGACGATGACGTGGCCGAGTTGGTCGCCGCCCTGATGGTTGCCCGCACAGCCGCGCAGGCTGCCGCGGCCTCGTGTGGACTGGAGGCGTACATAGGCGCCTGTGCGCTCGTAGAACGCCTCCCGCATGCTACCTGGTTGTTCTCGGGACCCGTTCTGAACGTACGATTCGACGGCCTCACGGGCAAGCTCGACAGCCCGTGCGCCATCCTCGTAAGAGAGGGTGACGCTCTGTACCTCGGACATATACACGAACACGTGGTTCATCACCTTCAACCCTTTCCTTGAGTTTGTGTCTCCCTACCACGGTCGTAGGCATCGATTTACGAGGGATCTCGGGCACCGAAGCGGTCGAAGCTATTGAGACCGTAGCAAAACTATGTATCCGGTGCTGAAACGGATAGTCGGTGACTGGAGCTGCTGTACGGCGAGCCTCCACAAGTGAGATGGCTCTGTGAGACCTGTCACCGGAGAGAAGACTCGGCGTCCGTACGCGTCGGGTCGCTACCTCGATGTAAGATCGTCGTAGGCGACCGTCCCGACGATCACCGTGCCGAGGAAAATCAGGGTCACGCCGAACAGTCCCCAGTATGAATTTGTTCCAAGCAGCACCTCACCAACGAGCGTCAGTTGTACGCCAGCAATCGCAGTAATGTAGTCGTCCATTGGCGGTAGATATTCATTTTCATTGACGCAAAATGTTTCTCGATTCTTTCCGGAGGTTGCTTGCGGCTATCGATCCAGTCCCACGACAGCCGACACACGGGGGAATCGCCCACCGCGACGCCGCGTTGATCCGTCACCTACTTGCCGGACTGGTCCTAAGCCGCCGCCAATGGAGTTTCTGGAGCACCGGCGGACGCTCGTCGAGGATCGGCTCGAAGCCGTGATCGAGGGCGTCGAGCCGTCGGAGCTTGCCGACGAGGTCGGTCACGTCGCGCTGTCGGGGGGCAAGCGCGTCCGGCCGATCGTGACGATGCTGGCCTGCGAGGCGGCGGGCGGCGACGCCGAGGACGCGGTCGATTTCGGCGTCGGCATCGAACTGGTACACAACGCGTCGCTGGTCGTCGACGACGTGATCGACCAATCGGAGGTGCGCCGCGGCGTCGACAGCGCGTGGACCGCCTTCGGCTACGGCCCGGCGATCATCGCCAGCGACGGCCTGCTCGGCGAGGCGTTCGAGCTGTTTTCCTCGGAGCCACGGGCCATGCAGGCCGCGACCGAAGCGATGATCGAACTCGGCGAAGGCGAGGCGACCGAACTGGTTGCGATCCCCTCGAACGAGGACGAGTACATGCAGCTGGCGCGCCGGAAGACGGGCGCATTGTTCCGCGCGGCCGCCGAACTCGGCGCCATCGCCGCCGATGCCGACCCCTTCGCGGTCGAGGCCTTCGGCGAGTACGCAGAGCGCGTCGGCGTCGCCTTCCAGATCCGCGACGACGTGCTAGACGCCACCGCTGACGCCGACGAACTGGGCAAACCGACCGGCCAAGACGCCGAAATGGGTCGGCCCTCGGTCGTGCAGGTGACCCAGCTCACCACCGAGGAAGCCAACGCCAAGGCCCGCGAGGAAGCCGACCGGGCGCTCGCGGCGCTCGAACGGACCGACGCCGCAGACACCGAGGCCGGCGAGTACCTGCGGGATCTCGCCGAGTTCGTGGTCGTTCGTGAACGGTGAGCGTAGCGAACCGTGAACGCAGTACGCGAGCGGTGAGCGTAGCGAGCCGCGAGCGCAGTTCGTGAGCTACCGAAACGCCGCCATAGCCAGTTTGAGCTCGGTCCAGCCACCGGTGACGAACGCCCGCGGGAAGTTGCGACGAGCGTTCGCCAGCGCGTGATCGAGTGCAGTCCCAGCATTCTCGAAGACGCCAGCACCGTGGCCGAACAGCACGCGCTGGGGGTCGACGCCGTCGAGCAGGTCGCGGGGCGGAGCGAGTCGCAGTAGCAAATAGAGGGCGATTCGCTCGTCGCCGACGCGCGTTCCCTTCTCGGCGGCCATCGCGTCGGGCGCGTACAGCGTGCCGTCCGCCGGTCGGTGGAGAAACGCCTCGCTCCAGCCCGGAAACGGCGCGTGGCCGAGCGCCTCGAACCCCGAGTTTCCGAGAGAACCCTCGAAGCGTTCGATCTCGGTGTCGATACGGTTGGGAGCGCGATCGAGCACGCTGGGGACGTGGACGGGGACGCCGTACCGGGCGGCAAAGGCGTCGGCGTCGCGTGCGTGGTAGTCCGAGAGCGTCGCCACGCCCGCGACCGCGCCCAGATCGTCGATCAGGTCGTCGACGCCCGGCGCGTCGATCGGGTCCAGCAGCCAGACGCCGTCCTCGCCGCGGAGCGCGTGGCTCGCTCGGCGACCATCCTCGTCGGGGTGTGCGACCCAGCCGACGCCGTCGGTCCAGCGGTCGATCACCTCGACGTCGTCGGGCTCGTCGCGGTCGTAGATCGTCATCGTCGGACGGTACTGGGATCCAGAGAAAATGTTTTCGATCCGACTAAATCAAGACGCCACTTCGGCGTCCCGCGGGAACCGCGACTCGGCGATGGCGAAGGTGAGCGTGCTGGCGATGCCAAGCAGCGTCCCGCCGGTCAGCGCGGCCGCGAGATAGGACATATCGGCGACGCCGAGCACGTACGCGCCGACGGCGTGCAGCACGACCGCGATCGAGAGCACGTAGAAGGGGGCGTTGAGATAGCGCCAGCGCAGGCGATCCGCGAGGTACTCGTCGGTGATCTGGCCGAGGCTGGTCGTCAGCCCGGCGGCTGCGAACCACTGGATGGCGCCGTAGACCAGCGCCGCGGCAACCTCGACGGCGCCCAGCGTGGCCGGCCGCGCGGACTCGACGGATTCTAACTGTTCGACGCCGCTGACGCCGCCGATCACCAGCAGGACGCTTGCGACGAGGTACGTGATCAACGTCGCGCGCCCGGCGTAGAGTCCGCGGCGGGCCTGCTCGGCCCAGCGGTCGATCGACTCGCTCAGTCCCAAGCCGCGGGAGAGCAGATACAGCCCCAGCAGCGCCGAGGTCGTCCCGAGAACGAGCCCCGGCAGCTCGAAGTAGCTCGCCAGCACCGACAGCGGGTACATCATCAACAGGATGCCGATCGGCACCAGCAACGTCCCGCGGGTCTCGGGGTCGTTGAGCACCTGCTTGATCGTGTAGTACATCGACTCGAGATCCTGGGCCTGCCGGACGACGACGCGCCGGACGCCGTCGACAGTCACGCGCGATCGGATCACCGGGATCACGCTCTCGTCTTGGGCGCCGTCGGTGACGACCAGCGCCCTGACCTCCTCGCTGGTCGAGAGGCTCGCCAAGACGGTGTCGACCTCCTCGCCGACCTCGCGGTTGGCCGCAACGTCGCTGCCGTCGGTGCCGGTGACTGCGGCGACTTCGACGGTTTCGTCGTCGATCTGGTCGGCGATATGCAGCCCCTTGAACAGCACGTTCACGTCGCTGTCTTCGGGATCGGCGGTCGCCAGCGCGACGGCGGCTTCCCGCACCGGCTCCTCGCCGATCACGGGCGATCCGACCGGGGTCTTCCGACCCAAGTCGTCGTCGAGGTCGACACACAGCACCAGCAGCATCGGACGGGGCTACGCGGCCGTTCGGTTTACCTTTTTCCCGAGCGCCACGCACGAGCCCGGATCGGGGCCGGCGTTTTTCTACTGGGTTCTCGTACTCTCACTCATGGAGGCGCTCCGCTGGACGAAGCTTCCCGACGACGACATCGACGAGTTCCTCGGCGACGGGGGGACCGGCGTCATCTCCTTTGCGACGGGAGACGACGATCCGCCGTTTACCGTGCCGGTGTCGTACGGCTACTACGACGACGAACGCCGGTTTTACTTCCGGCTCTCGGCACCCGACGAAGGCACCAAGGCCGAGTTTCTGGACCAGCCGGTCGCCTTCGTCGTCCACGACCGGGTCGACGGTCGCTGGCATAGCGTCGTCGCAACCGGCCGCCTCGACGACCTCGGAGATGCGCCGTACGATTCGACGCGCGTCCAAGGACTGTGGGCGGTCGAGATTCCCAACGTCGAGATATTCGATCGGCCGCGGTCGGACGTGTCGTTTCGGGATTTCATGCTCGATCCCGAGATACTATCGGGACGGCGGGAGTTTCAAGAACAGTAAGCCGAACCTGCCCCGACGTTTTTGCCGGTCGGACAGAAATCTCACCAGAGATGGTCGACATCGGCGATCACTACCGACCGACCGAGGACGACGCCGACGCTGGGATCTATCGAGTCGTCGGCGTGCCGGACGACGTGACGCTGCTGCGGGTCGCCGACGCGGACGGGCGGCGAGTCCATACGGGAGCGATCCGGCACGTTCAGCGGGCGACGCTCGACGCCGATTTCGAGTCGGCGAGCGATCCCGACGCCGGACTGTCTCCGGTTGCGTGGCTTCGAAATCTGCTGTCGGGGATGTACTGGAGCGTCCGTCGGTTTCTGTAGCCCGACGTTACTAGCGCGCTCGGACGGACGCGGCTAACTCTCGATTTCTAGGCCCGCGTTACCCCGTCGACAGTCCAAACGATCACACGACGGCGTCGACACCGCGCTGGGGCTGCTGGCTCACCTGTTCCGAACGACACGGTCCCCGATGGCGATTCGACCCGGTAACACAACAATACGAAGTGAAACCAATCGAATCGAAGCCACGGTACACCGTCGGTAACCAACCGGACGCCATCCTATAGAATAGCTACAGAATGTGCAGGTAGCTCATTCCAAAGAGGGTTTTCGGTCACGCTCAGGTTGCAATGTCCGATGATGGCACCAGCGGCGATCACAGCATCGCCCGACGGTCGTATCTCGGCGGCGCGGGCGCCGCACTCGGCGGGCTCGCCGCCGGCGTCGGTGCGGTGAGCGCCGGCGACGACGAGAACAGTGAGAAAGACAAGCACAAAAAGAAAAAAGTGATCGACAAGTGCGGGACGACGATCACCGAACCCGGCTACTACGTCCTCAAAGACGATCTCGCGCACAAGCTCAAGCACGGACGGGCCTGTATCGAGATCAAAGCGAACGACGTGACCCTCGACGGGAAGGGGAACACGATCTACAACCGGAGCATCCTCGGCTCGCAGCTGCCCGTCCAGAACGTCCAGCGCCCCGACTGCGACCCCTACACGCTGGGGACCTCGGGCGTCGTGGTGCGCCCGCCCAAGAAGGGTAAGGCCAAGAAAAAGAAGAAAGAGAAAGGTCACGGCCCGTCGAACGTCACGGTCAAGAACCTCTCCGTGGTCGGCTTTTGGACCGGCATCGCGCTCTATCGGAGCACGGGTAACGTCGTCAAGAACACGAAGGCGAAGTTCAACCTCGTCGGCTACTACGTGTTCAAAGCCCACAAAAACACCCTCAAGAAAAACATCGCGGCGAAGAACGTCTACGGCTACTACCTGCTCGACGCGGCCCACAACACGTTCAAAAAGAACGTCGGCGTGTACAACGGCCTCGGCGTCTTCCTCGATCGTCACGCCACGGGATCGGACAAAAACACCTTCGTTCGGAATCGCGTGTACAGGAGCTTCGAGGACGGCTTCGCCGTCAGTGGCTCCGAGGCGAACGCGTTCGAGGACAACCTCGCCAAAGAAAACGGTAACAACGGCTTCGTTCTCGAGGATGCACCGGGGAACGAGTTCACCGAAAACCGAGCGAAAAAGAACGACGACGACGGGTTCGATCTGAACGACTCGAACGAAAACACGCTCAAGGACAACCGAGCGAAGAAAAACGGCGACGACGGGTTCGACTTGGATAGCGCGGACGAGAACACGCTCGTCGGGAACATCGCCGTCAAGAACGGTTGGGACGAAGAAGACGGCGACGGGTTCGACATCGAAGAGTCGGACGAGAACCACCTCAAAGAGAACGTCGCCAAGTACAACCGAGACGACGGGTTCGAGCTGGACAACTCGCACGCGAACACCTTGAAAAACAACACTGCGAAGAAAAACGGCGAGGACGGCTTCGACTTCATCGACTCGGACGAGAACCTGATCAAGGGGAACCTCGCCAAGAAAAACGACGACGAAGGGTTCGACTTCGACTACGCTCACGCAAACGTCGTCTCGAAAAACACCGCCAAAAACAACGACGAGACCGGCTTCCGGCTGTTCGAGTCCTGCTTCAACAAGGGCGCCGGCAACAGCGCCAAGGGCAACGACGAAACAGTCCAGATCATCGGCGGCAAGGGCAACCGGATCGAGATCAACGGGACCGTCTACACCAACAACAACGCACCCGGAAACGGCCCCGAGAACGCGACGCCGACCGCCGACGAACAGCCCCTCGCCGACGATGTCGAGGCACTGGCCGACGAAGAGTACGAAGCGCAGATTCGGGCGATCCTCGACAGCGAGAACCGGTTCCAAGCGCCCGCGGACGGTACCGAGAGCGCTGACGGCGAGCAAGACGACTAAGATCGCTGAGCCACGGTCCGGAAGCGCCCGCGAGGACTCGTTGCGGTGCTGGCTCTGCGGGCGCGGACGACACCGTCTGCGGCCGGACGCCAGACGCCGTCATCGTCGGGCGTCCGACGGCCTCGGTCCGGACGTGTAACTTCTCCTCACTGCTCGTCATCGAACGACAGCGGCGCCTCGAACGACGAACTCCGACGGCCGAACGGAACTGCTCTCCGCAGCATCGTCGAGAGGTTGATTCGGCCTTTGGACGTCCACGTGTCGATCGTTTTGCGCAGGCGGACGTACCGCTTGAGATCGGCCGGCGTGACCCGATCGCACGCGGTGACAAAGCGGAGCATCCATTCGAGATGCGACTGGAAAACCGGATCAGCCGGATCGTCCGGTTCGTAATACCACGCCAGTTCGAGGTTCTTCCCGAGGCCGTCCCACGTGAGATTGGCAGAGCCCATGACGAGTGCGGGGTCGGGCCCGTCGCGCAGGTACAGCTTCGGGTGGACGAAGCCGTCGCGGTACGTGAGCAGCCGGATTCGGTCGTCGAAATCGAGGTTCCAGAGTGCGGTCGCTACCAGACGGGAGAACTGATCCGCCCCCGTCGAAACGACGATGACGACGCGGTTGTCGGGCGACCGTGCGAGAAATTCCAGAATTTTGTCCCGGATGGCGAGATAGCCCGACCACGTGAGATACCCAGTGGCGAGGTACACGGTCCCGTCTGCGTCGAACAGCCGGCGGACAGCCTCCACGACCAGCCGTTCGGTGAATCGGTTGTCGAACACCGCCTGCTCGACCATGTTGTATCGTACGTCGCCGGCGGTGGTAAATCACCACGCCCGACAGCGAGCCAGAATCGAGAGGCTAGATCGGAAATCAACCCACAGAGGATTGCTCTGTGTCGTCTTCGCCGTCCAGCAGCCCGTCGTCGAACGCCTCGGCGGCGATCGGAGCGTCGGCCCCGTCGGCGTCGTGCTGGTACAGTTCGATGTCGCCGTCCTCGATCACGAGATACGTGTTGTGAACTGGCGCCGTGGACTTCCACGAGCCGGGGTTTGCCGCGACGTTGTCAGGGTGGACGTACGGGCTGTGGGTGTGCCCGTAGATCAGTTTGTCCTCGGGAATTCGCTCCAGATAGGTGTGGGCTCGCCGCTCGCGTCGGGGGTACGTCGGATCGGCGGGTTCGGCACCGCCATCGGACGCTGTGACGTGGTCCGGCTCGTCGCCGCCCCCGATGGTTTCGTACACCGATTCGAGCCGGCGCTTCTGGGCTTGCAGGATCGATCGCCCTTTGGCGACGATCGGATCCTTCGCGCCCCGAGTGGGATCGATATCGCCGCGGTCGCCCGGGCCGGAGAGACTGTTCGAGAGGGCGTCGAACTGGAGTCGGTCGAACGCCTTGCCGTGGCGGAACCGAATGCTGGCGTCGCCGCTATCGAGGACGACCTCGTCTCGAAACGCCACGTCGTACAGCGACGTATCGAGGTTTCGGAGGTGCGTATCGTGGTTCCCGAAGACGAAGTAGACCGGCAGTTCGTCGGCGAGACGCCGAAGGCGGGTTATCGTCTCGCTCGTCTCCCAAGCGGATCCGAACGGGTCGCGGCGAATCATGTCCCACACGTCGCCGAGCAAGACCACGGCGTCAGTTTTGTCTCGGTTTCTGTACTGCTATTCGAGGAAGTCGGTGAACGCGGCCACGTCTGCGTGGTCGGCGCCGAGGTGAGCGTCGCCGGCGACGACGATTCGTTCGGGCATCCTCAGCGATCACCCGCCCGCTGCTCGCGGGTACGTGTTCGCCGTTTCGGTGTCGTTCGTCCACGTTCGTCCGCTTCCGTTCGACTGTCGGACCGCCTGTCAGGTCCGTGCTGATCGTCGCTCATCCAGAATATCAGTATCGAGAATTAGGGCCTGCCGCTCATATACTTTTCAGGGGCTCAGCGTCTAGCACGGTTTCGAGTCATCTCCCGCGTCGGCGCTTTGGAGTCCCGTGGCGCTCCGGTACTATGTGCGATGCCGACGTACGATCGCATACGCCGACGCCAGCAGGCGTCGTGGTCCCCTCCGCAGGTGGTCTCCGGTGCCAACAGATCCCCTCAAAGAGCGCATCAGCCGACGACTGTCCTCGGTGCTCCCGGTGCTGGAGTGGCTTCCACGCTACGACGCGTCGTGGCTTCGGCTGGACGTTATCGCGGGGATCACCGTTGCTGCGTCGGTTATTCCGGAGGGGCTGGCGTACGCGTCGCTGGCGAACCTGCCGCCGGAGACCGGTCTGTACGCCGGACTGATGGCAGTCGTCGCGTACCTGTTGTTCGGCACTTCTCGACAACTCATCGTCGGACCGACCTCGGCGCTGGCGATTTTGCTCGCAAGCAGCGTCGGCGCGGTCGCCAGTGGCGCCACCGCCTCGTACGCGTCGCTCGTCATCGTGACGACACTGCTCGTTGGCGTCATCGCAGTCATCGCGTGGGCGTTTCGGCTTGGATTTCTCGTCCACTTCATCTCGGACTCCGTGCTCACGGGGTTTTCCGCCGGCGCGGCGCTGTACATCATGTCGACGCAACTCGGGAAGTTGTTCGGTATCGAGGGCGGGGCGGGGCCGTTCTACGAGCGACTGTGGTACGTCGGAACTCGTCTCGGTGAGGCGAACCCCGAAACGCTGGCCGTCGGCGTCGCCGGCATCGCGTTGCTCGTCCTCGGAGAACGGTACCTGCCGCGGTTCCCCAACGCGCTCGTCGTCGTGGTGCTCTCGATCGTGCTCGTGTCCGTGACGAATCTGCAGGCCCGCGGCGTCGCCGTCGTCGGCTCGATTCCGAGCGGGCTCCCCGCGCTGACTGTCCCGGCGATTCCCAACGTCTCGACGCTCGGATCGCTGGTCCCCGTCGCCGCCGCGCTGTTCCTGCTCTCGTACGTCGAAGGGATCGGCGTCGTCGAGACGTTCGCTCGACGCCACGGCGACGACCCCGACGCGAATCAGGAGCTGCTGGCCGACGGCGTCGCCAACCTCGCCGCCGGCGTCGGTGGCGGGTTCGTCGTCGGCGGCAGTATGTCCCGGTCGGCGCTCAACGACGCCGTCGGCGGCAAGACCCAGCTCACGAACGCCGTCGTCGCGCTCGTGCTCGTCGCCGTTTTGCTCTTTCTCACCGGCGTGTTTACGTCGCTCCCGGAGACGATTCTCGCAGCAGTCGTCATCGTCGCCGTCACGGGCCTGATCGACGTGCCCGCGCTCCGCGAGCTCTACCACGTGAGCAAGAGCGAGTTCGCAGTTGCGATGGCTGCCCTGCTCGGCGTCCTCACGGTCGGGATGCTCTGGGGCGTCTTCGTCGGCGTGGGACTCTCGTTGCTCGTCGTGATCGCCCGGGTCAGCAGTCCGACGACGCACGAACTCGGCCGGATCGACGGAACGGACCACTTCGTCGCTCTCGACCTGTATCCCGCGGCGACGACCAGCCCGGACGTGTTCGTCTACCGCGTCGAGGCCGAACTGTTCTACGCGAACGCGGAGACGGTTCGGACCGACCTCCTCGATCGGCTTGGGAGTCGTGACGCCGAGGTCGAACTGGTCGTCTTCGATCTCACCTCGTCGCCGTCGGTCGACTTCGGCGCCGCACAGATGCTCGAAACACTCCAGCAGAATCTCGACGCCCGCGGGACTGACCTCCGGTTTGCGGGTGCGGACGCCGAAGTCGTCCAGCTGTTCGAGACAACCGGGCTTGCGGCGCGAGTGGGCGGCGTCAGTTCCGAGGAATCGGTCGACGGCGTCATTGATCGCTGGCGAGCGGAGCGATCGTCCTAGCTGACTCGGGGCCTACTTGTTCCGGGGAGGTGTCGATATGATACTGCGGTCGGCATCTTTAGATGGCTCAGGGATGTCGTGTCCGCTGTAAGAACATGTTTTGTCGTAGTGACTCGGTGTAGTTCTCGAACTGTCGCCTGGAGTGTAACAACGGCTATCTATTCCTAAAGACGATTATAGACCGTGATGCAAGCAGCCACATATCACGGCCGAAAAGACATCCGCGTCGAAGAGGTCACAGAAGGGGCAGTCGGACCAGATGACGTTCGAATCGACATCACTGCCTGCGGCATCTGTGGATCAGACCTCCACGAATACACCGCCGGGCCGATTTTCGTTCCGGAGGGCGACCCGCACCCAGTATCCGAGGAAGTCGCACCGATCAGGATGGGCCACGAGTACAGCGGCACCATCTCGGAAGTCGGCGACGCAGTGACCGACCTCGCTGTCGGTGACGCAGTTGCGGTCAACCCCATCCTCTACTGCGGGGAGTGTCGGCAGTGCCGAGAGGGAAACTACCACATCTGTGATTCGATCGGGTTCATCGGACTCTCCGGCGGGAACGGCGGCTTCGCCGAGAGTGCGGTCGTCGACGCAGAGCACGCTGTCCCGCTCGGGGACGACGTCCCCGTCGAACACGGCGCGCTGGTCGAGCCACTCAGCGTTGGACTGCACGCGGTGCGCCGGTCCGGACTCCAAGCCGGCGATGCCGTCGCCGTGTTCGGGAGTGGGCCGATCGGCCTCGCGGTGATCCAGTGTGCGCGCGTGGCCGGTGCGGGAGCGATTTTCGTCTCCGAACCGCGCGACGCTAGGCGCGAACGCGCCGCGGACTGTGGCGCCACGGAACTGATCGACCCGTCGGCGACCGACCCCGTCGAGTACATCCACTCGCACACGGGCGGTGGCGCCGACATCTCCTTCGAGGTCGCCGGCGTCGAACCCTCGTTCAATGCGGCCGTCGAGAGCACGGCTCCGAGCGGCCGTACGACGATCGTGAGCATCTGGGAAGAAGAGGTCAGTACGCACCCGAACGACCTCGTCCTCGGCGAACGGACCGTAACCGGGACGCTCGCCTATCTCGGTGGCCCGCGGTCCGACGAAGAGTACGGAATGGTGATCGACATGCTCGCCGATGGCCGCCTCGATCCGGACCCGTTCATCACTGGCCGAATCGATCTCGACGAGATCGTCGCCAATGGGTTCGACCGACTCATCGATCCCGAAAGCGACCACGTCAAAATCCTCGTCAAACCCGAGGAAGAATAAACTGGAGGGCTCTGTTGAAATCCTCAAGAAGTTACAGGTACGTCCGGTAATCTGACCGGATGGAAGCCCTCCCAAAATCACGGTTGCTCCGGTTCGTTGAGCAAGCGATGCACTTGGCACGCCGAGTTGTCGCCCGCTACTCATCGAGGTTCTCCAAACGCCGGTACACACTCCACCAGCACATCGTCTTGCTCTGTCTTAAGGTGCGGAAGAATACGACCTACAGGACATTCCTCGACGAACTCATCGAGATGCCCCGTATTCGGAAAGCCATCGATCTGGACGAACTCCCGTCACCCTCAACGTTGTGTAAAGCGTTCAACCGGCTCGATATGGCAGTCTGGCGTGTCCTGATCAACCTCTCGATCACGCCTCTCCCGACTACCGGTGTCGTCGGGATCGACGCGTCCGGCTTCGACCGCAGTCACGCCTCGAAACACTACACGAAGCGGACGAAGCTGACGATTCAGCAGTTGAAAGTAACACTGCTCGTGGACACGAGAGCGAATGCTATCCTCGATCTCCACGTGACGACGACCAGAAAACATGACTCGCGGATCGCACCGTCGCTTATCAAGCGGAATGCCGGGAATGTGACAATTCTCCTCGGTGATAAGGGATACGACCGGAAGGTCCGCGCAGTAGCCCGCGACGCTGGTGTTCGTCCTCTCATCAAGCACCGAGAATTTTCGCCGCTCCACAAGGCGTGGAATGCTCGGCTGGACGCCGACCTGTATGGCCAACGGAGTCAGAACGAGACAGTGAACTCCAGTCTCAAACGGAGATATGGCGCATTCGTCCGCTCACGACACTGGTGGAAGCAGTTCCGTGAACTCGTTGTCGGCTGTCTCACTCACAACATCGACAAGTCACTCTGAACAGCGGATATCGATGAACGGGACACGAAATGGGTCGAACCCCTCTGATTCTCGTCAGAAGAGTCGTGACCGATACAGAGGTTGTATGCAGCACGGTGGCAGCGTTTGTTCCACTCTTGCTCTACCGAATCAACCTACGGTCTATGATGCGAGTTTCATCGGATGTCGTCCCTCTCAAGCCTAGATTAGCGAGAAGAACGAATACAAGACGAAGAGGATAGAAACGCCGAGAAAATACCAATCTGCGCTATCATTTCCTAGTAAGGGTGCAGCCATTACTGCAAACGGAATTGAGACGACAGCCGACTGAATCGACTTCACGTAGTGTTTTGAAATTCCACTACCGGTATCAGACATACTCCGTAGTCTCGACGTCACCTGATACAAGTTTTGGAAGAACTGGGTGTCACCCGCCTCGGTGAGATGCTATCTGAAATGGGAGTTCTGACCGAACTACAACCCGTGTTCCGTCTGCTTCGGCTGACCGATTCGCGATCTGTATTCAGCACGACCCCGAGAACATATTATCAATTAAGGATTTCAGCAGAGCCGACTGCTTAGGAAACAAAGAGTTCATTATAATTGAATTTTGTCTGACTAACATGGCGACGTCAGGCCCTGAATCAAATTTCGAGAACACAACGACGGTAGGAACGTTAGTTCATCTAATCGGTCTGTTCTTCGGATTTGTCGGAACTGGATTGGTGTATCTTTTCTCGGACGACGAATTCACGAAGCAGAATGCGAAGAACGCGTTTAATTGGCAGGTTATTTTCGTCGTAGCTTTCGGGGCGTTGGTGCTCGTCGCATTCTTTGATACGTTTTTCAGCGCCCTGATTACAATCATCGGTATCATCTCGCTGTTCATCCTTGATCTCGTACTCTGCGTATGGGCAACTATCAAGGCGAAGCGTGGAACCACCTGGAAGTACCCCTTCGTCCCTGATATCGTCTGAGCAGTGTTGATTTCCGCCGCAGTACTTACCGAAGGTACTCGCCATATCGAGGCGGGTTCTCAACAGCTGATTTGGAGTAAACCAGCCGCTCAGTAGTTGGCTGTATTGCTCACAGCCATCCTGATTGTGTCAGAAGGCGAGGATTTCAACAAGGCCAACTGGAGATATTTTTTACTCAGACCCGCAATCGCCGTGGCGCTCGTCTACTGCGGGCTGATCGCCCGAGTACAACCCGAAGCACCGCTAACAACTTCGAGTTCGGGGCCCTCTTTGTAGTATGGACAAGGGGGACCCCTCGCGGGCGGGCGAGGAACTCGTCGCTGTCTTCGAAGGCGCGGAGCCCGGAGAGCCCCACACGGCACGCGAAATCGCGGACGAACTCGGCTGGGAGCGATCGACGGCGGACGAGACGCTTCAGGAACTGGCCGAGTCTGGCGTCCTCGAAACGAAACTCGTGGGCGACCGGGAACGGGTGTGGTGGCTTCCACCGCCGACAGATCACTCGCGCGCAGATGTCTCCGCGGAGCCGACGGAACGAAGCCGCGAGTACCAAGACCTCGTCGCGAGCGAACAGCAGTACCGGGCAGTGTTCGAAGAGGCGTTCGACGCGATCCTGATCGCCGACGACGAGGCTCGATACGTCGAGGTCAACCCGGCAGCGTGCGAACTGTTCGGTCTCCCGCGGGAGGAACTGCTCGGCCGGACGATCGCGGAGTTCGCCGCGGACGGGTACGATTTCGAGGAGGCCTGGCAAGAATTTCAGATCTCCGAGGCCGACCGCGGTCTGTTCCCGCTGTTCCGCGCCGACGGCGAACAGCGGATCGTCGAGTTCGCCGCGACGCCGAACATCCTGCCGGGACGACACCTCTCGGTGATTCGTGACATCACCGAACGGCGCGAAGCGACGGAAGAATTGGAACAGCAGCGCAAGCGCACGAGACAGTACCAGAAGACGCTCACCGCTGATACGGTGATCCAACTCGAAATCGAGGTCGACGACGCCGTCTTCGACCGACTCTCCGAGCACCTCGACTGTAAGTGCGAGTTCGAGGGGCTGGTTACGGCGTCGAACGGACGACTACTCCAGTACGTCACGGTGGTCGGTGCATCGTCTGAGGACGTTCTGGACGTGATGGCCGACCGTTCGGAGGTGTACCACTATCGCGTCGTCTTCGAGTCCGACTCGTCGACGCTCCTCGAGTTCGCCGCGAAGCGGTCGCCAGCGCAGACGCTCGTCGAAGCGGGTGCAAGCTGTCGGTCGATTCGAAGCGAACGAGGCGTGACGACCATCGTCGCCGAACTTGGAGCCGATCTGGACCTGCAGCGACTCATCAACCAGTTCACGGCGGAGTACCCCGACGCGACAGTTGTTGCGAAACGCCGCCTAGATCGGCCTATCGTAACGACGAGGCAGTACCGCGAGACGCTTGTGGACAGCTTGACTGACCGGCAGATCGAGGCGTTGCGCGCCGCCTATCTCGCGGGGTACTTCGAGTGGCCGCGTTCGAGTCAGGCCGAGCGGATCGCCTCGTCGATGGACATTGCCACCTCAACGTGGCTTCGCCACCTCCGACTCGCCGAGGACAAGCTCGTCCGTTGGTTCTTCGAGGAGCTAGAAGTCTAGCGTCAAGTGCTATGGGAGTACTACTACAACTCGGGATCATGGGTACACGGCAAAGCAAACAAAAGATAGACCGTTCAGCTGACAGCCCCAGAGCGCCACGGGACGCTCTGTTTGGCCACCTCAGCCATCCGATCCGAAGACGCGTGCTCCTCGCACTCTGCGCGACTAGTCCCGACGCAGTGCTCAGTCCTGACGACTTCGTAGCCGGTAGTCCCCGGTCAGAGAGGATCAGGATCGAACTCCATCACAACCACTTGCCACGGCTGGCTGCGGCCGGCTATCTCGAATGGGACCGACTGGACGACACGGTCAGTCGCGGGCCGCGATTCGAGACGATCGTACCGACTATCGAACTGCTGACCGAATACAACGATCGGCTTCCAGTAGAGTGACATCCGCCCGCTCCTGAAGACGCCGGGATCCACGAAACGTCCATATCCAGTTAAAACTGCACCGCCGGTGCTGAGAAGATGATTCGCTAACTCATGCCAGAGAAGTTCTCTTTTCTATGGGTGGTTCCCTAAACGGGAGAATCAACGCGCAGGTGATTCAGACCGCACGCGTATACCCAACATGGACATTCCTCCTGACGCTGAGACCGTAGAGATCGATCTCGACACGGCGGTCGACGTTCAGATCCTCGAGCTAGTTGCTCGAGTGGCCGACCGACCAGTCTTGGAGTTGCCAGCACTCTTCGATGTCGTCGACTCGGAAGCACTGGACGTCATCGTTCGAGACGGGATCGGGATCACCGCGATGTTCGAGTACGCAGACTGTATGGTACACATCGACGGTACGCAGATTGCAGTCGAACTACTTCCAGGATAGCCCCGGAGCTCCCGAGCGCTTTGAGTACGACAACTCATCCCGGTCCGAATGCCGCGATATCGGCACCCACTGTCGCCAGTGCGTCGGCAGGGTTCGGATCGCTATCAGCAAGATGCGTGTAGTGTTGCTCAGGGATCCTCGACAGCGCCGCCGTGACGGCCTCACTGTACGTCTCGACGCCGGACTCCGTCGGGCCCTCACCATCCCAAACGTCTCGGATAACCGTCATCGAATCGATTCGGACTTCCAGCCGCCGTGGCTCGTAGCGCGTCAGCAGTTCGGAGAGCCCGAGATGGAGGGCGACGTACTCGGCGGTGTTGTTGCCCGTCCGCGAGCCGACGGGGCGGCCGAGACGAGCGAGTTGGTTCTCGTCGGCGTCCATGATGACCGCGCCTGCACCTGCGGGGCCAGGGTTGCCGCGCGAGCTTCCGTCAACGTAGAGGATGAAGGAATCACCAATCGGCTCAGGGATCGGTGGGCGAGTCAGTCCCGACTCCAGCAGCCGTTCGAGCGAGCGACGCAACTCGTCCGGAGAGGTAGCAGGGTCGAACAGGCCGCCGTAGCCGGGGACGGCGTCGTCGATTGCATCGGTGGCTGCTGGCATCTCGTAGCCGAGGCCGGCGAGCACCTCGTCGACGAGCGTGGCGAGCGGCGAGAGGTGTTCGACCGGAAGGGGATCACTGGTCATACCACTTGCCTCGTTTGGCGTCGGTGACGGCCACTCTGACCCTCGCTCCCCGATGCACTCGGTGGCTGGCGCACCACTGCATATCGGTCCTCGGTGGTCGAGCGGGATAATCCCTTCAGGTGTTGGTAGACAGACCGTTGCAGATTCGTCGGCGCCGTCAGGTCCCCAGCGGTTGCGCCAAATGGCTGCTGTAGCTGTATCGAGAGGGTTAGTCACTAGGGCCGTCGTCGCCTCACGCCCTCGAAGTCATATCTTCAAACGGAGTACGTCTACGTGGCCATGAGCGAGTCCAATCCGAGTGGAACTCCGTCACAATTCGAGTCTTCGAGCTTGTCGGTCGCGGGATCCAGCTTGGTGGTGTCCGGATTTATCGCATTTATGGGGATCATCACGGCGGAAGTGCTCCATCCGAACTATTCGACGAGACAGGACATCAGCGACCTCGGATCGACGCGACCGCCGAATCCGATCATCCACGAGCCCTCCGCGACGATCTTCAACAGCACGATGCTGGTTACCGGCGCACTCGTGCTGGTTGCAGCGTATTTTCTCTTTCGCGCCGTGGATCGGCGTGGCTTCCCCGTCGCACTCGCTATTTTCGGCGCCAGCATTTTCGGCGTCGGCGTGTTCCCGGGCAACGTGACCCCCTGGCACGGGCTGTTTGCGCTTCTCACCTTCTTTACTGGCGGAATCACCGTCGTCCTGTCTTCACGAGTCGTCTCTAGGCCCTTCTCCGTTCTTTGTGGCCTCTTTGGTGGGCTCTCCCTTCTGGTCCTCGTGAGCGTCTTCTTCTATGGGCTCGTCGTCGGTGGCCCGCATCCGCTGGCGTTTCTCGGGAGCGGCGGAATCGAGCGCTGGGTCGTCTATCCGCTCGTGCTGTGGATCCTCGCCTTCGGGGGGTACCTGTTGGGACTCGCTGGTACGGACGCTGCGTCGTCCTGACCAGTGGCCCGTATGCGTCCGGCTTTCGGCAGTCTCCGGTATGCAACTCGGGACAGGGCACAACAGAGGAAAGAACGTTTTAGCCTCGGCAGCTATGCCTCCTACAATGAGCGACTCGAACGGTCCGAAACAGGTCTCGGACCCGGAGTACCACAGTGAGAATCACACTGCTGCCCAGACCTGTGGCTGGACCGCAAACGCCCTGCGCGGCGAGGGTAAGTGCTACAAGTACGCCTTTTACGGCATCGAGTCCCACCGCTGCATCCAGATGACGCCCGTGGTCAAGTGCAACGAGCGCTGTGTCTTCTGCTGGCGGGATCACGCCGGCCACGCCTACGAGCTCGACGACGTAGAATGGGATGATCCCGAAGCCGTCGTCGACGCCAGCCTGCGGCTCCAGAAGAAACTGCTCTCGGGCTTTGGCGGCAACGACGAGGTGCCCCGCGAGGTGTTCGAGGAGGCGATGGAGCCGCGTCACGTCGCCATCTCGCTCGACGGCGAGCCCTCGCTGTACCCCTATCTCCCCGAGCTGATCGACGAGTTCCACGAGCGAGACATCACCACGTTCCTCGTGAGCAACGGCACGAACCCCGAGATGCTGGCCCGCTGTGACCCGACCCAGTTGTACGTCAGCGTCGACGCGCACAACCGCGCGATGTTCGACGACGTGGTCAAGGCCGTCGAGGACGACGCCTGGGAGCGTCTGATCGACACGATGGACGTGCTCGCGGACAAAGACGATACTCGAACCGTCCTCAGGACGACGCTCGTCGAGGGCGAGAACATGCGCGACCCCGACTGGTACGCCGCATTCTACGACCGCGCCGACCCCGATTTCGTCGAGCTCAAAGCGTACATGCACGTCGGCCACTCCCGCGGGCGGCTCGACCGCTCGTCGATGCCCGACCACGAGGACGTGCTCGCCTTCACCGAGGAGATCGGGGCGCACATGCCAGACCACGACACGATCAAGGACGTTCCCCAGTCCCGCGTCGCCCTGCTCGCGCGCGACGCCGACACCTGGGTTCCGAAACTGAACAAAGGTAGCGAGTTCTGGGCGCGGGATCCGGTCGTCGGCGACTGATCGGACTGGCCCGTTCGCCTCAGCGTTTGCGCTCGTGCGCCCAGCGGAGGAGAATGTCCGAACACCGGAAACAGCGCTCGGCGTTCGGCGCCGGCTCGTGCTCTACGCACGGGTGCACCTCGTCGTAGGCTGCTCGCTCTAGCAGGCCCGCCTCGGTGAAGTCTCGCAGGCGGGCAGAGAGCGTGTTCGGCGCGGCATCGAGTTCGGGCGAGATCGCAAAAACGTGCGGGTCGATCGACCGACCGTAGCCGCCTCAGACCTCTTACTTCGAAGCTTCGAAGTGCCAAGTATTAGGCAACTCACCGCCTATGACCTGTATGCAGATCGCAGTGTTCGATGCGACCGGGCGAACTAGCGTCTCACTGCTCAGACAGGCGCTCGACTGCGGTAGCGATGCCGTCACGTTCGCGCGTTCGCCCGAGAAGCTCCCCGTCGTGGACCCTACGCTCACAGTCGTTCAGGGCGACGCCTACAGCGGTGATTGTGTCAGAAACGACGTACACGTCGGCGAGATGCCGAAGGTGATCTCGGCGTGAGCGACCACACTACCCGGACCGTGCTGGTCACCGCCGCGACGGGCACTGTCGGACGCCACGTCGTTGCCGAGCTGCGCGACGCCGAGTGCGAGGTCCGCGCTGCGACGCGGGACCCCGATACCGACCGCGAGCGCTTCGAGGCGGCCGACGCGGTCGTCGAGTTCGATTTCGACCGTCCAGAGACGTGGGGCGCGGCACTGGCAGACATCGACGCCGTCTTTCTCGTCCGGCCACCGGTGGTCGATACCGCTGATGTCTGCGCCTTCGTCGATGCGACCGCTCGGGTCGGCGTCGAGCGGATCGCCTATCTCTCGACGCTGGGTGCTGATCGGAACCGCCTGTTGCCACACTACCGGATCGAACGCCGGATCGAGGCCGCAGGGGTCGGCTACACGTTCCTCCGAGCGTCGTTTTTTGCCCAGAACCTCCACGAGGTCCACCGGCCGGACGTGATCGAGCACGACGAGCTGTTCGTCCCGGCGGGAGCGGGCGCGACGAGCTTCGTCGACGCGCGGGACGTTGCTGCGGTCGCGGCGCGCGTGCTCGTCGAATCGGGCCACCTGCATGTCGCTTACGACCTGACCGGGCCGGCAGCGTTGCGCTACGACGAGGTTGCGACGATCTTCTCGGACGTGCTGGGACGATCGATCCAGTACGCCGACCCATCGATTCCGGCGTTCGTCCACCGGATGCGCTCTCGGGGTCACCCGCTCGGCTACGTGCTCTTGATGGTCGGCATCTA
Organism: Natronoarchaeum philippinense; assembly: GCF_900215575.1. Taxonomy (NCBI): domain Archaea; kingdom Methanobacteriati; phylum Methanobacteriota; class Halobacteria; order Halobacteriales; family Natronoarchaeaceae; genus Natronoarchaeum; species Natronoarchaeum philippinense. Next base: position 54,329 of record NZ_OBEJ01000002.1, on the reverse strand, counting down.
CACGACTGCGAGGCTCGGTCTGGCCGACCGCGTAACCGACGACGTAGAGCGCGTGCTAAAGCGTCCACCCCGGAGCATTCGGTCGTACGTCGAGGACTATGCTGGCGAGTTTCGGACCGCCGCTCAGGACGGGACTGCATCTGATCGGTAGGCGGCAGCACCGAGCGCGTTCCCGAAGACGTTTATTCTGCTCGCACCAAAACACGTCAACGGCAGGAAACGGACGCTTCGTTCACAGATCTGTTACGCATCCCATATTCGTTATACTTATCCGGCGCGGCTCCCAACGCACTAGCATGTCGAACGCAGCGTCGCTGGCCGTCGGACACGACGAACTGGCCGTGTTGAAACTGTTGGCTCTCGACGGCGGCACCGGCGGCGAGATGAAAGTCTCCTGTTCGGGCGTCTCCGAGCAACTCGGCGCCTCCACGCAAACGGCGTCGCGGCGTCTCCAGCGTCTCGACGACGCCGGCTACGTCGAGCGCGAGACCGTCTCGGACGGACAGTGGATCGAGATCACCGACGACGGCGAGCAGGCCCTGCGCGGCGAGTACGAGGACTATCGACGCATCTTCGAGGGCGCCTCGTCGGTCGAGTTGGCTGGCAGCGTCACCAGCGGGATGGGCGAGGGCCGCCACTACATCTCGCTGCCGGGCTACATGCGCCAGTTCGAGGACCGGCTGGGCTACGAGCCGTTCGAGGGGACGCTCAACGTCGACCTGACCGACGCGAGCGTCCGCCGGCGCTCGGCGCTGGAAGCGCTCGAACCGGTGCCGATCGACGGCTGGGAGGACGACGACCGCACCTACGGTCCGGCGATCTGCTACCCCGCGACGCTCACGACCGCGGACGGGCGTCGCTACGAGGAGACCCACGTCATCACGCCCGAGCGCACCCACCACGACGAGGACCAAGTCGAGCTGATCGCCCCCGAGAAGCTCCGGGACGAACTGGAACTCGAAGACGGCGACGCCGTCACCGTCACCGTCGAGGACCGATAACATGACCGGCGATACCCACATCGAGACCGGCGACGCACAGGCCACGAGCGCCGTCGACGACGCCGTCGCGGCGTTCCGCGAGGGCCAGCCGGTCTGCGTTCACGACTTCGACGACCGCGAGGGCGAGACCGACATCATCTACCCCGCCCGATCGGTCGATGCCGACGCCGTCGCCCACATGCGAAACGACGCCGGCGGGCTGATCTGTGCCGCCCTGTCGGCTCCCGTCGCCGACGCCGCCGAATTGCCCTTCCTCTCGGACGTGATCGACCACCCCGCCGGCGAGTCAGAACACCTCGCGTACGGCGACCGGTCGTCGTTCTCGCTGACGGTCAACCACCGCGACACCTTTACCGGCGTCACCGACGACGACCGCGCGCTGACCATCTCGGAGTTGGGCGCGTTCGCCGCGAGCGCGACCGACGGCGACGCCGTCGACGCCGAGACGTTCGCCGACGAGTTCCGCGCGCCGGGCCACGTCCACGTGCTCCGGGCCGCCGACGGCCTGCTCGACGAGCGCCAAGGCCACACCGAACTCGGGCTCGCGCTGGCCGACGCCGCCGACCAGCCCCCGGCGGTCGTGGTCTGCGAGATGTTAGACGACGGGACCGGCGACGCGCTCTCGACCGCCGCCGCACGAGAGTACGCCGCCCGGAACGACGTTCCGTTCGTCGAGGGCGAGGCGCTGGTCGAACAACTGGGATAGGGTCTCCGGGTATCGTTCTTTTCAGGGGTTTGCGTGACGGTGGTTGCGTTGAAACCCGCAGCCATTCACAGGACTGGTCCTGCCGATTGTTCGGTACAGAGGATATGTTCAACACCTCGTTCCTGACTGATTCTGAGTAGATGATTGCCCGATGTAATACAGCATTCAGACGCTTTTGATGAATTAAGTATTTGTAGCAATATATGCGAAAACACCAGCCAGAACGATCAGAACTAGCATTTGTACTGTGATTAACAGTAGCCGTTCTTTGAGCCCTGTCCAAAAACTGTCCCACTCAGATGCCATATTAGCATATAGTAATTAGTTTACATATAAATATTGCTAATAAATATGCACATCTAGTTGACAGCTGTTCCAGCGACGAGAGGTCAAATTAACCTGATTTCAACGGCGCTATTGCGACGGGAACTCGGACGCTTCTCGCGTTTTCCACGCGGCAAAGAGCCCGCGGAACATCAGTACGACGAACCCGAGCAGCAGCAACACTGCAACGAGGAACCCGAATGGGTCGGGAAACGAAACGAGCGTGCCTTCTTCCAAGCCGATCAGAAGTTGGAGAGCGAGCCAGCATCCGAACGCTGGAGCAACGTACCGCCGGGCACGGTTGGTGTCGGTTATTTTTGGCGCAAGCAGCACGACGCAGAGACCGAACAGCGGAAGGAGAATCTGAAATACCTGCGCTGTGCCGCCGAACCACTCGATCATTGGAGATGATGTCAACCCGATATAACTTATTGATTGCTATGATCTTCCTCACGTAGCACGAACTGCCCGCCGCATCCACGGGCCAGAGCGACGAGCAACACGACTGGTGCGTTTCGTGCCGAAATCGCTTCGTAGCCGGACCAGTGGGGCGACCGGTGGATTTAACATTGGGTGTAAAGCATGCTTTACTGTAAAGAGGAGTTTACACCCCATGCCAGACAACCTCCACACGATCCAGCACCACGAAGCGGGCCCCAGTAGTGAGTTCCCGGCCGCCAGCGGTTCTGCTACGGGTAGCGAGGGCCATCCATGACCGAGTATGCGATCACCGCCGACGGGCTCACGAAACGATACGGCGAGGACACCGCCGTCGACGACCTCTCCCTCTCGATTCCCCAGGGAACCATCTACGGATTTCTCGGACCGAACGGCGCCGGCAAGACGACGACGATGCGAATGCTGGTGGCTCTCACCGAACCCACGGCCGGAACCGCGGAGATTGCCGGGGTGCCGATCACGAACCGTTCGCAATTGACCCAGCGCATCGGCTATCTTCCGGCCGATCCGCCGGTCTTCGACGAACTGACCGCATGGGAACACCTCCGCCACGTCGCCCGCCTCCACGGCATGCCCGACGATCGGGCCGACGACCGGATCGAAACGCTGCTCGATCGGTTCAATCTCCTCGCTGACGCCGACAGACGCATCGAATCGTACTCGACGGGGATGACCAAGAAGGTCGGCATCATCGCAACGCTGTTTCACGACCCCGATGTCGTGTTCCTTGACGAGCCGACGAGCGGCCTCGATCCGCGTGCCGCACGGACCGTCCGTGACACCGTCGCCGATCTCGTCACGCGGGAGATGACCGTCTTCCTCTCGACGCACATCCTTCCGATCGTCGACGAACTCGCCGACACGATCGGTGTCATCAACGACGGCACGCTCGTCGCGGAGGCACCCCCGGCGGAGCTCAAAGCCCGCGCAGACGAATCGCGGGACCTCGAAACGGCCTTTCTGGAGGTCACCGACGAGCGGGACGCCACAGCAGCCGAGCGTGCATCGCAGGAGGCCAGTGACGCCGGTACGGAGGAGTTCCAGACGAATGTCTGAGGACTCGGCCGGCCTCTCGGACTCCCCATCGCCCACGTCGGCGCGCCCGCACAGCCACGGCTCAGCACGGAACAGTACGCTCGGAGACGCCGTCCCGTCGCTCGGGCAGAGCTTGGAGATCGCGCGGATCGAGTTGCTTCGCGGGTATCGCTGGGTCAGACATCAGGACTTCTGGGTCCTATTTACGATTCTGGTCGGCGTCATGAGCGTGTTCTTGCTCTACCAGACCTTCGACGCGGCGCGGGCGATCGGCGCGTCGCTCGCCGCCGGCGGCGTCATGCCGGCATGGCTCGTGACGGCGACGAGCGTCCTCTGGCTGTTCCTGACGATTCTGCTCGTCGGCGACGCGCTGGGAAGCAACGGCGACCTGGATAACGACGGTCAGTATCTGACGATTCGTCCGGCAGCCGACGTTGTCGGCGGACTGTTGCTCGCGGCTGCTGCCAAATTCTCGGTGTACACGATCGGGCTCGGACTGGCTGCCGGCGCGGGGCTCGTCGCGGGTACCGATTCGTTTAGCCCGATCCTCGGCATCGCCGTCGCGGCGGTCGGGATCCCGGCCACGGCCGCGGCGATCGGCTATCCAATCGGCTTCACGCTCAAGGGGTTCGGCCGGCGGTCGGAGAACGTCAGCCGGCTCGTGACCGTTCTCGGAATCGGTCTCGGCCTCGCCTATATCACACTCTCTGTCACCGGCGAGCTGCTGACGATCGTCGAGCGGTTGGAGCCGGTCTTGCAGTCCCCGCCGATGGCGTGGTTCGGCCACCTCGCCCTCGCAACGACGCCGAACGCCGGCGTCGACGCGACCGGTGTACTCCTCTTGTGCGGACTGATGCCGATCGTCGTCATCGGTGGGACGGTGCTCGCGGTCCCGGCGGCTCGATACGCGTGGCTGGCCGATACGCCCCACGCGAGCGAAAGCGACGAGGAAGCACTGCCGACAGCGCCGAATACGCGGCTGGACGCCGCACTTGATGTCGTCTGCCGAGCGCCCGCGACGCGCGGGATCGCCAGCACGACGCTGCGTCGTGCGGTCCGGTCGCCGTTCCAGTTCGTGTTCGTCGCACCGCCGCTGCTGGCCGCGATCCTCTTTGTCGAAAGCGCCGTGACGACCGGGACGGTGCCGTGGTACGTCCCGTGGTTCGTCGTCTGGTACGGCGCGTGGGCGTCCGGCGCCGTGTTGCCGTTGAACCCGCTGGGCAATCAGGGCGCAACGCTTCCGACGCTGCTGACCGCTCCGGCGCACGGACGCCACGTTGTGCACGGAACGATCGTCGCGGCGGCGCTCGTCGGTGCGCCCCTGACAGCGGGGGTCGCACTCGCGGCCGGATATCTGGCAGGCAGTTCCCCGCCGGTGCTCGTCGCGCTCGGCGTCGCCAGCGTCACCGCAGTCGCCGCGAGTGCGCTCGTTGCGACCGGTATTGGCTCTGTCTTCCCGCGGTTCGACGCCGTCAATCTCGACGGCTCCCGACGCGCAGTGCCGCCGAGCAAACGCGCGTACAGCCTCTTTTCGACCGTCCTGAGTCTGATCGTGGTCGCCGTCGCGTTCGCCGCCGACGAGACCGCTCGGACGGTCGGTGCCGTGCTTCTCCCGCGATGGCTGCCCGGCGTGAGCGAGATCGGCGCCGGGACGCTGGAGACGCTCGGCTGGGTCGTCATCGTCGGCGGCGTCGCAGCGCTGCCGGTCGCCTACCGGCGTGCGGTTCGGCGCCTCGAAACCTATCGATTGCAGTAGAAACGGCTATCTGGCGAACGCCAATTTTAACACGGGGTGTAAAATATCCTTTACCATCAAGGGAGCGACCGTGACACCAACCACAGCCAACGCAGGACTCACACGCCAGACGTACCGGCGACTCGTGTACGGCATCACCGGCGTGGCGGTGCTCGGACTGTTCGCCGGGATCGCGCTCGATCGGTACTTTATCGGAGCCGTGATCTACCTACTCGGGGCGTGGATCGGCGGCGGCATCACCGTTCTCGCACCGGTCGTGAGTGATGCGACGCTCCAGGACGAGCGCGACTACGAGTTGCACAACCGCGCGAGCGGACTGGCGATCATGATCACGATGGTGCTCGGACTGAGCGGGATTCCGGCACTCTACGTGCTCGACGCCGGCGGCCACGTCGAGATAACGGGAGCAGTATCCGGCGTCGTGCTCACGCTCTCAGCGCTGTTCTTGCTGTACGGCGTGTGTTTCGGCATCGCCAAGCGCCGTACCTAATCATGCAGAACGATCTCTCCAGCCGACGCGAAGCCGAGGGACTCAGCCAGGGCGACCTCGCCGAAGCGGTCGGCGTGACTCGCCAGACCATCAACGCGATCGAACGCAACCGCTACGATCCGTCGTTAGAACTCGCGTTCAAACTCGCGGCGCACTTCGAGTGCCCGATCGAAGCCATCTTCGACCCGGAGTTGTGAGGGGGTCGGGACACCTGTCCACCACGAGCCGCCGGAGTTAGAAGAACTTCTTCAGATCGTCGCGCTTGGCGTCTTCGAGGTGCCCGCAAACGGCGTCTTCCAGCGAGCCGATCGACCCGCGCTTGGCCGTCATCGGGGCGATGGTGTCTTGCCACTGCTTCCACGGCGGGTACAACCCCAACCGGTCACAGATGTCGTTCAGCCGGTCGTCCTCGTCGTCGACCTTGTCCATCTTGTTGACCGCGACCACCGTCGGGATGCCCACGTCCCGCAGGAAGTGAAACATCTCCACGTCGTGGGGGATCTCGTCCTCGCCGGAGTGGCGATCGATGATGTCGACCGCCGATTTGCCGTCGAGCACGAGGATGCCGACCAGAATGTTCTCGGCGTTGTCCTCGACGTACCGGACGATGTCGGTCTTGATCTGCTCGCGAGCGTCGTCGGGGACGCCGGACATGAAGCCAAAGCCGGGCAGGTCGGTGATCATGAAGTCGTCGCCGGACCAGTCGTAGTGATTGGGCGAGCGGGTCACGCCCGGCTTGCCGCCGGTCTCGAAGCTGTGGCCCGTCAGCTCGCGCATCAGCGTCGACTTCCCGACGTTAGAGCGCCCGACGAGGATCACCTCGTCCGAACAGTTCGGGCGGTTCTCGAACATGGAGCGTCGTTGGCGGGCGCCGCGGAAAAGGGTCGCGTTCGGGGCCGACACGCTGTGTCGCCGCCCACTGGCCAAGAGAGAAACACCTATCCGGTGACACGAACACCGTGGCGTATGCGCCGCCGCACCCTCCTCGCCGCCGCGACGACCGGCCTCGCCGCCAGTGCTGGCTGTCTCGAAGCGCTCGGCATCCAGACCAGTGGCGTCGTCGTCACCAAACAGGTCTGGGGTCGAATCGATCCCGAGCGGACCGACGCCGAAGGGCCTGTCGCGACGTGGCTCCTCGACGACGGCGAACTGTCCGCGGACCTCCCCGAGGAAGACGCCCCGCTGCCGACCGAACTCCCGATCCAAATCGATGGCGAGGCCGCAGCGTACCTCGACGCGAACCACGGCCCCTACGATCTCACGGCCAACATCTGCGAGTCGCCGGGCGATCCCGACGGCGACTGCTCGGGACCGACGGTCGAGCGCGAGACGTTCAACGATGTCAGACTGGGCGAGCAGGCGACGATTCACACACTCTAACCCGGGAATCGGCGTCGCAGCGTTCGACGCCGATATCCGCCGTGTCGCTACGCGGCCCCGAGATCGTAGCTCTGGTCGCGCGCGACGACGGTCTCGGGGTCGAACCGGACGAAACACCAGCGGTCGCTCCACGGCGGCAGAAACCGGTCGTCCCACGCCTCGGGATCGGGGCCGAGATACCGTTTGAGGAGCCGATTCGTCCGGTCGAGGTCGAACGGCTCGACGCTCGCCCGGCCGCGAAAGCCGACGTGCCGGACGACGCCCGAGCCGGGCAGGAACTCGACGACCGCGAGCGCGGCCTCCGGCGTCGCCGCGACGCGGTCGACGTAGGTCTTCTCGCGGTCGGCCATGATCCAGACGACGCCGTCCTCCCAGAGATACCACAGCGGCGAGACGCGGGGGAGACCGTCGTCGACGGAAGCAAGGAAGCAAAACAGCGGCCGCTCCAGCACGTTCTCGATCGGGACATCCATCGTGTTCTCGACGACGCGCATGAACGCCTGTTCGATCGGTCGCCCGAAGAAACTACTGTCGTGCTGGCGACGGCGGCCGGGCGGCCGGTGCCGACGAGTGGACTCAAGGTGCTCGCCCGCAACCGTCCGGTATGACCGACTCTGTCTACGACGACCTCGACGTTCCGGAGGTGATCAACGCCACCGGAACGAAGACCCGAATCGGCGGGAGCCTGATCCGGCCGGAAGCCGCCGACGCGATGCGCCGCGCCGCGGAAGGCTTTGCTCGCATCTCCGACCTGCAAGCCAGAGCTTCCGAGCTGATTCAGGATGTCACGGGCGCCCAGGCGGGCTACGTCGCCTCGGGCGCCAGCGCCTGCATGACGCTCGCGGCGGCGGCCTGTATCGCCGGCGACGACCCCGCCGCGATGGCGTCGCTGCCCGACACGGAGGGGCTGGCCGACGAAATCGTCGTTCCCCGAACCCACCGGACGGGCTACGACCACGCCTACCGCGTCGCCGGTGCCGAACTCGTCGATGTCGGCGCGAACGACGCGTACCTTGGGACGGGTGCGGAGAACACCGAGCGCTGGGAGATCGAGGCCGCCATCGGCGCCGACACCGCCGCGGTCGCGTACGTCCAAAAGGAGTACACTACGCCGCCGCTGGAGGCCGTCGTCGAGGTCGCTCACGACAACGACGTGCCGGTGATCGTCGACGCCGCCGCCGAGTTGCCGCCCGTCGAGAACTTAGAGCGCTTCATCGACCTCGGCGTCGACCTCGTCGCCTTCAGCGGCGGGAAGGCGATCCGCGGCCCGCAGACCACCGGCATCCTCGCCGGGCGCGAGGACCTCATCCGGTCGGTCGCGGCCCAGCAGTTGGACATGCACGCCGCCGCGGACGCGTGGGTGCCGCCGGCGGAACTGGTCGATGTCGACGCTCTCGGGGGTGTCCCGCGCCAAGGGATCGGCCGCGGGATGAAAGTCGGCAAGGGGGAATTGGTGGGACTGATTCGAGCGCTCGAACTGTTCGTCGAGGAAGACCACGAGGCCCGGACCGCCGAGTGGCGCGACCGCGCCGAGCGCATCGCCGAGGAACTCGCCGACGAGCCGGCGCTCTCGACGAGCCTCGCAGCGGCGTCCGCGACCGACGTGGCGCCGACGGTGACGGTGTCGGTCGACGAGGCCGAAGCGCCGGTCACCACGGCCGAACTCGTCCGCGGCCTGCGCGAGGAGAATCCTCGGATCTTCGTCGGCGCCGACGCCCTCGATCAAGCGCAGTTCACCATCAACCCGATGTGCCTGCCCGACGAGCAGGTGGCGTACGTCCTCGATCGCATTCGGGATCGGGTCTGATCGACGCCGCTGCGCTGCTTGCGTCGCCGTCTGCCGATCCCCGACCTATTTGCCCGTCGGGGACCTCCGGAGGGACGTGCGACTCGTCCAGTTGACGATTCCGACGGGCAAACGCGAGACGATCCTCGGCGCGCTCGACGACGAGGGCGTCGACTACGTCGTCACCGACGAGACCAGCGGCCGGGAGTTCACCGGCGTCGTCTACTTCCCGCTACCGGCCAACGCCGTCGAGCCGGTGCTGGACACGCTACAGGACATCGGCGTCAGCGAGGACGCCTACACCGTCGTCGTCGACGCCGAGACAGTGGTTTCGCGGAAGTTCGACGATCTCGAAGAGCGCTACGCCACCGACGACGTGGAAGAAGAGCGCATCTCCAGACAGGAGCTTCGCACTGAGGCCGAGGAGATGACGCCGAACTTCCCGATCTACGTGACGCTGACGCTGATCAGCGCCTTCGTCGCTACGGCGGGGCTGTTGCTCGACTCGCCGGCGGTCGTCGTCGGGTCGATGGTGATCGCGCCCCTGATCGGGCCGGCGCTGGGCGCCAGCGTCGGGACGGTGATCAACGACGACGATCTGGTCCGCGAGGGGCTGCTCTACCAGGCGCTCGGCATCGGGCTTGCGATCGCCGGCGCCGCGGTGCTCGCCTTCGGACTCAAAGTGACGCATCTGGTGCCGCCGGATCTGATGCTCACGAGCGTCGGCGAGATCAACGAGCGGCTCACACCCGACCTGCTCAGCCTGATCATCGCGCTCGGGGCCGGCGTCGCAGGCGTGTTGAGCCTCTCGACCGGCGTCTCGACGGCGCTCGTCGGCGTCATGATCGCCGCGGCGCTGATCCCGCCGGCGGCGGCGGCCGGCATCGCGCTCGCGTGGGGACTGCCGCTGGCCGGGCTGGGCTCGGCCGTGCTCGTGCTCGTCAACATCACGTCGGTCAACCTCGCCGGGCTGGTGACGCTGTGGTACATGGGCTACCGGCCGGGCGAGTGGTTCGAGGAGGCCGCGGCCCAGCGCAAGCTGCTGCGCAACGCCGGGCTGTTCGCGGTGGCGATGATCGTACTGTCGAGCTTTCTGGTCGGTGCCTCGGTCACTGGTTTCCAGACCGCGAACTTCGAGACGGAGGTCCAGACCGATCTCACACACCTGCTCGACCAGTCGGAGTACGAGCAGTACCAGCTGCTGTCGGTCCAGATCGAGATGACTGAGGACTTCCCGTTCCGGCATCAAGAGCGGGTGATCGTCACCGTCGGGCAGACCGGCGACGCCACCTCGCAATCGGCCGTGACGGACGAGATCTACGCCGCAATCGAGAACAACTCCGAGCGGGACGTCGCCGTGCAGGTCCGGTACGTCGACATCGACCAGCGCGGGAACGGCGAGGCGTTCGAGCCGTCGACGCAGTCGATGGGTCGGCCGGCGGTGGCGCCGAGAGCGGGCGCGGCCTAAGACGAGCTTTCTTCGCGGTACGCCGTCATTTCGACGCACGGAACGAGCGAGCGACGGCGAACGGTCGCGCCACACTTGTCCCGGGACACCCGGTGCTCACTCGTGCGAATCATCTACGTCCTCGTGTCGGCCGACGTGCGCCAAGCGGCGCTCGACGCACTCGACGACCGCGACGTTGCCTACACCGTCCTCGACGCCGACGATCCGACCGGACGGGACCGCGATTGTCGACTGGTGCAGGCGCCGGTACCGACCGACGCCGTCAGGCCGACGTTGGAAGCCCTCGTCGAGGCCGGCGTCGACGTCGATCGCTACGTTGTCGTCGCCAGCGGCCAGACCGCGGCGACGCCGACGTGGCGCGAGCTCGAAGACCGGTTCGCGGACGATTACGATCCGCTCCCGCGCCGTGAACTGCGCTCGAAGGCGATGGATCTCAGTCAGGACCGCCGGTCGTTCTACGCGCTGATGGTGGCGAGCGCGCTGATCGCAACGGTGGGGCTGCTCGCGGACTCGCCGGCGATCGTCGTCGGGTCGATGGTGATCGCGCCGGTCGTCGGGCCGGTGCTGACCGCGAGCGTCGGGGCAGTGCTCGGGGATCGGCGCATGATGCTGTCGAGCCTGCGCCTGCAGGCCGGCGGGCTGGCGCTCGCCGTGCTGGTCGCGTTCGGGCTGAGCCTCGCGCTGCGCTGGCTGGCGCTTGCCCCGCCGGTGCTGGCGGTGAGTTCGATCGAGCTGATCGGCGTGCGCCTCGCGCCGAACGTCATCGCACTGACCGTCGCGCTCGGGGCGGGCGCGGCCGCGGGCATCGGCGTGACGACCAAGGGGCCGATGTCGCTGATCGGCGTGATGATCGCCGCGGCGCTGCTGCCGGCGGCGGCCGCGGCCGGCATCGGGTTCGCGTGGGGCGAGCCGCTGGTCGGGATCGGGACGCTCGCGCTGGTGACGTTCACGGTGGTGACGATCGACGCCGCCGTCGCCGCGACGCTGTGGGTGCTTGGCTATCGCCCCGACGCCGAAACGACCGAGCTGGCGTCGGTGCCGGGCGGCGTGCTCGCAAACGCTGACCGTCGGCAACTGCTCGCGGTCGGCGTCGTCGGTGCGCTGTTCGCGGCGGCGGCCGTCGGGACGGTCGCAGTCACTGCCGACCAGATGGCGTTCGAGCGCGCGGCCAATCAGGCGGCCGTCGACGCGGTCGAGGATCCGACCCGCGAGAATCTCACCGTCGTCGCCGTCCGGAGCCAGTACGCCTCGACGGCGCCGGTCGACACGCCCGAGACCGTCACCGTCGTCGTCAGCGACGCGCGCTCGGGGAACCACTCGGGACTCGACGAGGACATCGCGGCGCGGATCGCCGACCGGACCGGCGAGCGCGTCGCTGTCCGGGTTCGGTTCGTCGAGTATCAGTCGGCGACGGCGCGTCCGGGCCGGGCAGCCACCGCAGCCGAGCGGCAGTCCCGGCTGGCGACGGACTACCCCTCGAAGGGCAGTTCGGGCTCGTAGTCGACGGCCTCGACGGCGGCGTCGAGCACGGCCTCGACGTTCTCGCCCGTCTCGACGCTCATGTAGTGGTCGGCCTCCACGTCGGTCGAGCGATCGGACTTGTTACAGACCGTGATGACCGGAACGTCCGCGAACTGCTCGGCGATGGCGTCGCGCAGTTCGAGCTGGACCTCGATCGGGTAGCCACAGTCCATGCTGGCGTCGAGCACGACCAGCACGCAATCAGCGAGATGTTCCAGCGCTGAGACGGCCTGTGACTCGATCTCGTTGCGGTCCTCCGGCGGCCGGTCGAGCAGACCGGGCGTGTCGACGATCTGGTAGCGGGCGTGATCGCGCTCGAAGTGGCCGACGCCGATCCCCCTAGTCGTGAAGGGGTACTCGGCGGTCTCGTTGCGCGCTCGCGTGACATCGTTGACGAAACTGGACTTGCCGACGTTGGGGTAGCCCGCGACGACGATCGCCGGCTCGTCGGGGCGGATGTCGGGCAGGTCGCGCAGGTCGTTTCGCGCCTCGTTGATCAGCAGGAGGTTTTCGGATACGTCCTCGACCACGTCGGCCATCCGGGCGAACGCCTGCTTGCGGTGCTTCCGTGCGAGGTCCTCGTCGGCCTTGCGCATCTTCGCCATGGCGTCCTCGCCGATCTGGCGGGTCTGACGGCTGGCCCACGTTACTTCCGAAAGGCTCTGGCGCAGGGCGTCGATCCCGCCGGCGTCGACGCCGTAGTCGCTGGCGTCGACGATGGCGTCGGCCAGTTCGCGGTAGAACGGGTCGACGGTCTCGAAGTCCGGCCACTCCGTGACGACGTTCTGGAGGTTGTCCGAGAGAATGTTCGTCGCAGTCTGTGTCATCGACTCCTGGGCCTCCCGGCCCTGCTTCGACCGGCCCGAGCGCGCCGCCCGCGAGAACGCTTTGTCGATCAGCTCCTCCGACGTGGGCGTCGTCGGAAGATCCTCGAAAATCATAGCGCGATCTAGCGTGGCTGGCTATAAAAAGAGCGTCTTTCGGCGCTCGGACGCCGCCGGACGCCGCTGATCCTCACAAGCCGCCGGATGCCGCTGATCCCTGCACTATATGTCGCCCGAGCGGAATTATACGAGCGATGCCAGCAAGCCCTCCGTTCGTCGATCCCTCGACGAACACGCTCGACACCGACCAGATCGTCGCGGAAGCCGTCCCGCTCGCAAAGCTCGTCGGGCTCTTCGCGGCGGTCGCGCTCGTTCCGATGGTGCTCAGCTTTGTGGCCTTGGGTGGGCTCGTAGGCGTGCTTCTCACCCTGCTCACCCAGTTCGTGCTCGCGGTCGGCGCCGGGATCGTCCTGATCTACGTCATCGCCAGAGGGCGACAACTCACCGGGCAGTAAGCGGTGACGCCGCTGTCGCTCCTACAGATACTCGGAACAGTGTTTTCCCCATCGGCAACGTACCGGCCTGCATGACAAATTGGCGCGCGGCGATCGTCGGCTTTCTCGTGATCACCGTACTGGGTGCGGTCGGTGTCGTCGTGCCCGGCCTCGGACAGCTCACGGCGGGGCTGGTCGGCGGGTTCGTCGCCGGGTACATGGCCGGGGGAAGCCTCGGCTCGGGCGCGTGGCACGGCCTGCTGGCGGGGAGTCTCGGCGGCATCGTCGCCGCACTCGTGTTGGTCGTCGGGCTGACAGTGGTCGGCTTCGTCGGCGGGCCCGTCGGCGCCGCTATCGGGTCGCTGGGCGGGCTGGCGCTCGGGCTCGCCGTCGTCGCGTTCTCGATGATCGTCGCCCTCGAAAGCGCCCTCGCCGGAGCGATCGGCGCGGCGGTGGCGGGCGAGTAGCTGGTGAGCGCCCGGCGGCGTGACGCCGCCGCGTCGTCGGCGTCCCTACCGCCGCTCGGCGAGTTCGGCTCGCAGGTCTGCCAGATCCATGTCTTTCATCGCCAGCAGGACCAGCAGGTGGTAGACGAAGTCGGCGCTCTCGTGGGCCAGCTCCTCGCGGTCGTCGTCTTTCGCGGCCAGCACGATCTCGGTCGACTCCTCGCCGAGCTTCTCTAAGACGGCGTTATCGCCTTTCTCGTGGTCGAACAGCGACGCCGTGTAGGAATCCTCCGGCAGGGTCTCTTTGCGCTCCTCGATCACGGCGAACAGTTCGTCGAGCACGTCGGCGCCCGGATCGGCGGCGTCGTCGGTCATGCCCGAACGGACGCGTCGGCCGGTAAAAAGGCGGCTGGTCTCGACTCAGGCGAGTTCCGCAACGTCCTGAATTTCGTCCAGATCGGCGAACTCGGCGGCGGGCTGGGCGCCGGCCTCGAACACCGACCGGTCGACCTCGACGGCGGCGTTGGTGCGGGCCGCCAGCGCCAGCGAGTCGCTGGGGCGGGCGTCGACGACGGCTTTGCCTCGCGGGGTGTCGATGTGAAGATCGGCGATGTACGTGCCGTCCGCAACGTCTCCGACGACGACGCGAGTCACGCGCCCGCCCAACTCCTCCACTACGTCGAGCAGGAGGTCGTGGGTCAGCGGCCGGCCGATGTCCTCGGCATCCAGTCCGCGAGCGATGCTGGCGGCTTCCTCGAAGCCGATGAAGATCGGCAACACGTCGCTCTCGGCCTCGACCGCTAGGACGACGACGGCGACCGGCCCCTGCTCGGTGCCGGCGACCCGGACGGCGTCGATAGTCGCCTTCATACCGTGGGGCACGGGCGCCAGAGAGAAAAGTGCATGCTCCGGGCGCCGCCCGCGGTCGGTCCGGGCGTCACGTGGCCGCCGCGAGCGCGTCGAACAGCGCAAGCCGGTGGAGACGGTCGTCGTTCGTCAGTTCGGGATGGAAGGAAAGACCGACGACTGGACCCTCGCGGACCGCGACCGGCCGGCCCTCGACGGTCGCCAGCACCTCGACGCCGTCGTCGACCTCGTCGATAGCGGGCGCGCGGATGAACACCGCCGGGTACGGCTCGTCGAGCCCATCGACCGAGAGCGAGGCCTCGAAGCTGTCCTTCTGGCGGCCGAAGGCGTTGCGTTCGACGGACACGTCGAGCACGTCGAGCGTGTCGACCCGGTCGTCGCGAGCGTCGGTCGAGGCAACGATCAGCCCCGCGCAGGTCGCAAGCACGGGCTTGCCCGCCGCGACGTGCTCCCGGATTTCTTCGTCGATCCCCGACTGGGCGAGCAGCCGGGAGATCGTCGTCGACTCGCCGCCCGGCAGCGCGAGAACGTCACAGTCGGGCACGAGGCCCGCCTCGCGTACCTCACGGATCGCCACGTCCTCGCCGACCGCGTCGGCCGCGCGCTCGATCGCCGCGGCGTGTTCGCTGACGTCGCCCTGAACGGCGACGACGCCTGCAGTGAGTGTCATCGGTCGGGGTAGGGACCAGTCGCGCAAAAACCCCGCGTCATCGAGGCGGTCAGATCGTGATCATCGGGGCAGGATCACGGCGAGGACGGGGCGGCGCCGTGATGCCGCTTCGGCGTCACGACGCCGCCGCTGGTCGGTCGAGCGGGATAGAGAAAATGGCGCGATGCCTCAGACCTGAATGCCGTACAGGGCGACCGACATCGCCTGCACCGCGATGCCAAGCAGTACCGCAAAGACGACGACCGTCTTGGGGTCCATCTTGATCGCGTTGCGGTCCTCGTTGTCGAAGTACCGTACCAGTCCCGCACTGGACATCAGGCCGCCGGAGTTCTGGCCGCTGCTCATACGCGACGGTGCGGGTCGCGGGGCGGTAAACCTTTCGACCGATCGCTCGGCCCGTCGAGAGGTCGCTTTCGCGTCGTGAGTACAAGAGTGGGAAACCCTTATGCGCGACCGACGAGGAACAGTAACCGATAGCAGCATGACTGTAACGCTGAAGGACTTCTACGCTGACTGGTGTGGGCCGTGCAAGACCCAAGATCCGATCCTCGAGGAGATCGAGAAGGACCGCGGCGACAGCTTCGAGATCGAGAAGGTCAACGTCGACGAGGAACAGGACGTTGCAAACGAGTATCAGGTTCGCTCGCTCCCGACGCTGATCATCGAGAACGAGGACGGCATCGTCGAGCGATTCGTCGGCGTCACGCAGCGCGACGACATCGAGAGCGCGCTCGATCAGGCCGGCGCCTAAGTTCGTTTCGTAGCAACCGATTTTCTCACACACAGCGCCGTCAGCGATAGCGCCGCGTGTCAGCGGAACTTGACGCCAACGTCGTGCATCCCGTCGTTGTACCGGGCGATGTTGATCACCAACGGCGTCACGCTCTCGACTTCGGCGGCGTTGTCGAGCGGGCCGGCGTCCAGCGCGCGAAGCCCCTCGATCCCTTCGGCGAGCATCGTCACCGTCTCTTTGGCGTCGGCGTCGTCGCCCACGACGAGGGTGTCGATGTCGAAGGTAACGTCGAGATTCGCCAGCCGGTCCGCCGAGAGGTTCTGGAACGCGCCGATCACCGGTACGTCGTCGGGAGCGGCTTCAGCGGCGACGGCGGCGACGCTGCCGGCGCCGGGTTTGTGGTAGTGGAGCCCGGACTCGTCGCTTTTCATGCCGACGGCGGGCGAGACGAGGATGGTGTCGTCGTCGAGTCGGTCGGCAATCGACTCGACCGTATCCGAGACGTGGTACGGCGGCACCGCCAGCACGACCACGTCGGCGCGGTCGGCCGCCATCGCGTTCTCGAAGCCGTTGATCGCGGTCTCGACGCCGCGGCTGTCGAGTTCGGTCTCGTACTCCTCGGCCATCGTTCGGGCCTTCTCGGGGTCCCGGGAGCCGATCAGGACCTCGTGGTTGGTGTCGTAGGCCCATCGCAGCGCGAGCCCCTGCCCGATATCGCCGGTTCCGCCGAGTAGTGCAATTCGCATACTCGTGAGTTAGCCGAGCGCACAAAAAGGGTTCCGTGACCGGCAACGACTGGCGTCGCCCGCTCGGCGCCGAGTCGGCTGTCCCCGTCGGGAGCGGCGCTACGCCAGCCAGTCGGGCAGATCGTTAATCGAGGGCAGAACGGCCGTCGCGCCGGCGTCCTCGTACTTTTGCCGTCCCGCATCGCCGGTGAGCCCGCCGGTCAGGACGCCGACGCCGAGATACTCGCGGTCGGGGTCGGCCTCGTCGGCGTTGACCGCCGTCCGAACGTCGTCGAGCGTGTCGCCGACGAACGCGACCGTCTCGGCGTCGAAGCGCTCGGCCAGCGTCGTCAGCGCCTTCGGGTGGGGCTTGCCCTCTTCCCAGTCGTCCATCGTGAACCGGTGTTCGTCGGGAATCGCCAGTCCGACACGGTCGAGGGCGATGTCGGCCTCCGCGGCGGGCCGGCCGGTGACGACGCCGATATCGAACTCCGAAACGAGCGCCTCGCGTGTGGCGTCGTCGAGCAACACCGGCTCGTCATTAATATAGCCAGACGCGTCGCCGTCGGGCGTTCTGTCCTCCAGTTCGCGGTAGAGGTCGCTGCCGAGGTAGAGTTGCTGGAACACGTCGCGCAGTCGGTCGGGGGTCCAGCGCTCTGCCACGACGCCCCAGTCGTCGGCGTCGAGAGCGTCCCGCACCACGGCTTCGGCGGCGTCGAGCCCGCCGCCGCGGTCGGCGATGGCGTCGGTGAACGCCTCGATGTCGCGGTCGTACCCCTCGCGGGCGGCCAGCACGTACAGCGCGGCCGCGTCGGTCAGCTCCCAGTCGTTGTTGAACCCGCCGGCGTCCTTGAACTGCTGTATCGCCGCCTTCGGGATCGTCTCGCCGTACACTACGTCGACCGACTCGACGATCGCCCGGCGGTACGAGTCCGCAACGTCGACCAGCACGCCGTCGACGTCGAGGACGACGGCGTCGACCGCGGCGTCTGCTCGCTCCTCGTTCATGTCGGGCACGAAGCGGGGCGGCACTAAGGACGTGTCGGGTTCGGACAGACGATCACGGTCGGCGATCGCAGCAGGAACGGACTGCCCTCAGGAACGGGGCGGAACGTAGAGGTTGACCGTCTCGAACGGCTCGTCGCCGTCGTTGGTGATCTCGTGGCCTTCGCCGGCTTCGATGCAGAGCAGGTCGCCGGCCGCGACGCGGCTCTCTTCGTCCTCGACGGTCACGAGTGCGGTGCCCGCGGCGACGAACAGCCACTGGTCGCTGTCGGGGTGGCGGTTGTCGGGGCCGCCGACGGTGCGGCCCGGTTCGACTGTCATCTCGGCGGCCTGGGCGTCGTCGGTTTCGAGGACGACCTCGAAGTAGCGGTCGAAATCGAGCGAAGCGCGCTTCACGAACAGGGGTTCGACCTGCGGGATAGAATCGGTTTCGACTCAGTCGTCGCCCGCTGCCGCCGCGCCGGGAGTGGCGCCGTCGTCGGTAACGTCGGCGTCGCGCCAGCCGCCGCGCTTGTACCACGCGTACGCGACGAGCGCGCCGACGGTGTTCGAGACCGCGAAGGCGAGCCAGATGCCAGACGGCCCCATCAGATTCGCGCCGATCCAAGCGACGGGCAGGCGGATTCCGCCGAGCATCAACACGGAGATGGTGGCGGCGGTCATCGTCTTTCCGGCGCCGCGGAAGCTCCCCGTGTAGGCCCGCATGACGCCGATGAAGCCAAAGGAGAGCGCGACGTAGCGGAGGAACTGGGCGCCCACTTCGACGACCCGATCGGCGTTTGCCTGATCGGCGCCGACGAACACCGAGATGATCGGCTCGGGCACGAAGAACACGAGGACGCCGACGGCCGCCAGAATGCCAAACAGCGTCTTTGCGGCTAGTCCGGCAGCCGTCTCGGCCCGATCGGGCTTGCCGGCGCCGATGTTCTGGCCGGTCATCGTCTCGACGCCGCGGGCGACCGCGATCGCCGGCAGGAAGATCACCGAGAACACCCGCGTCCCGATGCTGTAGGCCGCGATCACCGGGTCCGAAAACATCGCCACGATCACCAGCAGGAGGTTGATCGAGAGCGCGCGGCCGGTCCCTTCGATCGACGCCGGGACGCCGATGCGAAGCAGTTTGGGAATGTACCCGACGTTAGGCCACATCTGCGAGAGATTGATCTCGATACCCCGGCGCCCGCTGAACATGATCGCGAGCCCGACGACAAGCGCCAGCGCGCGGGAGAACACCGTTGCGATGGCGGCGCCTTGGATACCCGATCCCGTGTAGCCGGTCAGCGCGAGCAGGTCGGCCTGCAGGCCGCCGAGGCCCAGCATCGTAAACAGCGGGTTCCCCTCGAAGCCGAAGATGAGGAACGGGTCGAGGACGATGTTGAGCACGACCGAGCCGAACATCACCAGCATCGGCGTGATCGTGTCACCTGAGCCGCGCATCAGCGCGATAAAGACGAAAAAGCCGAACATGAAGACGAGGCCGAGCGAGATGACCTCCATGTAGCTGGTCGCAAGCGGGAGCACGTCCGCCGACGCGCCCAGCAGTTCGAGGAACACGTCGACGAGGAAGTAGCCGGCTACACCGAGTACAACGGCGGCCAGCAGCGAGAACGTAATAGTCTGCGAGGCGGCGTATTCCGCGCGCTCTCGTTCCTCGGCGCCGATATGCTGGGCGACCAGCACGCTTCCGGCGACCGACAGCCCCATTCCCAGCGCGATCAGCAGGAACACCATCGGGAACGCGAAGCCGATCGCCGCCAGCGCGTCCGTGCTGTAGCGTCCCAGCCAGAACGTATCGGCGAGGTTGTAGGCGGTCTGGAGGAGGTTCGTCACGACGATCGGCAGCGACAAGTAAAACAGCGGCTTCCCGATCTCGCCGTCGGTGAGATCGAACTCCTCGCGGCTCTTGAACAACGCACCCAACCGGTCGAGCAGACTCACCGCCGTCCACCCCTCGCGTCGGCGTCGCTACGCGAGCGACGCGCCCCGGGCTCGTCCGTGAGAGTTTCGTGTAGCGACCTCATCGTTCGTGTCCCGACTAACTGACTCATCAGTCAGTCCGTAACTACACTGACTAACCAGTCAGCCAAAAGCGTTGGGAAACGAGACGGTACGTGAGAGCAGGTAGCAGGCGACGAATCGTACTGCGGGCGGGCCTTACGTCACGAGATAGTGCGGATCGTCTTCGATACGGGGAGCCAGTGCGTGGCGCAGTTCGCGCGCCTCGAACGCGAACAGATCCAGTCCGTTCAGTTCGTGATGTTCGAGGACGCCATCTTGCTGGAGGTCGTCTTTGATCTTCGCCCGGTTCCACGTGATCGGGCGCTCGTACTCGTGGGATCGCTGGGTGACGGACTCGTGGGTCGAATCGTCGTAGTAAATGATGCCCTCGTAGTCGGTGGTCGTCACGTAGGGAACGTCGAGCAACACTTCGAGATAGTGGATCTGCGCCGCCCGAATCCAGTTCGTGCCAACGTCAAGAATCAGTACGTTGTCCCGATCGAGCGCGCCGAAACAACCATCGGGTGACCACGTGTCATGATGGTCGCAGTCCTCGAATCGGTAGTCCCCGCGGACGAGAATCGAGTTCGTCGCGTCGTCGGTCCGATAGTCACAGTCGTCCAGAAACAGCGTCGAAAAGGTTCCGTATTTCGGGACCGAGTAGTTCTTGTGATACACGCGGCCGTCGGGGTTGCGAAACGACGGGGTAAAGCCCTGAACGAGAACGTTCTCGAAGTGCGCGTCGAGCCTATCGCGAAGGAACTCGTATGGATCGCAGTTGAACGCCGATTTGACATCGCTGAGCCCGACGTGGACGAACACCGTCGGGTGCTCATCGTACTGCTCGAAGACGGCGTCCAGTGCCGACTCGGGAACGGCGTCGACGTCCGACGACCGGAGTTGGCGCCGCGCCGTCATCACCGCTCTGTTGCCGACGACTCGTACGTCACGATACGTACGAGCTGCCATCGACCCCGGGTCGATAGCGTCGGGACGCTCTAGCGACGGCCGACGTTCGAACATGGCCGAGCGTACCTGACCCATTGCCTTTGTCATTGTGCGCTTATACGCCGTGGGCGGCGGCTAACGTCCGGCTTCTACACTAGCTGTGACGAAACGAACAGGGCTGTTGGTAGACGTCTCGACTCGCTGTGGCGCCTCTCACTCAAAGGTGAATGCCGCCGGATCGTTCGACCGACACACCTCCCCGCTGGGATGCCGAGCGACGGCGACCGATCCCGCGTCGTGGGCTTGCGCGAACCGCCGGATCGGCGTCTCGTCGGCGAACGCGTCCGGAGCGTCGACGTTGATCCGATCCGTCATCCCGTCTGACTGAAGACAGGTCCACCCTGACAGCGCGAGCGCGACCTTCGGATCCCGATCCTCCCGGTCGGGAGCGACCATCGCCCGGAGGCGCTCGTGCATGCCCGAGGGCACCACGTACGCCGTTCCCTCGGGGGAGATGGCGACCTGTCGAGCGCCGAAGTCACCGTCGACCGGCGGGAACGGGATGGTCACGGGCTCAGTCCAGACTGACGTTGATCGATTTGGTCTGCGTGTAGTGCTCGACGGCTTCCTGTGCGGTTTCGCGGCCGATTCCCGACTGCTTGTAGCCGCCGAAGGGCTGACCGGCCGGGAAGTCGTTGTAGGTGTTGACCCAGATCTGGCCGGCCTCGATGTCTTTCGCGCACTGGTGTGCTTTGGTGAGGTCCTCCGTGAGAATGCCCGCAGCGAGTCCGTAGTCGACATCGTTTGCGAGCTCGATCATCTCGTCGTAGTCGCTCCACGAGAACACCTCTTGGACGGGGCCGAAAATCTCTTCCTGCACTGCCCGGTTGTCATGGTCGATCTGGTCGATCAGCGTCGGGGCGACGAAGCAGCCGTCCGAGAGCGCCTCGTCGTCGGGCTGGCTTCCGCCGGTGACGAAGGCTGCACCGGATTCTTCGGCCTCTTCGATGTAGCCCATCGTCCGCTCGACCTGTTCGGCGGTCACTTTCGGGCCGAGATCCGTCGATTCGAGCAGCGGGTCGTCGACGGTCATCTCCTCGGCGGCCGCAGCGAGTTCGTCGAGGAACTCGTCTTTGATCTCCTCGTGGACGAACAGCCGCGAGCCCGCACAGCAACACTCGCCGGTGTTGAAGAAGATCGCGGTGATCGTCGTCTGGACGGCCTGCTCCAGATCCGCGTCGGGGAAGACGACCAGCGGGCTCTTGCCGCCCAGCTCTAAGGTGATGTCGGTGATGTTCTCGGCGGCGTTTTTCATCACTTCGCTCCCGATCTCGGTCGAGCCGGTAAAGGCCAGCTTTCGGATGTCGCCGTGGTTCGAGAGGGGTTCGCCGGCGTCGGGACCGAACCCGGTGACGACGTTGACAACGCCCTCGGGGAGCACGTCGTCGGCTTCCTCCATCAGTTTGAGGATGGTCAGCGGCGTCTCCTCGGCGGGTTTGAGCACGACCGTATTGCCGGCGGCCAGCGCCGGGCCGAGTTTCCACGCGGCCATCAACAGCGGGAAGTTCCACGGGATGATCTGGCCGACGACGCCGTAGGGCTCTCGGAGCGTCTGGAGATGCCGGCTATCGTCGGTGTCGACAGTTCGCCCCTCGTGAGCGCGGGCGATCCCGGCGAAATACCGGAAGTGGTCGGCGACCAACCCCATGTCGATACGGGCCTCTGCGATCGGCTTCCCGTTGTCGAGCGATTCGAGGCGGGCGAAGTCCTCTTTGTTCTCCTCGACGCGGTCGGCGAGCGCCTCCAGCATCGCCTGCCGATCGGCGTCCGAATAGTCGCTATAGATGTCCTCGTAGGCCTCCCACGCGGCGTCGACGGCTCGGTCGATGTCCTCGGCGTTGCCGGCCTCTACTTCCGCGAGCGTCTCGCCCGTCGTCGGATCGGTGGTCTCGAACGTCTCGCCGGACGCGCTCTGGACCCACTCCCCTCCGATATACAGTTCCCGGTGGTCCGGGAGCACCTCGCTTGCGGCCTGCTCGTGTCGCTGCTTGATTGTGGATTTTCGCTCCGTCGAAGACTGTGTATCGTCATCAACTGACATACAATATGAGATACTGTAGATTTAATCATAAATGTCGGGTGCGGGTGAATATTATCGACTGAACAGACAGTATAAACTGGTAACCCACACCAGTTACAGCAAGACTGCAACGATCCGAAACCGGACGAGGTGACTATTCGCCCGGCGAAATCGAGATGCAGTCGCCAAGCTCGGGCGCGCTCGCAACGTAGCCGTCTTCTCGAAGCTCGTCCGCGAACTGCTCACAGCGGTCGCCGTGGTTCACGAGAATCCGGGCGTCTCGGTACGAGTCGAGAAGGTCGAGAATCCCGTCTCGGTCTGCGTGGGCCGAGAAGTCGTACCACTCGACCTGCGCGCTGACCGGCATTACGCGCCCGTCGATCTCCGCGCGACCCGAATCGAGGAGTTCCCGTCCGGGCGTCCCCTCGACTTGATAGCCAGTCAGGGCGATCGTGTTGGTCGGTCGGCCCTTGATCTCGGGGATGTACGTCATCGCCGGGCCGCCCGAGAGCATCCCGCTGGTCGTGACGATCACGGTGTTCTGGTCGGCGATGCGTTTGCGCTGTCCGTCGCGGCCCGTGACGAACCGGGCGTGGGACGTTGCGCCCTGCAGCGCGTCGGCGCCCCGGACGAACTCGGGGTAGTTGCCGAGCATGCGCGTCACCTCTTTGCCCATCCCGTCGACGTAGCAGTCGAGGTCGTAGGCGTCACAGACCAGCAGCATCTCTTGGGTACGGCCGATGGCGAAGGCCGGGACGACGACCGTGCCGCCCTCCCAGAGCGTCGTCTCGACGCTCTCGGCGAATCGCCTCTCGATGTCGCTCCGGGGCTCGTGGGACACGTCGGAATAGGTGCTCTCACAGAGCACGACATCGGCGTCCGGCCGCGCAGTAGTTCCAGAAACGAGTCGCTGGTCCTCGGTGTGAAAGTCGGCCGTGTAGAACAGTCGCGTCTCGCCGTCGTCGACGAGCACGTGCGCCGAGCCGGGGATGTGGCCGGCGTTGAAAAACGTCACCTCGTGGCCGGCCGCCTCGAACGTCTCTCGGTAGCCGTGGGTCTCAGAGACCTGCGTGACCCGGCGCACGTCGGTTTCGGTAAACGGACACTGCATCGTCCCGCCGTGGAGTTTCAGCGTGTCCCGAGCGAGCGTCAGCGCGAGCTCTCGCGTCGGCGGCGTCCAGTGGATCGGCGGTCGGTCGCTGCCGCTCAGCAGCGACGGGACCGCGCCGACGTGGTCGAGGTGGCCGTGGGAGGCGACGACGGCGTCGGGATCGACATCGCCCACCGGGTACTGCGGCGGATTCCCCGTCAGGACGCCGTAATCGAGCAACAGCGAGTCGTTGACGAGGATCGCGCTGCGGCCGACCTCGCGGGCGCCGCCGAGAAACCGAAGGTCCATCGCCAAGAGATAGCGATTCGTCCCGTTTGACGCCGTCGATCAGCGGCCGGCACAGCCTCACGCGGCGAACGCGGTTTCAATACGCTTTTGAGTCGCGGTCGTTTCCTTTCTCGCATGGCAAGCTTTCAGGTCGTCGTCGCAGACCCCGAGACGGGCGCGACGTACCAGCGCGACGTAGACGGACAGGACGCGAACCGATTCATGGGCCGCTCGCTCGGCGAGGACGTCGACGGCGCCGCCGTCGGCCTCGACGGCTACACGCTCGAACTCACCGGCGGTTCCGACGACGCCGGGCGCCCGATGCGCGCCGACGTGGACGGACCGAACCTGCGCGAAGTGCTCCTGACCGGCGGCGTCGGCTACGAGCCGTCCCGCGACGGCGAGCGCAAGCGCGTCACCGTCCGCGGCGCCGAGGTCAGCGAGGCCGTCGCACAGATCAACGCCAAGATCGCAGAGCACGGCTCCGAGGACGTCGAGGACCTGTTCGGCGAAGGCGGCGACGACGAGGAGTAACGCTCCAATCATTTTCCGGCAAACTGCGCCCGCCAGCGATAGCACCGGGCGAGGCGGCAGCTTGTAGCGCCTGTTTACTCCCTATCAGGCGTCGAATACGGAGTTTCACGGTGCGCATACTAATACGCGAGTCGGCTGACGCCGAGAGACAGTGGGGGAACGGCGTCGCTCCGCGGCGGCCAGTCGAGTCGCCGCACTCGTGCTCGCAGTCGCCATCGCGCTCGGAGTGGCGACGGCGTCGGTCGGCGTCGTCGCCGGGAGTGGCGCATCGGCAGACGGCAACGTGAGTGCGGGCGATAGCAGCGACGGCGCCGAGCCGCGAGTCCTCGACGCCTCGGTCCACGTTCTCGACGACGGCCAGCGTGTGCTCGTCGCCGTCGTCGAAGTCGATGGCGCGACCGAGACTGTCGTGACAGAGATCGACGGTAGAAGCGGAACAGCAGTGTTCGACGGTGGAAATGCAACAGCAGCACTCGATGGCGACGATGGGGGTACACACAGTGCGGACCCACCGGACGAGCTACCGCCGTCGATCGAAGCGATCCTTCGGAACGCCTCCGCCGGCGTCCCGGTGGGAACTGTCGACGGGACGCCGCCGAACGGCTCGACGCCGGCGGCCGGCGAGTCCGGAGCGGTCGACGGCAGCCTGATCGAGTGGCCGACCGTTCCCGGGTGGCTTCGATCGCCGCCGCCGGCGCTGACCGAGGCAGTCTCGTGGACGCCGACGTTCGGCGGGGGATGGCTGCTGCCCGGCGTGCTCGGGACGTTCGGCGTGACGATGGCGACGCTCGGCCTCGGCGCACTCGCGGTCTGGCGACGCACATTTTAAACGGCGGGAGCGCAGAGAACGAGCCGATGGCAGACCGCGTCGCCTCCGACCACGCTTCGGTCACGACCGTCCGCGCAACGCTGGCCCGTCGCGGCGCGACGCGACGCCCGGCGATCGAACTCCCCGACGAGCACGCCGACGAGCAAAGCTCGTCGAGCCCCGACTCGGCGTCGCCTCGTCGGGACGCCGACGCGTTCCCCGCGGGCGAGGTCGTCCGGCTCGTGATCGACGGGGACGAGCGCTACGCCAAGATCGAGGAGTACGCCGGCGACCGCTCGATCCCGGGCGCCTACGACGCACCGTCGTTCGCGCGCGACCCGGGCTCGGCGTCGAACCGGCTCGTCGAGTGGACCGACTCGGCGGGGCTCGAACTCGGCCAGTCGGTGCTCGTCGACGTGATCGAGGAGGGGTTCAAGTACGGCGTCCGCGAGCCCGGCGAGCGCGTGTTCTACGACGCGACCGAGTCGCCCGACGACAGTCTGGCGTCGATCGCAAAGCAACTGGAGGACCGATGAGCGCACCACACGCAGGATGAGCGGAACACTTCGCCGGCTGACGAAACTACATCACTACCACTACCCCGTCGTCGGCGTCGTCGGGCTGGTGTACACCGTCGCGTTCCACGGTCCGGGTACCCACCAGCTCAGCATCGGGCCGGTCGAGTTCGACGCGTTTTACGCCGCAGTCATCGGCTTCGGGGCGCTGATAGTGTTCTCGCTGACCGATGGCTACTACGACGCCGCGGAGTACGGGATCGACGAGTCCGAGGAGTGACTACTCGTCTGGAAATTTCGGCTCGCGCTTCTCGGCGCACCCCACTGCGTTCGGAGCACAGCCACCGCCCGCTCGTGCCAGCGGGTACGTTCCGTTATGTACGTCTCATAGCAACTCTTAGGTAGGATGGTTGACGATTCCGAAAGGATGCCCTCCATTCATCGACGATCACTGCTTGCAGGCTCAGGTGCAGCACTCCTCGGTGCTGCCGGCTGTACCGCCCGGAGTTCGTCGCCGACGCTGGCCCACTGGGTAACAGTGTACCTGTCCGACCGCGAGGCGACGTACGATGTCACCGTCACGGTTCGAGACGACGGTGGCGACGCCGTCTTCGAGAAGGACTACGCGCTCTCGGACAGCAACGAGGCCGACGAGGACGCGCCGTTCCCCAAATCGGCCGAGCCCGAAACAGTCGTCGTGACAGTCGACGGCACCCGGTTCGAGCGCGACTGGCCGGGATTCGAACAGCCCGGACTCCCCTGCGACGGCTCAAACTCGTCCGGGATCGAATTGTGGATCGACAGCGGTCAGGACGGAAGTCCGACCCTCCGCATGGAAGCAGACTGCCAGCACGTCACGATGGAGTGAGGGCTCGGCGGGCTACTTACTCCTCGGGATATTTCGGCTCGCGCTTCTCGGCACGTTCCAAGGCCGTCTCGATCACGTCCGTCACGTCCCCGTGGAACTCGCCGCCGTGACCGGCGTACATGTACTCGACCGAGCTTGGTAGCCGATCCAGAATGCGCTCGATGCTCTCGATTTCTACCTCGCGGGACTGGCCGGGCCGGTCGGTCCGACCGAAGCTCCCGTAGTCAAAGGCGCCGTCGTCGTGGACGACCACGTCGCCGCTGAAGATCGTCGAGTCGCTGATCAGCGAGACGTGGTCGTCGGCGTGGCCCGGCGTGTGGACGACCTCGAAGGACTCGTCGCCGATCGCCACCGTATCGCCGTCAGCGAGTTCATCGGTTCGGCGCGGGTGGTCGGCGTAGGCGTACAGGTCGGCGTCGAACGCGTCGAGTACGGCGTCGAGTTCTTGGACGTGGTCGCCGTGCTGGTGGGTGAGCACGACGGCGTCCAGCGAGTCGGTGTGCTCCGAGACCACGTCCTCGACGCCCGGCATCGCTCCGGCGTCGACCAGCACGTCGCGCTCGCCCAGCGCGAGATAGGCGTTGCAGGTGAAACTGTCGGCGTCTTCGGTGACGGTGACGACCTCCATGCGCGAGTCGACGGGCGCCAGCGTCGAAAGCGGTGGGGTTCCGGCGAGTGGCCATCGGCGTCGCACGGAGCGGCGGCGTCGCACTGACGCCGAAGACCAGCAGGCTACGCCTTCTCCAGCACGAAGTAGTAGTGCCCGCCCTCGTCGTCGACGCCGTACAGCGTCTCGACGGACCACGGCGTGCCGGCGACGATGGCATCGAGCGCGGCGGGCGAGACCATGAACAGGGTGATCGGCTCACCGACCGCGCCGTCGTAGACGGTTCGGAACGTCCGCGTTGCAGTCCCATCCGAGACATCGCCGAGGTACTCGCGGAACTCGGCCGGCGCCGCGGTTGGGTCGGAAACGTCCGCGATCAGCCGTCCGTCAGGACCGGTGAGTTCGGCAAAGGCGTCGAGCAGATCCCGAACACCCTCCCGGTCGCCGCCGACGCCGATCTGCTGGCCGGCGACCAGCACGGTGTCGAAGGCGTCTTCGAACAGCGCGGGATCACCCATGTCGCCGACGACGGCGCGCTCGACGCCGCGGTCGCGCGCCACCGCGACGGCGCCGGGGCTGCGGTCGATCCCCACGACATCGTTCCCGCGATCCTGCAGCCAGAGCGCCGTTCGGCCGACTCCACAGCCGGCGTCGAGCACCCGGCCACGAACGTCCGCGAGCGCGTCGTGTTCGACCTCCGGCCACGCTTCCGGGCCGGTGAAATACCACTCCAAGGGCGCCTCGCTCTCCTCGCCGTCGTCGCGGCGATGACGTGGCTGTTCGACGAGGTCGCCCTCGTGGTAGTCGACGACCATGCGGCCGAACGAACCGGAGCGCTCGCGCGCGGACGAATCCATGACTGAGGAGGAGGGTTCTCGGGGAGGTCACTTCAGCGATTCGGCGGGCGGAAGAAACGATCAGGACGGCGGCCGACCCCGCGAGCGCGGCGGGACGCCGGCGGCGACCGCGCCCGCAAAGGAACAAGATTTTAAGCTACGGTCGGGTAGATGCGCCCACTATGGGTAAGAAATCGAAGGCCAAGAAGAAGCGCCTCTCCAAGCTGGAGCGCCAGAACAGCCGCGTTCCCGCATGGGTCATGCTGAAGACGGACCGCGAAGTCACCCGCAACCCCAAGCGTCGCAACTGGCGGCGACAGAACACTGACGAATAATGAGCGCCGGAGACTTCGAGGAACGGGTCATGACCGTTCCCCTGCGTGACGCCAAGGCCGCCCCCAACCACGAGCGCGCCGACAAGGCGATGAAGCTGCTGCGCGAGCACCTCGCCAAGCACTTCTCCGTCGAGGGCGAGCAGGTTCGTCTGGACCCCTCGATCAACGAGGCGCTCTGGTCCCAGAGCCGCAAGAACCCGCCGAGCAAGCTCCGCGTGCGCGCCGCCCGCTTCGAGGAAGAGGGCGAGGCAATCGTCGAAGCCGAACACGCAGAGTAACTTTGCTCCGCGCCGCGTTCACCGGATCGGCGTACGTCGGCGTCTTCGCGCGCGCCACCAACGATCAGCTGTTGGTCCGCCCCGACGCCGACGACGACCTGATCGAGGAACTGGGCGACGAACTCGGCGTGTCGGTCACGCCGACGACAGTCGCGGGCTCGTCGACCGTCGGCGCGCTCGTCACCGGCAACGAGAACGGCCTGCTCGTCAGCAGTCGCGTCACCGACCGCGAGCGCGACCGCCTCGAGTCTGCTGTCGACGTGCCCGTCGTCGAGCTTCCCGGTCGGATCAACGCCGCCGGCAACGTCGTGCTCGCAAACGACTACGGCGCGTACGTCCACCCCGACCTGCCCGAGGAAGCGCTCGACGCGGTCGAGACCGCGCTCGAAGTGCCCGTCGAACAGGGCGAGCTTGCGGGCGTGCGCACCGTCGGCACTGCCGCGGTCGCCAACGACAGAGGCGTGCTCTGTCACCCCAAGACCTCCGATCCCGAACTCGACTACCTCGAAGAGCTGCTCGATGTCCACGCCGACGTCGGGACGATCAACTACGGCGCACCGCTGGTCGGTTCCGGGCTGATCGCCAACGACCACGGCTACGTCGTCGGCGAGGACACGACCGGCCCCGAACTCGGCCGGATCGAAGACGCGCTGGGTTATATCGACTGATCGAGCCGGATCGACCGCGACGACGCCGCTTTCCCGCGATTTTTCTCGCCCCAACCGTCGAGCGCCAGCCCGATGCGGAAGGGAAGATTCTTCCGACTCCCCGACGCAGTCTATGGCATGAACCAGTTTACGGTTAGTGGACGGTTCGAGGCCCGCGACGGGTGGGAAACGTTCCAGACCGAGATCGAGGCGGAGAACGACAGCGTCGCACGCGAGTACGTGCTGTCGAACTTCGGCAGCCGACACGGACTCAAGCGCCGCCAGATCGAGATCGACGAGGTGGCACAATGATGGGCGGTGGCGGCGGTCAGCAGCAACTCCAGGAGATGAGCCAGCAGCTCCAAGAGCTCCAAGAGCAGATCGAAGGGCTCGAGGAGGAAGTCGACTCCCTCGAAGCCGAGCAGTCCGAGGTCGACGAGGCCATCGAGGCAATCGAGACGCTGGAGACCGGCTCGACGGTGCAGGTCCCGCTGGGCGGCGACGCGTACGTCCGCGCCGAGGTTCAGGACATCGACGAGGTCGTCGTCGGTCTCGGCGGCGGCTACGCCGCAGAGCAGAACCAGAACGACGCCATCGACACGCTCGAGAGCAAAAAGGAGACCCTCGACGACCGCATCGAGGAGGTCAACGAGGAGATCAGCGAGGTCGAGGCCGAAAGCGAGCAGCTCGAACAGAAGGCCCAGCAGCTCCAGCAACAGCAGATGCAACAGCAGATGCAGCAGATGCAGGAGCAGGAAGGCGACGAAGAGTAGCGCATGTTCGATAGCCTGAAGGAGAAACTCGGAAGCTTCCGGGAGGACGTCGAGGAGTCCGCCGAGGAGAAGGCGGCCGACGAGGAAGCCGAGGCCGACGAGGCCGAGACAGTCGCCGAGGAAGATGCAGAGACGGCTGCCGACGCGCAGTCGGATGCGGCTGCCGACGCCCAAAGCGGCGACGCCACGGCGTCCCGGTCCGAGGCGGCCCAGCCTGAGGGCACCGATACGCGGAGCGACGCCGAAGCGAACTCTGACGCCGGCGCAGCCGCGTCGCCGTCCGACGCCGACTCGCCGAGCGGCGGCGCCGATGTCGCCGGTGCGGTCACCGACACGGTCGAGGAAGATGACGACGACGGTCCCGGCTTCGCGAAGCGCGCGAAGTCGTTCGCCACGGGCCAGACCGTCATCGAGGAAGAAGACCTCGAAGCGCCGCTCGAAGAGTTAGAGATGGCGCTGCTCCAGAGCGACGTGGAGTTCAGCGTCGCCCAAGAGATCATGACGACGCTGCGCGAGGAGTTGGTCGGCGAGACCCACCGCTTCACGAAGTCGACCACCGGCGTCGTCCAGCGCGCGCTCAAAAACGCCCTGCTGGAGGTCATCAGCGTCGGGCAGTTCGACTTCGACGAGCGCGTCGCAGAGGCCGACAAGCCCCTGACGATCGTCTTCACAGGAGTCAACGGCGTCGGCAAGACGACTTCGATCGCCAAGCTCGCGCGCTACTTCGAGGAGCGCGGGCTCTCGACGGTGCTGGCCAACGGCGACACCTACCGCGCCGGGGCCAACGAGCAGATCGAGGAGCACGCCGACGCGCTCGACAAGAAGATCATCACCCACGAGCAGGGCGGCGACCCCGCCGCGGTGATCTACGACGCCGTCGAGTACGCCGAGGCCAACGACGTGGATGTCGTGCTGGGCGACACGGCAGGTCGGCTCCACACCAGCGACGACCTGATGGAACAGCTCTCGAAGATCGACCGCGTGGTCGAGCCCGACATGACGCTGTTCGTCGACGAGGCCGTCGCCGGCCAAGACGCCGTCCAGCGCGCCAAGCAGTTCAACGACGCCGCCGAGATCGACGGCGCCATCCTGACGAAGGCCGACGCCGACGCCCAGGGCGGCGCTGCGATCTCGATCGCCCACGTGACGGGCAAGCCGATCCTCTTTTTGGGGACCGGCCAAGGCTACGACGACATCGAGCAGTTCGAGCCCGAGGATCTCGTCGACCGCCTGCTCGGCATCGACGGGTAATCCTGCTTTTGCGGTTTCGGGAACACCGAGTGCTTGCTTCGTCGAGATATAGGTGTAGCCCTCCTCGAACAGACTCAGAGCGGCGCGTGTGTCGAATCGAGCGGCATGAAATGCCATCGCACACGGCGGTCGAGTATGAAAATTGAAGACAGATGATCGGATCCGTTAGGAAGTGCCAACGACGAGCGACGATGTCGACGCGAGCGAGCTCACCAGCGGGGAGCTTCTGCGTCCGATGTTTCGGCTGGCGTGGCCACTGGTTGCCATCCAGCTGTTGCAGGTGGCGTACAACGTCGGCGACACGTTCTGGCTGGGCGCGTTCTCGGAAAACGCCGTCGGCGCGCTGAGCCTCGCGTTTCCGCTGATCTTCCTGCTAATCTCCGTCGGCGGCGGGTTCACCGCCGCGGGTGCAATCCTGATCGCCCAGCACACCGGCGCCGAGAGCGGGAAAGACAGCCTCGTCGCCGGGCAGACGATTTCTTTCGTCACGATCGTGGCGATCGTCCTCGGCGTCGTCGGCTACGTGGCGACCGATCCCCTGCTCGGACTGCTGCCCGCCGATCCCGAGACGAAGGCCCAGATCGTCCCGCTGGCAGCCGACTACATGCGCATCTTCCTGCTGGGCGTGCCGTTTATCTTCGGCTTTTTCGTGTTCGTCTCGCTGATGCGCGGCTACGGCAACACGCGCGCGCCGATGCGGGTAATGATCGTCAGCGTGGTGCTCAACCTCGTGCTCGACCCGCTTCTGATCTTCGGCGTCGGGCCGTTCCCGGCGCTTGAGATTCAGGGTGCTGCGGTAGCCACGGTGTTCTCGCGCGGGGTGGCGACGGTGCTGGGGCTGTACCTGCTGCTCGGCAGCGGCGTCGGTCCCGATATTTCGCGGGACGATCTCGTCCCGCGATTGGAGTATATCCGTGAGATCACGCGCATCGGCGTCCCGACGGCGCTCGAACAGTCGATGAGTTCGCTGGCGATGGTCACGCTGACCGCGATGGTGGTGTCGTTCCCGCCCGCGGTCGTCGCGGCCTACGGGCTGGGCAACCGGCTCATCTCGCTGGCGCTGCTGCCCGCGATGGGACTGGGACAGGCGACGGACACGATCGTCGGGAAGAATCTCGGCGCCGGGAAGCCAGAGCGCGCGGAACGCGCCACGTGGATCGCGGCGACTGTGATCGCCGGCGTGATGGCCGCCGCCGGACTGCTGGCGTTTGCGGTCCCCGAACCGATCGTCAGCGTGTTCATGACCGCCGACACCGAGGGCGCGGCCGAAACGATCGCCTACGGGAGTACGTATCTCCGGTTCGTCGCCACCATGTTCGTGTTCATGGGCGTGTTGCAGGTCATCCTCGGCGCGTTCCGCGGCGCGGGCAACACGAAGACGGCGCTGGTGTTCTCGGTTGTCACCCTCTGGGTCGCGCGCGTCCCGGCGACGTACTACCTCGTGTTCGTCGCCGACTGGGGGACGACCGGCATCTGGACGGCCGTCGTTATCGGCGACGTGGTCGGCGCGATCGCGGCGGTCGCGTGGTTCACGCGCGGAACGTGGAAGCAAGCGATCGTCGAGGACGCCGACGCCGTGCCGGCGGAGTGACGCGACGGGAGCAAAAAGGCCTTAGTCGAGGTGGTCGAGTATGCCGATATGAAGGCGATCGTCTTGGCCGGCGGCTACGCTACTCGACTCTGGCCGATCACGAAGCATCGGCCCAAGATGTTCCTCCCGATCGGCGACACGACGGTGATCGACCGCATCTTCTCGGATCTCGAAGCCGACGACCGGATCTCGGAGGTGTTCGTCTCGACGAACGAGCGTTTCGCCGAGGACTTCCGCGATCATCTCGCCGAAAGTTCCTTCGAGAAGCCGACGCTGACGATCGAGGAGACGAGCGAGGAAGACGAGAAATTCGGCGTCGTTGGCGCGCTGGCTCAACTCGTCGAGCGCGAGAACGTCGACGAGGATACCGTCGTCATCGCCGGCGACAACCTCATCAGCTTCGACGTGTCGGAGTTCGTCGACTTCTTCGAGGAGAAAGGATCACCCACGCTCGCGGCCTACGACGTTGGATCCCGGGAGAAAGCCAAGTCCTACGGACTCGTCGATCTCGACGGCGACGAAGTCGTCGACTTTCAGGAAAAACCCGACGATCCAAACAGCACGCTGGTCTCGATCGCCTGTTATGGCTTCCCCGCCGAAGCGCTGGACCTACTTTCGGAGTATCTCGACTCGGGCAACAACCCCGACGAGCCCGGCTGGTTCATCCAGTGGCTCCAAGAGCGCCGGTCGGTCCACGCCTTTACGTTCGAGGAGGCGTGGTTCGACATCGGTACGCCAGAGAGCTACCTCGAAGCGATCGCGTGGTACCTCGACGGCGACACCCACGTCGCAGAGTCGGCGACGATCGAGAACTCCCGGCTCGGCGACAACGTCCACGTGATGCCCGACGCCGAGGTGTTCGACTCCGACGTCGACCAGTCGATCGTGTTCCCCGACGCCACGCTCCGGGACTGTGACATCCGATCGTCGATCATCGACCGCGACACCGATCTGGACGGCCTGAACCTTCAGGGCGCGCTGATCGGCGCCCACACTCAGATTTCCAACGGGAAGTAACGCGCCAGCGCACCGACCGCCGGGGAATATATGTAGCCGGGCGCGCACCGATGGGGTACTACGAATGGCAGACGACGCAGACCCCGTCGAACAGATCGCGTTTCTCGCCCGATCGAACGCTCGCGTTCGTGTCCTCGAACAGCTACTGGACTCCGGTTCGGCCGATCAGCGCACCTTGCGCACTCGGCTCGACGCGTCCCGATCGACGATCGCCCGCACGCTCACGGCGCTCGAACAGCGCGGCTGGATCGAAACGGACGGCAGCGTGTACCGATTGACGACGGTCGGGACGATCGTCGCCGAAGAGTTCGAGGAGCTCGCGGACGCGCTCCGTGTGACCGACGAGTTCTCGACGTTTCTCGAGTGGTTTCCCTACTCGGAGTTCGACCTCGATCTCGCGGAACTGCAGGACTCGACGATCACGACCGCCACGTCGTCGGACCCGTATGCGGCCGGCAGAACGCAGACCGAGTTCCTCTACGCCACGGATCGGTTCCTGGGGTTTCTCCCGGCGATCGACATCGAGGGGACGCGCGTCGTCCACGAACAGATCACCGAACACGGGTTCGAGGCCGAAATCGTCGTCTCCGCGGAGGTCAGTGAGACGATCACGCAAGGCGAGTACGCCGACCTGTTCCGGGCGCAACTCGAGACGGGGCAGTTGACGGTCCTCGTCCACGACGGTGCCCTGCCGTTCTATTTAGGACTCGGTGACGAGGAGCGCGTTCAGATCGGCGTCGAAGACGACGAGGG
The DNA here is from genome assembly GCF_900215575.1 of Natronoarchaeum philippinense. NCBI lineage: Archaea > Methanobacteriati > Methanobacteriota > Halobacteria > Halobacteriales > Natronoarchaeaceae > Natronoarchaeum > Natronoarchaeum philippinense. Next base: position 19,422 of record NZ_OBEJ01000002.1, on the reverse strand, counting down.
GTTCCCGCGCGCACTTCTCGAAAGCTCGGCACAGACTGTGAGACGCTGGGCAGAGGACGTGTACGAGGAGTATCGTGCCACGGCACAGCCCATGTCGTTCGAGGAGTTCTGACCGAGTGGCGGCCCTGTGCAGGGGCTGCACAACTTCCCACGGGGTAAGATAATAACGACCGGTGGTCTTGCAGACGATGATGAGCGCAAGGAAGACGGGGATCGCAACGAGGCCGGCCCGGCTTCGACGAACTACCGCTATACCCGGTCGCTGCTCTCGGGGGCCGACTGGACGATGACGTGTACGAACTGCGGCTCGACGCCGCTCTCGATGCGATACACGCTTCGCTTCACTCCGGATGGGCGGCCCTCGAGGAATATCGATCTGTACCTCTGTGACGCGTGTCTCTCGGGGCTCTGTAGCGATCCGGATATCGAGCTGGTCGACGAGCCGGCAGCGATTCGCCTGCGGGAGTGACCCGCGGGGCGCACCTTCCAGTCGCTACTCGCCCAGTCGCGCGTCCGTGATCCGCACACTCCCACGCGTCCCGTCCCACTCGGTCTCGTACTCCAACTCGATCGGACGGTCCATGTACGGCGCGTCGGTCACCAGCGTCTCGAACTCGCCGCCTTCGCCGAGGATGTGGACGCCGTACTCCTCGTTGAGCGCTTCGAGGTCTGCCAGCGCGTCGGCGTCGAGACGGCGACCGAGCCACGACTCGTCGAGGCCGGCGGCGGCGACCTGAATGATCCGGATCTCGAACCCCGCGTCGAGCATTTCCTCGGCGAGCGCTCGCGGATCGCGCTGCCATAGCGGCGCGAACAGATCGATGTCGAGGCGGTCACAGAGCGCTTCGATCCGGCTGGTCTGGAACTCGCTTTCGACCGCGCCGGCGGTGACGCCGGCGATACCGCCGTCGAGCTCGGCGTCGAGCTCGGCGTCGAGCTCGCGCAGCGCGGCCTCGAGCGGCTCGACTTCGGCGTCGCCCTGCGCACCCGAATCGGCGATGCCCTCGGCCTCGAAGTCGTCGGGTTCGACATCGACGAGCGGAATGCCGACGCTCTCGGCGGCGAGGCTCGCCAAGTCGGTCGCCGGAACGTGATACATATACGAGTCTCCCTCGGGGTGGACCGTGAGGAGTCGCCCGACATCGAGCCCGTCTTCGAGCGCGCGGTACAGCGCCCACGAGGAGTCCTTCCCGCCCGAAAAGAGGCTGACCCAGCGCCCGGCGTCGTCTGCCATGCCCGGCGATTGTCGTCGCCGGAGGATAGATGCGTCGAAGCGCCGTCGCTACGATTCGGGATCGCCCTTCGGACCGGCGTCGTCGGCATCCTGACGAGCCGACGCCGACTCGGTGGCCGATGGAGGCTGCGCTTCGCCGTCCTCGATCGCCGACCCGCCGATCGCGGTCGCAATCCGAATGCCGATCAGGCTCACCAGCACACCGCCCACGACGAACGCGCCCAGCCGGTTGCCCAGACTGAGAGTGAACCCCTCGACAGAGACGGCGCCCGCCTCGATCGAGGGGACGGTGACTGGCGGCACCTGCCCCGCGCGTTCGAGGAAATAGCCCGCGAACCCGCGGACGACCAGCCCGATCCCGACGACGACGAAGGGGAGATTGAGATAGGACTGCCGGACGCTCTCGCCCCCGATCACCTCGTCGATCAGGCGGCCGGTCGAGGCCGCCAACGCGGCCATCGTCAGCCAGAGGATGCTGTCGTACGCAAACGTCATCGCGGGGAGAAACGCGTCTCTAGTACTGGCGATCTCCGAGACGCTGAGCGCGCCGGCGAACACGCCGACCAGCGTCAGCCCGGCGGCGACCACGTAGGTAACGACCGACACCTGCCCGGAGTACAGTGAGTCTCGCGCTTGGGTCGCCAGCCGCCGTAGGGCGTCGTCGATGCCGATCCCCTTGTACAGCAAGAAGACGCCGATAACGGCGGTGATGATAGCCATCGCCTCGGCAACGCCGGTGAAAATCGTCAGCGCTGGGAAGGCAAGCAGCGCCAGCCCGATCGGCACCAACACCGTCTGGCGCAGCTCCTCGTCGGCGAGGAACTGCTTCAGCAGGTAGTACGTCGATTCGATGTCCCGAGCCTGCCGGACGACAACCCGGTCGACCGAGTCGACGCGCAGCCGGCTCTCGACGATCGGCACCAGACGTTCGTCCTCGGCGCTGTCGATCACGACGACGGCCGAATCGGGATCGTGCTCGTCGATCAGCTCGTCGAGTTGGCTGGCGACGGCACGGTCGGCGCCGACCATCGAATCGCTGGCGCCCGAGACGACGGCGACGACGGCGTCGTCATCGCCGTCGCGTAGCTCGCGTGCGACCTTGAGCGTCTCCAGCAGCGAGTTGACGCTCGAATCCTCCGGATCCGAGAGCCCGACATCGACGACGAGCGAACGGACGGCTTCCCAGCCCACGACGGGCGTCTCCAGCCCGGTCTTGTGACCGACGTCGTTCGTCCGGTCGACACAGAGCACCAGCGTTGTCACTGTTGACACCATGTCGACCGCGGGATAAAAAGTCACCTCTCGGTTCACCGGGCGCGACGGCACGCACGCGGTCGACGCCGCGCTGGGAGCCGCTCAGCGAAGCCGAAGATCGATCTCGCGGTCGTCGCTTACCGTGCCGGCGACGCCGGCGCCGAAGGCGTACGCGGCGCGTTCGGCGCCGCCTCGCACGCGCGCGGCGATGCCGCGCTCGGGCTCGAACGGCTCGACGGTGACAGACTCGACGCCGAGCCGGTCTGCGAGTTCGTCCTCGACATCCTCGCGGCGCCCAATGTGGTCGACCAGCCCGAGTTCGGCGGCGTCCTCGCCGAGATAGACTCGCGCCTCGGTGTCCCGGATCGCCTCGGCGTCGAGATCCCGGCCGTCGGCGACGCGCTCGACGAAGTTGTCGTAGAGGTCGTCGACGATCCCCTGCAGGTACGCACGCTCGTCGTCGTCGAGTTCCTTCAGCGACGCGCCGGCGTCCTTGTACTCACCGGCGGCGAAGCGCTCGTAGCTGAGTCCGACTTTCTCGGCCAGCCCGGCGGCGTTGACCGTCGAGCCGATCACGCCGATCGAGCCGACGATCGTCGCGTCGCGGGCCCAGAGTTCGTCACAGCCGCTTGCGATCCAGTAGCCGCCGCTGGCACAGGTGTCCTGCGCGTAGGCGATCGTCGGGCCGTCGAACGATTCGGCAGCGAGCTTGATATCGTCGCTCGGGACGACTTCGCCGCCGGGCGTGTTCAGTTTGACCAGCAAGGCGTCGACCGCGTCGTCGGCGTCGGCGCGCTCGATCTGCTCGACGATGTCGTCGGCCGGCGTCGATCCGGGCTGGCTGGGCAACGGCCCGCCGCCGCCGTCGCGGGTGATCGGCCCCTCGACGGCGACCTCAGCGACGTTGTATTGCGGGAACAGCGATCCGACTGCGCTGCCGGCGAGCCGCGCTCCGACGAGCGCGAGCATCAGCGTCAGGACGATTCCGAGCAGTTCGGCCAGTCCGAACGGAAACTCGACGAACAGAACGTAGCCGATTCCGGCGGCGATCACCGCCCCCGCGAGCACCGCCGCGAGCGTTCCGAGCGCGCGTAGTCGGTCACTCACCGTATCCACCTCGTCGTTGCATGCGGTGGTCTCGGGGACGATTGGACATAAAACGGGCGGCGCGGCGGCGTCGAGATATCGGCGGGCCTGTCCCGTTTCGGGGGCAGTTTCTTGTAGGACTGACTGCAAAGACGATGTAGAATGTCGGACTCACTACTCGCCGAAGAGGCGGCCGAGAAGATCAGGACAGTCAGCCGCACCGCGATCGGCGACAGCCTCCGGTCGGTGACGTACTTCACGCGCGACGACTACGACCAGCTGTATCTCCGGAACGACCTAGAGCAAGATGCCGATCTGACGAGCTTCATCGGCCACGAGTGGTACGGGTTCAAGACCGCCCAAGCCGCCTACGAGGGAACCGAACTCGGCGCCTACAAGTACACGATTCGGGCGTTCGACAACGGCTACCTCGTTCGGGTGACAGACGAGCGCGAGGGCGTGTTCGTCACGACCGACGGGCTGACGATGCAGGACTTCGAGAACGTCGCTACCTCGATCAAAGAAGTGCTGCGCGAGCAGCAGTAGCCCTCCACGGGGCCGGCCGGAGCGGTGTCACAACGGCCCGTAAACGCAACGCCCAACACTGCTCGACTCGTGTTTTCGACAATGACCGACGACGTACCTGCGGCGGCCCACGACGCCGTCGAGCGCCACGGCGCCTTCGAGACTGAGGGAGATGGGTATCGCTGTACGACGACGCCGCTTTCGGCGACAGTGACGCTCTCTGCGGCCCCCGGCGATCGCGACGCCACGTTCGAGGTCGAAGTCGGGATGCCGTCGCTCGACGCCGTCGTCGAGGGCGAACGCGTCGCCGACGTGGTCGAAGACGGCTGGTTCGACACGCTCGAACGGCGTCTCGACGACGCCTACGACGCCGTCAAGTCGAGCGACAGACTCGATCCCGAAATCGAGCGCAGCGACGAGGAAGTCGTCGCACGCTTTGGCGTCCAAGCATGGACCGCACGACAGGGCGTCGACGACGCGAAAGCCATCGTCGACTACGTCGAGGGAACGTACGTACAGGGCGTCATCCCCGGCTACGAGTACGGCGAGCCCGTCGCCGGCCTGCTCAATCGCGCCCAGCAAAACGCCGACAGCGACGAGACGAACCGCGGTGGGACGCCGCTGTAGCGTCGGCGTCCGGCGGCGACACACCGAGCAGGAACTCTGGTATTAGTCCAGCGAGACGTACGTTTTCGTGTCCGTGACGCCACCGAGTCCGCGGACGCCCGAGGAGGCCGTTTCGAGCACTTGGTACACCTCACCCACGTCGACCTCGGCGATGATGTCGTAATCGCCCGCGACGATGTGGGCCTCGGCGACCTGCGAGAGGTCCCGGATCGACCCGAGCAGTTCTTCTGATTTCCCCGCGGCCGTCTTGATCATTATAAACGCGTGTACCATCCTGCTGTGTGGTACACTGTGGCACGACAAAAATCTTTGCACGGTGAAACCGTCGCTGTCGTCTGTTCGGCGCCTCTCCACGGCGATTCGAGGGTTTCGTCGTCGATGCCTGTCGGAGCCGATCGTGTCAGCGACGGCGATTTCGAAGGGAGGCAGGGCAAAGTTATTGAAGGTCTATCTCGTACGGAGGAACATGCGGTTTGTTATCATAGGTGCTGGACGAGTCGGGCTTCGGACTGCCCGCGTACTGCACGAGGAGGGCAACGAGGTGACGCTCATCGAGCAGGACCCGACGAAAGCAGATCGTGCCCGGGAGCAGGGCTATGACGTGATCGAGGGCGACGGGTCGCGCGAAGCGGTGCTCGAAGAGGCGGGCGTCGGAGATGCCGACGCCGTCGGAGCGCTGTCGGGCGATCTCAACGTCAACTTCGCCGCCTGCCTGATCGGCGACCACCACGACTGCCGGACCGTGCTTCGGATCGACGAGGACTACCGCGAAGGCATCTACCGCAAGTACGCCGGCGAGGTCGACGAGATCGTCTACCCCGAACGCCTCGGCGCGATCGGCGCCAAAAACGCGATGCTCGGCGGCGATATCCGCGCGATCGCCGACATCGCACAGCACCTGCAGGTCGTCGAGTTGACGATCACGCCCGAAGCGCCGACGGCGGGCTACACCATCAGCGAGCTTCAACTGCCCGCCGACGCCACGGTACTCGCCTTCGGCAAGCGCGACGCCCCGGTCGAGATTCCCTCGCCCGACGAGTCTATCGAGCCCGGCGACCGGCTGATCGTACTCGCCGACTTCGACGTGCTGGACGACGTTCGACAGATTCTGGTCGGTGACAACAGCCGCGCGGCGGCCCAAGCGGGGGGTGTCTGACGATGGTGATCGCCTACGTGATGATCAAGGCCAACACCGGCGAAGCCGACCGTCTTCGGAGCGATGTCGAGTCGATCGACGGCGTCGAACACGCCCGCATCGTGGCCGGCGATGTCGACATCATCGCAAAGGTCGACGTGGAGACACCCGCGGAAGTCAAAGACATCGCCGCGACGGCGATCCAAGGCGTCGACGGCGTCGAGGACACCCAAACCTACATCGCGATGGATTGAGTGACGGCCGTTTTGGCTCCGGTGGCCGTCGAATGCTCCTCACTCCTCGGCACAGATTGCGACGAAGTTCCGGAAGCCACCTTTTTCTTCGTCGGGTCGCCACCGGCGACCACTCCTCGAAAAACGTGGGCGAAAAAGCCCCCTCGCTCACTGCGTTCGCTCGGTGTGAACCGACGGCGCTGCCGTCGAATTACCTCACTCCTCGGCACAGATTGCGACGAAGTTCCGGAAGCCACCTTTTTCTTCGTCGGGTCGCCACCGGCGACCACTCCTCGAAAAACGTGGGCGAAAAAGCCCCCTCGCTCACTGCGTTCGCTCGGTGTGAACCGACGGCGCTGCCGTCGAATTACCTCACTCCTCGGCACAGATTGCGACGAAGTTCCGAAGAATCTGCAGGCCCGTCTCGCCGCTTTTCTCCGGGTGGAACTGAGTGCCGAACACGTTGCCGGCCTCGTTGGCGACGATGCTGGGGAACGAGACGCCGTAGTCGGTCGTGGCGACGACGGCGTCCTCGTCGTCGGGCTCGGCGTAGTACGAGTGGACGAAGTAGGCGTGCTCGCCGTCGACGCCGTCGACGAGCGGGTGGTCGCGCTCGACGTTCAGCTCGTTCCAGCCCATCTGGGGCACCTTCTGGCCCTGATCGAAGCGGACGTTCGTGCCCGGGATCAGATCCAGTCCCGTCACCTCGCCCTCGCCGGCGTGGTCGGCTTCCTCGCTGTCGGTCAGCAGCATCTGCATCCCCAGACAGATGCCAAAGAGCGGCTGGCCGCGCTCGGCGGCGTCGTCGAGCGCCTCGCGGTAGGGGCCGGCGTTCTCGACGCCTTCGCGGAACGCGCCGACGCCCGGTAGGACGATGCCGTCGGCCGCCTCGAACGCGTCGGGATCGTCGGTGATCTCGACGTCCGCGCCGGCGCGTTCGAGCCCGCGGGTCACGCTGCGGAGGTTCCCGAGGCCGTAGTCGACGACGACGATCGACGCCGACGCCGCGGCGTCGTCCGGTTCGGTCTGCTGGCTCATACCCCGACGTAGGGCCACCGCTGGGAAGTTCCTTCCGCTTCGCGTGACAGTCGCCGGCCGCGCGACGAGCTAGCACGTGGAGAACCACGACAGATTGGTAGCGCGCTTATGCCCATCGACGCGCTAGCACTGACGCATGTTCTCATCGGATCGGTACGAAAACGCGATCGAGGACGGAACGTTCGGAGGCGTGCCCCGGTACGGCGCGCTCGAGATCGAGGACGGGTCGGTCGTCGTCTACGACCGCGACGACGGCGACGCGTGGATACGCTCGGACTACGCGATCGAAGTCGGCTAGAAGTCCCCGAGGCGGGCCTGCCCGTCGCCGGTGTCGACGCCCGAGAGGTCGGCAGCGGTTGCGATGGTCTCCGCGAACGTCTCGCGCTGGCCGGGATCGTACAGCGTCGCGGCGGGGTGGACGCTGACCAACACACGACGGGGCGTCCCGGCGATCCGGGTCTCCTCGACGCTGCCGGCGACCTTCGTGACCGCCAGATCGCGTTCGAGCAGGTGTTCGCTGGGGACTTTGCCAAGCGTGACGATCACCTCGGGATCGAGCAAGTCGAGTTCCCGTTCGAGATACTCCCGACAGTTCGAGAGCTCCTCGTCGGTCGGGTCGCGGTTGTCCGGCGGCCGACAACGCACGCAGTTGGTGATGCGGATGTCGGCCCGCGCGAGTCCGGCGTCCCGGAGCGCGTCGTCTAACACGTCGCCGCTTCGGCCGACGAACGGCTCGCCGCGCTCGTCTTCTGTGGCGCCGGGCGCCTCGCCGACGAACACGAGATCGGCGTCGTCGGGTCCGACGCCGTTGACGATGCGGCTGCGCGACTCGCAGAGTTCGGGACAGCGCTCGCAGGCGGTCACCGACAGCCCGTCCATCTCGCCCATACTCGGTCGAGCGCGCTCGCGGTACTACCCTTTTCGGGTTTCCCGGCCCGACCCGTCGCCACACCGGTACTCGTGGCCGGCCCGCGCGGCCAGCCGAGCTACGCGGAGCGGTTCGGGGCGACCGCCCGCCGGCGTGAACTCGCGTACGACCCGCCGAGCGGTGTCTTCGTCGGTGCCGACCCAGCGGACGTACACGTCGTCGCCGTCGACGGCGACGCGGTGACGCGGCGGCTGGTCGCGGTAGATCGCCAGCCGACGCTCGCGCTCGGCGCCGTCGAACGCTGCGGCGATGGCGTCATCCAGTCCCGTGCTCTCCTCGAACGACACCGACAGCACCGGTCGCTCGACCACCTCGTAGACGCCGTGGAGATCGGCGACGTTGTACCACGCCAGCGCGATGCCGGCAAGAAAAACGTAGCGAACGTCCTCGCGCGCGAGCCGGTCGGTCAGTGCGCGGACGCTCTCGGTGGCGTCCGTGCCGCCGACGGTGCAGCGCTCGAACCCGACGCCGTCGACGACGCGGTCCGCGCGCACGACCGCGCCGGCGAGCGTCGAGTCGGTCGCCTCGTCCGACCCGTCGTACGATTCAGCGACGCCGAGCGCCCGCGTGCCGGGCTTCACTCCTCTTTGATGTCCTGTAACCGGTCGAGAAGTTCGTCGTTCGATGCGTCGATCTCGTACTCTACGTCGCCGTCGTGGTCGTTTTCCGACGAATCGACGCTGTCGCCGTCGATATCAGCGTCAAAATCTTGGTTTTCCTGTTCGGATTCGTCGTAGCTACCGAATCCCATACGGGTAGGAATACGCGTTTGATGCACAAAAAATCAACGCAGATCGGGAGATGACACCCGAAGAATAGATTCGAGACGCCGACGCAGGTGCCCCATCGGCGTCCCGGACGGTGCCGAAGCTACTGACCGACAGTCGGCAGTTCGATTTCCTCGCCGTCGACTTCGACCGTCGGCTCGCGTAGGATGCCGTCGAGATGCAAGGGAGCGTCGGTGTCGCCGCCGATACCGGCGTCGTCGCCGATGGCGATGTGAACCGTCCCGCCGGCTTTCTCGTCGAGCAGGACCGATCCTACGAGTTCTTCGACCGCGAGATTCGTGCCGATGCCCAGTTCCGCGAGGTTGTACGCGTCTCGACCGACTTCCTCGGCTGCGGTCTCGACCTGCTCGCGGATCTCGTCGTCGGAGATGTCGGTGACGAAGCCGTCCTCGACCTCGAAACTGAGCGTCTGCCCGTCCTCGAGCAGGCCGTGGGGTCGCATCGTGCCGTCGACGACGAACCGGCCGTCGGCCGTCTCGGGACTGACGAACACCTCGCCGGCGGGCAGGTTCGAGAAGTCGCCCGCGTCGTGGACCATCCCGGTGTCGGTGTGCCACTCCCGGGCGCCGATGCCGAAGGTGATGTCGGTGCCGGCCGGCGTCGTCACCCGGATCTCCTCGGCGTCGTCGACGAGGCCGAGCATCCGATCGGACTCGGCGGCGATCGACTCGTAGTCGGCGTCCAACCCGGCGGTGAACACGTTCTCGGTGATGCCGGGCAGCGTCGCGCCGCGGGCGCCGGCGTCGCAGGCGTCGCCCCGAGCGCGCGTGTGACTGATGCTTTTCGTCGTCGGTGCGAGAAAGGCGTCGGCGTCGGCCATCGCGGCGGCGACCGGCGCGGGCGGCTCCTCGCCGTGCTGGTCGCCCGGGGGATACCGGAGAATCGTCGCGCCGTCGTCGATCTCGCTGGCCACGTCGTACAGCGCCTCGCCGATGGGCTCGCGTTTGTCGTCGGTGACGATCACGCACGACTCGTCGGCCGAGAGATCGAGACACTGGCGTACCGCCGTCTCGGCGGCGTCGCGGAGGTTTGCCATACCCGATTCGATGGCGGGCACCGGGTTAGGTTTTGCCCCACGGCGGCAAAACGGCCGAGGACGCCGACGGCTGCACAGGCGCCGTGGGCGTTCTCCCGAAGTACGCTCGGCCATCCTCGCCGAACTGGCTCGAAAGTGAGGCCTAGCACCGCTCGACGATCGGCGGCGTCGAGCGATGCTCGTCCGCACACGCTGCCCGTCGATGCTCGCCGACCGGTCATCGCGTCGCGCGCACAACCCGAGATTACCCCGACGCAGTCGGGCGGCGTGACAGTCTGTCTCGCTCTCGCATATGAATCAGAATAGCCCCCGAGACGGGGCGGCCCCCAACGAAATAGCCGCTCGAAACTTCCAGCTACCGCCGGTATAGGTGCGTGTGAACGATCTCATTCAGTTCGAAACGGGAGTGATCAGGGAGTGATGTGGCAGGACTTCGTCTTCATGGCCGGTAGTTCGCTGTCGGTGCTGTTTTTAGCGCCGACGATCCGGGACACCAGCGCGCGGGTGCCACTGGCCACGAGCCTGCCCTCGATGCTCGTCGGCGGCGTCTACTCGATGACCTTCCTCACCCTCGGGATGACGTTCTCGGCGCTTGGCGCCGCGGCCACCTGCACGATGTGGACGCTGATCGCCGCGCTTCGATCGCCGCGGTCGCCGCTGTCGGGCGGCGGAGTCGGACAACGAGTCGTCCGGGGACTCGCGCTGTTTGGCGCCGATCTCAAGCGCTGGCTGGCTCGCCTTCGGAGCGAGGACGGCGTCGAGCAGTTCGTGATCGACCCGCAGTCCAGCGACCGGTTCCAGCCGGCCGACGACTGACTGGAGTCAGACCGACGTCTCGACGCCGATCTCGAACCGCGCGCCGCCGGCCTCGCTCTCCCCGAGTGTGATTGTCCAGTCGTGGGCGTCGACGACCTGTTCGACGATGGCGAGGCCGAAGCCAGTGCCGTCGGGGGCGGTCGTGTGGCCCTGCTCGAACACCTGCTCGCGCTCGCCCTCGGGGATTCCGGGCCCGTCATCTTCGACGTAGAATCCCCGCCGAGCGTCGAGTCCACCGACCCGGACGGTCACGTCGTCGGGGCCGTGTTCGACCGCGTTTCGAAAGAGGTTCTCGAACAGTTGGCGCAGTCGGGATTCGTCGGCCTGCACTGTCGGCGGATCGCTAACCTCGATCGCGGCCTCGGGAGTATCGACCGTCTCCCAAGCGTCCCGCGCAACGGCGTCGGGCGCAACCGTCTCGGTCTCGCCGACCGACTCGCCCTGCCGGGCCAACGTCAGCAGGTCGTCGATCAGGTTGTCGATCCGTCGAAGCGACCGCTCGACCTCGTCGAGTTGCTCGTCGTCGGTACGCTCTTGGGCGGCATCGAGGTGGCCCATGGCGACCGTCAGGGGGTTGCGGATATCGTGGCTGACGACGCTGGCGAACTGTTCGAGCCGTTGGTTCGTCGCCGCCAGTTCCGCGTTTGCGGCTTCGAGTTGTTCCTGCCGGCGCTTGCGTTCGAGTTCCTGACTCGCCCACTGTGCGAGCAGCTCGACGAACGTGCGCTCGGAGTCCGAAAAGAGTTTCTCGCGGGTGGCGTCGTCGGCGAAGCAAAACGTGCCGTACAGCTCTCCGTGAACCTCGATCTTACCGCCGAGATAACACGACAGCCCCCAGCGCTCATAGGTGTCGCCGTCGACCCACTCCGCCGCGGCGGCGTCGGCGGCGCCAATAACCTCGTCTGACTCGACAGTCGCTTCGCAGTAGGCCTGCGAAAGCGGCGAGGTGGCGCCCTCCCGCAGCAGTTCGTGCTCGCCCTCGACCGTCACGATCTCCTGAGTGTCGTCTTCGATCCGGGTCATAAAGCCAAGCGAGAGGCCGAGACGCTCGCGCCCCACGTCGAGGATGCGCCGTAGCTTCTCCTCGAATGTAAGCTCGGGATCGGACGTGATCTCGTAGAGCTTCCGCAACGATCGCTCGCTGGCCTGTAGCTCCTGTTGGATGCGATTGCGTTCGGAAATGTCCTTGCCCTGAGCGATCAGCGAGACGACGCGCCCATCTTCGTTGGTAACGGGGCGGATCGTCCCGTCGATCGTCACCGTCGCGTCATCGGCGGCGTGGTGTGTGGACTCGTAGCGAACCGACTCGCCGTCGGCGGCGCGCTCGATCCACTCTTTGAGCTTCTCTCTGGGCGCGCTTGGATGGTCCCACCAAGCCGTGTTCCAGAACGGCATGCCGTTTACCTGCGCGAAGTCGGTGCCGGCAAACTCCAGTGCGGCCTTGTTCGCTTTCCGAACAATCCCGTCGGGGTCGAGGAGAATGATAAACGAGTCCGGATCCCCGAAAACGGCGTCGAACTGCCGCTTGTACTCCCGAAGCCGACGCTCGCGGGCGTTGCGCTCGGTGACGTCCCGGACGATTCCAGAGAACAGTCGCTCGCCGTTTCTGCGGTGCTCGTCGAACGAGATCGCGAGCGTAAGCTCCCGGCCGTCGCGGTGTCGTCCCGGCAACTCGACGTAATCCCAGTCGATGGTCCGCTCGCCCGTTTCGAGGTACGTGTCCATCCCCTCGTTGTGGTCCTCCTCCAGCGACTGGGGGATTAGCGTCGTCAAGGGCTCGCCACGGAGTTGATCGGGCTCGTACCCGAACAGCTCCTCGACGGTATCGTTGACGAACCGGATCGTGCTCGCCTCGTCGACGACCAAAATGGCGTCCGACGCCTCGTGGACGAGGTCCCGATAGAACTGGTCGTTCGATCCGGCCGGCAGGGTGGCCGGCACGACGGCACTTTCGATCCGGCGTGCGAGTACATCCACCGGATCGACGGCGTCGGCTCTGACGTGCTCGGCGATGGCGTCGCCCGCCTCGGTGATGTCACCGGGTTCGGCGCCAACCAGTACGACAGGAACGTTCTCACAGGCCCGTTCGGCGAACGACAGCCAGCCATCCAGCGACGGCGACGTGACGACGCAGTGGACCGCTCTGGCTTCGATCCGCTCTGTCGCCGCAGCTGTATCGGCAGTGGCCGAAACCTCAAAGCGTTCGTCGTCGGCAAGCGTCGACACCGACTGCCGACGATCGGCATCGACATACAAAACAGCGAGTTCCCCCGAAGCGTCCATACCCACAGAGTGATTTCCAGCTACTTGAATCCGGCTACAGTCTGGGGTTCAGGGGCGTCTCTTCCGGATCTATCGCTCGGCGGCGGCTTCCAGGGCCTCGACGGCGGGCAGCGGCGCGCCCGTCAGTGCACCTCGGACCGAGACGCCCCCGGCCAGAGCGTTCACCGGGCGAGATAATCCCTTATTTGAGTCAGATACTCGAGGAACAACGGAAGCTTGGATTGCAAGACGTTGTACAGTCCTCGTCGTCGATCTCGTCGCCATACTGGTGTGCGAGTACATTTCGGAATCCAGCAGCCTGTGCCATTCCCGTGGCAGTGTCGTCGTCGAGGATAGCTCTGTCACCGAGGAGTCGAAAGGCCGCCGCATTCGTTGGCGGTACGTCGGCGCCGTCTGTCCGAAGCACCATCTTGGCGATGTCGATACACGCCTGAATCGCGGTCTCGAACTCCCGTTCGACGATCGTCCGATTGGAGCGGCTCGATCGGTACGCAGCCAGTGTTAGCGAATCTCGCTTCTCGGCGAGCACTTCGACGGCGTCACGCACGTACTGGGCCTTCTGGAGAATACGCCGCTCAGTACGGGAGTCCATCTCAGACGGCCCGCTCGATGTCGGTCAGTACCTCGTCGAACTCTTCGAGAGGGTCCTCACTGGCACGGTCGGACGGCGAATCGGGACGAAGACTCGTAACCGAAGACGCCGATCCGTACACGAGGATTCCCTCGTCGATCACGTCAGTGACGAGCGACGGCGGCGCGCGTTCGAGCGGAACGACATCGACGGCGTCAGTTTCGAGGACCACCGACAACTGCTCGGTCAGGCCAAGCCGAGCCTCCGTTTTGGCGCTCGAAGAGAGATCGGGATCGAACGTGACGGCGAGGTCGATGTCGCTTCGTTCGGTGGCGGCTCCGCGGGCCACAGACCCATACAAGACAGCAGCGCGCACCGGAAACCCATCGACCGCCGCGGTGACGGCGCCAAGATCAACGTCCTCGACATCGGTGTCTTCGCGCGTCTGCATTGTCGAACACTACACTTCCGATTTACTTGGTAGTACTGGTCACTCGAACCGGAAGAGAGAACGGGGCTCCGCGAACGTCTACCGCTCGGCGGCGGCTTCCAAGGCCTCGACGGCGGGCAGCGGCGCGCCCGTCAGCGCGCGCAGGTACGCACCGCCGGCGATCGAGAGGTGATCGAAGTGCTCGGCACCGATGTCGTACATCTCGACGGCCCGGGAGGTGTCGCCGCCGCCGACGACCGCGTAGCAGTCGGTCTCGGCGATGGCTTCGAGGACGCCGCGGGTGCCGTAGCTGAACTGCTCCATCTCGAAGACGCCGAGTGCGCCCTTGACGAGGACGGCCTCGGACTCCTCGATGTGCGGTCGGTACTCGTCGATGGTGGCCTCGCCCACGTCCATGTACTCGTCGGGGTGGTCGGCGTTCTCGACGCGCTCGGTGACCCGTTCGCCGTCCTCGCCCTCGCGGGCGACATCGACGGGCAGCGAGATGCGGTCGCCGTAGGTCTCGATGACCTCGCGGATCGTCTCCTCATTTTCCTCCCAGCTCTCGTCGTAGAGGCCGGGGCCGTCGGGCGTGTCGATGCCGATCTCGTAGCCTTTCGCTCGGAGGAACAGGTGCCCGACGATGCCGCCCAGCAGGAACTGGTCGACCTTCTCGTCTAAGTTCTCCATCGCCGCGATGACATCTTCGGCCTTCGTGCCGCCGAGCGCCATCGTCACCTTGCCGTCGAACTCGCGGCGCTCGATGGAGGTGTTGTACTCGTACTCGTCTTCCATCACCGAGCCGGCGTAGCTGTCCATGACCTGCGGGAAGCCGACGATCGAGGTGTGGGCGCGGTGGGCGACCGAGTAGCCGTCGTTGACGTAGGCGTCGAACTCCGGCGCCAGCGTCTGGACGAACTCGGTTTCGCCGTGTTCCTCGGGCGTCAGGTCGGCGAGTTCCTCGTCGGTCATCCGGACGTTCTCCAGCATGAGCACGTCGCCGGATTCGAGGTCCTCGGTCGCGTCGAGGGCCTCCTCGCCGTACGTCGAGGGGACGTACTCGACGGGGTGGTCGAGATGGTCGGCGAGGATGTCGGCGTGCTGTTCGAGCGTGACGAACGTGTCGCGGCCGGGACGGCCCTGATGGGCCATCAGCGCGACGGCGTGGTCGTTCTCGGTCAGTTCCGCGACCGTCTCGGCGTGGCGGGCAAAGCGGCGGTTGTCCTGCACGTCGCCGTCGTCGACGGGCGCGTTCAGGTCGACGCGCATCAGGAGTCGCTGCTCGGAGTCGAGGTCGTCGATGGTGTTGAACATGAATGGTGGAATCTGCCGAAAGTGAGTACGCGATCGGTTCGAGGGGCCGAGCCTCAGGCGGAGGCTTCGAGTTCGGACTCTTCGGTGACGTAGGCCGCGAGGTCGAGCATCCGGTTCGAGAAGCCGTACTCGTTGTCGTACCACGCGAGCACCTTCACGAGGCCGTCCTCGACTTTCATCGTGGCGTCGCCGTCGATCAGCGAGGAGTAGGGCTGGCCGACCACGTCACGCGAGACGATCTCGTCGTCGGTGTAGCCCATGACGCCTTCGAGGTCGCCCTCGGCGGCGTCCTCGAACGCGGCGTTGATCTCCTCGATGGAGGCGTCGGCTTCGAGGTCGACCGTAAGGTCGGTGATCGAGCCGTCCGGAACGGGCACGCGCATCGCCATGCCGTCGAGTTTGCCTTCGAGCTGGGGCAGGACCTCGGTGGTCGCCTGCGCGGCGCCCGTCGAGGTCGGGACGATGTTCTCGGCGGCGGCGCGGCCGCGGCGGCGCTTGGCCTTGGGGCCGTCGACGAGGCTCTGGGTGCCGGTGTAGGCGTGGGTCGTCGTCAGGACGCCCGACTCGATGCCGAACTCGTCGTCGAGCACCTTGGCGACGGGCGCGACGGAGTTCGTGGTACAGGAGGCGTTCGAGACGACGTCTTGGCCCTCGTACTCGTCGTGGTTGACGCCGTAGACGATCGTCAGGACCTCCTTCTCGCCTTTCGGCGGCGCGGAGATGATGGTCTTCTCGGCGCCGGCTTCGACGTGCTTGTACGCGTCGTCGTAGTTGCGGAACAGGCCGGTGCACTCGAAGGCGACATCGACGTCGAGATCGTCCCAGGGCAGTTCGGCGGGGTCTTTCTCCGAGAGGATCGGGACCGTCCGATCGCCGACGACGAGGTCGCCGTCGTCGTCGATCTCGACGTCCTCGGTGCGGCCGTGGACGCTGTCGTACTTCAGGAGATAGGCCATATCGTCGACGTCCATCACGTCGTTGATGCCGACGACCTCGATGCCTTCGGCGTCAAGGGAGGCGCGGAACACGTTGCGCCCGATACGACCGAACCCGTTCAGTCCTACGCGGAGCGTATCGTCTGCGGAGTCACTCATACGAGTCGGATACGACCTTCCGAGTAAAGTATTTACCTAAAGACGATTCGGATGTCAGATCCGTCTTGCAATTAATAATTTAGAATTACAAAACGGTGCCTGATCGCCCGATTCATCAAAAAACGAGGAATGGGCAGAAACAAACGGAGCGGGCGGAGAAATACATCAATATAGATATGTATCCAGCGGTAGCGGCCAGTACAGGGAGGCATGGTGAATGCTGCCATCTACCACGAATATCAACAAACGAAAAAATTTGTCTATCGGCGTCAATCAGTGCCTGAGACACCGATAGCACTGATTTATCGTTTGGTACTATATTTCGAGTAAGGATCTATCAACCACACGAAGATTTATCCCGGCGCCTACCGCACCCACACACATGCTCCACGTGGGCGTCAACGGCTACGGTACCATCGGCAAGCGCGTCGCCGATGCGGTGCGATCGCAACCGGATATGACCGTCGAGGGCGTAACCAAGACCGGCCCCGACTTCGCCGCAGAGCGGGCCAGTGTTGCAGGCTACGATCTGCACGCGACCGACGAGGACGCCGTCGATGCGTTTCGGGCGGCCGGCCTCGACATCGCCGGTACCGTCGAGGATCTCGTCGACGCCAGCGACGTGATCGTCGACGCGACCCCCGGCGGCGTTGGCGCCGAGTACCGATCGCTGTACGAAGCCCACGACACGCCAGCGGTGTTTCAGGGTGCCGAGAGCCCCGACGTGGCCGAGATGAGTTTCAACGCTCGGTCGAACTTCGAGGACGCACGGGACGCCGAGTACGTCCGAGTCGTCTCGTGTAACACGACCGGGCTTTCACGATTGCTCGCGCCGCTCTCGGAGACCTACGGCGTCAAGAAGGCGCGTGCGACGCTGGTGCGCCGTGGCGGCGACCCCGACCAGTCCGGACGGGGACCGATCAACGACATCCTTCCCAACCCGGTCGAAGTTCCCTCTCACCACGGCCCGGACGTGCAGACTGTTTTCCCTGATCTCTCGATCGATACGCTCGGGCTGACGGTGCCCGCGACGCTGATGCACGTCCACAGCGTCAACGTCACGCTCGAATCGGCGCCCGATGTCCGCGACGTGCGGGACCTGCTCGACGCCGAATCGCGGGTGTTTCTCGTCCCCCGACGCTCGCGGATCGAGAGCTGCGGCGAGCTTCGCGAGTACGCCCGCGACGCCGGACGGCCGCGGGGAGACATCTGGGAGAACTGTGTCTGGGAGGAGTCGATCACCGTCGAGGGACGGGACTTCTATTGTTTTCAGGCGATCCACCAAGAGGCCGACGTGGTGCCCGAGAACGTCGACGCGCTCCGGGCGATGTTCGACCTAGCCGACCGCGAGGAGAGCGTCGCCCGGACGAACGCCGCGCTGGGGCTCACGGACGAAGCCGTCCGTATCGAAGCACCCGGCGTCGCCGCCGACGGGAGCGGTCGGAATCGCTGATCCAGCCCGAGAGAGGCCCAGTCACCGTCGGAGAGCCGATTCGACGGCGGCGGCGAATTCCGGGGCCGACAGAAGGTTTTTGCCGCGGTAGGGACTACCAACGTTCATGCACCGCGACGACCGCGACGACCCCTTCGACGATCTGTTCCGGGAGATTGAGCGGATGATGAACGACGCTATCGGCCAAGGCAACGTCGATGTCGGCTTCGAGGACGACGCCGGCTTCGGCACTGACACGCACGTGGATGTCCACGAAACCGACGAGGAGGTCCGCGTGATCGCGGACATTCCCGGCGTCGAGAAAGACGACATCGACCTGCAGTGCGACGGCAAGGTGCTGACGATCGGCGCCGCCAGCGAGCGTCGCACCTACGACGATCGGGTCACGCTGCCGAGCCGCGTCGACGAGCACACCGCCAGCGCGACGTACAACAACGGCGTCCTCGAAGTCGTGTTCGATCAGGCCGACGACTCCGCCGACATCGACCTGGACTGATCGCGGTCGCTCGACTCACTCGATTTCTCCGCGGTCTCTGATCGACGCCGCCAGCTGATCGTAGAAACCGGGTTCGTACTTCGTTTCGGCGTCGATCGTCGGTCGAGCGTTCGTCTCGCTCACCACGACACGCCCGTCGCTGACCAGCAGGTCGACGCCGACGAACGGAATGTTCACCTCGGCGGCGACGCGCTCGGCCAGACGCCGCCACTCGTCGGGCAGGTCGACGCCGGTCGCCTCGGCGCCCCGGTGGACGTTGTGCTTCCACTGGCCGGCAGCCAGCGCGTCTTCGGGGAGGCGACGCTCGACGGCGCCGACGAACTCGCCGTCTAACACCATCGCCCGGTAGTCCCGAGCGTCGGGCAGGTACTCTTGGACGAGAAAGGATTTGTCGCCGGTCGCCCGGAAGTCGTGGACCAGATCGAGGTAGTCGACGACGCCGAGAAACGAGTCGAGATCGGTCGCCTTGGCGACGCCGACGCCGCGAGTCGTCGAAGTCGGCTTGACGACCACGGGCGGGTCGAACCGCTCGAAGGCGTCGATTAGATCGGCCTCGTCGACGGGGTTCGACACCAGCGTCGTCTCGGGGACAGGTACGTCAGCCCGATCGAGACGGGCGATCACGCCGGCCTTGTTCCGCGAGGTCAGCACGGCGTCGCGGCCGTTGAGCCACGGCACGTCGAGCATCGCCTCGGCCGCCCCGCCCTCGATCATCCGGCCGGGGTAGACGAAGCCAACGTCGAACTCGTCGGGCGACCACGGGCGCTCGCCGGTCAGCGACAGCGTGCGCTCGGAGACCGGCACGTGACGAACCTCGATACCGCGTTCGGCCAGCGGATCGGCCATCCGCTCGAACGTCTCGGCGCGGTTTGCGACCGCGAGCGTCAACATACCGCCCACTCGGTGCGGAAGGGGCAAAAAGACGGGTACTACGAGTGTTCGACTGTGGCGTCACGCGCGAGAGAAAAGATCCGCAGAACCGAATCCGGCCCGGCCTCAGGAGACGAGCTTCTCCTCGCCGCGCTCGACGACGATGCGACACGGCGGGGAGAGCTTGTTGTACGAGCGCCGGAAGGCCTCC